>CAJTDL010000005.1:0-273263 GCA_910575035.1 Lachnospiraceae bacterium
TGACATCAACCAGAGATTTATTGCCGGAAAGATAAAATAAGATCAGCCGCAGTAAATCCAGCGGATTTTTTATCGTTCGTTTTCTTGTAATCGCTTTCTTATCAAACAAGCCTGTTCATAGCCTGACGGCAGTAATTTTATTAAATCATTTGTATCCATAGAATTCACCTCTGTTTGATTATAACAGAAATTTTATGGATTTGCATTAAAGTTAGTGCATATGGTGCCTGCCCCCGCCACGGAGCTGCTGCTGCGGGATATTCCCAGTTATGGAGGCTCCGTTTGGGGCGAGCTGTGTACTCCCACGGGTGCGGCGCTGCTTAAGTATTTCTGCCAGGAGTTTGATTCCAGACCGGTGATGCGGGTAAATAAAACCGGATATGGGATGGGAAAGAAGGATTTTGAGCAGGCCAACTGTATCCGGGCAATGTGGGGTGAGACAGATGGCTCAAAGGACAGTGTGATAGAATTGCGCTGTAATCTGGATGATATGACCCCGGAAGGGATCGGCTTTGCTATGGAATGCCTGATGGAGGCCGGTGCGCTGGATGTTTATACCATTCCTGTGGGAATGAAGAAAAACCGTCCCGGTGTTCTGCTGACCTGCATGTGCCGTATGGAACAGCGTGAGGAGATGATCCGGCTGTTATTTTTACATACAACAACCCTGGGGCTCAGGGAAAATGTATGCAGCCGATATACGCTGGAGCGTTCTGTGGATACGCTGGAAAGCATATATGGCCCTGTGCGCATGAAACGTGTTTCTGGTTGGGGAACTGTGAGGGAAAAGGCAGAGTATGAGGATATCGCCCGTATTGCCCGTGAGCAGGGAATTTCTTTGCAGCAGGTAAATCAGACGATAGGGCATACGAAAAAAGAGGATCGGAAAACAGGATTGATGAAAGAAACCTGATATCTGTACAGTTTTTATGCCACATTTTCATGGAGAGTGTGGCATAAACCACGTAATTCGGGAAGATGGAGTGGAAGGACGGGTTGTTCCCAGGTACAATATCTTCAGATAAGAACATGGAAGGTGGTCAGGATGAGTAAAAATATGTTATTAAATTGGGTGGAACCAAAGCAGACACTTCCGAAAGAACGACAGAGATTTGGAAACCGTGGACTGTTTGCCCTGATCCTGCCGATCCTTGTGGAACAGCTCCTTACCATGCTGGTAGGGATTGCGGATACCCTGATGGTCAGCTATGCAGGGGAAGCAGCAGTGTCCGGAGTGTCTCTGGTAAATCAGCTGAATCATGTATTTATCTTTGTGTTCGGCGCAGTGGCCTCCGGCGGGGCTGTGGTGGCAAGCCAGTATATCGGCAGGGAGGACCGGGAAAACGGGATAACGGCTGCAAGCCAGCTGCTGATGATCACAGTCCTGATATCGGCAGCTTTGATTGGAGTCTCCGTTTTGTTCCGGTCACAGCTTTTATCGCTTTTATTTGGCAGGGTGGAACCGGATGTGATGGAGGCGTCCCTCACCTATCTGGTCATTTCGGCCCTGTCCTTTCCGGCGCTTGCGGTCTATAACAGCGCGGCGGCGCTGTTCCGCAGCATGGGGAAGACAAAGGCCATAATGAATATTTCCATTGCCATGAATGCGATCAATGTCATCGGCAATGCCATCGGAATTTTTGCCCTCCATGCCGGGGTGGCCGGAGTGGCGGTGCCCTCCCTGGTCTCAAGAACCTTTGCCGCTGTGGCTATGCTTGTGCTTTGCTTTCAGAAAAAGAATACGCTGTATGTGGAATTAGGAAAAGTGCTTGCATGGAATGGGAAAATGCTGAAACGGATTCTGAACATTGCTGTGCCAAACGGAGTGGAGAACGGCCTGTTCCAGCTTTCCAAGGTTGCCCTTTCCAGCATCGTTGCCCTGTTTGGGACAGTGCAGATCGCGGTAAACGGTGTGGCACAGAGCTTCTGGTCTATGGCCTCCCTGTTCTGTATCGCTTTTGGGTATGCCTTTGTGACCGTGATCGGTCAGTGTATGGGAGCAGGGGACACAGAGGCGGCGGATTGTTGGGCGTATGGATGGATCTTGGCGTGATCGGGATATGCCTGGCAATGGTAGGGGACTGGCTGGTGAAAGCGGCATTGATCCTGGTCCGTTACCGCAGCCGTAAGTGGACAAAATTTCAGGTGATCGATTAGGACAGATGAGGATGGGAAGAAAGAGGCAGTGTGAAAAATGAAAGAAACCAGAATGGAAATAACACATAGAATCCGATTATGCAAAGCGTGCGGAATGTGCAGTAAGTGCTGTCCGGCGCAGATCAATATTCCCGAAGCATTGGGGATCTATAAGGAGTACCTGGCAGGGGATATGGGGATATTAGAGAAACTGGATGAAATGGAGTCACCCGGAAAGCCGGTGGACTGTATCGAATGCGGCGCATGTTCTGCGCATTGTCCAGACGGTATGGATGTAAAAGAGCTGATAAGGGAACTGGCAATGATGCAGTCATGCCGGAGACTGATGCCATCCCAGCCTGGCAGGCAGAAGATTTGGAGACCCGCTGCAGCGGGCAGAGAGGTTTAAAGATGAAAAAGATATGGACGTTTATTATGAGTGCAGGGTTATTGTCACTGCTTTTTCTGACCGGGTGTTCGCAGACGGGGCAGCCGGACCCGGAGCAGGACAGTATCCCGTTACAGCAGGAAACAGATACACCAGTAACGGAAGCGGATACGGAGGAAGCCATGGTAGTAACAGAGACGGAAACAAAAGATGAACTATCGGAACCGGGACCTGCAGCCCTGTTGTATCTGGGGCAGGCAAGCCTCCGTATTGTTACGGATGGAGGGAAGGTAATTTATATTGACCCTTATGCGGGAGATGCCTATGACCTTCCGGCAGATCTGATACTGGTGACGCATTCCCATTTTGACCACAGCCAGACAGACAAAGTGGAATACCGGAATGAGGGCTGTCAGATCATTACGCAGAAAGAAGCTGTTTTAAACGGAGAACATCAGATTTTTGATCTGGGCTATGTTATGGTGGAGGCTGTGGAGGCAGGATATAATCCACTGCACGATGTAAATGAATGTGTGGGTTATGTGCTGACCTTCTCCAACGGGAAATCCGTTTATGTCACTGGCGACACATCTGCAACAGAGCAGATGCCGCTGCTGGCAGAAAAGGAGATCGATTATGCGTTCTTCTGCTGTGACGGCGTGTACAACATGGGATTGGAGGAGGCGGCAGAATTCGCAGAGATGGTGGGTGCAAAGCATAATATCCCATACCACATGACAACAACAACGGCCGGGCGGCTCTTTGACAGGGAACTTGCGGAACAGTTTGATGTGGAGAACCGCCTGATCATAGAGGATGGGGAAGAGATCATGGTTGAGTGAAGCAGGGGATCATGGAAGGAATAAATAAGGATCAATGACAGGAGGTAAAAAGATGTCAGATTATTTTGGAAAAGAGGTTCCGAAACTTGGATTTGGACTGATGCGTCTGCCGAAGAAGGGGCTGCATACAGATATGGAGCAGGTAAAGCATATGGTGGATCTGTTCATGGAGGCCGGTTTTACATATTTTGATACGGCGTATGTATATCTGGGTTCTGAGGCAGCCATTAAAAAGGCTCTTGTAGACCGCTATCCCAGGGAGTCATTTACACTGGCAACAAAGCTGAACGCAATGATGATGGCGCCGACTGAGAAAGCGGCGAAAAAGCAGTTTTATACAAGCCTTGAACGGACGGGGGCAGGGTATTTCGACTATTATCTGCTCCATGCCATGATGGAAGGAGGCTATAAAAAATATGATAAGTTCCATCTTTGGGATTTTGTGGGCGAGCAGAAAGCAAAAGGGCTTGTGAAGCACATGGGTTTTTCCTTCCATGCAGGACTGCAGTTACTGAACCGGCTGCTTAAGGAACATCCGGAAGTGGATTTTGTGCAGCTGCAGATCAATTATGCAGACTGGGAGAATCCGTCTGTGACAGCAAGGGCAAATTATGAGGTTGCCAGAAAGCATGGGAAATCCATTGTGGTAATGGAACCGGTGAAAGGCGGAAATCTGGCGGATCTGCCTGCAGCAGTAAAAAGGCTGTTTGATGAATATCATCCGGACATGTCCTATGCATCCTGGGCGATCCGTTTTGTGGCTTCTCTGGACGGGATCATTACTGTCCTGTCCGGAATGTCAAATACACAGCAGATGGAAGATAACCTTTCCTACATGAAGAAATTCCAGCCATTGAATGAGGCGGAACAGAAGATCATTCAGGAGGCGCAGCGGATACTTGGAAATTCATCGACCATTCCCTGCACCGCCTGTCACTACTGCACGGAAGGCTGCCCGAAAAAGATCCCGATTCCGGAGATTTTCTCTGCCATGAATAAACAGCTTGGCAATGGGCAGATGGCAGAGGCTGTTTCGGATTACCGGAAAGCGACCAGTTTGGCGGGAAAAGCATCGGAATGTATAAACTGCAGGCAATGCGAGCGTATTTGTCCGCAGCATCTTGGAATTACAGATTATTTGAAACAATGTGCAGGTGCGATGGAAACATAAGTATGGAAAAGTGTAAGATAAATATATGTTTTGAGATGAACGAGGATGCAATTTATACATTTTTAACGTATGATAGCTAATCTACATATGTTATTTAAGAAAAATTAAAGAAGTATAACATAAGGCAAGCTTATACTTGCCAGAATGGGTCAATCTGCCTTGTGTGGACTGGCCCATTCTGCATATAGAGGAGGTTCGACAAAATACTTGTTTTTATGGCAAATATTTACAGCTGTTATTTAATAGCAGAAAAGATATACAAATCGGCAATCCCGTAAGGAATGTATACGGGACAGGGAAACGGATGGCTAAACCGGGACACGGGTTCGCTCGTTTGCCTGAGCATGATGCACGGTGGGGCGATTTCATTCCTAGAAAGCGGTCAAGCCACCATGATACCGCCCGAAAGATGGCGGAGACGACATTGAGCCTGGCAAGCGGCACTTTTTGTGCTGCTTGCCAGGCTCTTTTTTTGTTTGCTGTGGCCATAAGTGCCGCTTGCCGGACTCCGGAAAGGAGAACGGCAAAAATGAAAATCAGTTACATATTTGCAAACGGAGAAAATTCAGAGGTTGAGGTCAATGAGGAAATCGGCACATTCATCCTGGATTCCAGACGCGAAGAGGACAACCTCGGTCGGAAGGAGCGGTACCATTGTTATTCCATGGATGCGGTAAAGTATGAGGGTGTGGAATATGCTGACGATGTTACCCCTGAGAGGGTTCTAATGTTAGAGGGATCCAATGGGGAGCTGCAGGAGGCGCTTGAGAGCCTGACGGAAGTACAGAGGGAGCGTGTCGGCCGCCTTGCCGATGGACTTTCCATCAATGAGATTGCCAGACGGGAAGGAGTCGCACCGAATGCGGTCATGAAAAGCGTAAAAGGCGTCCGTGAAAAGCTGAAAATATTTAACAGCGGCACAGGCGGCTATTCAGAAATAATGCCATAGGATTTTTGGTACTAACAGGCAAAAGTATTGAAGAATGGCTTAAAATCAAGGGATTTTGAGGTTTAGTGGGATTCATCACGGTGGGTGGTGGACCCCTTTTTCGTGTTTTTGGAGGCCGCTGATAGGATGGCGATAGGGGCAAAAATCGTACTATCAGGAAAAAGTATACTTTCACGCAAAAGTCAGGGGTTTCCGTGATAGTATAAAGCGGAAAGGTAAAAGGGAGTAGGGTATTGTCGGTTTTGGCTGAAAGGCGTATTAGTTTGACGGAAAATGTTGTTGAAAAACGGGGGATATCATGAATTTCTTCATTTCTAAAATGCAGCTTTCTAATAAAATCCCCCAATACACATAAAACCGTTTCTTTTTATCCAGATAATCCCCACGGGAAATAAAACCAATAAATCTGAAAAATGAAGATATTTTACAAGACGCAGGAAAAAATAAGAGATAAAATGGCTTTTGACAAGGAGGTAATCCACATGAAGAAAGAAATAAGGACAGTGGTGTACGATGATGAATTGAGGATGGAGGCATACCGCTTTGAGGGAATCGTGCAGCCGTTTCCAAGCCATTTCCATGAGCATTATGTCATAGGTTTTGTGGAGAAAGGGGAGAGGGTGCTTTCCTGCCGTGACAGGGAATATGCTATAGAGGAAGGGAGCATTGTGCTTTTCAATCCGGGCGACAGCCATGCCTGTGTGCAGAGTGATGAAGGGACGTTTGATTACCGGGGATTTAACATTTCAAAGGAGGTCATGCTCGGTCTGGCGGAGGAAGTTACCGGGAAACGGGAGCTTCCGGGATTTTCAAAGAATGTTATCTGTGATGAGGAGATAGCCTGCCACCTGCGCCCGCTGCATGAGATGGTCATGAAAGGAACAGGGGAGTTTGGGAAGGAGGAAACATTGCTGTTCCTGCTTTCATACCTCATCCAGAATTATGGGAAGCCCTCCCACCGCTGCATCCCGGAATGCAGGCAGGAGATTGAAAAAGCCTGCGAATACATGACAGCGCATTTTACGGAGCGCATTTATTTAGGCCAGATCTGCCGCCATGCCGGGCTTAGCAAGTCAACGCTGCTGCGGGCCTTTACCAAAGAAAAAGGAGTCACGCCGTACCGATATCTTGAGACAGTCCGCATCAATGAGGCAAAAAAGCTGTTATCAGAAGGTGTGCCGCCCGTGGAGGCGGCCATAAGGACAGGGTTCTCAGACCAGAGTCATTTTACTAATTATTTTAACCAGTTTATAGGGCTTGCGCCGGGGACTTACCGTGAAATATTTTCGGAAAAAGACGGGGACGGTGGGCAGCATGGGGAATAGGAGAACGGCCGGGCATCTGGCGGCGCTGTTCACCATCATCATATGGGGGACGACATTCATATCCACCAAAGTCCTGCTTACGGATTTTAAGCCGGTGGAAATACTGTTCTTCCGCTTTGTTATGGGATTTGCGGCATTATTTTTGGTTTGTCCGCACCGTATGAAAGGCGTGGGGCGCAGGCAGGAGCTGACATTTGTATTGGCGGGACTGTGCGGGATATGCTTATATTATCTGCTGGAGAATATCGCGCTTACATATACGATGGCGTCCAACGTGGGAGTGGACTGTGTGATGTCCCCAAGCCTCCGCCTCAGCTCCCCGAACCGCTGCACCTCATATTCCGCGATGTACCATAATATCGTTATCTTCCATTTCCCGTTTAAGATGTTCTGTATCCTGACTATAGCCGCGCATTGGGGCAGCGGCGCTTTCATGTTGCCCATAGGGTGTCCCTCCTTTTAACGGCATTATACTATATCCGTCCTGTCTGTTCAAGGTACTATGATTTTTGATACCGGTATCATTTTCCGCACTATAAACGAAAAAAGACAGTACTTTTCTTTTCCCCTGCCAGTTGCTATCATGTGATTCAGAAAGGAGGCGGACGGGATAAACACATCAGTGGATATAGCGGGCATTAGGTTAAAGAACCCGGTGATGCCCGCGTCCGGGACATTCGGCTCCGGGCAGGAATACAGCGGCTTCGTGAATCTGAACCAGCTAGGTGCGGTGGTCACGAAAGGCGTCTCATGCGTCCCGTGGGAGGGGAACCCGGCCCCAAGGATCATGGAGACGGCCAGCGGGATGATAAACGCGGTGGGGCTGCAGAATCCGGGGATAGACGTCTTTATAGAAAGGGATCTCCCTTTCCTCAGACAGTTTGACACGAAGGTCATTGTGAACATATGCGGCAGCACCGTGGCGGATTACCTGGAAGTGGTGGAACGGCTGTCCGGGCAGGAAATAGATATGCTGGAGGCCAACATCTCCTGCCCCAACGTGGAGCATGGCGGGATCGCTTTCGGGCAGGAGCCGGGGATGGTGGAGTACATCACGAAGGAGATAAAAAAGAAAGCGGCGCAGCCCGTTTCCATGAAGCTGACGCCGAATGTCACGGACATAACGGAGATCGCAAAGGCGGCGGAGGCCGGCGGCGCGGATGCGCTCTCGCTGATCAACACCATCACGGGCATGAGGATTGACGTGAAGAAAAGGGCGTTCTGCGTGGCAAACAAGACGGGCGGGCTGTCCGGGCCTGCCATAAAGCCGGTTGCGCTGCGGATGGTCTGGCAGGCCTGCCGCGCGGTAAATATCCCGGTCATCGGGATGGGAGGGATTCAGACGGCGGAGGATGCGCTGGAGTTCATCATGGCCGGTGCAGCCGCGGTGGCGGTGGGGACGGCGAATTTCAGGAACCCCTGTGCCATGCCGGAGATCATCGGCGGGCTGGAAAAGTACATGGAGGAAAACGGTATCCGGGACTTAAAGGAGATCAGGGGTATCGTCAGTTAGATTTTTACAGACAGGAAGGAGAGATGGTTTATGCATTACACGGGAACGATATGGAGGCCGCCCTATGAGGCGGGGAGCGCACTGGTACAGGCGACGGCGGGCTGTACCCACCACAAATGCAGGTTCTGCACGCTCTATGAGGACGTGCCGTTTAAGTTCCGTATGTCGCCTTTATCCGAGGTGGAGGCGGACTTGAAGGAGATCAGCCGTTACTACCGGAACGCAAAAAGGGTATTCTTCACCGGTGCGAACCCTTTCGTCCTAAGTTTTGACAAGCTGAAAACGCTGGCGGAACTGGTGCGGAAATATTACCCAAAAGTGCAGTCCATCGGCTGTTTCGCCCGCATCACGGACATCACGCCGAAGACCACGGAGCAGCTACGGGAACTGCGGGGGCTTGGGTACAACAGCCTTACCATCGGCGTGGAGGCGGGTGACGAGGAATCCCTGTCCTTCATGCATAAAGGGTTCGGCACGAAGGAGATCATAGAAGAATGTAAAAGGCTGGATGAGGTGGGGATGGATTATAACTTCTTCTACCTTGCCGGGATATACGGCTCCGGGCATATGGAGGAAGGGGTGAAGAACACGGCGGAGGTGTTCAACCAGCTCCACCCGAAGGTCATTGTTTCCTCCATGCTGACGGTCTACCCGACCTCGGAACTGTACCGGGAAATCCAGGCGGGGAACTGGACGGAGGAAACGGAGATAGAAAAGCTGTATGAATTAAGGACGCTGGTCGGCAGCCTTGACATAGACACCTATTTTGCAACGATGGGCGCATCGAACTGCATCAACGTGGAAGGCCATCTGCCGAAGGATAGGGGACGGATGGTCAAGTGGCTGGATGAGGTCATCGGCGCTGTGGACGAAAAGGAATTGCGCAGATACCGTGAGAACCTGCGGCATCTGTAAGGAGGGGAGCCATGATACAGGATATCTCCCCTTACAGGCTGGATACGGCATACCGCGGTACAGCCCCGGTCCCGGATGACTGCTTTTTCTCCTTCCGGGGAGAGGATGTGATTTTGCGGGATATGGGGGACGGGCGCAGGAGCCTCCCGTCCTTCCGGGATTTAAGGCATCCGGCAGGAGAAATGGAAAGCAGGGCGGTATTCCTGTTCCGGGCGGGCAGGGAGCCCGTTTACCTGCTGGGGCAGGCGGTGCCGGGATGCAGGGGGCTTGGGTATTTTCCCATCTGTGAATTAAAAGGCGTCCTGCCGGAGTGGGTTTTCTTTGCCGGAGCCACGGCCCTGCACTTAAGCCGCTGGTATGAAGGGAACAGGTACTGCGGCAGGTGCGGCGGGAGGATGGAAACATTGCCTATGAGATGATTGAAGCCCTGCGGCTTTAAAGGGAGAATACACTAAGGATAAATGGGGAAAGGGCTCACAGACCCTTTTTCCAATTCAGAAAACCGCTTGGAAAGTGGGGGAATCAGAGTTAATATGCTTACACGGCGGTTTGCGTTTGTGCCGCCCCCCTATATCGGACGAATGGCGAAAAACTTTAGACCTGTTTTTGAAATTTCCGTACTGCATTTATGCTTTTCGCTCCATTTTATATGCCTTTCATTCCCTGCATCCCAAAATAACAGAAAATCTGCCGATAAATTAAGTGACGGCTGAAACGGAAATCCGAGGTGATGAATTTTGAATATAGCAGTGGTCGATGATGAGGAAGCCATCAGAGAGCAGATTGGCGGATTCATAAAAAAATGGAACCCAGATTTTGACATAAGCGGTTTTGCCACGGGGGAAGGACTGCTTGCGGCGGGAAAGGATTTTGGCATTATCTTCCTCGACATACAGATGGAGGGCATAGGCGGCATTGAGGCAGTGAGGACTCTCCGGAAGTCCGGCGTGGATGCGGTGGGTTTGTAAAGGCATATATGTGGTATTTGCAGAATGGAGGGATGTCCTGTGTATGAAGTGGTGAGCGGCCTGCTGGAAGTGTTTTCTGCCGTGTTCCAGGGATACTGCCTGCAGTATTTCTTTGGGAGCTTTCTGGAAACAAGGATACGGAACCGGCGGATAGGCGGGGTGGCAGCCGCAGTACTGTATGGGGTATTGTTGTAAGCATTACCCTTATAGGAAACCAGATTTTGCTCCATGTCATTGGATATGATTTACTGGAACAGGGAAAAGAACAGCCGCATTAATCTGGAGAAAACTGTTGAGTCAGAAAAAAGCGGCGGCATATTACCAGTACAGTATGCAGGCGTATTGGGATTTCATGAATAAGAAATAATTTCCATAAGTTGCATATTCTCGATAAGCTACAGCGCGATAAGGCAGGGCGGGCATCCCCGGTTTTCCGGCAGATTGGGGAATCGGGGAGAAAATATATAGGTGAGGAAGCCTGCATTTTGAAATATGGAAATGTAATTGCTGTTGTAGGCTATAAGGAATAGGTGGAAAAATGATTAAGGCAGAATTTGGGATAATTGAGGATATAAGGGAAACACAGGAGTATTCCTATGATTCGAAGAAATATCAATGTGTTTGTATTGATGATGATGTTTATATAGATGAATGGTGGAATAAGCTGGTTTTATTAAAGACATATTTTCACAGTCTTGACCGCCCAGAATTTGGTCTCGCGAGGTGGGGGATTACATTGATACCGCCTGAGTCATTGCCCGGTTTTCAGGATATTGTCTTATCCGACAAACGAATCAATGAGGATGTTCATCTGAGGAAATTGGCGGATAAAATACAGGATGCAATCAGTAGGAATAAATTTATGATACATTTGGGGGTTTAGTGAATGCGAACAAATATTTCCAATAAGCAGCAGCCCAACAAGGCAGGGCAGGCATCCTTGGCGTTCCGGCAGATTGAGGAATCGGGGAGCAGGAGGAGAACGGAAAAAGAATGGAGGATATTTAAGAATGAGTGTTAGTGGAATCGGAAGCGGTGCAGCAAAGGAATATTCCGCATTAGCAAGATATGTGCGGAATCCGAAAGGCGTGTCCTGAACGGGCTTCCGGCGGCAGTGAACAGCTATGACCTGGTGATACAAAAGAACTTTGGCGGAATCATGAGCGATGAGGAATGGAATGATGAGGTGCGGCGCGGCATGAATGATTCCATCAACCGGCTTTTTGCGGAAGACGGCATTGACATACCGGAAGGGGCAGACCTGCGCTTGCGGGTTGACCCATATGAGTATAAGATCCATGTAGGTGGTGTGGACGGGGCGCTGGCAAGGCAGATAGAGGAAGTCCTGAACAGGGGAAACAATGGAAGATACCTGTATGAGCATCTGCGCTGGTGCAATCCGGCGAATAACGGGTTTGAGCAGCCCAGGCAGTATTTATATGACACGGCATACCAGGAGAAGGAAGTCATGTGGCATTTTGTAAATGACATGACGGGGCTGGACATGAGGGAACTGGAAAACAGGGACGGGGTGATCTATACGCCGGATGGGCGGAACCTGTGGGATGCAGTAACAGAGCAGTATAATGAAAAGCGGGCAAATGGTGAGATGGATGCCCTGCCTATGGAATCCTTGTATATATGGCGGCATACGGCAATGATGAGACGGCGTTTTTCCATACTGCAACGTATCAGGATAACCAGATTTCAGTCATCACGGCACTTGCGTGTCTGGAGTTTATGATCGAGGCGGATGTTCCGGGGACAATCCGTAAGAATGCACCGTACTTTTGGGATGGATTATACCGTCTGAAAGAAAAGTATCCGCATTGTCATTCATGATGTAAGAGGCCGGGGATATATGATTGGCATTGAGTATGGGCAGAATAAGAGCGGGGATTATTATACGGTTGAAGTTTGCAGGCATATGTCCGTTGAATCCCATGTATGTATGATGTTTACAATCAACAATGACGCGGTATGCCGGATTTATCCGAATTACTGGGCAACGAAAGAAGACTTTGACTGGGCGATGGATGCTTTGGATAAGGCATGTGCTTATGTGCTTAAAACAATGGGAGAATAGAGGTTGAAATTATGTTGAACACTTATCATCAGCTACTTGACAAATAGTTTTGTTTTTTATATAATGCGGGTAGTTTGCTCGGAGGGTGTATTACTCACTGGAAGTGATATGCTGGATAAGGCACAGATTGAGAAGTCTGTTCTTTATCCAGCTTTTTTGCATTTTGGGGAGCGGAGGGGAATTAATGAGGAAGAGAACATTAGGGATCTGTTGATGAAAAAACGGAAGAATAAAGTGTATGTTGTGTATAATTGAAAAGGAAGGCAGTAAGAGGTGTAAAAATGTATAAACATCACGAAGAATCATTGCGGACCATGGTGAGACATTACCATGAACAGAAAGGAGTAATTGCCTTTATCTTCGGCGGAAGCGTGGCGAAAGGGATGGAACGGGCAGATTCCGATCTGGATGGAATGGCAGTGGTCAGCCAGGAAGAATTTGAATACAGGGAAAAGCGCAACACGCTGACAGATGTAATTCAGGGAAAATGCACTTACGAAGGAGGGTATTTTGATGTCAAATATATCACGTGACCTCATGTTGAATTACGGATATTTCTGGAAGGCTTGCAAGGCAGACGGATACATGAAGATTCGTGTGGCGGGTGAAATCATATACTGCTTATATCGTCTGATACTGCAGGAGAACAAAATAAGCTGAGCCGCTTTGGAGCGGTTAAGATACTAAAACAGGAATTCAGTGTAAATGCCGATTTTGTGTCCAGATTTAGAATTGAAGCACAGGCGGCAGCGGGAATCATGTATCCAAATATCATTGATGTCTATGATGCGGGAGAGGAAAACGGTTTGTCATCGTTATCAGATGTCGTTGATATGCATACAGCTTCAATGGGAGAAATACTTGCTGCAATTTTAATCGGCTTGCGAATTGATAGAACAACTGATAATTCAGTCAATATGGATATAACAACGATAATTGCCAATGTATTAATCCAATTCCAGCCTTTGGGTACAAGCACATATCCTATTAAGCAGCCAACTACAATCCCTAATGGAATTGAAGCGCGGGATAATTGCCAGCTTTCTTTTTTTACCATGCGTTTAATCTGTTTTTGGGTCATGCCAATTACCCTTAAACGGCCATATTCTTTGACTTTCCCAACGGCTGAAATGTTTTCCCTTTTATGGGGAGCTATAACAGTAACACTATGAGTAAATAGTATTTGTTCTTATAAAGCCACATATCAAACCACAGTCGGATCGTTTTTTCTCGTTCATTCATAATAGAAACACCTTGCCTATTTACTTTTATTTTGTAGGCAGCATAATGGAAAATTCCGAACCCCTGCCCGGCTCCGAAACTACTTTGATATAGCCGCCCTGCCGCGTTACGATCTCGCGGGCCAGATACAGGCCAATGCCCACGCCCTGTTGTTCGTGTACTTCTTCCTCACGATAGAAGCGCCGGAAGATGGCGGCCTGCTTGCTTTCGGAAATGCCCTTGCCGGTGTCGGCCACTTTGATCTCCACATACATTTCCCACAGTACCAGCGACACGGTGATTTTCCCGCCTGCCGGGGTGTACTTCACCCCATTGTCCAGCAGGTTAAAAAGGGCTTCGGATGTCCACTTGCTGTCATGGGAAACGGCCAAATCCTCCGGGCAGTCCACGGACACGGTGATTTCTTTTTTCTCCGCTGCATACACAATCCCACTCATAGCCTGCGCCACGGTATCAAAAAGGCGGCATGGTTTTTTATCCAACTGGATCACGCCCGTTTCCAGCCGGGAGGTTTTCACAAGGGCCTGAAAGAGAAAATCCAGCTTATCCGTCTGGCTGCGGATTCCCCGGATAAAGTCGGTGCGCTCCGCCTCGGTTAGGGGCTTTTCCAGCAGGGTGTCCGTCGCCATTTTCAGATTGCTTACCGGCGTTTTCACTTGATGGGAAATATCCGATACAAGAGCCTGTAACTCCTGCCGTTCCTCGTCTACAAGACGGCGGTTCTCCTGCATGATCTGATAGAGCCTTGCCAGCCGGTGTCCAATTCTGGCAAGCTGGGTTTCACTGTCCTCCGGGCGCTGGGGCGCTTCGTTCCCGGCGATCATGTGGTCTAAAGTCTGGCACAGGTTTGCGGTAAACTGTGACAGCCGCTTTCCAAACGCCTGCGTCAATACAAAAATCCCCGCAAGGGCGCATAGCAGCAGCGCCCCGCCAGTCAGCAGCACCGCTGCCTGTTTTGTCACAAAAAACAGGGCTATGGTAATCCCGGACATAGAGAGGACAAGCCCCACTGCTACCCGGCCAAACAGCCGCTTTACCGAGAGGTTTTGTAACTTCATTTTGCCTCGCCTCCCGTCCACTGATAGCCCATGCCGTAAACGGTCTTGATGTAGGGCGCACCTCCGTCAGATTCAATCTTGCTGCGAATCCGGCTGATGGAGGTTGTCAGGGTGTGTTCATCCACAAACTTCTCCTCTATATCCCACAGCTTTTCCAGAAGCTGCCCGCGGGTCAGCACTTGCCGGGGATTTTTGCGGAACAGGTTCAGCATTTTGTATTCCATCGGGGATAGGGTCAGGGGCTTGCCGTTTAAGGAAGCCGTCTGCTCCGAGAAGTCCAGAAACAGCCGCCCGTCGTCGTAAATATCCTTGGCCGGTTTGTGGTGTTCCAGCATGGCAAACATAGCTTTGATTTTCCGCTGCAAGGCTCCGATCACAAAGGGCTTTGTGATGTAGTCCACTGCACCCACCTCATAGCCCCGTATCTGGTCGCTCTCCTGATCGTTGGCGGTCAGGAAAATTACAATGGTGTCCGGGTGCTGGGGCTTTATCAGCTTGCACAGTTCAAAACCGTTGCCGTCTGGCAGGTTGATGTCTAGCAGCACTAAATCAAATTCCTGCTGATGTAGGACATCGGCTGCGGTTCTGGCATTTAGGGCAGAAATCACGCCGTACCCGTCTGCGGTCAGGTTATAGGCTAACATCTTATTCAAGAAACTGTCGTCCTCGACAATTAAAATCTGCTTCATATCCTCACTTCCTTTGCTTTTTGTAGATAGTATAACAGACAAATGTCCGCGAAATGTTACAGCGGACGAAAAATTTTAATTTTTTGCATTTTCTGTTGAAGCAACTCAAAATAACAATTCTATTATAGGCAGTTATCAAAGGTTTATCAATACGGCAACTCCAAAGACTCTTAAAACTACTGGTTATACCGAAAGTCAGATTCTGCCTATGAGCAGATGAAAGCAACCAAGCAGATGTTTGGAGAAGCAGGGGATTGAGTGCTATGGCAGATACTGTGGCACATGAATTAGCATATGTAAGATTGTTTGTTGTAAGATTGTTTTTTGGCCTTTAAGAGTTTTAAATGAAAAATTTATTTTATAAGAGATGAAAAAAATTTTGAAACAGCGAAAGTTATTTTTGATTTTTTTTAAACCTTATGCTATACTTGACATAGTGGGTGTTTTATATGCAAACCGCAAAACAAGTTTATAAATTGTGGACTCATAAGAGAGGAAGAAAATATGGCTGTATCGTATAATGGACTCTGGAAATTGTTAATTGATAAGAACATGAAGAAAATGGATTTAGTTGAGAAAATAGGCATTAGCAGTTCAACACTTGCTAAGATGAGCAAGGGTGAAGCTGTTTCTATAACTATTATGGAAAAAATATGTGAAGAACTGAATTGTGACTTTGGAGATATTATTAACTACGAACGCAAAGGAGATGGACAAGATGGAGTATAGTGCGGGTAATGTAAGTAATCTCTTGTGGTTTGTAGAAATGAGAGAAACAGCAAAATTACTCCAGAATTATGATGTGAAGGAAGTTCAGCGAATGGTTCTGGATGATAATATATATCAGCAGAATACAGAAAAAAGAGCAAAGAGCCAGTTTGGCTGTATTAAGAAACGGTTAGATGCTATTCCCAAAGGGCTTGTTAAGGAAATGATTAACGCAGATATCAATACTGCCAAGATGATTGTGCTAATTGGAGCGATGGCTACGGATATTTTGTTCTTTGAACTGATGTATGAAGTATATAGAATCAAATTAAATATGGATGAAGATGCGTTAAAAGATGCTGATCTAAATATGTTCTTTAACAGAAAAATAGAACAAAGCAATGTTGTTGCGGGTTGGTCCGACACAGCAATCAAGAAGTTGAAACAGACATATTGTAAATATATGCAGGATGCAGGCCTGCTTCAGGAACCAGTGAAGAATGAGAGAAAAATAAACAGACCTTATGTGGATATTACATTGAGAAATATTTTGCTTGCAAACAATATGGAAAAGTATTTATATGTATTGACAGGGGAATGCTAATGGAATTTCAGGATAAGTTAGATAAGATATGGAACAGAATATCAGATGAGGATTTTTTGGCGAATAGAGGCGTTGCAAATGAAGTGCGGTACTATGTTTTCGACTATGAGCCATGCGATGAACTGATTATGAGACAGAAAATCGAAAGTTTAAAGAAACAGAATAATCCAGAAGCTGATGGATTTGAAATTGTCGAATATGATTTGTACAAGATGGTAATTGGTATATTAGGAGAAAGGGGCTATTTGGATAAATGTATCAAGTTTGAAGAAACAAAGGGAAGAGAATATCTCTTTAATGCTGTTTCAAAACTGCTTCGTCTTACGAATAATGACAATCTGATTGTGAACAGGATTGCAGCGGAAACACCGGAACACGCAGTAGTGTTTTTGACCGGAGTTGGAAAGGTATTCCCATTCATAAGATCACACAATGTGTTGAACAATTTACATCAGATACTCGATCGGGTTCCGATAGTCATGTTTTATCCGGGAAATTGGAATGGACAGACTTTGTCACTATTTGGAACAATTAACGATGGAAATTACTATAGAGCATTTCCGCTGATTGTATAGGAGGATGAAAAGGGTATGAACATTAGAGATATGTTTTTTAAGGAAATCGATAGAGACATTAAGGGTGTAATTAAGGTTGGGCAGTCTGACGATGAAAATATTTTTCAGGAATTGGATGAGTACGTAGTTACCTCTGAATTAGAGAAATACATGGATCATTTCTTTGCAGCATATAAGAGAGGCGTAGAAAGCCGTACTGATAAAATGGGGGTATGGATTTCCGGTTTCTTTGGAAGCGGTAAATCTCATTTTTTGAAGATTTTATCTTACATATTGTCAAATAAGGTTGTAATGGATGATAAGGGACAGCCTCACGCTGCATCAAGTTTCTTTTTAGAAGGTGTGAAGGTAGAGAAGGAATCTTTGAAAAAGAAGATTTCCGAGGTTTCTGGTTGGAGCGATGATGTTGATGTTATTCTTTTTAATATTGACTCTAAGAGTGCAACCGATTCCAAGATGAACAAGGAGGCTGTCAAAGATGTATTTATGAAAGTGTTCAATGATTATCTTGGTTATTGTGGTTCGATTCCTTTCTTGGCTGATTTTGAAAGAAAAGTAGATAATGACGGGAGATATGAGGAGTTTAAAACGAAGTTTGAGGAAATCAATGGCTCATCATGGGTAGAATCAAGAGAAGATTTTTACTTTATTCAGGATGAGATTATGGAAACGGTAGTATCGCTTGGAATTATGAGTGAGAACGAGGCAAGAAACTGGGCAGAAAACGCCCAGAGCTCGTATAGCCTTTCCATTGATAAATTTGCAGAGTATATCAGAAAGTATTGCGAGAGTAAGGGGAAAGACCATCATGTATTATTCCTTGTAGATGAAATCGGTCAGTATATTGCAGATGATAGTAAGTTAATGCTGAATTTACAGACAGTTACAGAAGATTTGGGAACCGCCTGCAAGGGGAATGCATGGATTATTGTAACCAGCCAGCAAGACATTGATTCTATTACAAAGACTATGGGAGAAGATTTCTCCAAGATTCAAGGCCGTTTCGATACAAGAATCTCACTCTCATCTGCAAATGTAGATGAAGTGATTCGTAAGCGTATTCTGTATAAAAAGGATACTGCAACTGTTATTCTGAAGGATTTATATGGTAGTCATGAGTTTGATATCAAGGGAAACATTACTTTTAGTGAGGGCACTCCTGAAATGCCTTTATATGCTGATGCAGACGAATTTGCAGAGGTGTACCCATTCATTCCATATCAGTTTAAGCTGCTTGGTAATGTATTAACATCTGTCAGGCAGTATAGTTCAAGCGGTAAACACTTGGCAGATGGTGAACGTTCTATGCTTGCCTTATTCAAGGAAGCAGCACAGAAGTATGAAAACGAAAGAGAAGGAGTGTTAGTTCCGTTTCATGCATTTTATAGTGCGCTGGATGACTTTATTGACCATACTCATAGAATTGTTATTACGCAGGCAGTAAGGAATAGCAGGCTTAATAGTTTTGATGTTGAATTGCTCAAGGTGTTATTCATGATTAAGCATGTAAATAACTTCAGTAAGAATCTTGAGAATATCACAACGCTTATGATTTCTAATATTCACGAAGATCGTCTCGATTTAAGCAAAAAGGTAGAGGTTTCCCTTCGTGTACTTTGTGATGAGCTGCTGGTTCAGAAGAACGGTAATGAATATATTTTCCTGACCAATGAAGAGCAGGAAGCAGAGGATGCTATCAGAAAGATTAATATTGACCCTACAGAAACTGTAAATTATGTTGCGCAGGTTGCCTTTGAAGAAATCATTGCGATGGTAAATAATAAATACAGGTATAACAACAGATATCAGTTCTCTTTCAATCAGAAGATAGATAACAGGCAGTATAAGAGCAATCAGCTAAGTAACATTACATTACATCTGCTCACAGCTTATAGCGGAGAGGTAGATGACCTCGCGCTTAGCCTAAAAGCTGCTACTGAAAAGAGTGTTATTGTCAGATTGTCTGATGATTATGCATATCTTTCTGAAACGGAAGAAATGAAGAAAATCGAAAGTTTCTTACAGAGACCGGACTTGACCAGTTTGAACGATTACGAAATCATTTCTGCAACAAAGCGAAAAGAAAGAAACGACAAGGCAAAACGTATTAAAGACTATATCCGCATGGCTTTAGAGACAGCAGATATTTATGTTGGCGATGGAAAAATTGCTACAAAATCCAAGGACGTGACAGCACGCATCAATGAAGCATTTGCTAAATTGATTGCCAGTGAATATAGCAAGTTGAAAGATATGACATCCGAGCCTGCACAGTCCGATATTCTTGATGTGTTAAAGAAAAATAAAACACAGATGACATTAGATTTAGGGGATATGGCAGAGCCTAATGCTGATGCATTAAAGGAAATGATTGCGGCGATTCAGTATGCAGGAAGAACCGGCGCTAAGTTCTCTATTAAGCAGGCATTTGATAAATTTATGGCAGCTCCATACGGCTATGTGGAAGAGGATATTGAGTTCTTGATTGCAACTCTGTATAAAAAAGGCCAGATTTCCTTAAAAATGAACAGCGTTATTTACAGTCCGGCAAGTACATCAGCGGAGGATGCTTACAAATTCATCACAAAAAGAGAATACAGAGAAAAGATTCTCCTTGAAATGAAGGAAACACCAAAGACACAGTGGGTGAAAGCTGTTAAGGATGTTATTAGAGATTTTTTCTGCCGAAGCGTAGTTTCTGATGATGCAGATGCTTTAATGCGTGATTTTAGAAATTATGGCAGCAGTAAAAAAGCTACGATTGAGGATATCCTGAGAAGTGACTATGGCAGAGATTCTAAATTGCCGGGCAAGGCTGTATTGGAAAAGGCTGTCAGATTGATTGATGACACATGCAATATCAGCGATCCGATGACCTTCTACAGAAGGGTAGACGAGCTGTTTGATGATTTTGATGAGACATCGGTTGAACTTGGCGATTTGAACACATTCCTTGGAGGAGTACAGAAGGAGAAGTTTATTAAGGCTTGCAGGACTTTAGCATTCTATGAGGCAAGTAAGAACTATATCTCGGATGCGGAGATTATAGAGAATGCAAATCAGGTTAAGAAAATTATTTCTTTACAGAAACCTTATAGTTTTATACCTAAATTGGAGAAGTTTGAGAAGCAGTTAGGCGAGTCGATTGTTATACTTTTAGAGGAAAATGCGAAAAGAATTGAGCCGGACATTTATGCTGACAGAAAATTAGTGATGGATTCCATCGAGAATGACAGACCATATGCTGCTGCATTCAAGAAGAAATTTGGGGATAAGTTTGATGAACTTATCGAAAAACTGCATACCTGTAAGGATATTGCCTCATTGAATGGTATTCCATCTGAGAGTAATGCTTTATTGCAGAACTCTTTGGATGAACTGAAAAAGGCGGAACATGCATATCAGCTTAGTATTATGCCGAAAGAACCGGCAGACGGCGGAGAACAACCGGCAGCGTCGGCTATGCCTTCAGTAAAGGTAATAAATACTGTACCGGTTACAATGCGTACACTTACCGGTAACAGAACCTATACGTTCAGAACAGAAACAGAGATTGATGTATTTGTAGAGGAAATCCGCAAGAACCTGAAATCGAAACTGGGGGAGGATACAGTAATCAAACTTAGTTAAACCTTACGGGCGGATGGAAAGGAGCATGGTTATCAATGGATAAGAGCGCAATCAGAAATTTTGCGATAGAGGCAAGAAAAATGCTTATGAAATCAGCCGAGACAGAGGCTGGTTTCTATGGCGTTACAAAAAACGGATGCAAGAGTCCGATACAAAAGGGTAATGATTTTGAGGTATATGAGACGATTGCAGGAACAGAGAACCGTATCTATGGCGCTGACATAAAGAGAAGAGCAAATCTGGTAAAGGCAGTTGAAACGCTGGGATTTGAGCAGGTAATGGAAGAAACTGCATATACGTGGTTCAACCGCATCATTGCGATTAGATTTATGGAAGTAAATGATTATCTTCCTGCCCGTGTGAGAGTGTTATCTTCCGAAACCGGAAGCAATACACCGGATCTCGTTACACAGTCTTTAGATGTGAATTTAAACATGACGCCGGAAGAATTGGAGAAGGTGCAGGAAGCCAAAGACGAAAACAGATATGACGATGCATTCCGGATGCTTTTTATTAAGCAATGTAATGAGTTGAATGCTATCCTGCCCGGCCTCTTTGAAAAAACAGATGACTATATGGAACTGCTGTTAAAACTGTCATATACAAGTGATGGTGTGGTTCGCATGCTCGTAGATTCTATTGATGAAAATAATTTTAATGTCGAAACAGAGGGGCAGGTTGAGATCATT
Organism: Lachnospiraceae bacterium; assembly: GCA_910575035.1. Lineage (GTDB taxonomy): Bacteria > Bacillota > Clostridia > Lachnospirales > Lachnospiraceae > Petralouisia. The sequence goes on from CAJTDL010000005.1 coordinate 21,489, forward strand.
GGGTGGATGTATCAGTATTATAATACGGAATTGAAGGCAGAAGTTTTTGGCAGACCTAGTGGAACGAAGATTAGGAAGGAAGATATTCCTGCGGCTACACAGTTATTTACTCCGGATTGGATTGTCCGTTATATGGTGGAAAATTCTGTAGGCAGGGTATGGATTGAACATTTAAGAGCTGTGAATCCTTCTATAGATGAAAAGGAAAAGGCAGAAGAATTTGGTTGGAAATATTACTTGCCGGAAGCGCAACAGGAGGATTCGGTTGCTGAAATGTTAGTTGAGATTCGGAAAGATTATGCCAGGTTAGAGCCAAAGGATATTACATGTATAGACCCTTGTATGGGAAGCGGGCACATATTGGTGTATATGTTTGATGTTTTGATGGATATTTATCAAAGCGAAGGTTTTAGTGAAAGAGATGCTGTGTTTACCATTCTTGAAAATAATATCAGGGGGCTTGATATTGATAAAAGAGCCTATCAATTATCCTATTTTGCGCTGATGATGAAGGCAAGGGGATATAATAGGACTTTCTTTAGAGGGAAACAAGATGAAGAAGGCAATCGGCGTTTTGTAGAGCCAATGGTGCTTGCTATTGAAGAAAGCAATACTATAAATCTTGAACAATTAAAGTATTTTGGAGCAAATTTAAATGAAATTGAAAAAAACAATGCTATCAATCAGATGCAAGGATTATTGGAGTCGTTAAAGGATGCGAAAGAATATGGTTCTATTCTTGCGGTAGATCATTATGATTGGGAATTACTCCTGGAATATGCAGATTCGGAAAATACAGATGGACAAATTAGTTTTGACACATTAGGGATAGAATTGACGCAGAGTCAAATGAAGAAACTGATCTGCCAAGGCAGGATTATGTCAAATAAATACTGTGTGGTATCCACAAATCCCCCGTATATGGGGATTTCAAATGGTAATGCAAAATTAAATGCGTTCGTAAAAAAGAATTATCCTGACAGCAAAGCAGACTTGTTTGCTGTATTTATCGAACGTTGTGGACAGATGATGAAAAAAAACGGATATCAGGCTATGATTACACAGCATGCGTGGATGTTTCTGTCCAGCTTTGAAAAACTGCGTACAAAATTGCAAATGACAGATATTGTAAATATGGCGCATTTGGGGGCAAGGGCGTTTGAAGAAATCGGCGGGGAAGTGGTACAGACCACCAGCTTTGTGATGCGGAAAAGCCATATTGCGGAATATAGGGGGATATATTGCAGGCTGATTGAGCCGACTACACAGAAGGGAAAAGAGGGTATGTTCTTTTTGGGAGAGAACCGCTATATCGCTCAGCAGGACAACTTCTCCCAAATTCCTGGCTCGCCGGTTGTATATTGGTTAAGTAAAAAGTTTGCTTCGATTTTTTCTGAAAACAAATCAATTAGAAATCTTGGAAGAGTAACGCTTGGTATGCGAACAGGAAATAATGAAAGGTTTCTCAGGCTGTGGCATGAAATACCCGCTACTAAATTTTTCTACGAGGCGACTTCAAAAGCAGATGCGAAAAGGTCGAGAGCAAAATGGTTCCCTTATAATAAAGGTGGAGAGTATAGGAAATGGTATGGCAATACAGAATCGGTTGTGAACTGGGAAAATGATGGGTTTGAAATAAAAGAGCTTACACGAAGAACATATCCGCAGTTAGGAGATAATCTTGGGTGGAAAATTACCAGTGAAGATAAATATTTTACAAGGGGCATTGCTTGGTCAAGAATTAGCAGTACAAACTTTGGTGTTAGACTATGTAAAAATAATCTTATATTTGATACAAACGCTCCGATGTTTTTTCCGGATAATGAAGAATGGCTTGAATATATCGCCGGTTTCATGTGTAGTAGAATTGCGCAAGTAATTTTATCCACATTAAATCCGACGTTAACTTTTCAAGTTGTTGACGTTGGAAATTTACCAGTTCGGCTTGATGAAGCACCAAAAGAGTCTGTTGAATCAATAGTACAAAGTTCATTTATGAACGAAAAAACTGACTGGGACTCCTTCGAGACATCTTGGGACTTCACCCGCCATCCGCTGGTACGAGGCGCGGCAACGGTGGCTGAGGCGTATGCGGCGTGGGAGACGGAGTGTGATGCCCGATTTAATCAACTAAAATCAAACGAAGAAGAACTCAACCGCATATTTATTGATCTATATGGATTACAAGATGAACTGACACCAGAAGTAGAAGATAAGGATATTACAGTCCGAAAGGCGGATTTGAGCAGGGATATCCGCAGTTTTATTTCCTATGCGGTAGGCTGTATGTTCGGGCGGTATTCTCTCAATCAAGACGGTTTGATGTTTGCAGGCGGAAATATGAAAGATATCTTTGCATATTATGGCGGAACATTCGCTGATACTGCGAATATTCGCTTGGATGGGAAATATGCATTTGGAGAATTAGGTACGCCATTTTATTATTTGCCAGTAGAGGGAAAAGAGCCGCCTGTGTGCTGGAAAGTAGATGCAGATAACGTCATTCCAATTACAGACGAAGAATATTTTGCGGATGATATTGTAACCAGATTTGCAGAATTTGTGAAAGCTGTCTATGGAGAGGAAACTTTAGAGGAAAATTTGGAGTTTATAGCAGGTGTGCTGGGAAATAAAAGTTTTTCTTCACGAGAAGCAATCCGAAATTATTTTTTGAAGGATTTCTTTAAAGACCACTGCAAGATATATCAGAAACGCCCAATCTATTGGTTGTTTGATTCTGGTAAACAGAACGGTTTTAAATGTTTGATTTATATGCAGCGCTATAACAAGGACACACTGAATCTCATACGTTCAGAGTACCTGCATAAGAAACAGAATGCAGTGGAAAACGCATTAAAGAATGCGGAATATATTATTCAGTCCTCTGCAAGCGCTGTTGAAAGAGCAAAGGCAACGAAAGACAGGGACAGATATGTAAAGCAGCTGAATGAAATGCGTATCTATTATCAGGCATTATCCCATCTTGCATTACAGAAGATTGAGATTGATTTGGATGATGGCGTGAAACACAATTATCAGTTATTCCAAAATATTGAAGTGATTGTTGATGGAGGTAAGAAACAAAAGGTCAATTTATTGGCAAAGATTTAGGAGATAATATTATATGGATTTACAAGAAATTCAAAATAAATTGAATACGCTTCTTGCAGGTATGGAGAGAAAGATTGTCTTTTGGTATGACGATGATGCTGCATATGCCGAAGATATTCCAAATTTAGAATTGGCAGAAGGCAATAAGATATGGCAGTTAAATGATCATAACTGGTTTGAAACGAAACTGCTGTTGGAAGAGCGTGATACAGAGTCGAATTATCTGGTCTATGCACCTTTTGCCAGACCGGAGGATAAAGAGAATAGCCTTGCGGACATGTTCTATTATTCAGAGCATTTCTATACGGATAAGCTGGTTCAGTTGATGGGTGATTTAAATATTCCGGCAGAGTGTCAGGATGAGATGAAGAAATACAAGAAGTTTTGGAATGCGGCGAATACGGCTAAGTTTCAAAATCTGCAAATCACAGATTACACACCAGAGAAATTGGCTTTGGGTGTAATGTGCGTGCTGGCAGGGATTAAGACAGTCAGCTTTGAAGAGCTGATGAAAAAGGTTGTTCTTGTCGGAACGGATGACAATGCCATACTGAAAAAATTTGCTGCCAACAAGATTGATAAGGCGTTTTGGCAGTTCTGCGAAAAGCAGTATGGTTATAGAGATACGACTCCGACTGTTTTGAAGTTTATGGTTACAATGGTTGTCACATATACAGATACTTTGGCAGATGGCAATATTCCAAAGGAATGGAAAACTTTCCTGTCCGAAAAACAGAATGATGATGTCGTATTTGTCAAGAACCTCATGAACCATGATGCATCAAAGGCAGTATATGATGATATTGCAGATGTAATTGCCCGCGAATTGAATGCCAGAAAACTTATGAAGAACATTCCGTTAGAAAATATTGTTGCCTGTGATTCGTTTGCACTGTTTGATGAGAATATTATTGACTGGATTATTTCGAAGATTGAAGATAATATGCTGGATGAGAAGATTACAGGAATGACCATTCCTGAGATTTGTGAAGCCCGTACGAAATTATGTTATCACTATGCAGATAAGTATAGAATCAATTATTTGATGCTTTGCAATGCGTTTCATTTAATCAAAGAGGTTTCTTTACATTCGTACAGGCCACAGTTAAAAGATGTGGTTAAGGACTATGTAGAGAGTACCTATATGATTGATACCTATTACCGCAAGTTCTACTATTTCATGGATAAGATTGGTATGGGTGAGAACATAGAGAAGATTAAGGAACTGGTTGAGAATATCTATACCAATAAATATCTGACAGATTTTGCCTGCAAGTGGAATCAGACTTTGACGGATGAATTATACAATACCTATCCGGAGATGAGACAGGAAGACTTCTATGAAACATATGTAAAGCCATTTAGGAGAGAAGATGGCAGAGATGGCAAGGTTATTGTAATTATTTCCGATGGTATGAGATATGAGTGTGCCAAAGAGCTGTTGGACAACCTCGATTTGGATGAAAAGTGTGATGCGAAGATTAGTCATATGTTAAGCGTACTGCCATCTGAGACAACATTAGGTATGGCATCGTTATTGCCGCATAAGGAAATTGTGGTTGATGAAAATCTTGATGTCACAGTTGATGGAATGCATTGCGGTAACAGTATGGCTGAGAGACAGAAAATTTTGCAGACAGCGGTACACCGTTCGGCTTGTTATGATTTTGATAAGGTTATGAATGCAAAGAAAGATGAAATCCGCCAGATGCTGCAGGATAAGGATGTGGTATATATCTATCAGAATCAGATTGACGGTAGAGGGGAAAGCAGCAGATCCGAAAATGAAGTGTTTCATGCGTGTCAGGAAGCGATTGAAGAAATCCAGGCATTGATTCGTAGAATTACCGGATATGTATCTGCTACGAGATATTTGATTACTGCGGATCACGGTTTTATTTACAAGAGAGATAAATTACAGGAATCAGATAAAATCTCTATGGATAAGGCACAGATTTCTGTTGCTAATAAGAGATACCTGCTTTCTGTTGACCGTGTACAGAATGATGCAGTTATCAGCAGAGCATTAACATATTTAAGCAAACTGAACAATGTGTATGTTACTACACCGATTGGTGCGGATATTATGAAAACCAGAGGCGGCGGACAGAACTATGTACATGGTGGATCTTCGCTGCAGGAGATGATAGTGCCTGTAATTAAAGTTAAGACATTTACCAGAAAGCAGGATACCGGAATGGTAAATGTGGAATTATCCTCATTTACAAGTAAGATAACAAGTATTGAGGTTCGCTTAGATTTTATGCAGATGGAACCCGTATCAGATACCAGGAAGCCAAGACGATTAGTGGCCTTCTTCGTGGATGCGAAGGGCAACAAGATTTCTTACGATGTACCACTCATAGCAAATGTGAGATACACAGATGCAAGAAAACGTGTGATGAATGAGAAGTTCACACTCAAGAGTGGAAAATACAGCAGAAATAAAGATTATTTTCTTGTATTGGCAGATATGGATGATGAAAGAATTGAACATCATAGATACAAGTTTGAAATTGACATCGCAGGCTTCCATGAAAGAAACCAGAGATATGGAGAATTTTATTTTTGATGTGGAAGAAGCTGAGGAAATTAAGCCAGAAGAGGATAAGACTATTATTGCTGATGTCAAATTCCATTTGAGAACATGGGCAGATAAGCCTCTTTACCAAACTGAATACAGAACTTACACAAGCACTTGTTACTGACCGAAAGAAACGGTTAAGCGGCAGGTGCGTTTACTTTTTCAAAAAATCAGAATACCATGTCTAAAATCATAAAAACGATAGCAATAGATTTGCCTCTTGAAAATTTCATAGCAGCCGCCAGAGGGATACCTGCCGCAACGGACAGCAGAGCCACGATATGAGCCTGCCCACTGCTCAATCCGTGCATAGCACTGACAGAGTGAACGCCGCTTTAGGGAAAGCGTGGAACTGTATGGACTGACTGTGCTACATACCCTTGCTTTAACGCTCCTTTACGAGCCGCTTGAAAAGCTGTTCTTTGTGGTGGATGGTCTTATCCCCACGGGCTTGTCGCTGTTCTGCGGCTCACAGAAAATCGGCAAGAGCTGGCTCATGTTAAAGCTCTGCCTTTGCGTGTCGCAGGGGCTTCCCCTTTGGGATATGCCCACAAATGAGGGGGATGTGCTGTACCTCCTTCTGTGCTTGATACAGTTCGTTTGAACGGATATACTAAATACAATACACAACAGGAGGTCAAAAATGTTTGAATATATGACAGCACAGGAAGCCGCAGAAAAATGGAATGTATCGCTTCGGTGGGTGCAGCGGTTATGCAAGGAAAACCGTGTTGAGGCAGCTTTAAATATAAATCGTGTGTGGCTTATTCCACAAAATACTGTCAAGCCAGACGATGCACGAAAAAAGAAAAATATTTCAAAAAATCTGTAAGGTTTTTTGAAGTGCGAAGTCTTATAGGTAAGGAGGTGAGAAAGTGGCAGGTTTTGAAGAAGAATTTGAGAAAATATACATAAGATACTTTAATGATGTGTTTCTTTTTCTCAAAAAGCTGTCAAAAGACGAAAGCATTGCGGAGGAAATCACAAGCGAAACTTTCTTTAAGGCAATGCGTTCAATAGATAATTTTCGTGGTGAAACAGATGTCCGTGTCTGGCTTTGCCAAATTGCAAAAAACTGTTATTTCTCCTACTTGAAAAAGCAACAGCGTGTTGAAAATATTGGTGATATTGATTACCCAGACAATCAAGACACCATTGAGGAACAAATATCAAAGCAATATGATGCGATGCAAATACATCTCCTGTTGCATAATTTAGCTGAACCTTATAAGGAGGTTTTTATGTTACGGGTCTTTGGAGAGTTGAGCTTTAAACAGATTGCAGATATTTTCCAAAAAACAGATAACTGGGCTTGTGTCACTTATCACCGAGCAAGAAATAAAATATTAACACAAATGGAGGACAAAGATGAATAATAAATGTAATTTAATCAGAGACATCCTTCCGCTTTATGTAGAAGACATGGTAAGTACGGATACACGAGAGTTTGTTAGTGAACATCTCGAACATTGTGAAGCGTGCCGTGCAGAGCTTGAACATATGCAGAAGCCCGCAGACATTATCCCATATGCAGATATTGTTCCGCTAAAAAGAATAAAAAAGGAATTATTTATCAAACGCCTTCAGACCGTTTTTTTAACAGCGATTTTGGCATGTGCCATAGTGACGGTTCTTTTTGGAATTTTAACATCACCTAAATTTTTCCCCTATTCCGATGACTTGTTCCATGTTAATAGTGGCACTGACGGGAGCATTACCATCGCCTTTGATAATAAGGTAACAGGTTATAGCTGTATGAAAGAGTTTAATGATGAAACGGAAGCAGAGATTTATCAGATAAATGCTTGGACTACGACCTGGGACATATATTCGTCCAATCGTGGAAAACAAAATATGGTTATTCCCTCTGATAGGGAAACTAACATTCAGATTTTCTATGCTCAAAATGATGGTTCCGAAGATGTATTGATTTATGGGACAAATGATAATGCTTATCAAGACACTGTAACATTGCCAAGACAAATTTTCCTGCCATATTTTATGTTAGCTTTCCTTGTCCTTGTCATACTTGCAGCTCTGCGGCTTTTATTGAAAAACAAGCAAGCAATAATTGTATGGATTGACAGAGCTATACTTTTCCCAATTTCCTATATGGCAGCTCATCTTTGCACAAAAGGAATCAACTTTATCAGTTATTCGTCACAACGAGATTTTTGCGTTATTATTCTGGTTGCTATGTTGTTTTATTTTGCGATGTTGACAGCGAAATCTCTTTATAAAGCAAAGATAGGAACATTACAAAAGAAAGATAGAAATTAACGCTCAATACTTTAAAGGGGTAGACCATGAAAAAATCTCTATTTAGGCTAACAGATATGTTAGAGCTAAGTTTTGCATATATTCTCTGCTTTTCTCTAAATTTGCTTTTGGATTATGTAAAGGCTTTAGATTTGGATTCTTATCTTCTAAATGCTTTTTTGAAAAACTTTATTGATTACCAGCCTTTAGTGGTTTCGTTATTTACATTTATTGTGATAGTTTTTCATTATCAAATGCTGCAAAGGAAAAAGGTAGAAATATTTTGCAGAATACTTGTGGGAGGTACTGTATTTAATATCACAACTCGGTATATACGGGATAGCTTAACGATATTAATTCCCGTTTACCTTCTATCGGTTTTAGCAAATGCTTATTTAGATTTCAACTTTTTCAGCAATTTTTACTTAGTTCTCATTTTGATAACATACATACTAATTAGTGCAAGGCAGGTGCGGAAATATGAAAATTTTTAGGTTTATTGTTTCAAAAATATTTTTAAGAAAAGCGATACTTGGCATAGGAATGATTCTGTTGCTTTGCATGGCGAATTACATAACCTTTACTGCTGCTCGTTCAATTTTATCAACTTTTCAAGGGTATCAAGAAACAAAATATATCAATCAAGAAGGAATTTACATCGCTAATTTAGACCCAGATAGTCATATGGATATGGGGCTGATTAACGAAAATGGAACACATGCAGTATATGACTATTTGAATAATAACTTTAATTATGCTTTTTATACAGATGGGTTTATTGTATCTATACCTAACACTGATGATATGGAAATATCATTAGGCTATATGAATGAGGAGTATTATAAATTAAATCAATTTGAGCTTTCACAAGGGGCAGATGTAGATTTTAATTACCAATTTGATGGGGAAATACCAGTTTTAATAGGAAAAGGGTTAAGTACAACATACCCCGTTGGGTCAACAATAAAAATGGAAGAATCTGTTCTTGGGCGACCAATAACTCTAAAAGTTCAAGGGGTTTTGAAGCAAAATGCTTACCATTCCAATTATTATGCTCTCAATTCCAAGACATATTACAATTTTTCGATTCTCGTTCCTGTGAATGAGGAATTTATGAATCACGCAAATATAGACCTTCGATTCAATGGTCTCATGGATATTACAATTCTGCAAAGCACAAAAGAACAAATAGCAGATTTAGGTGAGGTTATCAAAGATAATTTGGGCTTAAAATTTAATTTCTTTAGCCAACAGGAAAATTATGATTATTTCAATGAATATTATCTTCATACTTTAAAAATCATTTGCATCATAACCTTTATTTTGCTTGTAGTTATAACTTGTCTTTCTGTTTGGAACGCATTAGTTAGCGTCCGTTTAATGTTAAAAGAATTTACAATCAATCTGTTGGTTGGATTAAGTTATTCAAAATTAAAAAAAATTTTTTATGGTTATTTCGGGATACTTTCGTTTATTAACCTAATAGTTATTTTTATAATCACTGCTTTTGACAGATATGGATGCTGGCTAAGAAAAGATGCCACCTTTGCCACATATGGATTATTTGGTTTGATAGGTATGGACTGGTTGGCTTTATTGTTAGTAGCCGCTTCTGATATTCTTATCGGAGTAATTGTTGTGGAGAGTATGTTATGGAAAATCAAAAAAATTCCAATTTCCTTGGGGGTGTTACAATGACAAAAATTATTGATTTAAGCGTTAAAGAAAAAATCTATGAAAGCAAAAAAGCACAGATTTCAATATTAAATGACTTCAAACTTGAAGTCGCAGATGGTGAAAAAATTGCCATTGTAGGCGAATCTGGAGTAGGAAAAAGCTCTTTGCTTAATATTATCGGATTGATAGATAGAAACTATAACGGTGAATATACTCTTTTGGGTTCGCTCACTAATAATCTACATACAAATGAGTTAGCACAATGGCGAAATCAAAAGATTGGTTTTATTCTTCAAGAATCAGCACTTATCAATTCTTTGACGATTGAAGATAATATTAAATTGCCTTTACTTTACGCAGGCTCTGAGAAAAAAGAATTTAAGATAGAGGATTTCGAAAGTGTAGTTGATGCAATCGGTATTAAACCAATATTAAAAAAGAAGCCGCTTGAATGTTCTGGCGGAGAAAAAGCGAGAGCCGTATTTGCCAGAGGAATCATTATGAAACCTCAAATTATTTTGGCTGATGAGCCAACAGCGTCTCTGGATATGGAGAACAGAGAAAGAATTGTAACTTTGCTTTTTAAAATGAACAAAGAATTTAACACGACTATTATTACCGTAACTCACGATTTGGAAATAGCTAATCGTCATGATAGAATAATTCAGCTTGAAAAATGTTCGCAGCGATTGGGCTAAAAATTTTACTTTAGATTTTTCAGACTACATGATCTTTGTAGACGGAAGCCCCACGGTAAAACAGACAGGCATAGAATGATTGCAGGATAACCATATCGGACTGCAAATTTTAGACACTGCCGGAAATGAAGTATATGCGTGCCAAAAGCCTGGCAATGCACAGGACACTTACTCTAACGCTGACCTTTTACAGCTTAATCAGACTGGGCACCTTGATACAGAGGATATGACTTCCTTTGTAAGTATTGTAACAGAGTGCGGAAAAGAATATGCCTATATTCTCCATTTCCCTATGAACATTCAAAAAGTAACCATGTACTTAAACGGGGAACGGTTTACAGGCGGGAAAAAAATTGTTTTCTCAACGATTGGAGTTTTATTAGCAGTAATCATTTCTTTAGGGTTGGTATATGGTTTTCTTATGACAAAAACCATACGCAAATTGGTAACGTCTATACAGGATATTTCTGGACGCTGTTATCTTCCTGTTAAGGCAAAAGGATCATTTAGGGATCTATACAATGGTCTGAATGAATTGGACGCGGGTGTAAAGACAAGCGATAAGCTGCGGGAGGAAACGGAAAATATGCGCCGGGAATGGATTGCTAATATTACCCATGACTTAAAGACCCCACTATCCCAGATTAAAGGCTATGCGGAAGTTTTACATGATGACACAGAAAAAACAGCAGTTGAGTACAGGCGGTATGCGGGCATTATGCTAAAAAACGCGGCATATATGGAAAATCTAATTGACGATTTAAAATTAACATGGCAATTAGAAAACGGCACACTTCCGGTAAATAGGCAGGAACAGAATATTGTCCGCTTCTTGCGGGAACTGTCCATTGATATATTGAACCGCCCCGAATACGAAAACCGCATGATTTTGTTCGAGTGCAGCGATAATATTACAGACGAAACAGCACTCTTATCCTTTGACACAAAGCTTTTTACAAGGGCGTTTCAAAATCTGATTATCAATGCGTTTGTGCATGGAACTAAAGATACGGAAGTAACCGTAAAAATCGGGTCTTCTGAAAGTGAGTTGACTATAAACGTATCAGACAATGGCGGCGGCATGAGTAATGTGGTGGCAGAACGATTATTTGAGCGATATTACAGAGGGGCAAATACGGAGGGCAAAACCGAGGGGACAGGCTTAGGGCTTGCAATCGCAAAGAACATTGTAGAGCTTCATGGCGGTACAATTTCAGTTAATAGTACCCCCGGTGTTGGGACTTCTTTTCTTATCCGTTTTCCCGGTAATTAAGGTTAATTAAGGCAGGATAAAAATTTAATTAAGGTTGACCGTTTACTATGTTAAGTGTAGTGACGGTCAACCTTTTTTCTGTTTATAGACGAGGAGGTGGAACATGAAAAAGGTACTTTCATTGTTAGCAACGATACAGATTACCGCCTTTGTGTGTTTTGCAGCCTTTGGCATTACTGTTGCGCCCGCAGACGTTAGAGCTTGGGGCGGTGGACTTAAATACAGTTACAGACGGTGAATATATTGGTGTTTGTCAAAACAAGATTTTAATAGCCGTTGTCTTGGAGCAGGCTGAAACAATCGCCAGGAAAGTATGTGCTGAACAAACATTAGAGGTTGACGCTGTATCGGGCGCAACGCTTACCAGTGAAACCGTTCTGAAAGCAATCGAAAATGCGTTGAAATGACGCATGGAAAGTAGGTGTGGACTTGAAAATCATTCTAAAGTATATCTTAACAAACGTAAAAGAGCGTAAAGCAAGAACTTTCGTTATGCTTCTTTCAATCCTGCTGTCTGCTATGCTGCTGTTCGTTTCCTTTTCTATTGGCGTTTCTTATGAAAGCGCACAACGGAAAATGGCGCGCGGCATGGCGGGGAGTGCGACTGTTTCTGTTCAGAGTGTGGAGGGCGGTATTCATGCAGAGGATATTCCCGCCTTGCCAGACATACAGACAAAAGCAGGAATTGTAGAGGGTACTTCCCTTTACCATGAAAACGGGTACTATGAAACGGTTGACCTCTTGGCGGCGGATATGGAAGCATTAAATCAAATCAATAAACCACGACTAATTGGTGGCGGCGAAGTTACCGCATTTTCCGGCAATCAGATTATCTTGCCGGACAGGTTTACATCAAAATATGGCATAGAAAAAGACGATACTGTTACCTTGCAAATAAATGGATCGCCAGTGGATTTTGAAGTAGCAGAAATTGCCGCTTACGACACAGTTTTCCTGCGTCACACAAGGGGTGCAACAGCACTTTTGCCTTTGGAAACCATAATAGAACTTTTGGGGTGGGAGGACGGTTATAGCGAAATTCTGATTGAACCCGCCCCAAATAGTACAACAGGCAATCTTATTTCTGAACTGAAAAATGCTCTTGATAACGGAAAGTACCAGGTATCGGAGGTTGTCAATGAAGCGCAGATAGCCGCCGACGCAAGGCAGAAATCCATGCCTTTCTTTCTAATCAGTTTCTTTTCATTAACTATGAGTATTTTTATCATTTACAGCAGCTATAAAGTCATTACCTTAGACCGTTTACCGATTATTGGCACATTCCGCAGTATCGGCGCGACAGAAAAGACCATAACCCGTATTCTGCTTTTGGAAAGCCTGTTTTATGGCTGCACAGGCGGGTTGACTGGTATTCCAATTGGTATGATTGTATTAAAAGGCATTTTGCAGGGAATGGGCAAATCATTATCACAGGGAATTGAAATCCCCGTTGTTATCTCTGTTCCTGGCGTTATTCTTTCTTTTGCGGTTGCGGTGATCGTGTCTTTGTTTTCGGCATGGCTGCCTGTCCGCAGGGCAAGCCGACTACCGATAAAAGATATTGTCTTAGGTACGGTGGAGGAAAAGCATATTCCGCGCCCTCTGATTGTCGGAATAGGGATTGTATTGTTTATCGTGTCCGCTTTGTTGCCGCACTTAGCGTCCGGCACTATGCTTTATCTTGTGGGTGGTTTTTCCCTGTTAGGTCTGATTGCTGCTACTATCCTTGTGATACCAATTTTCACAAATATAGTAAGCGCAGGATTGGAGCGCTTCTATGGTGCGGTAGCAGGAAATGAGGGCAGGATTGCCGCCCGTAACATGAAAGATAATAAGAATGTCACGCAGAATATTACGCTGCTGTTCATCAGCATATCAGCGATTATTGCAATCAGTGTAGTGGGGAATTTTGTGACAACTTATATCAGCGACGTATTTCATGGCGCGGAGCTTCAAGGTTTTGCCGACGGACACATGAAGCCGGAATTTGTGGAACAGGTAAAAGAGATGGACGGAGCAGAAAAAGTATTACCTCTTTATGTATTTAAGAACAATGTACAGGGGAATAGTGAACCCATTTCCCGTTTAGAGGGAACGGATAATTTGGAATGGTATAATTCCATGTTTGCACTTCATTACACGGATAGTCCCATGAGTGAACAGGCTGCACTCTCTTTTGCTTCTGGTGAAAGGGCAGTAATTATAAACGAAGATTGCATGAAGCGGGGCGGTTTTTCCATAGGCGATACGATTACGCTGTCAAATGGAACAAGCGGAAATTCCTATTTTTTTCTTCCGGGCTTATCGGTGCTGTCATTGCTATTGTTGTTTCTTACATGGAAATACAGACTATTTTCCTTGTTGCGGGACCCAAAATTTCAATGACACCGGAACTGGACATTTGGACATTTCTCGTTGCGGGGACATGCGGAAACAGTTTGAAAAAATCATTGATGCTTTGGAGGTTTTTGGAGCTTGCAGCATTGAAAACGTAAAGCTGTCCGACGCGAAAGAATGGGCGTTGCGAATGGAAGAAAAAGGCTACTCGTTCAAGACCATCAACAACCACAAGCCTTCGCTTAAAGCTGCCTTTTACACAGCCATACAGGACCACATCAATATGTCAGTATATCACACATACCACCGCCCTCAATTCCGTTGGCATGATAATTTACATAAAGGCTTTGCCTTTTTGCAATTACATCGGTTACTGTTCTGTCAACTCAGAATGCAAATAAATTTTATAGCCACCGTCTGGGAAAAACTGTCTTGCAAGCGCCTCTGGTGAGCGCAACAAAACGAGGGAGGATACCAAATGCCCATACTCAAATTGCTTTCAGGGCTTTCTGCCTGTTGATAAGGGTATTGTAAAACACAAATGTCCCCGAAATGTTACAGCTGCTAAAAAAATTCATTGAAAATCGAGGTGAAATGTTACAACGCTCGGACAGTTCAAAAATTTTTTTGAGAAATGGCGAAAAAAGCGGGGCAGCCCATGCCGCCTCGCCGATCCCAAAAGGTCATTCCATCGTCCTGATTTGCTCAACAAGAGATTGCTTTTTCAGATTTCCGATTGTGTAAGAAATCAAGGTAAACTGCACAATCAGCAGGATTGCTAAATATATCAATACGATCAGCCACGGAGATGAATAATAAAAGTACGGATTCATCGTTTTCACAACTACCTGTACGGATAGGAAGCCCAGTCCAGTTCCCAAAACCAATGTTACAAGCGTAGCAAAAACTGAATAAATCAATCCCTCATAACATAGCATTTTGATCAGTTGCTTTTTACTCAAACCAATCGCCTGTAACATTCCAATTTCCTGCCTGCGGGAGAGAAAGTTTGTAATTGTCGTATTGACAAGGTTGATAAAAGAAAAGCACACAACAATAACAGCCACGATCAACAATACCCCGAAAGAAAGTTGTTGAAGCCCGCTATAATAAGTGATACTTTCTTTTATGGTTTCCATAACCAAATCGCTATTTCCGTCTATCCGTTGATTTAATGCAGCTTCAACCGTATCAAATTTTTCCATATCGGTAATTACGGAAATCGTACCTGTGCAATCTATCCCGGTCGCTTCATTCATAAGCTGTTCTGGAAGCGCAAAGCACTTTGAGAAGCCAGAGTAAGAATATTCGTTTACAATGCCCATGACTGTATAGGTCTTTATGCGAATTTGCCCGGATTCGGTTTTATAGCCCACTTCGACGGTATCACCCAACGAAGCCTCAATATCATAGAGATCGGCACGATCTTGAAGCAAGACAATTCCATTGCCTGCCACCAGTTCATTATAATCAATCCTTCCCGCAATTCGCTCTTTCTCCAAATTCTGCTGCTCATCCCGGCAAAATCCCTGAATCCATTTTCCAGAATTGCCATTTACACGATATTCTGCGTCCGTGTAATACCAGCGTTTGATTCCTGTAACACCATCAATAGATTCTACTGCATTTACAAAATCGGCATTTAGAAAGTTCTTTTGCTGTAATCCAGACAAAGAAATACCGGCAGTGTCCCACGATTGATTTGCGTTGAGCTGGATGTTAAATTCACCTACAGGGAAAGCCCTGCCTCTTGCTTCTGCCACGCCATCATAGGAAACTAACATTGTCGAAATCAATATAACCAATACCCCGCCGAGTGAAAGAGAAAGTATGGTTAAAGTGGACTTTGCCTTTTGCCTGGACAGATTCATTTTAGCAAGTGAAGCAGGCGTTATTTTACGGTGCAACACGGAACTTTCTTTCATTTTCCCCTGATAATCGGAATATCGCAATGCTTCCAGCGGAGATACTGCCGCAGCTCTTTTTACAGGAGTATGAATAGCAATCATCACAATAATAAATGCAAAAAAGCCAACCCCGACCGTCACACATAAAGCAGTCGGCCAGTACCAACCGGCAGGAACCAGAAAATACCCAATCACATTTCCAATAGCCAGACCAATCGGGATAGCAATGGCAGCAAGTAATTTTCCCTCGCGGTAAACCATCTTTTTGATCTGTCGTTTTGTTGTTCCGATTGTGCGGAGCTGTCCATAGTTACGGATACTGCCTGCTACTGAAATATAAAAAATCGAATAGATCACAATGCCGGAACCAATGAAAGTTATAAAACTAATCAAGAAGTAGAACAGCATATCACTTCCACGGTTTTCGTCCTTTAAGTTGAAATAAGTGGAACGGACAATCACATTATCATCGGAAATTTCTAACTGCTGTGCCAGAGTATTTGCATAGTTGGCGGCTTCTTCCTCGCTCATATTTTGGGCGCCTTTCAGCCCAATGTAATAATCAATCATGCCCTCGTCGCCATACTGCTGTCTTACTAATTCTTTCGATATAATGGCTGTATAGCGTCCAATATCGCCGGTATTCACATTTAAGATTCCCGTCAATTTGAAATCATGGGCAGTGCCGTCAGAAAAGGGGATTTGAATTGTCTGTCCCAATTCATTTGAATAGCCCAAACTATCCAAAAAGGATTCCTGTACTACAATTTCATCCTCCGAAGCTGGTAAATCTCCCGAATAGGGCATACTTTGGGATGTTAGCATATCTGCATTTGCATAAGTAAAATTTACGGCTGAATGGTTTACCTGTTCAGAAAATGCGTTAAAAAATTCCCCAACCCACGCAATTTCTTCCTGCTTGTATAGTTCCTGTCCCTGCCCCTCAGAAATCGCATGATACATAATCTGCGCTGTTTTTTGGTTGCGCTTCTGCGTTTCCTGCATAACCCCAAAGCCATAGAGGACAATAGCAGATAGCAATGCGCTGGCAAGTGCAATCGTCAAAATAAGAAAGATATTTCTTTTTCGATTCGCCGATATACTGCGGTTTGATATGCGCTTTACTATGCTACTGGTATCATTCTCAAAAGGCCATGTCATAGCCTGCCACCTCCTTATTCCACAATCTTTCCGTCCTCAATGCGGACAATCCGATCTGCAAGGCGGGCAATGTCATTGTTGTGGGTAATCATCACGACAGTTTGCCGGAACTCCGCGCTGGTGCGCTTGATAAGCCCCAGCACCTCGGCGCTGGTCTTGCTGTCAAGGTTGCCGGTCGGCTCGTCGGCCAGCACGATAGCCGGTTTGGTAATCAGGGCGCGGGCAATCGCCACACGCTGCTGCTGGCCGCCGGAAAGATTGTTCGGCATATTTTTCAGTTTATCTTCCAGCCCCAGCAGGTGAACGATCTCGTCCAAAAACTTCTGATCCACCGTGTCTCCGTCCAGCTCCACTGGCAGGACTATGTTCTCATACACATTCAGGATGGGAACAAGGTTATAGTTTTGGAAGATAAAACCAATGTTGCGGCGGCGGAAGATGGTGAGCTGTTCGTCGTTCTTCTTTGCCAGTTCTTCGCCCCGGACAATCACGGTTCCGCTGGTGGGAGTGTCCAGCCCTCCCATCATGTGAAGCAGGGTAGACTTTCCACTGCCGGAGGTTCCCACAACGGCTACAAATTCGCCCTCCTCCAGGTCGAAGTTCACACCGTCAAGGGCGCGGGTAATGTTCGGCTC
Source organism: Lachnospiraceae bacterium (assembly GCA_910575035.1). Taxonomy (GTDB): domain Bacteria; phylum Bacillota; class Clostridia; order Lachnospirales; family Lachnospiraceae; genus Petralouisia. Next base: position 39,131 of record CAJTDL010000005.1, read on the forward strand.
TGCACCGTAATGCTTTTTCAGGTCAATCGTCTGTAAAACGCTCATATTCAAAACTCCTTTCAAGGCTTTCTGCCTGTTGATAAGGGTATTGTAAAACCCAAATGTCCGCGAAATGTTACAGCGGCCAAAAAATTTCATTGAAAATCAGGGTGAAATGTTACAACACTCGGACATTTCAGCCGAAAACCTGCCACTGGCAGCTTTATCGGCACACTACTGCGAAAATTTTTATGACAATTCCCGTATTTGATCTACCAGAGATTGTTTTTTTATCTGCCGGATTGCCAAATATGAGAAAAGCATTTGGACGGCAAGCATCAGTATAAAATAACTGAACATTTCAACTGTCGGAAAATGATAGCTTACTTTTCCAAAAATACTCATTGCACTAAAGACGGTGCAGAGAAGATACCCGATAAGAGTTCCGCATAATATGGACAGAAGCAGCACCCCTAATGTATAGAACAAGCCCTCTGTCAATAACATTTTTGAAAGCTGTTTACTGCTCAAACCAACCGCTTGCAGAACACCCAATTCTCGCTTCCGTGTCAAGATGTTTGTTATCAGTGTGTTTAGCAGATTGATAATGCCAAAAACCCCGATAAACATAACAAAAATGTAAACTGGCATACGATAATTCAATAGTTTTTCGTTGTATGCCTCTGCCCAATCATTCAAGGTACTGACATAGAGGCTGGAAGTCGGTGGAATTATCTTTTGGATTTCATCTTTTGCAGCTGCCCATTTACTGTCATCTGTATCTACAATAAATTGATAATTGAGGTTTTCAATAGGAACGATCTTTGACAGCATTTCTAAAGGAATAAATAGCGTATCATATCCGCCATACGGGATATTAGCGTCCACAATTCCCATTACTTTTACTTCTAATGTTTGTCCGCCAACTTCAATCAGAAGTTCGTCCCCAATCGCTGCATCCCACCCAAAAGTTTCTTTCCACTGTGGGCCATTTTCAATAATAATGCCATTATTATTAAGTAGTTCCTGCAAATCTGCTGTACCATCAATCAAATATTCTTCAAGCAATTTTTGAGAGCTTGGCATATATGCGTCTGAAACAACCGGTTCAATATCTCCCGTTGGCATACAGACATTCAAAACGGTGCCTTGGTATTCTTTTATTTCTTCCACACCATCTATGTCCAAAATGGATTTTCTAAAATCTTCTGTGAGCAGATTCGATTTTTGGAGTTCTGAATATTGTTCGCTGTTATGTGCCTGCGGCCCGTAATCGCCTAATTCAAGGCGAATTTCTCCGTAAGGAAAACTCCTGCGCGCCATCGCTAAAGGATCAATGGAATTAAAATATGCAGAGCTTGCCATCAGCAAAATTCCACATACCCCTAACGACAGGATCGTTAAAGCGGTTTTCTTTCTGTTCCTTGCAAAATTAAGGAAAGCTAAATTTTTCGCGGATAGAGAACGATGCAACACTTTTGTACTGTTGGACATTACATCATTATTGCCCACCATATAACGGACTGCTTCAATAGGCGTAACATGGGCAGCAATTTTGGCCGGCTTAATTACAGCAATCATAACGCATAGATACACAAACAGAGCTGTGACAGCGGCAATTACAAATACCATTAAAGTGTTCCAGCCTTGTGGGACAAGGACATATCCCGCTATTGCACCGGCTAATATTCCAACCGAAATACCAATTCCGGAAAGATGGAATCCCTCTCTAAAAACGATTTCTTTCATCTGTTTTCCAGTTGCCCCTATTGTCCGCAGTTTCCCATATTCTTTTGTTTTTCTGGCTATGGACACATAGAACAGACTGTAAATAACAAGGGTACAAGCCAAAGCGATAATAAGACTGATAAATGCTATTACAGCGATATATTGGCTGCTTCTCTGTTCAATGAGAGAAAAATAATATGTTGAAAACTGCATTTGCTCCGGCTGTATTTCCAATTCTCTGCACAATGTTGATAATTCAGCTTGTATAGCGGCCTTAGACCAACCATCAGATTCATTCAGACGGATATAAGCGGAGTATGCCGGTTCGCTGATCTTGTTTTCAATATAGGACTGTGGCACGAATACGGAATAATTTGAATTTTCGACAGGCAAAATACCACATAAGGTATAATCTTTTTCTCCATCTCCCAGATTTAACGATATCGTATCGCCTATGGATTTGGACAATCCAGCTCTATCAAGAAACGCCTTTGTGATAGCAATTTCATTTGTAGATTTGGGCAATTCTCCCTCTAAATCAGGATATTTTGCTAATTTCATTAGCGTTTCGTCCATTGAACGAACGGTTAATTTGTAGTCCCCATAAGATACTAAACCCAACAAATGACTTACACCCACTTGAATCCTATCGTCATTTACTAATTTCGTAATGGTATCATTATCGACTTCATTGATAATTGCTTGATAACGCCCAGCCGCATCATTTAATGATTTTCGCTGCGAAGCAAAAAAATACAAGGTCGTTGTCATTATCAAACAGGCAGCTAAGGCAATCGTAATGATAATGAGGATGTTTCTGCTTTTATCTGCTTTTAAGTTTCGTTTTGCCAACTTTTTTGTAATGGCGCTTGTATCGTTTTCAAAAGGCCATGTCATAGTTGTATCACCTCCATATTTGATAAGGGTATTGTAAAACCCAAATGTCCGCGAAATGTTACAGAGGACAAAAAATTTCATAGAAAATCGGGGTGAAATGTTACAACGCTGGGACATTTCAAAAAAATTTACGGCGGGCAGCCGGAAATAGCCGTCCGCCGCATTCTATTTTGTCGGCAGCATAAATGAAAGGATTCCATGCAGGCATTATCATATGGATTCCCCTTATCATCTGGTATACTGCCGTGATTGGCATGGCGAAATTATCAAAGAGACTATATCTCAAATGTTCCAAATAGTAAAATGATAGAATTAGGTTGTCCACATACTTTTTCGGTGATTACACACTGCGGGAAATCGGTGAAATGTATGGACGCTGCCAGAGTACGACCGGTTTGGCAAATCCGCAAACAATGTGTCCCCTGTGGCCACGATTTTTGACCCATCCCCTTATTCAGCGTGCCCCCTCTGTTGGAGAATCGGATTTGATATGCTTGAAAAAAAGCAGTTTTTTGAGTATAATGAAAATGTGGCAGGGGCGGGGATGTGACAATTTTACTGCCATACATTCATGAAGAAAGGCGGTGGATGCCGCTGATAAGGTGGCGATTGGGAGAAAATTGTACTATCAGGCAAAAGTGCCGATTTTTGCCTGATAGTATGGGTTTTGCGTGATAGTTTGAAGTTTTGCCTGTTTGTATGCAAAATTTGTAGTTTTGATATCTATATGAAATAATGAGTAATATAATAGATTGTTCGTTTGACACGGCATCACAGCGGATATGCGGAGTATAAGTGGATGAAACGGGGCAGATCGTAGCAGTTGTAATGGTGGGTTACTACGAATAGGGACGTGAACATAAAGAGTGTGGAAAATGACATATTTTTGGAGAGACGGCATAAAAAAACAGATGGTAAAATCTGGATGATTTTACAGTAAAGGAGAAGTGATTAGATGTTCAGCATACAAAATATTCAGGAACTGAATCATTTAGAAATGAGTGTTTATCAATATGTGATGCAGCATCAGGATGCAATTCCTTAAATGCGTATCCGTGAATTTGCCTCCGATGCCCATGTATCTACAACGACAATCCTTAGGTTTTGTAAAAAGATGGGGTGTGATGGATATTCTGAGTTTAAATTAAAAATGAAAGAGCATATCGGACGCAAAGGGGGCGTGCACATTCCAGAAGATATTTCGGAATTGAGGGTGTTTTTAGAACGGATGGATTCCAAAACCTATCAGCAGAAACTGGATGAAGCGGCTTCTATGATTGCACAGGCTGACCGTGTGATATGTGTCGGTATATCCAATTCTGGATATGTTGCCCAATATGCAGCACGGTATTTTTCAGGTTTTGGGAAATTCTGCATAGCGATTACCGATCCGTTTTATCCAATGTGGCAGCTGAATATCATGCAAAATACGGTAGTGCTTGTATTTTCGATATCTGGTGAGGTTTCACAGGTGGCGCAGATTACAGAGCAGCTGAAACAGCGCCGATGCCGTATTATCAGTATTAAAAATACAGAAAAATGTACAGTCGCCCAGATTGCCGAACTGAACCTGTGCCATTATATTACTATGAGGCGCGGAGACAATAATGCTGATTTTACAGCACATAGCATGGAGGCGATTCTGGATTATACTTCCCAGGCTCCGGCAGTCATAGTTGCAGAGACGCTTGCGAAAAGGGTTGCGGGCCGTCTGCAGGAGGAATAAAAAACAAGTCTGTTTTTTTGGAAAAACATATTCCAAAAAAGCGGACTTGTTTTTTTCGGTGCCAGAAGCAATGACAAAATTTCTGGTTTTGCTATAATAGCCATAGAACATTTCAGTGCTGGAAAAAAATTTATAAAATACTGCCAATGCACTGGCCGGCTGGGCAGGAAAAATTTAGGAGGAATGTTAAAATGGCAAATAAAGTTCGAGACTATCATAAGCTTGCCGCGGATATTAAAGATACGATTGGCGCAGGCAATATTATGACGGCAACCCATTGCGCAACACGGCTCCGTCTGGTATTAAAAGAAACACCGGATGATTCTGTCACAAAAAAAATTGAGCAGACGTCTGGCGTCATCCAGGTGGTAATATCCGGCGGCCAGTATCAGATTGTAATTGGCACACATGCGAAGGATGTGTACGAGCATCTGGCGGGCATGATGACTTTTTCCAGCGAAGCGCCGCAGGTAAAGGAAAGCCTTGTGAACAGGGTGATTGCAGTCATGTCTGGCTGTATTGCGCCGTATGTTTACGTTATGGCTGCTGCAGGTTTATTACAGGGTATCCTGATTATCATTAAAATGTTTGCGGATGTGGGAAACACTGGCGCTGCGCAGATTTACAATATGATCTCGTGGACGCCGTTTACGTTTCTGCCTGTGTTTATTGCTGTGGCAGGTGCAAAGCATTTTAAGTGTAATCCATACATTGCCCTGTGGTGCTGTATGGCCCTGGCTAATCCAAGCTGGGGAAATATTGCGGCATCCATCAGTGAAGGGACAGCGCTTAACTTTCTTTTTGTACCGCTGACATCCGTTACTTATACTTCAACTGTCATACCGCCTATTTTTTAGTAGCGATATTGAGCAAGCTGGAACACTGGGTGGAACCGCGTCTGCCTGAAGTTGTACGGCCGATTGGCACGCCGTTTATCTGTGCAGGTATTATGGTCCCGATGACGATTATAGCGATTGGGCCGGTTTCCACAGTGCTTTCGAACAGCCTGGCGTCTGTCTATAATAAACTGTATGAATTAATCCCTTGGCTGGCATCCGGATTGTTTGGCGCGATATGGGAAGTATTGGTTATCTTTGGAATACATTGGAGTTTTACACCAATTTCACTGACGAATTATCAGAATATGGGCTTTGATACCCTGCAGGCGTTTAAAGGGATTGCAGTGTGTGCGCAGGTTGCTGCATGCTTTGGCGTATTTTGGAAAAGCAGAAACTCACAGGTGAAAAATATGGCAGCATCTTCTGCGGTTACAGGATTGTTTGGAATCACGGAGCCGGCTATTTATGGCATTACCCTTCGGTTTAAGAAGCCATTTATCTGCGGCTGTATCGGAAGTGCGGTCGGATGTGCGGCCACGGCTTTCTTTGATTCCAGGTATTTTGTTTATGCGGGACTGCCAACTGGATGACGTTCAATGAGATCAATAATCAGGTGAAGACAAACCCGGACATTTATGGCTGGACAAATTCCGGGGTAAGGTATTCTGAGTTTGAGGATCCGAAAAAGGCGCTGCACCAGGTTGCGCATCATGAACTGCTTGCTTCTGCGATTGTAGTGAAAAAGGGACATGAGATCAATCCGGATTTCCAGATTGGGTGTATGTGTTCGTTTATTCCGTATTATGCCTATTCCATGAATCCGGAGGATGTTATGACTGCCCATAAATCCATGCATGAACGTTTTTATTTTATGGATGTCCATGCAAGAGGGCATTATGGCGCTTATGCGAAGAAAATCTGGGAGCGTGAAAACAATGCACCGGTTATGGAAAGCGGGGATGAGCAGATTTTGTCAGAAGGCACAGTAGATTACATTGGTTTCAGCTATTATATGTCTCATGCGGTAAAAGCAGATGCAGTTCTTGAAGGGGATGAAAATGCAGATGGAAGAAGTATCCATACGGTCCGCAATACTTATCTGAAAGCTTCCGACTGGGGATGGCAGATCGATCCGACTGGCCTTAGATACGCACTGAATCTTATGTATGAACGTTATGAGAAACCGCTGTTCATTGTTGAGAATGGGTTTGGTGCAATAGATGTTTTGAATGAGGATGGCTCCTGTGATGACAATTACCGGATTGAGTATCTGAAAGCGCATATTGAAGAAATGAAAAAAGCGGTGGAATATGACGGGGTTGATCTGATGGGGTATACGCCATGGGGCTGCATTGATGTAGTTTCTTTCACGACCGGGAAGCTGCGTAAACGGTATGGATTTATCTATGTGGATAAAAATGATGACGGTACTGGCAGCGGGAAACGTTATAAAAAGAAGTCGTTTGAATGGTATAAGAATGTAATTGCAACAAATGGTGAATCATTATAGTTCCGGTTATTTTATCGACATTGTATCAAAACTGTTTTTGCAATGTGCGCACAGGCAGAATCATTTGATTTTGACAAAGCGGCGTAAAAGGATGCGAAGGCGGCAAAGCAGGAGCCGGAGGAAAAGCCGCTGACATTGGAGGAAGTCCGCGCAGTTCTGGCGGAGGTCAGAACTGGACTATCTGATCTACAATGACCCGGTAGCGTATGCCGAGCTGGTACTGAACGGCGATCCAGAAACCTATCTGAAAGCCGTAACCGAATACAAGCCTTTGGATAGCTGACCACACGCCGCCCGTGGGAGAAATCCTGCGGACGGTAATTTTAATTCATTAATGTTGACATTGTTCGCACAGAGGAGTATAATATAACCATTAGATAACCACGGAGGCAGCTATGTATATTTCTGTTAGTGATGCGGCTACGAAGTTTAATATATCTAAGCGCCGAGTTCAGCTTTTGTGTGAACAGGGCCGTATTAGTGGAGCAAATATGGTTAGTGGCGTATGGTTGATACCAGAAACGGCACCCAAACCTGCTGATGGGCGAAGAAAGAGAATTGATGACAGTCAGCTAAGTTCCTTTGGTATATCACAAAAGGCACTTACTGTTGATGATGTATGCAAAGTATTATCTATATCAAAGGCAACAGCAAAAAACTGGATTCGTTTGGGAAAGATTGTTCCTGACATTGGGGATCAATTATTTAGTCCCGGATATGTTGAAAGATTTGTAGCGGAACTCAAATCGGATGATAACACAAAACTTAAAAGCCGAAGAAATAAAAAAAGCGCCACAGGGAAAATCCTCTATAAAGATTATGTTCATACCGCAAGTAATCAGAAGTTGGTTTCTGACTTGTTGGAGCTTGGTATAGTCAAGGACGAAAGAGACTTATTGGTAGTCCTTGCAAATTTTGCTGTTCAGCTTTATTACCAAAGTCGTAATATTCAATTTGCTGACAACAATGTTTTGCTGAACTTCCTGTCTCAAGAACACTCAAGTGAGTTTCATATCCTAATCGAAGACTTAATCGGAAACAATACCATAGATCCCGCTTTACTCAATAAATTACAGCCTGCATTATCAAAAGAAATCCTTTTCGTAAAAGGCGAAGATTCGTTAGGTTTTGTCTATATTTCCTTACAGGATATTGGTCAGCGAAAAAGCACTGGTGCGTACTACACTCCCGAAGTGGTTGTAAATGAGCTGATTGATAGGTTGTATGAAAACGATGCTAATTTAAGAACTAAGACGATTTGCGATCCTTGCTGTGGCACAGGTAACTTCTTATTGAGTCTTGGTTTAAAAGGAATAGATTATGACAATCTTTATGGACAAGATATTGATCCTATAAGCGTCTTTCTGTCTCGAATTAACATTGCACTGATGGCACCGAAAATATCTGCTCTGGATATTCGTTCCAGAATTATCATTAGCAATACGTATTTTGATACTTTTGCACAAAAGTTCGATGTGATTGTCGGCAATCCGCCTTGGGGGAGTGATTTTTCAGAAGAAGATGCCCTCCGATGCCGCAAGATCTTCAAAACTGCGGTATGCAAGAGTATAGAATCCTATGATTTGTTTGTCGAAAAGGCATTGTCTATGCTTGAACCCAAAGGTGTGCTGGCATTTGTTCTTCCCGAAGCAATTTTGAGTGTTGCAGCACATGACACCGTTAGAAGATTGATGATCGATTCTTGCTCGTTCAGATTCATTTCTTATTTGGGAAATGTGTTTTCGGGTGTTCAGTGTCCATCCATCATTCTCGGTATCACACCTGATAATGAAAAAACTGTGGTCGGGTGTAAAGTATCAACTGGAAAAGATGCTTTTATTATTTCCAAACCACGAACTTTTTTTGATGCTACCCTTTCCCTTAATGTATCCGATGAGGAAAATCAGTGCTTGGAAGCAATTAGCAGTATTAAAAACGCCACCTATTTGAAGGGTAATGCAAAATTCGCACTCGGTATTGTTACTGGAAACAACAAGGAATATATATCTACCGAAAAAGACGATGGTAATGAGATCATTCTAAAGGGTAGTGATATTCAACGATACGGGATGACGCCATCCGGGAACTACATTCGCTTTGTGCCGGAGTCTTTTCAGCAAGTAGCTCCTGTAGAAATGTACAGAGCAAAAGAAAAGTTGTTGTACCGCTTTATTAGCGAAGTTCCAGTGTTTACTTACGATGATCGGCAAACACTTTCATTGAATAGTTGTAACATCGTTATCCCCCAAATTGATGGTATTGAGATGAAGTATATTCTGGCGATACTTAACTCAAGTGTCGCTGCCTACTTTATCTCAAAAAGGTTTAACTCCGTAAAATTGCTGCGCTCACACATAGAGCAGATGCCAATCCCGGTTGTACCTGTTGATGCCCAAGTTTCTATCATAAAAAAGGTAGACCGCATAATGAATTCTTCCGAAAACATTAGCGGTCTATACAGGGACTTAGATAATGATATTATGGCATTGTATGGATTGACTGTCGAGCAGATAGAAACAATTCATACAGCATTGAGTGGAAAAACTTTATTCCTTAAAGGGCGCTGAGCAGATCATACAGTTCCTCGTATGTAAGCCACTGAACAAAATGATTTTGCATATGATAATCAATGCTGCTGCGATTAAGATGGAACTGGCCCTCTCCTTCATTGCCTTTGTGCTGCTTGTCCGAGTACCCGAAGCAAGACAGAATCTCATTGGAGTGCATCTTGAAAATGGCAATTCGATCTGCAAAGAACAGACCATAGTAGAGAACATCAAACTCTAAGCGCTTTACCTGTTGAATATTACAATCGAAATCGTAATTGTATATATCAGTGCTATTCAGCGCACGATTTCCGAGATTTGCTTTTTTGCACTGTTCAATGGAATTGAAGCGGCTGATAATAGCTTCGTTTGCCTTCATGACGGTGGAGAATTTGATTTCATTTGTCATTTTCTGTACCCTTCCTATTTTCGAGAAGAAGCTTGTATGCTTCAATGTTAAGTGCATCAGCGATGCGCTGTATGTTTTCAAGAGATATGCTGCGGCGGCAGAAGATGGTAAGCTGCTCGTCGTTCTTCTTTGCCAGTTCTTCCCCCCAGACAATCACGGTTCCGCTGGTGGGAGTGTCCAGCCTGCCCATCATGTGAAGCAGGGTAGACTTTCCGCTGCCGGGTTCCCACAACGGCTCTAAAAGAGCTAAATACTTTGCCTTTTGTGTATTGATAACCACATTCTTCATTTAATTACCATTTTTTAACGTATTATATCCTTTTTGTTGCATTTCAGAGCTTATTTTTTCAAAGCAATCTTTATGTTTCAATTCTTTTTCTGTTAATTTTCTTTTATCATTATCCATAGATAATTCCTCCAAATTTTATACGGTTATTCCATCGCCCGCATTTGTTCAATCAGGGATTGCTTTTTCTGCCTGCGAATTGTCCATACAGACAAGACCAGCTCCATTCCCAACAATACCAGAATGAACAGGCTCATTTCCAAAACCGGGAATTGATAAGGCACTATATTTCCGCCAAAAGCACCTATGCTCATTTTTCTGCAAGCAAAGATGGAAGCGGGAAGCCCAATGATTAGCGTCGCCAATGCTGCAAAGAGCGCATAGCACAGCCCCTCGCAGATGTTCATTTTACATAGCTGTTTTTGTGTCAGGCCAATGGAGCGCAGAATACTGTTTTCCCGCTTTCGGGCTATCTGGTTAGAGAAGGTCGTATTGATAAGGTTAATAACGCCAAAGAGGAACACCATCCATGAAAGTGCCTCCATACTGCCAAACACAATAGAATTTGACATTTTTTCAAATCCAATCGCTGTATTGATTTCGTCTAAGGCAATATTACTATGGCTGGCTACAATATTTTTCAATTCAGACTCTACATGGCCCGCTTTTTTCGGATCGCTTACAATGCTCCATGAATAATCAAACGAAGTTATTTCTGGATGCAATTCATGGAATAATGCTTCTGGTGCAAATTCAAGTGGACTGTCAATGTGGCGTGCTCCATGTCCATCGGCTGGCATGCTGCCGTTGTCAAACACTCCAGATATAGTAACAGGAAGGGTTGATTTCCCGGAGATAAGTTCAACTGTTTCTCCTACTCCTATATTATTACTGTTACTTGTATGCAGATCAATTATGATGCTGCGTGCATCCAGTGGCATAGTTCCCTCTATCAATGCAGCTTCAACCGCAGAATAATTTTGTTCAGTCAGTATATCACACATACCACCGCCCTCAATTCTGTTGGCACGATAATTTATATGAAGGCTTTGCCTTTTTGCAATCACATCGGTTACACCATCAATGGACAAAATTTCCTGCTTTAGTTCTCCATTTAGTGGATTTCCCGCCGCCATAACTTCTTGTTCTGTCAACTCAGAATGCAAATAAATTTTATAGTCACCGTCCGGGAAAAACTGTCTTGCAAGCGCCTCTGGTGAGCGCAACAAAACGAGGGAGGATACCACAAGCAGAATAATTCCGCCTAAGCTCAATGACGCAATAATACTGATTGTCTTTTTGCGGTCACGCTTAAAATTTGCAATTCCCATTGAAGCAGGATTGAGCTTGATTTTCTTTTTCCGGCTGCGGATGTCCTTTTGCGCCGGGGTAAAATGGACGGCTTCAATCGGGGGAATCCCTGCCGCGATTTTCACCGGCTTACGGATGGAAACAGATACCATGATCCAACTGCTTATGAGCGTCAAAATAACCGTTGCCACATAAGAAATAGCGTTAAAGCCTTTGGAAAACAGGAAAAATCCGCCGCATACGCCCAGCGCTGTGCCAATCAGAATCCCGATGCTGCCGAGTTTGTGTCCCTCCTGTTTTACAATCCGCTTGATTTGTTTTGGCGTCGCGCCAATCGTCCGAAGCTGTCCGTAGCTCTGGATTTTGTCATTGATGGAGATACGGAAGATACTCTGGATCACAATGTAGCCGCCGATTAGGGCAATGGCAGTCACGCCAGCCATCAGTGCAAAATCAAAGGATTTAGAAGTATAAACAAAATACCTGCTGTTCATTTTGGGCATAGGAAGCTGATATTCCTCCGCAATCTCTCTGCAAAAAGAGTTCATCTGTTCTTCGCCCAACTGCTCACCATTTTTGAAATGGACATAGGCACGATACCCAGCCGGGTCAAACCCATTCCATTCTGTCAGGGCAGCTTTGGATAGAATGATGGCACAGGTATTCGCTCCTTTTTCATTTACGCTGTCCAAAATGCCGCTAACAATATAACCGCCATGAAAGCTCTCTGTATCTAAGATCACAGTGTCCCCAATCCTGGCATTGTTTCCATAGGTGGAAAGAAAATATTCGCTTACGGCAACTTCATTTGCTTTTTCAGGAACCCGGCCCTCTAATAACTCCATCTGAGCCTTGGTAATCTCCATCATTTGCGCATCACAATACACATAGGACGCATGATAGCCCCGTTCCGAAAGCTCCTCGCCGAGCACATAGTATCCACCCACGCGCCCGAACTCCGGCAGTCCTTTCAGGGTTTCAATGTCATTTTCTTCTACGCCCATCCAAACCGCCTCATAAGTATCGACAACCTGATTGCGCTGCATTTGTGCCAGGGAGGCAGACACAATTCCGGTAAAGCAGATCAGAAACGCCGCCAGCGCAACGGCGATCACCACCATCAGATTCCGGCGCTTCTCGCTTTGTAAACTTTTCTTTGCCAGCTTCTTTGTAATGGCGCTGGTATCATTCTCAAAAGGCCATGTCATAGCCTGCCACCTCCTTTCCCCACAATCTTGCCGTCCTCAATGCGGACAATCCGATCTGCAAGGCGGGCAATGTCGTTGTTGTGGGTAATCATCACGACAGTTTGCCGGAACCCCGCACTGGTGCGCTTGATAAGCCCCAGCACCTCGGCGCTGGTCTTGCTGTCAAGGCTGCTGGTCGGCTCGTTGGCCAGCACGATAGCCGGTTTGGTAATCAGGGCGCGGGTGATGTTCGGCTCTGTGCCGTAATACTGTTTCAGGTCAATCGTCTGTAAAATGCCCATACTCAAAACTCCTTTCAAAGCTTTCTGCCTGTTGATAAGGGTATTGTAAAATCCAAATGTCCGCGAAATGTTACAGTGGCCAAAAAATTTCATTGAAAATTAGGGTGAAATGTTACAATGCTCGGACATTTCAAAAAAACTTACGGCGGGCAGCCGGAAATAGCCGTCCGCCGCCATTTTCAGATTGCTTACCGGCGTTTTCACCTGCATGATCTGATCCACGATCACAAAGGGCTTTCTGAAAAAATTCATTGAGGATTTCCTGAATGGTTCCTCCTTTTCGGTTATTGGAAACGCATAAGGAGGGTGGAAAATGGATACAAAATGGATTTTAAAGTACCTGGCCGATTTAAGCGAACATAATAACCGGGAATGGTATCACGCCCACAAAGCAGAAAACAAAGAAGCAAACGCACAGTTCGAGGAACTAATTCAGACGCTCATTCTGCGTATTGGAGAATTTGACACAAGCATTCTGCATAATCAGCCCAAAGAGCTTACCTTCAAACTGGTGAGGGATACCCGATTCAGTCATGATAAGTCTCCGTACAATCCTTTATTCCGCGCACATATCGCCTCAAAAGGCAAACTGCCTGTTCCGGTCGGATATTATCTGATGATCAAACCGGTCGGACAGTCCTTCCTCGGCGGCGGGTTGTTTGCAGATATGTTTAAGGATGCGACTGCAATGGTCCGCGACTATATAACTGAATACGGTGAGGAGTTTGAAGAGATTATTCATGCGCCGGAATTTCACAAGTATAGAAAAGAAACAAATCAATTATGCCATTGTGGTTGATGGACAGGCTGTTGGCAGTATAGGAATATTTGTAAAAAACGATGTATATGAAAAATCTGCGGAGCTTGGTTATTGGCTTTCGGAGGATTATTGGCGTAAAGGTATCATGTCAAAGGCGGTTCAGATAATTTGTAAACAAGCGTTTGAAAGATTTGATATTATCCGTATATTTGCCGAGCCATTTGCTGATAATGCAGGTTCAAGGAGGGTATTGGAAAAAGCGGGGTTTACCTGTGAAGGCACAATGCGGAACGGTGTTTACAAAAATGGAGAAATTCATTCATACTGTATGTATTCTATTTTGCGGGAGGAATTTACTGTCTGATATGGGAAAAAAGGAGCAAAAACAAAAGAAACAATCCGTCGGCAGGCATACCGGTTATTTGCAGAAAAAGGTTTCAAATCAGTAACAATGACTGATATTTGTGAAAAAACAGGGTTAAGCAGAGGTGGGCTTTATAGATATTACTCTGGGACGGAACAGATTTTTTCGGAAATTCTTTCAGAGGAATATGTGATAGCAGACCGTATTGAAAAAAAGGAAAAGGCAAGCACAATATTAGAAGATATGCTTGAGGCAATAAAGGCTGAAATTATGGATAAGGAGTTATCTTTAAGCCTTGCGATTTATGAATATGCTAATCTTGGAAATGAGGATTTTTTTGCCAATATCAATGAAAGAGCCAAAAAACGATGGATGAGCCTGTTGGAGTATGGGATAGAAACAAAAGAGTTTAAGGCAGTTGATACAGAACAGATTTCTGATTTGATTTTGTATTATTATCAGGGTCTGAGAATGTGGTCGAGAGTTATTTTGTTTGACGGGCAAGTAGCGGAGCATTATGTAAAAACTGTGAAACAACTACTGTTAAAGGAATAAAATCATAAATGTTTCAAACTGTCTCATGAATGAACCTAGATAAGGATAAAACTCAAAAATTTTGTTAAAGACAGCAGGCACAGAAATGATTTGAAATACTCGTAGAGGGCATGAAACAGACACAGGGCATAACGGAATGCTTAAAGGAAGAAAATGCCTTAGGATGGACAGGGCAGATGGGGAACATAAGGGCTTGCGCAAGGGAGATTATAAACAAGGAAATCATATACGCATAAAAAGTCATAATCAGAGGGTAGGGACAAAATCTCTTATCCTCTTGTTTTTGGTTTTCTCAAATTGTGAAAGCATTGATAATACCAACGGAACAGTATTTTTTGTCTTTCGGATGTACGACGGCTTTTTCTTTTGCCGTCGTGCGGCAGATTAGTCAGTATTCGCTTTTCATTAATGATGTGCTTTTTTGCGACATTTCACTTTTGCCGCAATTTTTAAGAAATATATGACGGTGACTGCCTATGGAGAACGTGCAGAAGAAGCGGTGAAGGAAGCAGAAGAAGAGCTCCTGCGGTTGGATGCGCTTCTGTCAACGGGAGAGGAGTCGAGCGAGGTGGCAAAGCTCAACCAAACGGGGAAAGGCGTATTGTCAGAGGATGCAGGCTTTTTGCTGGAGCGTTCCCTGGAATTTTACCAGGATACAGAAGGTGCTTTTGATGTGGCCATTTATCCGCTCATGCAGGCATGGGGGGTTCCCAGCGGCGATTACCAGGTGCCAGGGGAAAGAGAATTGGCGCGTCTGTTAGAGTTAGCAGATCCGTCTCAGATTTTATATAATGGAGGGAGCGGGGAGGACGCTTCCTTTTTAAGCCATGCCAAAGGCGTGATCGGCCGGATCCTCGCAGCGCAAAGCCTGGAGGTTGATACCATGTTAACCATTTGCGCCACTGTTGGTTCCTATGCAGAAGCGATATATGTAAAGCTATTTAAAATCATTCCTGCATGCGTTCTCCAGATGTAACAAGGGAATTGCTGTTATCTTATTTTGGTTTTAATCTGCAGGATAAACACATAAACTACACATAACCCACACTTAATTCCCAAAAAGTTTTGTTAAGCTGTAATTGTTCTAATATTTAAGAACGATTTTTATACAGCATATTTCAGAGAAAGGATAGTGCATAGTTATGAAAAAACAACAAATTACAATTCTATTTGGGATATTTTCTTTAAGCCTTATTGCAGGATGCAGCAGTTTTCAACAGACTTCCGCCCTGGCCTCTTACGCTGAAACCACAAATGTCGTATACGACACAAACCCAGCCGTATCCACCTCTTTTGCAAATGAAGAATGTGATCCACACACCACCGTATACCATGATGACGGGCAGCTAGAACCTGAGCCAGACAAGCAAACGCTTTTTAAAATTTATGAGCCCTATGGCATGTTTTATGACGCTGCAAAAGACCAGCTTTTTTACAATGGGAAATTAGTACGCTGGTTTGAGGATTATTATCCTGTAGGAGATAAGCAGGAGGGCGCCACAGCGGGAACAGATTTCTTCTGTGAAAAAGGCATAGTGGACGTCTATGCAACCCGTGACCTTACAAATCTCCCACAAAATCCAGATGGCAGCTACGACCCCAGCGGAATCCTGACAGGCCTCAAAGAGTCCTCCCAAGAGGACTTTGATTCCCGTGACATTGAAGCTATAATGAACCCGCCCATATCCGAAGCCACTGCAATAGAAGGTGGCGAGGTTTCCGCTGAGGACCTCCAAAATATGGCAGAAGAATACCGCCCTTATGGAGTTACCTATGATCCAAACACAGGGCAATGGTATTTCAACAATGAAAAAGTAGCCCATCTGCTGGATATCCTCACATCAAACGGAGAATCCCCAACCAGCGGGAACTTCCATGGCTCCATGCGTACATTTAACAGTGATAACGGCACCCTCCATATCCGCACCGTCCGAGATTTTGCCCATCCAAACCAAGAAGGAAACGGCACCCTAACAGGAATTGAAACCTACACCCCTGAAAAATAATATAAACTTATCGCCATCCAATACCAGCCATATGCGGAAGGTTTTCCCTGCTGCTGTGACTTCGGAGAAAAGCCAGAAGTTCTTAAAACCTTGGCCCAGAAAGTTTAGAACTTCCAGCATTCCGGAGACCGGAACCGCAGCAGGGAAAACCTTCCGCATATGGCGTCCAGATTGCCAAGTCCACTCAATTCTCACCCATTTTCTTCCAATATAAGAATATTTATGAAATTTTAACAAATTTTTAGTATACATTAACTTTTTTATGTGCTAAAATAAAACGTAAAACTTTTTCCTTTGCTTTGAGAGAGTGAAAGGAACATAATATGAACACACATATAACCATGAAAGAATTACCCGAATCTGAGCAGCCCATAGAAAAATGTACCCGCTACGGCGCGCAGGCGCTTTCCGATGCAGAGCTCCTTGCTGTCATCCTCCGAAGCGGCACCAAAGACATTACTGCATTACAGCTTGCCCAGCTCTTCCTCTCTAAACGGGACAAGAACCTCCTGAACCTGTTCAGCATGCCCTCTGAGGAAATGCGGCACATCCCTGGGATTGGCCAGGTCAAGGCCGCCCAACTCAAATGCATTGCTGAGCTTGCCAGCCGCATTGCAAAGGCCAGCCGCTTCCGGAATGTGAAGCTGAATGAACCAGGCAGCATTGCCGCCTACTATATGGAAACGCTGCGCCACCAGCCCAAGGAACAGCTCTTATTAGCTATGTTTGACTCCAAGAGCGTCCTCTTAGGCGACGCTGTCATTTCCATTGGCACTGTTAACTGTTCGCTGGTATCTCCCAGGGAAATATTTTTAAAAGCCCTGGAATACCAAGCCGTGCACATCGTGCTCCTTCACAACCACCCCAGCGGCGACCCCTCCCCCAGCGAGGCGGACAGCCAGGTGACACGGCGGGTGATGGAATGTGGCGCTATGATTGGGATTGCCTTAGCAGATCATATTATCATTGGGGACAACCGGTATATGAGCTTTAGAGAAAATGGCCTTTTAGGCTGAGGAAAGGAACGTAAATTATGTCATCAAATGTTTATGGAATCGACTTAGGAACCTTCAATTTAAAAATATACTGCAAATCCACCGGCAAGGTAATCAATGAGAAGAATACCATTGCCATTGTAGGCAAGAACCAGCTCTATGCCTTTGGAGATGACGCATATGCCATGTATGAGAAAGCGCCAGACGCCATTCAGGTGTCCTTTCCTGTAGTCAACGGCGTCATTGCAGATTATAACAACATGCAGAATATGATCCTAAAAGTTTTTGAGAAGCATGTGAAAGGCCATATGAAAGGCTCTGAATTTATTGTGGCAGTGCCCACAGATATTACAGAAGTAGAAAAAAAGGCATTTTTCGACCTGTTCTATAAGAGCAAGTTCAAGCCCAAGAGCGTATTGCTCTGTGAAAAGCCTATTGCAGATGCGGCGGGGCTGGATCTGGATGTGAATTCCCCTACAGGCTTTATGATTGTAAACATCGGTGCGGACACTACGGAAATTTCCGTAATTTCCCTGGGCGGGCTGGTGCTGAGTGATTTGCTCCATTTTGGCGGGAAGCGGATTGATGAGATGATCATCAACCATCTGAAGCGCAAATTCAGCTTGGTCATTGGCCAGAAAACCGCTATGTATTTAAAGGAAGAGTTGGGCTGCGCCCTCCCAGAGGATGAGGTGCAAAGCGCAGTGATTGTAGGGCGGGACGTTGTAAGCGGCCTTCCTATTGAGATGGAAGTCACCTCAGACGTGATCTATGAGGCTATCAAGGACAGTCTAAGCACCATTTGCAATTCGATTAAGATGATACTGGAGAAAACGCCGCCAGAGCTGGCAAGGGATATTATTCATTCCGGCATTTATATCACAGGCGGATCCTCAAGGATTCGGAAAATGGATCAGCTGTTTTCCGATATCACAAATATCCAGGTAAACACATGCGAGCTGCCGGAAGAAAGTGCAGTCAGGGGACTGAACAAAATTGTTTCCGACGACAAATTCAGCAGGCTTGCTTTCAGTATGAAAGACAGAATCTATAGCTAAAGGTTGTAAATATTTATGAAACGCAGATCAAAACATTCTATTCCAACAAAATACACACTTATGTTTTTGACTGGCTTCTGTGTCATTGTGATGTTCGTAAGCTTTACTTTGAACCTTTCCGGCGGGCCGTTGAATGACATTGCCGGGTATGTGTTCGTCCCCATGCAAAAAGGGATCAACACCATTGGCACATGGATTATTTCACGGGCAGATGACCTGAAATCTTTGCGGGATGTGATGCAGGAGAATGAAGAGCTGCAGGCGCAGGTGGACGAGCTGACCCAGGATATGAATACCATCAAGCTGGAACGGTATGAGCTAGATAATTTAAGGGAACTAATGGAGCTGGACCAGAAATACCCCAGCTATGAAAAGGTGGCGGCAAGGGTAATTGGAAGCGATGGCGGGAATTGGTTCAATACATTTTTGATTGACAAAGGCTCCAAGGACGGCATTGAAAAGGACATGAATGTGATTGCCGGAAGCGGTTTGGTGGGCATTGTAATTGATACAGGGGCCAATTATGCAAAGGTAAGGTCCATTATTGACGACACTAGCAATGTCAGCGGGATGTCCTTGTCTTCAGCGGACCGATGCATTGTAAATGGCAACCTGGCTACCATGAATGAAGGCCAGGTCATTGAATTTTCCAGCTTAAAATGTGAGGACAATGCCGTGGAGGCGGGAGAGCAGATCGTGACCTCCCATATCAGCGACAAATACCTGGAGGGCATTTTGATTGGCTATGTCAGCACCATTGAGCGGGATGCCAACAACCTGACTTATTCTGGCACGATCACGCCAGCCGTTGATTTTCAGCACCTCCAGGAAGTGCTGGTGGTGTTAGATAAGAAAGAGGCGCTGGAGGATTGACCATATAGGGAGATTAGACAGCCGGCGGCAATTGCTGGCAACGAATAGTGATAGAAGGAGCATCCGTTCAATTATGAGACGCAAAATATACGTATCCCTGATTATTGCCATATGTTTCCTGCTGCAGAGTACCTTGTTCCAGGCTCTGTCCATTGCCTCTATTTCGCCCAATCTTTTGATTGTGGTGGCATCTTCCTTTGGCTTTATGCGCGGAAGGAAGGAAGGGATGTGGATTGGGTTCTTCAGCGGGCTGCTGCTGGATATTTTCTTTGGCAGCGTGATTGGGTTTTACGCTTTGATTTATGCTTATATTGGCTATGTCAACGGGTTTTTCCGAAAATGGTTTTTTCCAGATGACATTAAGCTTCCACTGGCATTGATTGCGGCAAGCGATTTTTCTTACAGTTCGTTAGTGTACCTGTTTTTGTTCTTCTTACGGGGAAAATTGCGGTTTAATTATTATCTGCTGCACATTATACTGCCAGAGCTGGTATATACAATCCTTGTGACCATTGCCTTATATTTTATCATCCTAAAAATAAACCAGAAATTGGAGATTATTGAGAAAAGGAGTGCAAATAAGTTTGTTTGATTTCATAAAAAGAATCCCAAAGAAAATTTTGGAAGCCAGGCTCTTTTTACTCTGTGTTGTTTTGATCCTGCTGTTTTCCATTCTGCTGCACCGTGTCTTTGTCTTACAGGTAGTCAACGGGGAGGAGTATTTGGACAACTATACGCTCTTGATCCGGAAAGAACGGATTACCTCCGGAACCCGGGGCAGCATTTATGACCGCAATGGGAAGCTTCTGGCATATAACGAGCTGTCCTATTCCATTACCATAGAGGATAATGGCGTTTATGAAAGCACAGAGGAGAAAAACAGGCTGATGAACCAAGAGCTGAATACCGTGATCCATATGATTGAGGAAAAGGGCGACACGGTTTCCAACAGCTTCAACATCCAGGAGGATAGGGATGGGGCATACAGCTTTACCGTATCAGGGAAAGGCCTGCAGAGATTCCTTGCAGATGTCTATGGGCATTCAAAGATTGACGAACTGGGGTACAATAAAAAATTAGGCTATGACGAAGGGGAAGCTACAGCCAGCCAGGTGATGGAATACCTGCAGGATAAGTTTGGCATCCATGTGGAAGGGAAGGAGTATGGCGGGAAGAAAAACTATGACCTTTATACGCCGGAGGAGGCTTATAAGATTACGTTCCTGCGTTATGCCATTTCCCAGAACAGCTTCCAGAAGTATGTGCAGACCACCGTTGCCCAGAATGTCAGTGAGGAAACAGTGGCTGTGGTCAAGGAAAACTCCGATATCCTGCAGGGGATAGATATTATGGAGGACAGTATCCGCAAATATGAGGACAGTATTTATTTTTCCCATATTATTGGATATACGGGGCAGATTTCACAAGCGGAGTATGATGACCTGTCCAAGGAAAATGATAATTACAGCCTGAATGACGTGATTGGGAAGTCCGGTATTGAGCAGGTGATGGATCAGGAGCTGCAGGGAAGCAAAGGCAGGGAATCCTTTTATGTGGATAACTTAGGCATGGTGACAGAGATTATCGACAAGGCGGACGCCACCTCTGGGAACGATATATACCTGTCCATTGACGCAGACTTGCAGAAGGCCGTTTATGGCTTGCTGGAACAGGAGCTGGCAGGGATTGTCTATGCCCAGATTGAAAATATCAAGGAATATGACACCAGTTTGGGAACGGCTTCCGATATTAAGATTCCAATTGACGATGTTTATTATGCTTTGCTTAATAATAATGTGATTGATATCAGCCATTTTGACAAGGAAGACGCCAAGGAAGTAGAGCAGCAAGTCTACAGCGCCTTTTTGGGCAAACGGGATGCCGTGATCCAGGAACTGCGGCAGCAATTTGACGCGCCTACCCCGACCCCTTACGGGGAATTGGATAAGGAACAGCAGATGTATATGAGCAGCATCCTCTCTATGCTGACCAGCCATGAAGTGTTTTTGGCAGATCAGGTGGATACAGAGGATGAAGTCTACAAAGCCTGGAAGGAAGATGCGGTCAGCCTGTCGGAATACCTGCGCCGGGCAATTTCCATGGATTGGATTGATATTACGAAGTTTGATACCGAATCTAAATATTCAGACTCTACAGAAATTTATGATGCTCTGATCAATTATATTACAGACAAATTGAAAAACGACAAGGATTTTAACAAAAAAATTTACAAATATATGATCAACCAAGAGCTGGTGACCGGAACGCAGATCTGCCTGCTGCTGTTTGAGCAGAATGTGCTCCGGGCAAATGCGGAGGATGTGGCAAACCTTCAAAACGGCACCACCAGCGCATTCACATTTATCCGCGAAAAAATAAAGAACCTGGAAATCACGCCAGCACAGCTTGCGTTAGACCCTTGTACGGCCAGCTGTGTCATGGTAGATGTAAAGACTGGGGAGCTTTTGGCCTGTGTGACCTATCCAGGCTATGATACCAACCGGCTTGCCAATACGGTAGATTCTGAATATTTTGCAAGCCTTCAGCAGGATCTGTCCCTCCCCCAGTACAACAATGCAACCCAGCAGAGGACGGCACCTGGTTCAACTTTTAAGCCGATTACTGCAGCCGCCTCTTTGACAGAAGGCGTAATTAACGTCAATGATAAGATTAAGACAGAGGGGCTGTTTGAAAAGATCACACCCTCCCCAAAATGCTGGATCTACCCAGGCAACACCCATGGATCCATCAATATTTCAGAGGCAATCCGGCATTCCTGCAACTACTTTTTCTATGAAATGGGGTATCGCCTAAGCTCTTCTGGGGATGTCTACAATGAGGATAAAGGGATTGCCGCAATCCAGAAATATGCTGCCCTTTTTGGCCTGGATGAGAAGACAGGGATTGAGATACCAGAAAATGACCCACAGATTGCAGATGAATACCCTATCACCTCTGCCATTGGCCAGAGTAACCACAACTTTACCACAACGCAGATTGCCCGGTATGTGACAGCAGTGGCCAGCAGCGGGGATATCTATAAGCTGACCCTGCTGGATAAGGAAACCACTTCGGATGGGACGGTCGTTAAGGAATTTAAGCCAGAGGTAATCCGGAAGATCACAGAGGTTTCCAGTAGCTCCTGGGATGCCATCCACACAGGCATGCGGCAGGTAGTGGAGAACAACGACACATTAAAGACATTGCCCATTACCCTTGCTGGTAAAACCGGTACAGCGCAGCAGATTGAAAACAGGGCAAACCATGCGCTTTTTGTAGGCTATGCACCTTTTGAAAATCCGGAAATTGCCATTGCCACCCGTATTGCCTATGGGTATACCTCCGCCAACGCGGCAGAGGTGTCTGGAAATATTATGAAATATTACTTTAAGATAGAGGATGAGGCTTCCCTGCTGAATGGGCAGGCAGAGGAGATCGGAAGCACCACAAATGGATTTACAGATTAAGGTTTGGAGGGATAAATTTGTCAACGCCAGTAGTATTGAAAAGCAATCGATACGGCATTAACTTGATCTTGGACAGTGAAATGGGTTTTGATGAGCTTTTGGGCTGCATTGCAAAGAGATTTCAGGAATCTGCGGGATTTTTCAAAGACGCCAGGCTGGCTGTTTCCTTCGAGGGCAGGGAACTGACCCAGGAGGAGGAATTCCGCATTGTGGAGGCCATTACGGACAATTCGTCCATAGAGGTTATCTGTATTTTGGATAATGATATATTGAGAGAGGAGATGATTCGCCAGAAAATAGAACAGTTCGAGGAAGAGCAGTCTGGAAGGACCGGGGAATTTTACAAAGGCACCCTTCGTTCCGGCCAGGTACTGGACTGTGAGAGCAGCATTGTCATACTGGGAGACATCAATCCTGGCGCGAAGATTATTTCCAAGGGGAACATTGTAGTTTTGGGCGCCTTAAAAGGCAATGCCTATGCAGGGGCAAGCGGCAATTGCCAGGCTTTTGTGGCCGCCCTGGAGATGGATCCCATACAGATCCGGATTGGGGATATAATTGGGAGGAGCGCAGACAGGACAGCCTCAGACAGGACGCTGCTTGGCAAAAAAAGGGGAAAGAAAAAGCAGGAGGCTGCTGAACCGCAGGTGGCAATCGTCAAAGATGGGAACATCTATATTGAGCCCATCACAAAAGGCCTATTGAATAGCATATAAATAGCAGGAGGATATAGTAAATGAGTGAAGTGATTGTTATTACATCAGGAAAAGGAGGGGTGGGGAAGACAACCACCACCGCAAATGTAGGTACAGGGCTGGCACAGCTGGATAAAAAAGTGGTGCTGATCGATACGGATATCGGTCTGCGTAACCTGGACGTGGTTATGGGCTTGGAAAACCGCATTGTGTATAATCTGGTGGATGTTGTAGAGGGAAATTGCCGCATGAAGCAGGCATTGATCAAAGACAAGCGCTACCCCAACCTTTCACTCTTGCCTTCTGCCCAGACTAGGGACAAATCAGCAGTCTCCCCAGGGCAGATGGTAAAGCTGATTGACAGCCTGAGGGAAGACTTCGACTATATCCTGCTGGATTGCCCGGCCGGGATTGAACAGGGCTTTAAAAATGCTATCGCAGGGGCGGACAGGGCTTTGGTAGTCACTACGCCGGAAGTGTCGGCAATCCGTGATGCAGACCGTATTATTGGGCTTTTGGGGGCAAATGAGGTCCGGCAGACAGATTTGATCGTCAACCGCCTTCGTATGGATATGGTCAAGCGAGGGGATATGATGAATATTAACGATGTGACGGATATCCTCGCCATCAATCTGATTGGCGCAATCCCAGATGATGAGCAGATTGTAATTTCCACCAACCAGGGAGAGCCCCTTGTAGGGACAGACTGCCTGGCTGGGAAAGCTTTTGCCAATATCTGCCATAGGATCTTAGGGGAAAATGTGCCTTTGCTGGATCTGGAGATCAAATCAAACCTGTGGGGGAAGTTTAAAGACATTTTCAAAAAGAACTAGGAGGGAGCCGGTATGAGTTTATTAGATTTATTCAAGAAAAAGTCCTCTGGAACGATTGCAAAGGACAGGCTTAAGCTGCTATTGGTTTCCGACCGGGCAAATTGTTCGCCAGATGTTATGGAAATGATCAAAAATGACATTATACAGGTGATTTCCAAGTATATGGAAATTGATGCAGAGGGGCTGGATATTCAGATCACCCAGATGGATCTGGAAGGGAACGAGGGGAATGTCCCAGCATTGTATGCCAACATCCCCATTAAGGACATGAAGCATCCCAGCGTATCATAATGAAGGACAAGCCATAAAATGGCATGCCTGGCACAGCCCGCTGTTTCCTGCAAGGCATGCTTTTGGCGTATCCGTGGACAGGACATGGGAATAACAGGAGAAGGAATGAGGTTATGTTAAAGCAATATCATATTAAAAATTACAACTTTCGTTTGGTGGTTTATGTGGTAGCCCTTACCATGATTGGGATTAATGTGATTGGAAGCGCCCAGAAATCTGTACAGAGCAAGCAGGTCATCGGCCTTTTGATTGGCTTGGCAGCTATGCTTGTGGTATCCTTGATTGACTATTCCTTTATCCTGCGGTTTAACTGGCTGATCTATATTTTTAACTTGGGGATGCTGGGGCTGATTACCTTCCATATCTTAGGGGACGCTGGCGGCGGGGCGGTTCGCTGGATTGAGGTAGGCGGCTTTCGCTTCCAGCCTTCGGAGCTGTCAAAGGTGCTCCTGATCCTTTTTTTTGCCTGGTTTTTTGGAAAGTTCCAGGAAAAGATCAATACATTGCCCGTAATACTGGTTTCTGGCGTGCTGATCTTCATCCCTTGGTTTATGGTGGAGAACCAGCCAGATTTATCTACCAGTATTGTAATTGCAGTAATTTTTTTAACCCTCTTGTTTTTAGGGGGATTAAGTTATAAAATAATTATAGGCGTGCTTGCAGTCGCAATCCCTGCTGCAGCCTTGTTTATCTATTTGATTTTGCAGCCAGACCAGAAGATCCTGGATGAATACCAGTGGATCCGTATTATGTCCTGGCTGCAGCCAGACAAATATGCAGAAAATGTATACCAACAGCAAAATTCCATTATGGCAATCGGCTCTGGGCAGTTATGGGGGAAAGGCCTGAACAACAACACTGTTTTTTCTGTAAAGAATGGGAATTTCATCCCAGAGCCGCAGACAGACTTCATCTTCGCAGTAGCAGGGGAGGAGTTGGGGTTTGTGGGGAGTGCGATTATCCTGGCATTGTTGCTTCTGATTGTAATTGAATGCATCTTGGTGGGGAGGAAAGCAAAAGATCTATCCGGGCAGCTAATCTGCGGCGGCATCGCTGTATGGGTAGGCTTCCAAACCTTCGTCAATATTTGTGTGGTGACCGGGCTGATGCCGAATACCGGTTTACCATTGCCTTTTGTAAGCTATGGGCTTACGTCATTGGTAAGTCTCTTTATCGGCATAGGACTCGTATTGAATGTAGGGCTACAACCGCTAAAATACCGAATGGAGGGATAATGAGAAATGAATATTGGACTGATTGCGCATGATTCCAAGAAGAAACTGATGCAGAATTTCTGCATCGCATATCGGGGAATCCTCTGCAAAAATGACCTGTATGCAACAGGGACAACCGGGCGGCTAATTGAAGAAGTGACAAATTTGTCCATTCACAAATACCTTGCCGGGCATTTAGGGGGCGCCCAGCAGCTTGGGGCGCAGATTGAGCACAACCAAATTGATTTGGTGATTTTCCTGCGGGATCCTTTGACGCCAAAATCCCATGAGCCAAATGTAAATGATGTGGTGCGTACCTGCGATACCCATAATATCCCGTTGGCAACAAACCTTGCCACGGCAGAGCTATTGATTAAGTCATTAGACAGAGGAGATTTAGAGTGGCGTGAGATGTACAAGTAAAAAGAAAGTAATTGGAATTTTGGGGGCTGTCCTTTCTCTCTCCCTGTTTGCAGGATGCGGGGAAAAAGCTGCCATTGAAAATGCCTATAACCTGCAGGATGCTGTCAAATCCTATGGGATGGATATTTCTGCAGAGGAAAGCAGCTCCCAGTCATTTTTTGCCGAAGACCTCTGTGTGGCTGGAACGGAGGACTTACTCAGTGAAAATGTGACCGCTGCCTTATCAGAAGCGGCAGGGCTCTTTAACCTGCAGGAGAGGCAAATGGAATTTGGCAAAAATGTCCATGAGCGCCTCTTTCCTGCCAGCACCACAAAAATCCTGACTGCTTATGTGGCGCTGAAGCATGGGGATCTGGAAAAAACTGCCACCGTGACGGCGGAGGAACTGCAGCTGGAAGAAGGCTCCAGCGTCTGCGGGCTGGCGGCAGGCGATACGATTTCTTTGGAGGAGCTTTTATATGGGCTGATCATCTGCAGCGGGAATGACGCTGCGAATGTGATCGCAGACTTGGTTTCCGGGAGCAGCGAAGATTTTGTGGCACTGATGAATGATGAGGCCAAGGCTCTGGGCGCCACCAATTCCCACTTTGTGAATCCACATGGGCTGCAGGATGAGGAGCATTACACAACCGTATATGATATGTACCTGATGTTCCAGGCAGCCATCCAGGATGAGAAATTTGTGTCCCTGATCAGCGCAACTTCTCACCAGGGGAAGGTTGTGAACGCTGCTGGGGAATCCATTACAAAGGATTGGGTCAGCACAAACCGCTATCTGACCGGGGAGTCGCCCCAGCCAAAAGGCATCCATGTGGTTGGCGGCAAGACAGGAACCACCAGCGCAGCAGGCTATTGCCTGGTGCTATACAGCGAAAAAGGGGACAGCGCCCCATACATTTCCATTGTTTTCAAGGCCGAGAACCGGGAAGACCTCTATGCGGAAATGTCAGAATTGTTAGAGTCAATATAGCTATTACAGGAAAAATGGCAGTTCAGCGCATTCCTTGGCTGCAAATAGGAACAAAATCATGCCATTGAAAATAAATTTCAAAATAGCAGTTGCAACTTCTATCAATATATACTATAATTACCATATGAAAAATACTGATAACATACAAAATAGACGATAGAATTTTGTCATCTTTGGGATGCGGTTGTCTATTTTGCACAAAAACAGTAAGACTAGGAGGAGATTGTCATGATACAAATTATAGCTGGAGAAAAAGGAAAAGGTAAAACAAAATATCTGTTAGAAAAGGTAAATGAATCTGTAAAGTCTGCTACAGGCAATATCGTATATCTGGATAAGAGCCAGAAGCATATGTACGAATTGAGCAATAAGGTTCGGTTGATTAACGTTTCAGATTACATCATTTCAAATTGTGACGAATTTTTAGGGTTCCTATGCGGGGTGATTTCCCAGGATCACGATTTGGAAGAAATGTATTTAGACAGCTTCCTCACAATTGCAAAGATGGATGACAGCGATTTAGCCCGTTCTCTCGAGAAGTTAGAGACCATCAGCAAGAAGTTCCATGTTGACTTTGTACTTAGCATTTCCAGGAACGAAAGCGACCTTCCGGAATGTGCAAATGGTAAGGTGATTGTTTCATTATAAGGGGTATCCATATATTTTCGGTTTTTGCGGAGGCATTGACCTAACAAAAGAGAAAGGGGTTATCGGGCTGAGCCGATAACTCCCTTTATCTTATCTGCCTTTATGCTTCATTGATGGAGCGGATGCGCCCAAAGACGCTGCAAAGGTATAAGCCGCCGATTCCCACAATGCCATAGACGATCCGTGTTAGCCAGCTCATGCTGCCAAATAAAAAGGACACCAGGTCAAAGCGGAACAGGCCGATCAATCCCCAGTTTATAGCGCCAATAATGACAAGCGCAAGTAAGGTGTAATCCAATGCTTTGGTATTCATATGCATTCCTCCTTTTACACAAACTTAGTATTGCCGCAAAAGCGAAAATCATGTTGGGAATTTTTGGAAGAATGCAGAAGGCTTAAGGTACAGAATCGAGGAGATTATGGCAAAGGGCAAAAAAGTAGTAAAATTCCACAGGACGCTGCGGCTCAATATGGCAGTTGTGGTTTTCCTTGTTATTTTTATCTATATGTTGTATAATATAGTACGGTATTTCACGACGCCCCAGGTAGCCGTGTATGAGGTATCCCAGGGCAGCATCGCCCAGGACAACCTGTATACAGGGGCTATTTTGCGGGAAGAAAAGGTTTTCTATACAGAGAAAGCCGGCTATATCAATTATTACAATAAAGACGCCTCTAAGGTTGGGGTAAATACCTACGTGTATTCCATTGATGCCGACGGTGACTTTTACAAGAAAGTCCTGGAGCAGAACGATGGGCAGCTTTTTGAATCTGATGGTTCTTATGAAAAGCTGGAGAATACAGCGGAGAACTATGTGCTGGGGTATTCCAATGAGAAATTCCATCAGGTATATGATTTCCAGCGTGAGGTGGAAGCGGAGATTATGGAGGCCGCAAGCGCCAATGCCTTGTCTATGCTGAATGGGCAGGGGCAAGGGGCGCTGGGGATCCAGGCCTATCTGGCGCAGGAGCCTGGCATTGTAGTATACAATACGGACGGCTTAGAAGGGATGACATTGGATAGCTTTAACAGTGACCTTTTTGACCAGGAAGCCCATGAAAAGAACAACCTTATTTCCCGGGGGCAAGTGGCTGCCGGGGATGTGGCTTACAAGATGATTACCAGTGAAGCATGGGCATTAGTGGTGCCAGTGGATGAGAAGCTGGCAAAGAGCCTGGAGGATGAGAAAAGCCTGCATGTGCGGTTTAAGAAAGACAATTCTACCGCATGGGGTGCATCTTCTGTTTTAAGCCAGGGCGGGGAGCATTATCTGACGCTGTCCTTTCAGGATTCAGCCCTCCGCTTTGCCACAGACCGATATTTGCAGATCGAGCTGACCATGTCTGAAGCAAGCGGCCTGAAAATCCCCAATACCGCATTGACGAAGAAGAAATTTTTTGTTATCCCCAAGGACTACTATACAAGGGATGAGGATAGCGGCGTAAGCGGCGTTATATGCAGGTATACAGACGAGAATGGCAGTATTACAGAGGAGGTTGTGGAAGCCACTGTGGCACAGGAGAAGAAGGGGAAGTACTATATTGCAGGGAATAAGCTGGAAAAGGGAGGGTCAATCATCCATCCGGAAACAGGCGAAAGGTATACGCTGAATAAGCAGAAATCCCTAAGAGGCGTTTATAATATCAACCGTGGGTATGCAGTGTTCCGTAAAGTAAAGGTTTTGACAAAAAACGATGAATATAGCATTATTGACACTGGAACCGATTATGGAATTTCCCTCTATGACCATATTGCGTTGGATGCCTCGGCTGTTCAGGAAAACCAGACGTTACAGCAGTAAGGGGGACGCTTCACGGCCAATGCCAGCAGCTTGGATTTTATAGGCAGGCGATGGGAGGTGGGCGTCTGTGAGAATATGATGCAGAGAAGCAAAGGAGTGTCCTATGGTTAAGGAAAATTTGGCTCTGGTACAGGAAAATATTAAAAAAGCATGTGAAAAATCTGGCAGAAGCCCAGAAAGCGTGACGCTAATTGCCGTCAGCAAGACCATGCCGGTATCCAGGCTGGAAGATGCATACGATGCTGGGAGCCGAGATTTTGGGGAAAATAAGGTACAGGAGATTATGGATAAATACCCTGCGCTGCCTTCTGATATCCGCTGGCATATGATTGGGCACCTGCAGAGGAATAAGGTAAAGTACATTGTGGGCAAGGTATGCCTGATCCATTCGGTGGATTCCCTGCGCCTGGCAGAGGAGATCAGCGCACAGGCAGGGAAGAAGCAGGTGGAAGCAGATATACTGGTGGAAGTGAATATTGCCCAGGAAGAAAGCAAATATGGGATTTCCCAGGAAGGTACCCTGCAATTGGTGGAAGCAATCGCCAAATTGCCCCATATCCATATCAAAGGGCTGATGTCCATTGCTCCCTTTGTAGAGGATCCAGAAGAAAATCGGAAATATTTTCGCCAAATTCGGGAATTATCTGTTGACATTCGAGGGAAAAACATTGATAATGTAGATATGTCTGTACTCTCTATGGGAATGACAGGCGACTATATGGTGGCAATTGAAGAAGGCGCCACTATGGTTCGGATAGGAACAGGTATTTTTGGAAAAAGAGATTATCGCTAAGATAGGGAGGACAATTTTATGGGAATGCTGGATAAGTTTTTAGATGTTATGAGGCTGACTGCAGAAGATGATTACGAAGAAGATTATGACGATTACGAAGACGATGATTATGAAGATGAACCACCAAAGAAGCACAGGTCTTTCCGATCTTCTAAGGATGATGAGGATGAATTTGAGGACAAGCGTGCACGAAGCACAAAGACGAATTCTAAGGTAACGCCAATCCGTTCCCGGAAGCAAAGCACCAACAATATGGAAGTATGCGTGATCAAGCCTACCTCTGTAGAGGACGCAAGGGAGATCACAGAGACATTGCTGATGGAACGCACAGTCGTTTTAAATGTAGAAGGCCTGGATGTGGATATTGCACAGAGGATCATTGATTTCACATCTGGTTCCTGCTTTGCCATCAATGGGAATTTGCAGAAGGTTTCCAGCTACATCTTTTTAGTGACGCCGCCAAATGTGGATATTTCCGGTGATTTTGCATCTATTATTGACGCCTTTGACATACCGCCCATGAGGGCAGAATATTAAGGAATGGCGTCTATGACAAGGGATGAAGAATTGCTGGCCAAGCGTTTTATTGATTTGTCCAGGCAGGCGCAGCAAAGGGACATGGTTCTGTTCAGTGATTTTTTGAACTTAAATGAATTGAATATTTTCCAGCAGGGCATTTCAGAGCTGTACTGCAGTTTTGAAATGTCTGGCGGATATGCATGGAGTGAGCGTCAGATGATAGCATTTTTGCCTGATGCTTTTTGCTATACCTGGAATTATCCAATTTCCTGCTTGGAGATCCGCCCAGTAAACCAGAAGTTTGCGGAAGGGCTAAGCCACCGGGATGTGTTGGGAACTTTAATGGGGCTTGGGATTGAAAGGCCGAAGGTTGGGGATATTTTAGTGGATGAAGGCGTGTTCCATGTATTTTGCAATGAAGGGGTTGCGCCATATTTCATGGAGCAGGTTACGCGGATCCGGCGTACTGCCGTTCAGGTCCGCCAGGTAGAGCCAGGAGGGCTGCAGTTAGAGCCGAAGGTAGAGGTATGTGAAGGGATTGTAAGCTCAAATCGGCTGGATGGGGTAGTGGCCTGCCTTTGTAAGATATCCAGGGGGCAGGCAAGCCAGATGATCCATGGAGGGAAAGTATTTGTGAATCATAAGGAGGTCGCGCAGGCTGCCCGGGAGTGCAGGGAACAAGAGCTGATTTCCGTGCGGTCAGTGGGGAGGTTTCGTTTTTTAGGGTGCCAGGGTGAGACACGGAAGGGAAGGGTAAAGATTCGGTATGAGAAGTATTTGTAGTTAAGGGCAATAAAGCGTAAATACACTGTCAAAAGGCGAAGATACAGCAGAGGGACTTTATCAATGGATAAGGATAGATATATGGAAAGGGACATATAATGGGAAAAAGGATTGAAGTGGCTTGCGAAGGAAAGCCTTGCTACAATATTGAGATTCAGAAAGATTTTTCCCTTCTCCCAGGGCTATTGAAGGAACTGGGATATGGGGAGAATAAGGCTTGCATTGTAACAGAAAGCAATGTGGAGCCCTTGTATTTGGAAGAGGTGGCGGGTGTTCTCTCGCCGGTGTTTTCAGAGTGTATCCCGTTTGTATTTAAGGCAGGGGAGGGCAGTAAGAATACAGATACCGTAGGGAAATTGTATGAATTTTTAATACAGCATTCCTTTGACCGTAAGGACGTGCTGGTTGCGCTGGGCGGGGGCGTTGTGGGGGATCTGGCAGGGTTTGCGGCAGCCACGTATCTTAGGGGGATTGATTTTGTGCAGGTACCTACTACGTTGCTGGCACAGACAGACAGCAGCATTGGGGGGAAAACAGGGGTGGATTTTATGCAGTATAAGAATATGGTAGGGGCTTTTTATATGCCTAGGCTGGTTTATATGAATATTTCCACCTTAGGTAGCCTGCCCAAGAGGCAGTTTTCTTCGGGGGCGGCGGAGCTGATTAAGCATGGGTTTATCAAGGACGCAGGGCTTTCTGCCCTAGTGAAGGAGCAGGGCGGGAAAAATATGCTGCAGGAATTGGATATTTTGGAGGAGCTTGTCTTTAGGAGCTGCCAGGTGAAACGAAAAGTGGTAGAAAGGGATCCCAAGGAAAAGGGGGAAAGGGCGCTTTTAAATTTTGGGCATACCATTGGGCATGCGATTGAGAAATTATCGGATTTTATCCTGTACCATGGGGAGTGCGTGGCACTTGGCATGGTGGGGGCTGCCTATATTTCTTATCTGGAGGGCAATTTGCCCTTGAGCCAGGTGGAAGAAGTGGAGCGGGTTCTGGAGTGCTATGGGCTTCCAATCAGACTGGATGGGTTCTCGCATACGCCGGAAGAAATATTGGCTGTTACAAAATTGGATAAGAAAATGGAAACGGGAAAAATTAAGTTTGTGCTGTTAAAGGGCTTAGGGGAATCCTATATTACAAAAGGACTTACGGATGAAAGGATTCTGGAAGGGATCCGATATTTATATTAGAAAAGGGATTATTTATGGGTAGGAAGAAAATAAATAGCTGCATCCTCTATGCCGTGGCTGTGCTTGCATTATTAGGGGTGGATCAGTATACGAAATATTTGGCCACTGCTTATTTGAAAGATGAAAATCCGGTTATATTGTGGAAGGATGTGTTCCAACTTTGCTATTTGGAAAACCAAGGGGCTGCTTTTGGATTGATGCAGGGGAAAAAATTGTGGTTTGTGGCAATTACAGTGTTTATGCTGGCGGTTATGGTGGCAGTTTATTTTCGTGCCCCTATGGAAAAAAGGTACCGTTGGATGCGGATTGACCTTGCCCTTTTAACAGCGGGAGCAATTGGGAATTTGACCGACCGTCTGGCCTTAGATTATGTAGTGGATTTTTTCTATTTTGAATTGATAAATTTCCCAGTATTTAATGTGGCGGATATTTATGTGACAGTTGGGATGGGGATATTGGCGGTTCTTGTTTTATTTTACCATAAAGAAGAAGAATTGGAGATGTTATGGCCTTTCCGGAAGAAGCAAAGGCAGGCCTAAGCATATATGGGATTTTATAGCGTTTTGGGCAAGTACGCATAGGAAATTACGTATAGGAAATGGGAGGGGAAATACGCATAGGAAATGGGAGGGGAAATTGACCGAACAAGAGAGAGAAAATTATTTTATTAATGGATTTCAGGAGGAATTGGGCCAGCAGGAATTTTCAGGCGGGGTGTTAGCGCAGGAGTTTTTGGCGGCCAAGGAACAGGCGGGAGAGCGGTTGGATAAGGTTCTTTCCACATTGTGTGGGGAAGGGCAGTCCCGCTCTTTTTTTCAAAAGCTGATAAAGGGGGGTCAAGTACAGGTAAATGGGAAAGGGAGAAAGGCGAATTATTGCGTGAATGCAGGGGATTTGATACAGGTAGAAATCCCGAAAGCACAGGAAATTGAGATTTTGCCGGAAAATATCCCATTGGATATTTTGTATGAGGATTCGGATCTGCTAGTGGTAAATAAGCCGAAGGGGATGGTGGTGCACCCTTCAGCAGGGCATTATTCAGGCACTTTGGTCAATGCGGTTATGTACCATTGCAAGGACAGCCTTTCAGGGATCAATGGCGTGATAAGGCCTGGGATTGTGCATCGGATTGATATGGACACTACGGGGGCATTGATTGTCTGTAAAAATGACAATGCCCATTTGCATATTGCAGGGCAGATTAAAGAGCATTCCATTACCCGGCGCTATTTGGGCATCGTAAAGGGTGTGGTGGCAGAGGATTCTGGGATAATTGAAGGGACTATCGGGCGGCATCCTATTGACAGGAAAAAAATGGCGGTCAATCAACGCAATGGGAAGCGGGCAGTGACCCATTACCGGGTGCTTCAGCGTTTCTCTTCCCATACTTATATGGAATTTGAGCTGGAAACGGGGCGCACACACCAGATCCGTGTCCATATGGCCAGCATTGGGCATCCTCTTTTGGGGGATAGTGTCTATGGGAATGGGAAGAATCCCTGGAAGCTGCAGGGGCAGACACTCCATGCGGCAGTAATCGGTTTTCTCCATCCATCCAGGGCAGAGTATCTGGAGGTGGCAGCGCCGTTGCCGGAGTATTTTGTGAAGCTGCTGGAGAAACCTTTGTGAGCAGGTTACTATGAATTGCTGCTACGAGCGGCTCCCGGGCAATAGTAACGTAAGCATTGAAAATAGTAAGGAAATTATTTATATTGTCTATACATTTTAAGCTATTTGTACTATAATGGGAATAGGGAATTCGCGTTATCAGAAGAAAGGTGGTATTATTATGGAAAATTTTGTAATTACGATTGGGAGGGAATTTGGCAGCGGCGGCTTGGATGTGGGGCGCATGCTTTCAGAAAAGCTGAATGTAAAATGCTATGATAAGGAACTGTTAGCCATGGCAGCAAAGGAAAGCGGTCTATGCCAGGAGATTTTTGAAAGCCATGATGAGAAGCCGACAAATAGTTTTCTGTATTCCCTGGTGATGGATACTTATTCTGTCAGTGGGTATGCCTCTACGCCTTTTATGGATATGCCCTTAAACCATAAGGTTTTTTTAGCACAATTTGAAACGATCAAAAACCTTGCAAAGAAGGAATCCTGTATCATTGTGGGACGCTGTGCGGATTATGCGTTGGCAGAGCATCCAAATTGCATCCATGTATTTATACATGCAGATAAGGAGTTTCGGATCAGGCATATTATGGAAACTTATAACTTGACGAAGGAAAAAGCGGCTGACATGATACAGAAGACAGATAAGAAACGGGCGAATTATTATAACTATTATTCCAGCAAGAAATGGGGAGATTCCAGAAGCTACCATCTTACATTGGACAGCAGTGAATTGGGGTTTGGGGGGTGCTGTAAGATGATTTTGGGGTATATGGATATTGTATCGGAAAAGAAAGGGTAGGAAAGCATTTTTTAGTGGGGCGGATGTGGTTGGCTTTTTGGTGGGGGGACGCCGGATGCGGAAGCTTTTCCCTGCTGCGGTTCCGGGCGCGACTTTTGGGGACATCCATGTCCCCAAATCCTGGGGGATGGGCAGAAAGCAAGAACTTCTGGCAAGTGCTGATTTTGAAGGCGAAAATGCTGTTGTTGGAGGCAAGAGTGCTGGTTCTGAAGGCGAAAATGCTGTTGCTGGAGGCGAAAGTGCTGTTGCTAGAGGTAAAAGTGCTGTTGCTGAAGGCAGGCGTAGTGCTGCTGAGGCTTAGGGAATGGGGGGATTATTTGCTGCCTGCATTGGGATGTTGGGTGCTGGCATTGTCCTCGTGGAAAATGCTGCCGGAATATTTCCCGGCTAATTTTCTTCGGTCATCATCCATTGCAGTATAATGTTGGCGTGTGGTTTCTACGCTTTTATGGCCTAATGCATCTGCAACCAGATAGATATCGCTGGTTTCTTTGTATAAATTCGTGCCATAGGTGCTTCGTAATTTGTGGGGAGTGATTTTTTTGCTGATATTTGCAGCTCCTGTGTACTTTTTTACCAATTTTTCTACAGAACGGGTGGTAAGGCGGCTGTGCTTTAAAGAAAGAAAGAGCGCATTTTCATGCTCTGGAAGGACTTTTTTGGCTAATAAGGGGCGTTCTAATTCCAGGTAATCAAAGAGTGCGCCAGCTACTTCCTCGCCAAAGTACACGGTAGATTCGTTTCCACCTTTTCTTATAACGCGCAGGGCGTTATTCTTGAAGCTTACATCTAACAGATCTAATCCCACACATTCTGACACACGGATGCCTGTACCCAGCAAAAGCATTAAAATTGCGGTATCACGGTAACGTGTCCTCTGATGGGAAGCTAACTGCCTTTCCGTCAAAGAATTTCCACTTTCTGCAGCAAAAATCAATTCTGCCACCTCATCCTTATCCAAGTAGACGATATTTTCCTTGTGTTTTTTGGGCGTTTCGACCATGGATGGGGCGTTTGTTTTGATAAATTCCTTTTTAAAATAGTAATTATACAACGTCCGTATGGAAGAAAGCTTCCGTGATTTCCCTTTTTCCCCATTGGCAATTGCCCGTCCGCCTTTTTTTTCATAATAGGAGAGGTAAGCCAGGTATTCCTCAATATCCATAGGACTCATTTCATCTAAAACTGAAATTGGAATATCCTGCATCGGCATATTGGCGTAAATAGGGTTGCTCTGCTGGATAAACCCAAAAAAAAGCCGCAAATCATATCCATAAGACAGCCGCGTCCTGGAGGACGTGTTCCTGGTATCCAAGTAGCGGAAAAATGACGCACAAAATTTTGGCAGTTCCTTCAGTAATGATTGGAGCTTTCGCTTATTTTCTAAATTAATTTGTTCAACGTAATCCATGGCATTTCCTTTCTGATTTGTTCAACATTTGTCCAATATAGGCCTATATCCGTTAAATTGTAATCCAGCCCCTTCAGTTCGCAAAATCGACATTTCGCGAACTGATATTCCCTGGACTCCCACATCTATCCGCAGATTTCCGCAGAATCCAAAACGATCGTAAAAGGCCCGTCGTTTACCAAGGAGATTTCCATCTCTGCCCCAAAGGCTCCTGTCTCTACCCTCCCGCCTTCAGGAACTTGATTTTTACATACAGAAATAATGTGTTCATACAATCCTTCTGCCATATCCGGCTTCCCTGCTTTCACAAAAGATGGGCGGTTCCCTTTTTTGCAGTCTGCATATAAAGTAAACTGCGAAACTAATAACAGGGATCCTCCAACATCCCCCAAAGATAGATTGGTCTTCCCATTTTCATCCTCAAAAATACGCAGCCCCATCATTTTCCGTACAAGCTTATCTGCGATTTCCCGGTTATCCTCCTGGCTGATCCCAATCAGCACAAGGAACCCCTTCTCAATTTCCCCAATGACCTGTGCCCCTGTTTTTACAGATGCGCGTGTCACGCGCTGTATGACAAATTTCATAATAAATACCGAATCCCTTCCACTTTATTTTTCCACTTCTGTAATGATTGGCTTTCCTTCCCTGTCTAACAATGGGGTTACCCCAAGGCCATAGCCGCTTTTAATCGCCAGGTAGTTAACGCCAGTTTCTCTATCCACTAATATTTGCCTGATGCCGTCATCTTTTAATGAGGAACCTTCTTTTGATACAATAATAAACCTATTATCTTTTTTCATAATAACGCTCTTTTCTGAATTCTGAGTTATGCATTTATTGAATACTGTTTTATTATATTCCTTTTTCTATCAAAAGACAAGGATATATTGGGATTTTCTGTTACTATTGATAGCCAATAC
Source organism: Lachnospiraceae bacterium (assembly GCA_910575035.1). Taxonomy (GTDB): domain Bacteria; phylum Bacillota; class Clostridia; order Lachnospirales; family Lachnospiraceae; genus Petralouisia. Next base: position 76,846 of record CAJTDL010000005.1, read on the forward strand.
TCTTATACATTTACTTTTACATTCTGAATATTTTCTTTTTAAATATTTTTGGTTACTTTTCACGAACAAAGTTTCGGAAATTATGTTTGATTTTCTCCAGAAATATGTTATGATAGGTATAGAATAATAACACGTACGTTATATTTAGGAAATTAAATGATCCAGGAGGTATGATTATGGCATATGGTAAAATAAGTGATAAACAACGGGAGATTTTGGAATTTATTAAAAGCGAGATTCTGCATCGGGGCTATCCCCCGGCAGTGCGGGATATTTGCGAAGCGGTACACTTAAAGTCCACTTCTTCTGTCCACTCCCATTTAGAGACATTAGAGAAGAACGGCTATATCCGCAGGGATCCCACAAAGCCAAGGGCAATTGAAGTTATGGACGACACATTTAACCTGCTCCGGCGTGAAGTGGTGAATGTCCCTGTCTTAGGGCGTGTAGCCGCCGGGGAGCCGCTGTTCGCCTCAGAGAATATTGAGTCCTATTTCCCAATCCCAGCAGAATACATGCCGAAGGAAGATGCTTTTATCCTTCAGGTCAAAGGTGACAGCATGGTCAATGCGGGAATTTTGGATGGTGACCATATCATGGTACGGAGCCAGCCTACCGCAGACAACGGAGATGTCGTAGTGGCTTTGATTGGGGATTCAGCAACAGTCAAGACCTTTTATAAGGAAAATGGATGTTATCGCCTGCAGCCAGAAAATGACACTATGGATCCCATTATAGTAAAAGAATGCATGATCCTGGGAAAAGTATTTGGCGTGATGCGGATTTTCAATTGACCTGTTGTCTTTTTTCCATCTTACAGGCATTAAAAACGTGGTCATGGAGGAACTGGGGCATAGGTGCTGCCTTGTGCCCCAGCTCCTCCATGACGGACGCTTCCCCATCTCCTGCCAGTAAATAGAAAAGTTGCCTTACCACAACCCCAGAATATTTTCCCTACAGCTCATCCACCTCTATAGATTTCCCATCCGTCCATATCCTTTCCAGGTTATAGAACAAGCGGTCTTCTTTTGAGAACAGATGGACAATTATGTCATTATAATCCATCAGGATCCAGCTTGAGTTGCGGTTGCCTTCTACTTGCCTTGCTTCGTGCCCGCCTTTGCTTAACTCCTCTCCCACTGCATCTACCAATGCCTGTATCTGGTTGGAATTTGTTGCTGTTGCGATGATGAAATAATCTGCCAGAGTGGAAATTTCATGAATGTCGATCACTCTGATATCTTCTGCCTTTTTGTTGCTTAACGCATGGCAGGCAGCCTTTGCCATTTCACGGGATTGTTCCATACGGTAGTCTCCTTTCTAATCGTGTTTCTTCTATATAATAATGTATCTAACAGCACATTTATGAAAACGGGATCCTACAGCCTCTTAAAATACTTATAGGCTTTCATCGTCATCGGATCCAACTCCCCGCCCCTCTCGTTCAGATAATCCAATGTGTCAGACAGTATTTTCAACATGGCCTTATCCAGATCCTCAAATGCTATTTTCCGCACATCAGCCAGATCTGGGGCTTTCGTGCGGTTTGGCTCAATATAGTCTGCAATATACAAAATCTTATCCAGCATATTCATCCCCGGCTCCCCAGTCGTATGCACCTGGATCGCATGGAGCACGTCCTTATCCTTCACGCCATACCGCTTTTTGGCGAAATAGGCTCCCAGCTTTGCATGGAGCAAAAATGGGTTCCGCCCTTCGGAAGGGGAAATGGCGATCTTATGCTTTTTGCAGATCTTCAGCTTTTCATGATTGGGGATGCACTTTGCACAATCATGCAAGAGGCCTGCATACAATGCCTGCTCCAAATCCCCATTATGCGCCATTGCCAATGCTGCTGCTGTATACATAACACCCATCGTGTGTTCATAACGTTCCTTATCTAATTCTTTCTTCAGCTTTTTTTCTATTTCCACACGTTTCATAATTTAAGGCGCCTCCTTATATAAATGATGCGCCCGGATATAATCTTCTACTTCCCGCGGAACCAGATACCGGATACTCCTGCCAGATTGTACCCGTTTCCGGATATCCTGGGAAGAAACTTCCAGGCTAGGTGTGTCCAGAGGGAAAAATTTTCCGGGATACTTGTGGTTTAGAAGGTCAATCTGCTGAAAAAAACCTTCCTGCCGTTCCTGTTTGCGGTAAGCAGCTAAAATGCTGCAATGCTGCAATATAGCTTCTGGCTTTCGCCAGGATTCGAAGTCAAAAAGGGAATCACCCCCTAAAATAAAATACAGCTCTGCATCCGGGAGCTCCTTTTCCAGGTTTTCCACTGTCAGAAAAGTATAGCTGATCCCCTGCGACTCCACCTCCCTTCGATCCAGTATAAAAAAGGGATTGTCTGCAATGGCCAGGGATACCATATTACAGCGGTGGGAAGCCTGCATGGTATGCTGTTTATGGGGCGGATGCCCAGATGGGAGAAACCGTATTTCCTGCAGGCAGTATTGCTCCCTGGCGCTTTCTGCAATCATCAAATGCCCATAATGGATCGGATTGAATGTCCCCCCTACGATCCCGATTTTCTTTTTATTCATAACATCAGTCATTTAGAAAGTTTTGGAAGCTGGATCTTGGGGTTCTTTTTGGACGGGCGGTATAGCACAATCTTCTTTCCCACGACGGAAACCACCTTGGAATGGGTGCGCTCAGATAAAATATCTGCCAGCTCATAGGGGTCGTCAAAACAATTTTTCAATACCGCCAGCTTGACAAGCTCCCTTTTTTCCAAAGCCTCATCCACGGATATGGTGATCTCCGGCGTCAGGCTTGCTTTTCCAATGTGGATAATCACCTCCAGGTCGTTGGCAAGCCCTCTTAAATAAGCGCGTTGTTTGCTTGTTATGTTGTTCATAAATGAAATCCTTTCCTTAATGATAAAGATATGGAGCGGTTTTTACTTATAATAATCAAACACCAGCCCATACATGCGCACAGTGTCCCCTTCGGAAATCCCTGCCTTTTCCAGTTCTTCTAGAATGCCCTGCTCTTGAAGGAATTTTTGGAAAAACAAGAAGCCTTTTTCAGAATCAATATTAGTGTAGCCCAGCATTTTTTCAATCTTAGACCCTTCCACTACATATTCATTATCCTTCTGGCTGTATTCCACCGTAAAGGCTTCCTCTGCCTGGATGGTTTCCTCTGGGAAAAATTCCTGTTCATATACAATGGGGGTATGGTCCATTTTAGACAGCAGTTCATTTACCCCATAAAGCAGTTCTTTCATGCCCTGGCCGCTTACGGCGGAAATGGGGTATACGGGAATGCCTTTTGCTTCAAATTCTGCCTTTATGGCAGGGAGTGCGCTCTCTGACTCATCGTAAATGGCGTCAATTTTATTGGCTGCGATCACCTGGGGCTTTTGCAAAAGCTCCGGGTTGTAATTCTCCAGCTCCTGGTTAATGGCATAAATGTCTGCAATGGGATCCCTGCCCTCTACAGAGGCGGCGTCCACCATGTGGATCATTACCTTGGTGCGCTCAATATGCTTTAGGAAAGCATGTCCCAGCCCAATGCCTTCAGAGGCGCCCTCAATCAACCCAGGGATATCCGCAATCACAAACCCATTCCCATCCCCCAGGTCCACCACGCCCAGGTTGGGGTTTAAAGTAGTGAAATGGTAATTGGCAATTTTGGGCCGGGCATTGGTCACTCTGGAAAGGAGGGTGGATTTGCCTACATTTGGGAATCCCACCAGCCCCACATCCGCAATGACCTTTAACTCCAGGATCACTTCCAGCTCAATGCCTGGCTTGCCTGGCTGGGCATATTTGGGCACCTGCATGGTGGCCGTGGCATAATGCTGGTTGCCAAGCCCTCCTTTGCCGCCAGGAAGGATGGTCTGCCTCATGTTATCTCCAGACATATCCGCAATCACCTTCAGGGTCTGGGCGTCTCGGATAATGGTTCCGGCAGGCACCTTCACAACCCGATCCTGGCCGCTCTTCCCATGGCAATTGCGCTTCCCGCCTGCTGCCCCGTTTTCAGCAGCATATTTCCGCCTGTGCCGAAAATCTGCAAGGGTGTTGAGGCCTTCATCCACTTGGAAGATCAAATCCCCGCCTTTTCCGCCGTCCCCGCCATCGGGGCCGCCGTTCGCCACATATTTTTCACGGCGGAAGGATACATGGCCATCGCCGCCATTTCCTGATTTAATAATAATTTTTGCACTGTCTGCAAACATACTTTTTTACCTCATGAAAAGAATAGACCCGGCTATGCAGTCGAGTCTATCAGTTAATCTTATTCGTTGCTTGCAACCGGATATACGGATGCCTGTTTGCGGTCCCTGCCTTTTCTCTCGAAACGCAGAATGCCGTCTACTTTGGCGAATAAAGTGTCGTCTCCGCCTCTGCCTACGTTCTCACCTGGATGGATCTTTGTGCCGCGCTGCCTATATAAGATATTGCCAGCTTTTACAAACTGTCCATCAGCCCTTTTTGCGCCCAATCTCTTGGATTCGGAATCCCTGCCGTTCTTGGTGGAGCCAACTCCCTTTTTATGGGCGAAAAATTGAAGGTTCATATTCAACATGCCTTACACCTCCTTAAATGTCAGCCTAATGTATTCATTTCCATAGTTATCCTGTATTCCCTGTAAGCCTAACGCCAGTGAACGGATCAGCAGGAGGGATTCTTTGGAATACCCTTCCTTCAGGGAAAAATCAATCAGCCCGGTTTCCTGGTCAGCCACCAGATCAAAGGAGTCGCCCACAAGGCGCTCAATGGAATTGATGGTGTTGATAGCCAGAACGGAAACCGCAGCGCATACAATGTCTTCCCCGGCGTCTGCATATCCGGCATGCCCTTGGCAGCGGAATGCGGTATACTCCTGCCCACGGCTCTGGTAAATGGTTATATGGGTCATAACAATCCCTGCGGGTTAGCTATTGATTTTTTCAATCTTAACCTTGGTGAACTGCTGCCTGTGCCCATTTTTCTTGTGGTAGCCAGTTTTCCTCTTGTACTTATACACGATCACCTTGCGTAGCTTGCCATTTTCTACCACAGAGCCTTCTACGGTTGCGTTCGCTGCGTCTGCCCCAACCTTTATGGAGTCATCGCTTACGGCTAACACATCGTCAAATGTGACTTTCTCGCCAGCATCCAGACCAAGCTTTTCAATGGTAATGATATCGCCTTCGGATACTTTGTACTGTTTGCCACCTGTTGCTATGATTGCGTACATATTGCACCTCCTATTTATCATTACTCGCCAGTTGCGGTGCTGCCCCTGTGGCAGTCTTTGGAAACCTCACTGTGCGGCATACTCATAAAGAATAGCACAAAATTGGCCTAGCGTCAATTGGTTTTTCATAATTTTTTACATTTTATCTCCCAAACAAATCTGCATGGCTTCCTGTTGCATTCGCTGAAAGAATGAGCGTATCTTCTATTTGATACATGAGCAGCCAATCAGGCTCTATATGACATTCTCGGAAATCTTGCAGATTTCCTGTTAACGGATGGTCTTTGTATTGGGCAGGTAAGGGATTGCCCTTTGCAAGTAAAGAGAGCACATGGATCAGCTTGCTCATATCCTTGCCCATTTACGTTTACACTCATGGAAGCCTCGTCATATTCCCAGTACTGCACTTCGATATCCGTTGCCCCTTCTATAGTTCGGAAAAACTGGAGGGTCAAAACGGAATTTGGGGAAATCTTTTTGCGCTCAGGCAGTTCCCCCACAATCATAATATCCAGCAGGCTGCTGTAAAGGGAATGGAATGTTTCCTGTGTGACAGATTTTTCATCAAATGCCAATTCGTTTGCACATACTCAATATCACTCCATCCTAATCTGAAATCATTCAGAACAGAAGAACCATAGGGATAAATAGAGGGCTGATTATCTGCAAGGATTTTGCTGATTACAGAAGTCATGCAATCTGATGGCTATTTGTCGAAAGTACCGTTCTTTGGTAATCAATAATTCGATAACTCCGTTTTCTTGCCGATATCTTGTAAAACCAGCGGATAGATGCGTTTGCCGTGCGGCACTTCGTTCCTCTTCAAATTCATTATGAACGGCTTCGATGCCAATTTTTTCAAAGGCGTATTGTAACAGCAGTCGCAAGGCAGTTACTGCATAGCCCTTTCCACGGTATTTCGCTTCCAAAACAATACCCATCTCATACCAACCAGCATCCACATTCCTATGAACATTGACTTCCCCAATAAATTCGCCGTCAGATTCTCGGACTATATAAGCATAAAAGCGATGAGGTTCTTGTCCAATGAAATGGGTGTACCAATCTGCCCACTTCTTTTTGGGGAAATCAATGCACCCTGTTGCTTTATCATAATCATTGAAATCCAAGTCATAGCCCTTGTTGTAACTCATTGTATCAGGATCTTGCATGATTTTCTGACGATACCAAAGCTCCTCATAAGCTGGAATGTGTAAATATAATGACTCTTTCATAAAACCTCCTAAAGGAATAACATTTTTCATATGATTGGGCTCACAGGGAACATATCCGTGTTTGGAATAAAATGAATGAAATTCAAATATATTTTTCCCGCCCAGATGAACAAGTCAGGCGTTTTATAAATACTTCATCTTGATTTTTTGCCTTACATCCTAAAGCTTTAACATATCCATGCTTTTTGTAAAAGCATGCTGCAGTATCCGTCGTGAGGATGCTTGTATAAATTCCATTTTCTATGAAATACTTTTCAACAAGGCTGATTAGCATAGTGCCGTGGCTCTTATTTCGGAACTCTTCAGCAATCCAAAACTCCCGTATAAAGCCGCAAGTCTCTTCAAAAAACCAACTTGAAAACTTCACAGGCCTGAATTGAATAAACCCGATGATTTTACCATCCATAGAAGTTCTGACAAAAGCGATATTCTCACCATCATCATCCATTTCTTTGAACAATCCGTCCCAATCCCTAATCATATAACCTAACTCTGAAAAATACTGTTTGAAAGCCGTTTGAAACAGCGGATTAGAGAAATTAGAAATCATGATATCGGAATAGGGAGGAATATCCTTGCTAAAGTTATACATAAGGTTACAACAGTCAGGAACACTTTCATCTACATGTCCGGTATCCTCAAACCCAGCTTTTTTGTACATCCAAAGCGCCGCAGCATTATCTTTCTTAACACATACCTTTGCCTTGCCATATTTCCCTTCTTTAGAAAGTACAGAAAGTATCAGGCGTAGCGCTTCCGTGCCATAACCTTTATTTTGGAAACGCTGGTCAATCATAAACTGTTGTAAGTCGCAACAGGATGGCTCTTCATCCATGTTTTTTACAAGGGCAACGCCTATGATATGCCCATCGTTGGATATACCGTAAACTCTGGCATTATAAGAGCGATAGACATATCCTCTGGCTAAAATTTCAATAGGCGTGGCAAGAAACTTATTTTGATTTTCATGGACACTGAGCGAAACGGCACCCAACCAATTTTGCTCAGTGACATGAACTAATTTAACCATATTGGATCCTCCAGATTATTTTTTATAAGAATAGCAATATTATCGCATATTTGTTTAGAAGTTTCAAGGTATCTTGTTATGAAAGTTTCCTTATAAAACCGCGCAAACGGGAGGATTCCTCTGCATGGCCATCTTTGCCAGTCCTTACAAAGAGGGCGGATTGTTATAGGCCAGGTAAACAGGAGTTCCGTTAAAGGGCATCCCAGGCCTTGTGCCTGCCGTATAGATGGTGCGGCGTTTAAGTGACCAAAGAGTTTCCCATTGTCAGCCTGATTTGCCTGGTGGCTCAACTCGATCACCCTGGGAGACAGGGAAGATTCTATAGATTTCTTTTCTGTTTGCAAGAAATCCCCGAAGGGTGCTGTTTGGCGCATTCCTGAGCCATGAATAATAACAATATCAGTAACTTAAGGGTGGTTGCGTTTAAAGTTTGATTGCAGACAATGGCTGCGATATGCTATAATAATGTACGCTGGCAGAAGTGCAGCGAATGATATCAGCCCCTGATGAAAGGAAGTGATATGGTGGCCGGTAGTTCAGATGATAAAACAAATGATGTCTGGGCTTGACATACACCCAGATTTCACGCCAGACGCAACAACGATTCTAATAATGCTGAGACACATTAACTATTTTCAAGATGGAGGCTCTTTTATGAACAAGAAAGATATCCTGGAACTGAAACGCCGCTTTAAAAAAGAGACATGCACCTTTAGCCGTTTGTGCGGATGCTATGTGGACGGTGAGAGGAACCGCGTGCTGACGCTGGGGGAAACCTTTTTGAATATAGAAGACGAGGCGTTCTATAAATATCTGGAGATTGCCAAAAAAGTCCTTTCCGGCACCCTTGGGAACAACCTGCTGGAGCTGGAATTCCCCCTGGATGAAGAGATGCCAGGCGGGAGGCAGCAGTTCTTCAATGGCTTAAGGAAGAGCGCCTTAAAGAACGAGGACTTGCTGGAACGCTTTTATGACCTGATTATAGAAAATTTCGAGTTTTCCGGCAATTACCTGATCCTGCTCTTCCACGATGCCTATGACGTTATCAAAAAGACCAGCGACAACATGGCGCTGGACGAGTCGGAGGAAGTCTATGAATACCTGCTCTGCGCCATCTGCCCTGTGGCTTTGAGCAAGCCTGGCCTGGGCTATCTGGCTGATGAAAACCGCTTTGGCGCAAGGATCCGGGACTGGGTGGTGGGAGCCCCGGAAAGCGGCTTTGTATTTCCGGCCTTTACGGACAGGAGCGCAGATATCCATAGCGTCATGACCTACCACAAAAACCCGCGCATCCCCCATACAGAGCTGATGGAAGGCGCGCTGGGCTGTGCTGCAAAACGGACGGCCACAGAGCAGAAACAGGCCTTCGAAGCCATTGTGAAAAAAGCGGTAGGCGGGGATGATGAGGTTTCCCGCGAAGTGTTTTATGAGATCCAGCAAGGGCTTTCTGACATGGCCGGAAGCCTGCCAGAGGAAATGGGGGCGCAGGGGGAGCCTGTGCGGCTGACTCCCCAAAGCATTGGGGAAATCATGGCGGAAACAGATGTGCCGGAAACAGCGGCGTCCATGATCCAGGAATCCTACCGTGAGGAATTTCAGGATGAAGCCCCGATCCTGGATTACCTGATTGACGCTAAGGCGGCAGAGGCTGGCAGCAGGCGCCGCCAGGAAAAAGAACTGGTGAGAAAAGTGGCCACTCTGGAAAAACAGTTGGCAGACAGCCGCAGAATGGCTGGAATGCCTGAGCTGGACAGCCATACAGATACGGAAATGTTTGGGCTGGACAGCTGTAGGGATCCGGAAATGACTGGAATGGACATCCGCAGGGATCCGGAAATGACTGGGCTGGACAGCCATATAAGCGCAGAAATGCCTGGAATGGAAGGCAGTTCTACGGATGCTGGCATATCAGTAGATGAGGATGGGACTGGAGGGGTGAAGACTTATGATGTGATCCTTCGTGTAAAGCCGGAAAAAGCTTCCCAGATAAAATCCCAAATGATTGATGGCAGAAAATGCCTGGTAATCCCCCTGGATGAGGATGAGCATGCCGCTATCAATGGCGTAAATACAACCGTTTAGTGAGCGGGATACGTATGGATCCGAGATTTTACGTAAAACTCGCCCACATTTAACCGCCAGAGTAATAGTTATAGAAAAATACATACAATGGGTATGGTAAAGATGGAGGCCAAGGTGCTGAGCACGATCCCATTCGTGCAGGCAGCCTCATCTGCGCCATACTCTTTTGCAATCAGCGTGACGATATTTCCCACAGGCATAGAAAGCTCCAGGGCAAATACGCCGAAAATCACAGGGTCTGCCTTGAAGGATTTCAGCAAAAGGATTGCCGCAATGGGGAGGGCAACCATCTTAATTATGGTAAACCCATAAATCCGCCCATCGGAAAAGATAGATTTTATGTCCGCTTTGGCAATGGACATGCCGATTAGAAGCATGGAAAGGGGAATTGTGGCATTGCCCATATAGTCGCAGAAATTCACCACCGGGGCAGGAACCGAAAGGTTCAGCAAAAAGATTCCCACAGCCACCAGGGAAAAGACAACGCCAGGGTTTACCATGCGCTTCCATTGCTTTTGGGCGTTCGTGCCCGCAAGCAGAGTTCCGGCGTCCTCTGCTGCTTTCTTGGCCAAAAACAGGCCATACGTATAAAGGAGCAGGTTGTATCCCAGCATATAGAATACAATATAGATGATGCATCCCGCCCCATAAATACTGCTGATCACAGGAATTCCCATAAAGCCCACATTCGGGAAAATGGCCATCAGCCGATAGAGGCTGCGCTGGGATTTTTCCGGGCGGAGGATCCATATGAGCACAAAGCTGGCCAGGGACAGCAGGATGAAAAAGAGGGCAACAAAGCCCAGGTTCTGCAAAAGCAGGGATTTGTCCCCGGTAGAATCTTTCCCCATGACGCCGTTGACCACCAGCATGGGGTTTAAGATGTTTACCACGACTTTAGATAGCCTCTGGTAAGCGTTTTCGTCAAACCAGCCCTTTTTCCAAATAAAATATCCTGTCATCATCATGGCAAAAAGCATAAGCATTTGCTGTAATATAATCTGTATATCCACTTTTTCCCTCCGTTTGCGGCAGCTGAACTGGGCTAATGAAAGTGCTTTGCCTGTTCTGCCAAAGTTTTTTTAATTTTTTTACGGGTAATTTCCACCAGGTTCAGTTTAGTCATTCCCATTACCTGGACAGGGACGCTGTCTGAGCGGACGGCACTGCGTAAAGACTGCATCAGCATTTCCTGAAAAGGAACAGATTTCATATCAATAAAATCCACAATAATGATCCCGGAAATATTGCGGAGGCGGATTTGATGGGCAATTTCCTCCGCCGCTTCCAGGTTGATCTTAAGGTAATGCTCTTCTGCCTGCTTTTTGGCAATGCTCTTCCCAGAGTTTACGTCAATTACCGTCAATGCTTCTGTAGGCTGGATAACCAGATACCCGCCAGATTTCATCCAAACCTTCTCCTGGAGGGCTTCCTGTATCCTCCGCTCCAGGCTGTACAGGCTGCCCAGGCTTAGCAGCGGATCTTCATAAAAGGACAGCTTCCCCAAGTCCTCTGGCTGAAATTTTGCCAAATACCCTTCCACCTGCTGGAACAGCCCTGCATCATCTGTAACAATGTCTTCCAACTGCTCCTGGTTTACTCCCTGGAGGGCATGCAGGTATTCCGGAACCCCTGCCTTCAGGCAGGTAAAAGCCGTACGGTGAGGCGCCCTCTCTTTCAAGGAAACATATTCCTGGCGAAGCTGCTGGTATTCCTCCTGTATTTCTTCTGTGGAAGCCGTGGCTGCGTTTGTCCGCACAATCACGCCAAACCCTTCCCCTGGATCAAAGGCAAAAGCCTCCCGCAGCCGTTCCCTTGTCTCCGTCCCAAGCTTTCTGGAAATCCCCAGGGTATGGTTCTCACTGGTAATAACCAAATACTTCCCTGTCAAATTCAGGTTTGTGCTAACCTTTGGCGGCTTAGACTTGCTGCTCTCCTGGACAACCTGCACCACCACCTCATCCCCCTGCACCATCCTTGGGCTATTGATCTTCTTGGTATACAGCGGCTCTTTCAATTCTTCCATGTTATAATAGCAAGGCTTCCCACGCGCAATCTCAATAAACGCTGCATTTAAGTTCTTCACAACATTTTTCACCCTGCCCACATATATATTCCCCAAAATGCTTTCCTCTCCCACCATTTCCAGGCTGATTTCCAATAATTTCCTGTTCTGGAACAAAGCCGCCGCAATAAAGCATCTTCCATTCTTCAAAATTTTCGTAATCAGCAATTTATTTCCCATAGTTTCCATTTACATTCTCCTGTCTATTTCCCCGCTTGGCGATTCCCTTGCCAGGGCGTGGGTGCAAGCTGGAATTTTTGCACATTTCCTCTATTTTAGCATTTTTTTCCCCCCATTACAATTCCCAAAAGAAATTTCTTTACCGCCCCAATGCGGCTATTGTAAAATCATAATAAAAGCGCAGCAAAACCCAGAACCCAAAAGAATTTCCCCAATTTTTAAATTTCCTGTGATATTTTCCCCTTTTCATTCGTTTTCTTAATATAGGAGGTACAGACTATGAAGCACGCGGAAGAAAGCAGAGTCCTGGAATGCTACCAAACCTATAAAGACACTGTCTACAAGCTGGCATACTCCTACTGCAAGGACAAGAGCCAGGCAGAAGATGCATTCCAGGAAGTATTTTACAAATTTATGAAGCGCAGCCCTAAGTTCAAGACCAGGGAGCATGAAAAAGCCTGGTTTATCCGAACCACCATCAACGTATGTAAGGACACCCTAAAATCCAAATGGAACCGTGTCGTAGTGCAGTTAGAGGAATGGGACAGTGACCGTGCATTCCAGGAAGGCTCGGGCGACCTATTCGATGAATTGCGCGAGGTGATCCTGTCCCTGCCGGAAAAGTACCGTGTACCCATACATCTGTATTACTATGAGGAGTATTCCGTGCGTGAGATCGCGCACATCCTGCACAGAGGGGAAAGCGCCGTACAGACGCAGCTGCAACGCGGCAGGGAAAAAATCAAACAGTCAATGGAAAGGAGTGCTAAATATGAAGCTGAATCACGATATTTACAGAGAAGCCATGGAGAATGTTAGGATTTCTGATGAGGTCGGGAAAAAGCTGTTGGAAAATGCCGCAGAGCAAAATAAGCGGCATCAGAAAAAATGGAAAGCCCAAATGGCGGCAGCCATTGCAGGAATCTTGCTGGTAGGCCTGGGAGTGAATAGCATCTGCTATGCCCAGACAGGGAAGAATGTCCTGGAAATGTTTGCGGCGCTGTACGAAGATACTGGCCCAAAAACTCCTTCTGAAGATTTTTCTGTCATTGCCGAAGGTGCAATAGAATCTGGGGAAACCATAACACACGGGAATATAAGGTTTACACTGGAATATTATTTTTATGACCGCGGAAATATGGAAATCTTTGCTGCAATACGTACAGATTCCTTGGATGGGACCCCGCTGGATATGGAAAGAGTGAGAGAGCGTTATGGGTTTGGGATAGATGGAGGCCATTCAGGGATGGGGCAATGCTCTGATGCAGTCTATAGTAAATCCAAAACCTCCGCATATATCTATTGCCATTACAGAAATGAACCAGATGGCTTTGGGAATCCGCCAGATAAGATAAAAATGGAGTTTTGGCGTGTGGTTTGTGATGATTCCGAAGAAATGAAACCCAACGAAACATATGACACGGAAGAAATAGGCACATTTACGCTAGTCAACACAGGCAAAGTAAAAACACGGTATGCGGACTGCTCCTCCTTAGGGTACCAGGCCAAGAAGGCCAGGATTACAGGCGGCGGGCTTTCCCTGCGGTTCCAGGAAAATATTTGGAAGGAATTTTATATGGACGATTCCCCCATTAACGTTATGGAAATTAAGATGGCAGATGGGACGGTTTACCGCTATGGCTATGTAAGCCGTTATGAGAAAATCCCCCTATATGACTCCAAGGGCAAGCTTCAGAATAAAGAGGACTTTTCAGCAGAGGATGCAGAGAAGCTGGATTCCTATGTAATCCCAGAAAAAAGGGAAGAGGATGGCCTGCCTGAAAATGTGCATGAACTTAGCGGCGGCTATGCCGCCGGGAAAGAAAACGGAGGATTCACGGACTTTTTTGTAATATTTGACGATTTTATAAATGTGGACGATATTGTGGCTGTGGAAGTTGACGGAGTGGAGATGCCTCTGGAATAATGCAACCGCAGGCTCCCGGCACTTGCATTAGGGTGCCGGGAGCCTTGTTAATGTTACCCAAAGGTTCCCAAAGGGCAAAACCTTGGAAATGCCCGCCCTTCCCTTTGGCAGGCTTTTTTCTTTTCTTCCAGATGTTCCAGGTATTCCTTACGCGCCAGTTCGCCCTTTACAGGAACCTCATCTGCTTTTGCATAAACCTCAAGGCGGTGTATCTGGAACAGGAAGGGGTTGTAGCTGACGCCGCAAAAACCGCAGAATGCTTCCAGGACCAATTCTGGCTTAAGGTTATCGCTGCTGCCTGTGCATAGCTGTAAAAACAGCATGCTGCCCTCCCCTCCCTCTGAAAGCAAAGAAAGGAGCTCTGGATTTTTAACCAGAAGATCTTGAACCGCATTCGTGTCCTTTAGGCCTACGGCTTCCATCTTGTAGATAAGCTGTTTCAAGTCCATTTCAACGGATTTCTTTTTGGTCTGTTTTGTGACCAGGATTTCTTCCTGCCCCTCATAAAATGCCTGAACCTTATCTTGAAGCGTTTCATGTGCGCAGAAGATAGAGAGGCATTCCCTAAGCCCTTGGCTGCCCATATTCTCATAGGCCATTTCCTGCCCTGGTTCTGGGCAGGCGTGTTCCCTGAGATAATCCGGCTTCACATAAGCCAGGTAATCGGCGGCAGCCACCAATGACATGGATGGCTTTACCGCGTCTGGAAGTATCTGGTATCCCAGAACCGCGATCCCTTCCACCATGGCCTGATTCAGCCTCTGGATCTCATCTTCTCCAAAGCCGGCAGAATTTACCTCAATGTCAAAATATTCCCCATCGCTGGTTAGCCCTACCCCTAACGGGGCTGCAAAGGACATGATCTGATGGGGGCTGTACCCTTCGGAATAGGCAATGTCAATGTTTGCCCGGCGGATCGCCTTCTGGAAAAAGCGCATTATGTCCAGATGCCCCACAAATTTCATAGAGCCATATTTTTGAAATTTAATTCGAACGTTCATAGCAGATTCCCCTCTCCCATCTTAAAGCTGTTGTCCCAAAGATTTACCCTGAAATCCCACAGGATGGCGTCCCTAAATCCCACGTTAAGGTTTTGGATATTGGCGTTAAGGCTCAACACAGACACCCCCTTTAAATTGGGCTGCTCCGCATCCGCTGCACTGCTGCCTGCAGTTTGGCGTCACCTCGCCCCTTTGGGCACGCTCCCACTCCCGTTTCAGGAAATCTTTGGACACGCCACAGTCAATGAAATCCCAGGGCAGGATCTCATCTGTGTCCCGGGTGCGCAGGTTGTAGAAGCCAATGGATACGCCGCACTCCTGGAATGCTTCCATCCACAGGCCATTGCAGAAGGTCTCGCTCCAGGAATCGAACAGGCATCCTTTTTCATAGGCTTTTTGCAGGACAGGCCCAATCCGGCGGTCGCCCCGGGCAAATACGCCCTCTAAAACCGTCACATCCGCCTCATGCCAGTTATACTTTAAGCTCTTGCGGTTTAGCTGTGCCTTCATCTCCTCATTCACTACCCTTGCCCTGGCCAGATAACTGGATTTGTCATACATAGGAGCCCATTGGAAAGGCGTGAAGGGCTTTGGCACGAAAAATGAAGTGCTGATGGTGATCTGGCATTTGCCCTTGCGCTTATCCTTGGGGATTTCATAATAACGGCGGGCAATCTTTTCCGCCAGCCGCGGGATTTCCCGCTGGTCTTCTTCTGTCTCAGTGGGAAGGCCCAGCATAAAGTATAGCTTCACCTTCTGCCAGCCTCCCTCAAAGGCCATCCCAGCCCCCTCTAAAATGACGTCCTCCGTCAGCCCTTTATTGATCACATCCCGCAGGCGCTGGGAGCCAGCCTCTGGCGCAAAGGTCAGGCTGCTTTTGCGGACGTCCTGCACCTTGCCCATCACATCCAGGGAAAATGCATCAATCCGCAGGGAAGGCAGGGAAATGTTCACCCCCTTCTCCTTGAAGTCCATCAGGTAATCAATCAGTTCCGGGAGCTGGCTGTAATCGCTGGAACTGAGAGAGCTAAGGGAAATCTCCTCATGCCCGGAATGGCGCAGCATATCGCTGGCGCACTCCTTCAGCATTTCCACGCTCCGTTCACGGGTGGGGCGGTAGATCATGCCTGCCTGGCAGAAACGGCACCCACGGATGCAGCCCCGCTGGATTTCCAGGACTACACGGTCCTGGGTCACCTTCAGGAAAGGAACCAGGGCCTTGTGGGGGTAGGACGTTTTTGAAACATCCATTTCCACCTCTTTTTTCACTGTGGCTGGCACATCCTCATATTTGGGCAAAAAGGAGGCGATGGTGCCGTCCTCCTGGTAAGCCACTTCGTAGAGGGAGGGTACGTAGATGCCTGGCAGCTTGCAGGCCTGCCGCAGGAAATCTTGGCGCAAGCCGCCCTTTTGTCGGTTGGACTTGTACAAATCCAGCAGGTCATCGTAGCGGGTCTCCCCTTCCCCAATGTAGAACAGGTCAAAAAAATCAGCCAGGGGCTCTGGATTGTAGGCGCAGGGACCGCCTCCAATGACAATGGGGTGCCCTTCTGTGCGGTCCGCTGCCAGCATGGGGATCTGGCTTAGGTCCAGGATCTGTAGGATGTTGGTATAGCACATCTCATACTGGATGGTAATGCCCAGAAAGTCCATATTCCTGACAGGGGTCTGGGTCTCCAGGGTAAATAGGGGGATCTGGCGTTCCTTCATGATCTTATGGAGGTCGTGCCATGGGGAATAGACGCGCTCGCAGTATACATCTTCCCTCTTGTTAAACATATCATACAGGATTTGGAGCCCCAGGTGGGACATGCCGATCTCATACACATCCGGAAAGCACATGCAGAAACGGATGTCTACCCTGTTCGGGTCTTTCATGACAGCATTTACCTCATTGCCAATATAGCGGGCGGGCTTGTCGATTTGTAATAATATTTCATCACTTAATGCTAGTTTTCTCATAGGTTTCCTTTCAGGTCTGTAAATGTCCGTGTCTTATATCCCCATAGCGAAAGCCAGGGGCGGCACATTTGATAAAATACTCGGATCTTTGATAATTATAAGCATTTTAGGAGGGAACTGCAAGCGGATTTTTAGGGAAATTAGATTAAGCTTACCATGGATATACTGTTATCACAAGCAGACTATCCAGATGCTGGGGCATGGAATATGCCGATATCTACAGATTAGGGACTTGAAATGTCATCTGTCCATTTCACTGGGTATGTGGTACTTTTGCTTGTCTGATTTCAGGGAATGAACCTTTAAATAAATGATATGATATTCCAATTAATATTAAGTAAATTTGTCTTGACTCTTTCCTTCCAAAGCATTTTCCTAATTTTACCATAAAATTGTTTAAACTACATACGAAATAATCATTTATAAAAATTTTGCATACAAACAGGCGAAACTCCAAACTATCACAGAACCTTCCTGGACTTCTGGAACCAGTTTCTGCTGTCCCCTATAATCCCCATGTTTAAACGCCTGCTCAGTCGCCTTTGCATTCTTGTAATATTTCGGCTGATAACGCCTTACGATTTTACCATCACCGTCAACTATAACAATGTCGACAGAATTTTTTGCATAGCCATTTCCCGTTGGCTCTAATACTTTTGCACGATATGGACTCCCCGTTGCTTCGGCATTCATATAAAAAGTCTGAGCATGGTATTGTTCTGCAATAAATCCATCCAGACTTGGATTTTGATTTATTGTGCCAGACTGTGTTGTAATTGTTCTATATAAAGATTCGTTAGCCGTTTGAAGTGCGCTATCTAAAGTTTTTAGATATTTTGCCGCATCCTGCGATGACATGGCAGAAACCGCTTTATGAGTGGTCGATGCAAACCAACTTTCCTTGCTCCTGCCATTTGAGATTGCTTTAGTTAAAGATGCCTGATTACCCTCATCAATTCTAAGCATAGTAATTATCTCATTTGTCAATCCAGCGATTTCTTCTGGTTTCCTGTCAGGAAGCTGTTCATGCATTTTTTTACTCAACCACACTTCAACCTGCTCGTCCTCATTTGCCACATAACATTCTACGAACTCTGTTAGTATGGGTTTTAATTCTCTGCATTCATCTTCGGTCAATATCGGCTTGTGTTCCTCGTCAAGAATTAGCAGATCCGTTTCCTTTTCATTCATGGCAGGTCAACAAAAAATAATTCATCAAACCTCCGCCATTACCACCAACCCCTGCAAAAGCCTTTTCAATTTCATCAATCCAAAGAACACAAGGACTTATTGCTTCTGAAAATTTCAATGCCTTGCGCATATTTTCTTCCGATTCGCCTACATATTTACCAAGAAGCCTGCCCACATCAAGCCGTACCAGTGGGATTTCAAATAAACTTGCAGTTGCTTTTGCTGTCAGACTTTTACCGCATCCGGGCATACCAATGATCATAATCCCTTTCGGAACATCAACACCAAATTTAATTGCCTTGTCTAAATTAGCAAATACTTTTGCTTTTCTTGCAAGCCACTCTTTTAAATTCTCAAGGCCGCCAATATCGTCAATATTTTCTGTAAAATTAACAATCTCAAGCATTCTGGCAGCGGAATGTCAAAAACGGTAATATAATTTTCAAGTTCGCAAGGGATTACCGTTATTTCTGACAGGATAAAAATCGTAGCATTATAGCTGTCGTTATATAAATTATTTTCCGAAATTCTCTTTAAGAGGGCGATTATTTTGGGGTTATTTAATTCTCCATGGATATCTTTCAATACAAGAAACGTATCCTGTTCAAATCCATCGTCCATTGTAATCTTAAGAAACTGTTCTAAATCACATTCCTGCATAGGACTTCGTTCCGTCTTCATCTTTTGTTTCAACAGGCAAATAGTATTTTCTGGAGTGTTCATTCATGAGAAGACACATAATTGCTAATAAAGATTTGTTTCCTGTTTGCATTTTGGACAAAACAGAGGGAAATTTTCAAGGAGTGTATCTGCTCTTAACTTTATCCGCGTTTTGTTGTTGCAGACAGGACAAAGCAACCATTTGCCTTGTTCCATTAAGTCACCTCAATTCCATTAAAGAAAATTTATTCTAAATAGGTTGATTATAGACAATTTCATATTTTATACCGTCCAAATCTTTGAAAAATGTTGCATAGTAATTAGAACCATGCTCCGGGAAAATCTGTGGAGAATGGACTATTTCTGCCCCGATAGCTTTGATTTTTAGATATAATTCATCAACTTCTTGTCTTGAAGTAACACGAAAGGCTAGATGATGAAAAGCCCCAGGTTTGCGTCTATGAACTATATCATTTCTAAATGCTGTTCGTGGAGAGCAGATTGCAAAGTCAAAGTTATCGTTCAAATACTCAACAACATATAAATCATGTTCTTGTATAATTGCGCTAACTTTTTTTGAAATATCAAATCCTATAATTGCTAAAAATTTGTCATAAAAAGGCTCTGCTTGTTCCATATTTTTTACTGTTATTTGTATATGGTCTATAAATGGCTGCATAACTCCTCCTTTATTCTGTCAACCAATATTTTGAACCGTCCTGGGTACGGTCCATAAATCCATACATAACCAGATAGCGTCTAAGGGACATATAATCATCAAAAATTGGTTGTAAAATTTGATTTACTTCTTTCTCATTGTATATTTTACCTTTTTCAAATTGCTCGGCTATTTTAGTAAGAATAACTACTTTTTTCTTTTCTTTTGGAGAAAAGGACTTCAAAACAAGCGGGGTTAAACTACTAAAAGAAGTTTCTAAAATATGCTGCCGTTCTTGTTCTGTTATCAAGTATCGGTCATCAACATAAATAGCGTGGTTGTGAATTGGTATGATAGCATTTTCTGAATGTGCTTTTTTCTCAAATATTTGTTCATATATTGCTAAATAATATTTTGCCTGTTTTGCTTTCTCACGAAATGTAAAACGCTGCCGACGGATTGTAGCTTCTGTAACACCTAATTTTTTTGCCATTTCCTTATCTGGCATACCAGAAGCAAAAAGTGTGATTAAATCTTTTTGGTTTTGTGTTAGTGTATTATATTTTGTATCAGAGGAGATTAGTTGTGACAAGTTACCTCCATGCACCATTTGAATATGCTTTGAAATAGCGTGTTCAGCCGTATAAAGATTATTACCGATTGAAAAAATCTGTCCAACTTCAAAATGTTGCTCACAATAATTGCAGATGTAGGCATTATTATCTTTGTTATACCTATATCCTTTCTTTAGCTCGTCTAATGTAACTTTACTGTAATCCATGTTTTTTCTTCCTTTCGTTTTCTTGTTTTGCAAACTTATTATATATTTGTTTATTGAATTTGTCAACGAAATTTAATAAACAAATAATTGCAGGTATAATTTTTATCAAATTGCACAACAAAAAGTATCTTGAAGTTATTCGGCTGGACGCATATAATTATACTGATAGAGGTTAGAGAAAGGGTGAATGAAGATGTTAGAGTATATTTCTGCCCCGGAAGCGGCAAAAAAATGGAGGATTTCAGAAAGACGGGTGCAAAAGCTATGTGAGGAAAACCGCATACCGGGCGTGGCAAAATTCAGCCGCTTGTGGCTGATGCCAAAGGACGCTGAAAAGCCCGCTGACGGAAGATACAAGAAACGGGGTGAACGCATTGATAAAGATAGCGATATGTGATGATGATAAAGAAGCCGTCAAATATCATGGGGATATTGTGAAAAACTGTCTGCACTCTTGCGGAATAGGTTATGAAATTTCAACTTATACACAAAGCAGCAATCTTCTTTTTGATATTACAGACGACCATTTTTTCTATGATTTGATTTTGCTTGATATAGAAATGCCAGGAATAACAGGTATGGAATTATCTGAAAAGATCAAACCTCATTTGCCAAATGTAAAGATTATTTTTATCACGTCGCATATCGAATATGCGATTGACGCTTTTGAACTTTCTATTTTCCGTTATGTGCCAAAAAGCGACCTAACTAATCGGCTGGTGTCCGCTGTGGTAGACGCTGCAAAACTGATTGAGTTAGAGGGTGGCAAGGAGTATATCATTCAAGCTGCCGGGCGCATGGAAAAAATACCGTACAAAGACATTTTCTATATCCAGCGTGACGGTGGAAAAAATTCTATGATATGTTCGCGTTTAGGAATATCGAAAGTTAGAAAAAGTTTGCAACAGGTTTTTGATGAACTGCAAGCACAGGAATTTATTTTCATTGACCGGGGTTATATCGTAAATATCATACAGATTATGAAAATCAGTGACAGCATGGCATATCTCAAAAATGGTGAAACGCTTCCAATCAGCCGTTCCCATTTGCAGGAAGTAAAAAAACAGGTAAACAGGTTTTGGGGGGCGCATATATGATGACTTGGTATCAGATACTTTCATTCTTTTTTACAAATGGATTGCGGATATTTTTAGGGCTGTATCTTGTTATAACATTGCAGCAATTAGCTGGAAACAGGAAAAAAGCAAGCGTCATTTCTGTATGTGCAGCATCCTTTATTACCGTGCTGTCCTGTTTCCCCATTCAAAAATTTTATCTGACGGGTATAGAAATAATTTTTGTAATACTGATTGCATATTATCTATACGCGGCACAGCCCAGGGTGAGCCTGTTTCTCATTTTCTTTTATGAAATAGCGGTTGCTTTGTGGGAATTTATTCTATCGGCTGGGCTGGGGGTTATCTTTCAATCAGACCGTTTTCTTGATATGCGGTCAAATGGATATATAGCGGCAGTTTGGATTGTCCGGCTTTTTATGCTGGGAATTGCCTTTCTTACTGTGAAATCGCATAAAAGAAATGAAAATCTATCACCACGGGTAATAGCCGGAGTTGCAATAGCCGGTTTGCTGGGAGCCGTTCTTTTATCCGGGCAGAATACCATACCCATAAGTGACGATAGGCTGACAACTTGGATTATCTTCTCAATGCTAATTCTTGTAGCAATCTTATTTTTCAACCTTAACCGCCAATATGAAATGGAAAAAAAGATCATGCTGCTTGAAAAAGAAAAAAATGCGTTATTGGAGCATGACTATCAGACCCTTAAAAATGTTTATGCTGCTAATGCAAAATTGTTCCATGACTTCCAAAATCATATTGATGTAGTGTATCACTATCTGTTAAAGAACCATACAACGGAAGCCGCCCATTACATTGAAAATCTGCGTTCTCCAATACGGGAAATTACACAGACAGCATGGGTGGGCGACGAAGCCGTAGACTATCTAATCAACAGCAAGATTGCCCTTGCTGCTTCCCAAAATATACAGGTAGGTACAAACATTGAATTTCCACGCCGCACCAATATACAAAGTGTTGACTTAGTTGCGATTTTAGGTAATCTTTTGGATAATGCCCTTGAAGCGATAGAAAATGAGGAAGATAGATTTCGCTTTGTCAATTTAACAATCCGCCGCATAAATGATATGCTGGTTATCAAGGTGGAAAACGGGTGCAGTGCTGCACCTACCGAAATGAACGGAAGTTTGCAGACTTCCAAAGCAGATAAAACTTTGCATGGCTGGGGACTTCAAAGCGTCCGTGCCGCTGCTGAACGCTATGACGGGACTATCGAAACAGAATACAGCGATCAGATATTCCGCGCTGTTGTCACATTATCTTTTGAAGCAGTAAAGGCATAATCAATCTATCGGGAAAGCAGACCGTCCATGCTGGCGGCCTGCTTTTTCATGGACAAAAACCTACCGATTATGGACAAAGCGGAAGAAATGTCGCTTTTGCAGTATGCTATGACTGTAACAGAAACTTACACACAAAACGAAATGGAGGTTATCTTATGCGTCATTTTTATTTTCGATTGATTTTGGGTATTGTCTGGCTGGCTGCTGCGGCTGTTAGTGCCGTGAAAGCAAATATTTCATTTGCCGCCCTGTATGCCTCGCTGGGTATCGTATTTCTATGGTCTGCTTATTCAATTTGGAAAAAGGAAAAGGACAAATACAAGCGGGGGTAACATAATGAACAATGGGAAAATGCTTGTCCTTAATGATTTGAATGTGTGGTATACGCCGGGGAAACCTGTTCTTGAAAAATTATCTATGGAGCTGGGAACGAATGAAGTGATAGGACTGATTGGATTGAACGGAGCGGGCAAGACCACTTTTATCAAAACGCTTTCCGGGCTGCTTAACACTTTTCATGTGAAAGCTGCTTGGTGGCAGGGAAAACCGCTTCTATTCCGTGACCGGGAATTTAAGGAAGAACGGTATGTTGTTTTTGCCGAAGATCATTCATTTCAGTTTTTTACGTTCCGCGAGTATGCTTCCTATGTGGCAGCGTCTTACGGCAGGAAGTTATCTGATATTGATGAATTGATATATGGTTTTCGCTTTGAAGAATACACTGATGTTTTGCTGAAAGAACTGTCAACGGGCAATCTGAAAAAGGCTTATTTAATTACAGCCTTTGCTTTGAAGCCCAAACTGCTCATACTGGACGAGCCAGTGAATGGACTTGATTTTCAGAGTACCGAATACCTATACCAGCAGATCAGCAGCTATCGGCAATACGGAACAATCCTTTTTTCGTCCCATATTCTTGAAAGTATCTGCCTTACGTCCGACCGGGTAGCGGTATTGGAACAGGGGCAGATAAAAAGGAGTTTTGCCGGACAGGAAATCAAAGCAGAGAAAATACGGGAGGTATTATCAGAATGATTATTTTTCAAAACCTCGGGGAACAGCTTTTCGGCGCAAAGTATGAACGTGCTGTAAAAAGCCTTATTGCTTGCATTATCCTGTTTTTTGCTATCCATACCGCAGGAATTGAAATAGAGATTGCACCGTCTATTCTCTTGTTGACAGCTACGGCTTTTTCAATGGGTATCATGTGGCAGACTCTTAATTCTTCGGGAAATGCAGACCGTATGACCGGGCTGTTTATGCTGCCATTTCGGAACAGGGAAATGACGTTTTCACTTGTGCTGGCATTTACAAGCTATACATTGATTACCAAAACATTCCTTGTGCTGGCTTTGTTCTTTGCCGTACATGAATGGAGTGTGCTGCAAATTGCTGTATCTTTGATCTGTGCCTGTAATAGCTGTTTTTCGGCTGCTGCATGGTATACCATGAAAAAGAGAAAAATGTTTCTGCCTGTTTTCATTTTATGGGGTGGAGCGATTTTCGCGCCAATATTCCTTGTGCGGGAAACGGTGATTATTTGTTTTATTGCGTTTACAAGTATGCTCATTTCATTTTTAAGGTTACTGAAAGCAGACGCTTACGTTTTCTATCACCCAGTATCAGCAAAACTTCTAATCAAACACACAAAAGGGACAGGAAGCATATTTTTATATTTGCTGCGTTATCTGATAACAAACAAAAACTATCTTTTGAATACTGCCGGATTATGCGTAATCGCTGGTGTTATGCCATTCATATTAGGGCAATTTGAGGGAGTAAATGTTATGCCGCTGGGGTTTGCCGTTCTATGCCTGAATACCCCAATCTGTATATTGCTTTCCTGTGATCCTGGTTTAGAGCAGGCAGTCCGAACACTACCGGGACAGGCAAAACGCTTTTGCACGAATTATTGTTTTTTTATCTTTTCTGTCAATATGGCGGTAAATAGCGTGTATCTGATTAGCTGGCAAATAGGCAAAAGCGGCGTAAATAGTACAGAAATCATTACTGCGCTTATAATCGCGCTGCAAAGTGCTGTTTTGTCTGTCCTGTTGGAGTGGTTTTGTCCCGTCCGTAACTGGAAGATTGAAAATGATTTATGGCACCACCCGCGAAAGTATATTGTACCGTTGATTATGTTTTTGGTTGCAGGGCTTATCAGTATGTGGTCTATAAATATATGGGTTTTGCTCTGCATTGTCATAGCTGAAGTTTTAAGCTTATCACTTGTCGTAAGGAGGATATAGTACCATGAAAAATACAAAACGCTGTCCTAAATGCAGCTCACAAAATATTGTCCGTGTTCCCGATAACCAAAACCGACATGCCAGCGGGAACAATATTTATACTTCGACCTTTACATTGATGAAAAAAATCCCGGTTATACGCTATGTCTGCTGTGATTGCGGATATGTGGAAAATTGGGTGGAAGCACAAAGAGAACGTGACGAGATCAAGCGCACATTTGGATAATGAAAGGAGGGCTGCGAAATGGAAAACATTATCCTGCAAACACACGGAATATCCGTGAAATACGGTAATTTCCTTGCTCTTGATGATGTAAGCATTAGTCTCAAAAATAAGCATATATACGGCTTTATCGGTGAGAACGGCGCAGGTAAGACCACACTAATGAAAGTGCTGACAGGGCTGCTTTATCCGACAAACGGTGATTTTTCGCTGTTCGAGAAAAATAAACCGTGTGATATTCTGAAAATGCGCCGACATATCGGCAGTACCATTGAAGCTCCTGCCCTTTATCCGGAATACTCTGCTTACCGTAATCTTGAATTGCAGCGTATCCTTATCGGTAATCCCGACAAGGAAATATGTGATAAGCTGCTTGGAATGGTGGGGCTGACCGAGGTTAAGGATAAGAAAGCAGGAAAATTCTCTATGGGCATGAAGCAAAGACTTAGCATAGCAATGGCTCTTGTCGGTAAGCCGAGGCTGCTTATACTTGACGAGCCGATAAACGGTCTTGACCCTAAAAACATATCCGAACTGCGCAGCTTGCTCAAAAGGCTGAATGAGGAAAATGACGTGACACTGTTCCTGTCAAGTCATATCCTTAACGAACTTTATCTGCTTGCCACTGATTATTATATTATCCATAAGGGGAGGATAATTAAGTCGATCACCCATGATGAACTTGACAAAAAACTTTCCGTTACGGGGCAAAGCCTTGAAGAATACTTCCTTAGCATTACGGGAGGTGACAGCAATGTATAATCAGCTAATCATTGAAAAATACAAAGCGAAAAGATTTATTATCATGTATCTTGCGGCGGTTGTTCTTGCAGCAGCAGGATTTTTCCTTGGACTTCTTAAACTCCCGGAAAATCTTGATACAGCAACGGTGTTTTCTCTTTCGGTTTGCGATACATCTTTTATGTTTATCATTTCACTTGTTGCAGCTTGGTTTGCTGGGAATGATTTTCTAAACCGAACGATACATAATGAGATA
This sequence comes from Lachnospiraceae bacterium, assembly GCA_910575035.1. GTDB lineage: Bacteria > Bacillota > Clostridia > Lachnospirales > Lachnospiraceae > Petralouisia. The sequence goes on from CAJTDL010000005.1 coordinate 102,678, forward strand.
AAGGTAGGGTACAGCCGTTTTTCAGTATTTATTGCAAGAACTATTACTACCGTTATCATGGCAGTGCTGCTTCATTTAACCTATGTTTTTGCAACAGTTATTGGATTTGCTGTTAAGTACAGGTTTGACACCAGTATATTTTCTGTAACGGATTTTGTTTGGCTGCTGGTTGTCATATTGCAGATATGTGCTAACATCTGTATCGTTATGTTTATTGTCTTTGCCCTCAGAAAAGTTACATTGGGAATAGCTGTAACAGTTGTGTTCAGCTTTGTGTCCTGCAATATCCTTAGAAACTTCATCAGCGAGAGTGTTTTCCGGCTGACATGTTTTAGCCTTGCACAAACGAGCGATAACAGAACACTTGCATTATCGGCGGTGTTTGCAGCAGCGGTGATTGTTATTTCACTGACAGCAACACACTTAGTTTTCAGAAAAGCCGAGATAAAATAAGGATTTCAGCAATGACACTACTGTTATTTTCTTGATTATATCGGAGCATAGTCCATATTGAAAAATTATTAAATCTGCCGCACGACGGCAAAAGAAAAAAAGCCGTCGTACAGCAGAGATATTTTTACACGCCCATTGTCCTGGAAATATGCCTTTCTGGTAGGGCGCTGGCAGGTCATCCCCCACCGCTTGGGGTATTCGCTCATATTACGCAGTGTTATGGACTTGTGCTGAAAATATAATGCCTGAATTTTTTAAATAGACAAAATTCAAGATTATAAAGCATCCGTCCATCAAAGATGCTCTATCAATGCCAGTAACTTAAGGGATTGACTGGCAGGGGGCGGAGATGGATAAGAGGCTGTAAGGCGGTAAATTGATTCCTGTAAAAAAGCCCTGGCCCCACTCTGATGGACGCTTGGCCACCCCTGGTGCCAGTCATTAAATTACCTGACGGACGCTTAGCCACCATCAGCGGAACGCATATTCCCTTATTGCCCTTTTTACAGAGCCTAGATACGCCCTCCCAAACAAATTCAAATGGTTTAGCAAATGGTAAAGGTTATACAGCCCTTTCCTTTCCGCATACCCTTCCTGCATGTTCCCGGCCTCCCGATAGGCGTCATAGAACTTCTGCGGGAACCCGCCGAATAATTCAGTCATGGCCAGATCTGCCTCCGCATGGCCTACATAAGCTGCGGGGTCGATAAGCCATGCCTTGCCATCTTTCCCTGTAACAAAGTTCCCTGCCCACAAGTCCCCATGCAGCAGTGAAGGGCGCTTCGGCTCCACAAGGATATCCCCCAATCTATCCAATAGCCTTTCCGCTGCCTTTTGGTCCTCTGCATCCAAATACCCAGATGCCTGCTGAAGCTGTGGCCTCAGCCTGCAGTCACGGAAAAAATCCACCCAAAGGCTACGGGCTGTATTCTTTTGCACCCCTGCCCCTATAAAATTGTCCTGCCAGAACCCGAAGGCTCCTTCCGTGGTAAAAGCATCTGTATCTGCCAGATGCATGTCCGCAAGCTGATGCGCAAAAACCTCCCAATAATCTGCTATGCGCCCCTTCTCTTCCAAAAACTCCATTAGCAAAAAAGCCCCGCCCAGTTTGCCGCAATCCATCCCGCTGCAAAGAACCCGGGGAGTGCTGATTGCCCCTGTGCTGGCAATGGCAGCAAGCCCTGCCGCCTCTGCCGTAAAAAACGGCGCATTTTCCTTTCGGTTCGTTTTCAGGAACACATGGGTCCCATCGGTCAGTGTCAGGCCATAAGCCTGGTTGATGTCCCCTCCCAGAACTTTGTCAGCCTGTGCAACTGCAGCCCTGTTCCCAAAGACCTCTGCCAACGCTTTATCCAGTGAAATATAATGCTTCGGTATCTCAAAAGCCATATGCCATCCCTCCGATTTTCTAATACAGACGCAGGATGCCCATTCCTGCATCAGATGATAGTGGAGCATGCAGCTCCTTTCCTCTTTTTGGCTTATTATACAAAAAAAGCCCTTCTGGTTCAAGGACTATCAGATAAAAGGGTGTGGTTATGCCATTTTCCGTTACTATTCATGGCTCAGGAATGCGCCAAACTGCGCATTCCATGAGAACATGATTCAGGAGTGATGGGCGGTTATAATGCTATGGCTGTGCCATGACCATTTCCACAATTTTATCCACAGGCAATGGATTCCATTCCACTTGCTTCACTACGTCTGTTGCCCCATATGTCTGGAATGTGATTCCCTTTTGGTCACAATAGACGAATGCGGCAAATAGCAAGGCTGCAACCACCAGCCGGATTCCAAATCCGCTTCCGGCTGCCAAAACTCCTGTTTCCTGCCTTTCCCCATATTGATAGGCAAGGCTACCCCTCTCTGCCGCAGGCTCATAAAAGGAAGCCCGTACCTGATCCACATAGTCCCTGCGTTCTGTGGCTGCCTCTTCCAAAGATTTTGTCATAGATTGCTCCTAAAATTCCCTTTACTCTATTTTAGTCGCTTTACAGAGAAAAAATGCACCATGATTCCCATTCTCTCATTTTTTTCATATAATATCCTAACTAATTTTTAGGAAAATGATTAGGATATTATATGGAAAATTTTTATGCAGACATACGGAAACAGAATTACCCAGAATTAATGGGCAATGGTTCCCAAGGCCATACGCCAGAGCATTCTTATGAGAACCCAGGGCTTTTGTATATGGAGACAGCCCTCTATCAAATGCCTGCTGCCTATGCGGAACTGCTTGGTAACCCTGGGACAGGCGAAATACATGGCATAGTCCGTTTCTACCCTGTTGGCGGGGGCATATTGGTCAATGCGGAAATTTATGGGCTGCCCACAGACCCACAATCCTGTGCTTGTGATATCTTTGGATTCCATATCCATGAGGGAAGCTCCTGCACTGGAAACGAATCAGACCCCTATGCGGACGCCAAGAACCATTACAACCCCTCCCACTGCCCCCACCCTGCCCATGCAGGCGACCTGCCGCCTCTTTTTGGCAACAATGGAAGCGCCTGGATGATGTTTTTTACGGAGCAGATCTCCCTTCCGGAAATCTTGGGGAAAACCATCATTATCCACAGCAAGCCAGATGATTTCACCACCCAGCCTTCTGGGAATTCTGGCGCAAAAATTGCCTGCGGCACAATCGTCCCTGTTTAAATCAAATACCCCGCTGTCCTGCAGCGCTGCAGGGCAGCGGGGTATTTGCACCCAGCATATCCAGACGAGGTTTTCCCCCAATCAAAGGCTTTTCTGCCATCTATATTTCTATCTGTAATATCCATAGAACTATACCTCCCAATCTTAAGATCCTGGCATACTTTCCCTTTCTGCCGCGGTTCCCCCTTCACTCACTGGCATATCGGTTCCCTTCTCTATTCCATCCTCAGGCAGGCCTGCGCCCATTCCCAGTGGATCCGTAAGCAGCCCCACCCCAAGGCACAAAACCACAGCAATCCCCAAAATCCCTGCCAGACGCTCTGGCCTCTCATAATGCACAATCTGCCAAACCCTTTTTTTCAGGCTACCCTCTGAAAACCCAAGGGGCGCTGCAAAAGGCCTTTTTCCAGGAACAGCCAATGACAGAAGCGCCGCTGCATATTCCTTCCTCTGCTCTTCGGAAAGCCCTTCTGCCACCGCTTCATCACATGCCGCCTCAATATCCCTGCCTGCCAAAGCATAGGCAACCCAAAGAAGGGGATGGAACCAGCAGATGGAAGATGCCAGAAAAAAAGCCGCTTTAAAAATATGGTCTTTCCTGCGTATATGCTGCCGTTCATGGCAGGCCACATAGCCCTTCTCTTTTTCGGCAATGCCAGAAGGAAGGTAAATCCTTGGCCGGAATATTCCAAGGACAAAGGCCGTAGGGAGCCCGTCTGTCAGATACAAATCCCCTTCCTGGCAGACGCTGGCGCGAAGCCTGTACCTCAAACGGAAAACAGAAACCACTCCGTACAGCAGGCAGGCTGCCATGCCAAGCAGCCACAGGCTTCCAAACAAAGGCAACAGGATCTGCAGTGGGTTTATGCTTGCCCCAAGTGTGGGGGCAGGCAAGGATTGGTTTACTATCCGGTCTACCATGGCGATATTTGTATTTATCTGCGGCTGTTCCATCAAGGGCAGGGATTCTGGCACTGGATCCACAGGGCCGGGAAACAGGGAAAATATGCTGTGCAAATGAAAGGGCAGCAGCCTGAGGAGGGGAATATACCAAAGGATGCAAATATATTTTGGGGGCACATGCATCCTTTGCATTAATGCCCTGGCAAGTAAAATGGCAATGACTGCAATCACTGCCTGATAGCTTGTATTAAGTATCTGGATAAACGCCTGTATGATATAATCTTCCATAACCTACCTCCTATGACGTAATCTATCATAACCTGCCCATGCATCTTGCTGGCAATATTGTTCTCCTATAATGGCAATGGGATTTTACGGTTTCTCTCCTGCACTTCCATGAATGATCCTCTCAATCTCCTCAATTTCTTTCTGCGACAGTTTTTTCCCAGAAGTAAACGCAGCTAAAAAACCTGGCAGCGATCCGCCAAAGGACCTTTCCACATACCGTTCACTCTGCCTGGCATAAAATTCCTGCCTGGAAACCAATGCTGTTACTACTCCATCCTTATTTTCAAAGATCCCCCGTATAATAAACTTCTTCAATACGGTATAAGTAGTCGTCCGTTTCCACCCTAATCTTTGCTGGCATAACGTAATCAGCATTTTCGTAGGCAGCGGTGCATGCGACCACACAAGCTCTGCAAATCTTCCTTCCACCTCTCCCAAGGAATATGGCTCCATCCTATCACTCCTCCCACTTATCTTTCTTATAGTCTATATTATATAGACAAAAATGTCAAGATAGATTTTGGGATTTTTTATAGCTGTCAATCAGAACAGTTGTTAGAAAGCCACATTCAGCCGCACCTTTTTGTATCTTCCACAATTTCAGCAGGCGTCATTTTATCATCCTTTCTTGTAAATGATAACTGTTTATAGTTATAATTAAGCCTATCATACATTGAAAAAATTTCAATTTAAATCTCGTAGAATGCCACGGCAAATGCATAAATACATTTCGCATCCCAATCCCTGCATATGGCTGGGATTGGGATGCGAAATGATTTCTAATCGCTCGCTATTTTACAGTTACACGAATTACTTTTTTCTTGCCATTGCATTTCACTGTAATCTTACAAGTACCTTTTCCTTTGGCAGTGATAACGCCTTTTTTTGAAACAGTAGCTACCTTCTTTTTGCTTGTAGAAAAAGTAATCTTATCTTGCGCAGCCGCTGGTTTCCTGGTTACTTTAATCACAAATTTCTTTCCTTTTTTTAGGCTCACTTTTGTGCGGTTGACTTTTATACTCTTAGTAACCACTTTTTTAGTTGTTTGCTTTGTCGTTTTTGTCTGTGCTGATTCAGATTTATCAGGCTTAGCCGGCTTTACGGATTCAACTGAAACAGAAGGCTTTTGTTCTACAGAAGTGCTGGGAGTTATCGGCTGTGAGCCTGCTGGCATACTGGGTTCTGTTGGCTCCTCTGGCACACTGGGTTCTGTCGGCTCTGGCTCTGCAGGCGCGTTGGGTTCCTCTGGCTCTGGGGCTGTCGGTCCTTCCGGCATGCCAGGTTCCTCTGGCTCTGGGGCTGTCGGCTCTCCTGGAATAACTGGCTCAGATGGCGCAGGCTGTTCTATGATCTCCCCGTCCATATTGAACTCAAATGTATATACTACTGTCTGCGGGGACACCGCCCTGTCATAAATCCCTACTTCAACATGGATTGCATACGCCACGCGGTTTTCCGTATACTTCACATAAGAGTTGATGTATTTCGCATTCTCACGCGTGATTCCAAGCAGCGCAAGCGCCGCTCCCTCTGCTTCCTGGCAGTTTCCTGCATAATCAGGACGCCCCTCTGGCTCAGATGGGGATAAATTTCCATTATCTTCTTTCATATCCCATTCGTAAGTCAGTACCGTTCCATCTGCAGCATTGATCTCATACTCATATTTGTTACTCCCACAGGTAAATTTGATGGTATAAATATTCTTCTTTTCATTAAGCAGCACTTTTGTAAAAACCGCATTGGCAGCATCCACCCCTGTATGGGAAAGCACAATCTCTTGTGCTTCTTCTTCCGAAATATGTGACGGCGAAGCAAATGCCGGGATGCTGCAATTCAGGGAAAGAGCCAGTGCAAGCATAATAGATAACACTTTTCTTACTATAAATTTCATATTGAATTCCTCCTTGATTATAAACTGTTATGGATAAGAGAACAAATCCTGAGTAAACAAAAAAATACGTAAGCCCTCTTCCCTCGGACTTACGCATTTTTCTTGCTACTCAGGTATATATTTATGTTATACCCTTTTCCAAAAATTGTCAATAAAAAATACACATTTTTCACAAATTAAACTGTCTATTGGTTACTTTTCATGGCCAACCCCAGCAACTGTAAACCAGGAATCTTTTCCTCGGCTTACAGGCTGTGAAAACGTAGTCAGGGAGAGGCTGGGGGACGCACCCCCACCTCATCGCTAGCCAGCACCCCCTGCCCCCTATGATATCCTCCCATGGTCCATTTCATAAACCACATCCGCCAAATTCATGGTAGACTTTCTATGAGAAACCAGCACCACCGTTTTCTCATTGCAGGATTCCCGCAACGACTTCAGTATTATGCCCTCGTTAAGGGAGTCCAGGTTGCTGGTTGGCTCATCCAGCAAAAGGAACGGCGCGTCATGCAAAAATGCCTGGGCAATCCCAATTCTCTGCCTCTCCCCTCCTGACAGGGTATCCCCCAGTTCGCCTACTTCTGTATCGTATCCATTTGGAAGCGTCATGATGAAATTATGGATAGACGCCCGCTTTGCCGCTTCCATGATCTCATCCCTTGTTGCCCCTGGCTTCCCAATCGCAATATTATTGGCAATGGAATCATGGAACAGATGCGTTTCCTGTGTCACATAGCTTTCTGTATCACGAAGGCGCTTTGTGGGAATTTCTTTCACATTTTTGCCAGATACCATAACCATGCCCTTCTGCACATCCCAAAAGCGCATCAGTAATTTCAGCAGCGTTGACTTGCCAGAACCGCTTGCGCCATGAATGCCGACTACCTTCCCTGGCGGCACTTGTATGGAGTAATCCTTAAGTATCTGCTCTTTCTCATAAGCAAAGCTTGCCTGGCTCACGCTTGCTCCCATAAACGCGCCTTTTTCTTTCGCATTCCTTCCTGTGCTGCCATTACTTACAGCACCATTTTCCCTAATGCTTAAAACCTCTTCCACCATAGGATCTTCTTCCAGGATGGACAGTACGCGCTCCCCACTGGCCAAAGTCTGGCTCAAGTTATTGGACAGATTAGACAGTGCAATGACTGGCCCAAATGAACCCATCATGGAAATGACTGCAGCCACCAGGTCAAGGAACGAGGCATGCCCGCCTTGGAGGCGAAAGAGCATGGCAAATAAGACGGCAAAGGAAAATGCCAGTACGGCCAGATTCGTAGCAGCCCGCTGCCTTCCCTCCAGCCCGCTTAACCCCTCCTGGCATTTACCCAACTGCCTGGAACGGCAAGCCATGGTTTCCCTGCGCTCCTGCCCTTTCCCATACTGGATGGTTTCATCCAGCCCCCGTAAGGAATCCAGAACAAAACTATTCATTTCCCCAAAGGCAGTCCGAAACTCCATACCCTTATCTGCGCCCTTACGCCCATTGGCCAGTGGAATGACAGCTCCCACTGCCAGGTACCCCAAAAGTGCAATCCCACCTGCCCATACGGAAAAATGCCCAATAAACAGCACCATAATAAGCGAGGTGGCCACTGCAATCGCAATCGGGGAAATCGTATGTGCGTAAAAAACCTCCAACAGTTCAATATCCGTAGTAATAATAGAAATCAAGTTCCCCTTCTGTTTCCCTTCCAGCTTCGCCGGGCAAAGCCTCCGAAGCGCGGCAAATACCTTATGCCGTATGATTGCAAGGAGTTTAAAGGCAATAAAATGATTACAATACTGCTCTGCATAATGGAAAATCCCCCTGCACACAGCCAATACCAGCAAAAGGGCAAATATTTTTCCAAGTCCCAGGGACGCTAACGCCCCTGGAAGCGTCCCATATGCATTTATGTCCAGAAAGATGTGCACAACGCCATATCCCGCCAGTATTGTCAGAAAAATAGCGCACAGATAACCAGCCACCCCAAAAAAGACAGCAATACACATAACTGGCAGCAATGGCTTTACAAGGATTATCAGCTTTTGCATAATTTGGAACCCACTGCGCCTTGTTTTCATCTGCCCCTTCATAATGCCACCGCCTTTCTGTCTGTCCCCTGTCCTGCCTTGGCATACTGCTCCATTCTGCTTTGGTAACGGTACAGACCGGCGTATTCCCCATCTGCGGCTAACAATTCACAATGCTTTCCCTGTTCTATGACCATGCCGTCTTTGAGCATATACACCTGATCGGCCTCGATTACATTGGCAAGACGATGGGAAATCAGTATGACTGTCCTTGTCTTTGCCAGCTCATGGATCACGGCCATGATCTGTTCCTCACTTTCCACATCAATATTCGAAGTGGCCTCATCAAAAATATACATCGGCGTGTCATGGAGCAGCGCCCTTGCCAATGCAAGCCTTTGGCATTGTCCCCCGGAAAAATTGCCGCCTTTCTCCTGCACCTTTGTAGCAAGCCCCTTCTGGCTTTCAAGAAATCCCTTAAGCTTCACCTTTTGCAATGCATCCCATAGCTCTTTTTCTGTGGCTTCTGGCTTTCCCATACGCAGGTTTTCCTCGACTGTCCCCTGAAATAAGTAGCTGTTATGGGTGACCAGCGTAATATGGGACATCAAACTGCTTTCTTTGATATCAGAAAGTTCCAGGCCATGGATGGGAGCCCCATTTTCCCTATTATCCGAAGGCTTCTGCCCGTGGACAAGGATGCTGCCCATATATCCCCTGTTCCTTCCCATCAGGATTCTTGCAATAGTGCTCTTTCCGCATCCAGAAACACCCACCAAAGCTGTAAAGGTCCCTGCTGGAAATGACAAATCCACTCCCTTCAGTATTTCCCTTTCCATTTCGTAGGAAAAATGGACGTCCCGTAACATCACCCCAATGCGCTCCCCTTCTATTTCTCCTGCCTTCACTTCTGGTTCCAGCAAATCCAAAAGGGCAAAAATCCTATCACTGGCCGCCATGCCATTCATAGCAATATGAAAGAAGGAGCCCAATAGCCGAAGGGGGATAAAAAATTCCGAAGCAAGCAAAAGAATGGCAAGTGTTCCCGCAAAATCCAGATTTCCCCTGCTATATTCCAAAAGAGCTACCGTCATCCCCACAGCCGCTCCACCATAAGCAATGACATCCATCACACTGGTAGAATTGAGCTGCATTGTCAGTACCTTCATGGTAATCCTGCGGAAATGCTGGGATTCCTCATCCATCTGCACAGCTTTTTCTTTATCTGCCTGGTAGATTTTCAGCGTAGTAAGCCCCTGCAGGTTCTCCAGAAAGCTGTCTCCCAGGTTCGTATAAATGCCCCAGTATTTATTTAAGAGTTTTTTCGCAAATTTCTGGACTGCCACAATGGAAATGGGAATCAGCGGCACACAGGCAAGCAGTACGGCGCTGGCTTTCAAATTTACAAAAGACAGTGTGAAAAACAATGTCATGGGCGCCAGAAGGCTATAAAACAGCTGCGGCAGGTACCGGCCAAAGTACGTCTCCAGCTGCTCCACTCCTTCTGTGCAAAGCTGTACTACCTCAGACGTAGAGGCCTGTTCCTTATAACTTGCCCCAAGCCGGAGCAGCTTATCATAAATTTTCTCCCTCAGAACCCTTTTCACATCCACGCTTGCCGCATAAGACGCTTTGGACGCCATCCTGTCACAGAGGTATCGTATGATCATCGCTGTGCATATAATAGCTGCAGAAACATAGATTTCCTTGCTGCCCGCCCCCCCCAACAGGGCTTGCCCCAGAAGCCCCGCTATGGTAAAGGCCACAGCCATCTGTGCCAGCAGTGCCATCCACTGCCAGAACACGTTATAAAATATGTACTTTTTAGCGGAAGGCAACAGCCCCACCAATCTCTTTTTTATCATTGTTTATCCCTTTTCATTGACACTACGGGCTATACTAGCCTTTATTCATTCTCATTGGCCACTTTACGATGGTCCAAGGTTTCTTTGTCGCTTTCTTTGATTGTTTTTACTGCAAACAGAAAATATACCACATGGAACACCCACACGATTGCCAGCGCCACCCTTGCTGCTGGAACCTTGCCCATCATGGCAAACCCAAAGCCCATGACCGCAGTTACAGTAATCATGATCCTTGCCTTTGTCTTTGCTGTCATAGAGCGGGCCTGTACATAAGATTCCAGATTGTCCTTATATAGCTTCGTCCCAATAAACCATGTATGAAGCCGTTTCGAGCTTTTCGCAAAACAAAACAGCGTCAAAAGCAGAAACGGAAATGTGGGCAAAAATGGAAGCACTGCCCCCACCGCCCCAATTGCCAGACTTATAAATCCTAACACAACCCATAAAATATTTAAAGGGTTTTTTCTCATTTTCTACCATTCCTTTCACTAGAAGCAAGGCACAAACAAGCCATAAGCTGAACGGGCCTGCGTAATTTGTTCTTTCCTATACTGTCAAGACAATTTTCTTGCCTTCTATCTCTGTCACTCCCAGGTCAATGCCATACAGTTTTTGGATGCTTTCTGTGGAAATCACTTCTCTGGGATCCCCCTCAACCATGACTCTGCCATCCGCAAGGCCGATGATTTTATCTGAATAATGAATTGCCTGGTTAATGTCATGGAGAACCATTACAATTGTGATTCCATACTCCCGATTCAATTTCTGCACTAACTTCAGTATCTCAATCTGATATCGGATATCTAAATAAGTGGTGGGCTCATCCAGAAATAAGATCTTCGTGTTCTGTGCCACTGCCATGGCGATCCACACGCGCTGCCTCTGGCCTCCCGACAATTTAGACACTTCCCGGCCACGGTATTTTGTGATATTCGTAACCTCCATTGCCCATTCAATCAGGCGGGTATCCTCCTGGCTGTATCCTGAGAAAAATTTCATATGGGGCGTCCTGCCATAGCCCACCAGGCGCTCTACCGTAATATCATCTGAGGAGGTATTGTACTGATGCACAATCGACACCTTCCTGGCAAATTCGGAAAGCTGCATATGCTGGATGTTCTTTCCATTCAGCATAATCTTCCCATGCATGGGTATGAGGTTTTTCGTCATCAGGGAAAACAACGTAGACTTACCGCATCCGTTAGCTCCCATAATCGTAGTGACCTTCCCTTTTTCTATCTCCAAAGAAGCGCCTTTTAAAATCTTATGGCTGCCATAAGAAAAAGACAGGCCTTTCACTTCCATGGCAGGCTTTTGGGTTTTAATTTGCATATTTCTTTGACCTCCTCAGCAAGATAATAAAGAACGGCCCTCCCACTACGCTCATAATGACTGCCGCGCTGACCTCGTATGGCGTTGCAATGGTTCTGCCTATGGTATCTGCAAGAAGGAATGTAAAAGCTCCTGCCAACGCCGAAAAAGGCACCAGCGCTTTATGGTCGCTGCCCACCAGGATTCTGCCAATATGGGGCACGATCAGCCCAAGAAAACTGATAGCGCCTGCTATAGCAGTAGAAATACTTGCCAGGAGCACGGCGACCAGAGAAATGCAGATGCGCGTGGCATTCACATTGACCCCCAGGCTCCGAGCCGTCTTATCCTCAAGGGAAAGCAGGTTGCACTCGCCAATAAAAACCATTGCCAAAAACAGCCCTGCAACTATATAGGGAAACAAAGTAGCCACATCATCCCATGTTTTCTGGGTGATATTTGCTTCCACAATAGACGCCACGCCTGACATATCCCCGCCGGACATAGAATGAAAGGCGCTTGCCAGGCCTGAGAACAGGGCATCCACCGCCACACCCGTCAGTATGATACGAAGCGGGTTAAGCCCTCCCTTCCATGAAAGGCAATATACCATAAGGAACGCGGCGACCCCACCCATAAACGCAACCAGCGGTGTGAAAAAATACCATCCAGGCGCAAAAGCTGTAATCAATACTGCCGCAAAGCTGGCCCCACTGGAGATCCCAATAATCCCCGGATCTGCCAGAGGGTTCTTAAGCACCGCCTGAAACAACACGCCCGAAACAGCAATGCCTGCGCCTGCCAGCATAGAAATGATGATTCTGGGAAAACGCAAGTCCCATATCGTGGCAACGTCTGGGTCATACGCCACAAACAATCCTTTTAATAGCTCCACAAACCCCACCTGCAGGCTGCCTATATTAATTGCCGCAAAAAACAATAGAATCAGCAATACCGCTATACTCAGAAAGGATGCAATGGCTCGCGCCCCCTTCTTTTTCTTCCTACGTCCATCATCCAGCCATTCTGCATTTTGGCTATCCTGTCCTCTGCCTAAATTAATCCGCTTCATCCTCTGCCTCCCCCATTTTTTGCTCCTGGCTGGCACTGTGCTGCTCCTCTGCCTCCTCCGTTTTTTGCCCCTGGCTGGCATTGGACTGCTCTGCTGCCTCCTGTGCTTTTGCACTGCTTTCATTTGCCTTTTGCACATCCTCGCCGCTCTCAGGGTACAGCATAGGCTGCAGCTCCTCTAAGGCTTCTGGATACCGGAACGTGGCGCTCATGCCAAACAGCTCATAAGTCAGATCATACACCTTGCCATTTTTTACTGCGTCAAAATGTTTCCAGATATCATTTGTCTCAAAATCCTCATTGAACATTTCCACCACTTGGTCAGGCAACGCATGAGCCGCCCTTAAGATAATATCTGGCTCCTTTGTCTTCATATCCTCCGTATTGGCCGTAAGAAACTCCTGGCTGCTTCCAGCATAGACATTTTCGCCTCCTGCCAGTGACACCAGGCTTCCCACATAGGAATTTTCTGTTGCAATGATATAACTTCCAGGAAGCCCCATAAGGATCAATACCTTGGGGCTTTCCTTTCCTTCATTCTTTGTCTTGTAATCCTTATAAAATTCTGTAAATTCATCCACGAGAGCCTGCGCCTGGTTCTCCCGCCCAAAAATCTCCCCTATTTCCTGAATCGAACGGTACATTCCCTGTACGCTGCGCAAATTCAAAAAAGCCCATTGTGTATCAATCTCTTCGTATTTGGGCTGTAAATCTGTCTGTAAAGAGGCTGGGCTTAGTATCCAGTCAGGATTTAAAGAGGCCACAATCTCCATATCCGGGCTCATGGCTGTCCCCACTGTGGTAATATCGCCATAACGTTCTGGGATGGCAGAAACACTGCTGCTGCAAACGCCTGCCAGTTCCAAATCCAGCTTATCACAGATATCCGCTGTCGCAGGTGATGTGGCAATGATCCTTGGCTCGGTATCCATTGCCCGTACCATAGCTTTCGCTGTTTCCACAGCCGCCTTTTCCTGCGGATCTGTGATCTCCAGCATTGTTTCCACGCTGCCCGCCGAAACTGCTTCCTGAAAAACGCCTTCTCCTTCTGGGCGCTGATTCACACAGCCACTTAAGAAAAGTGCCATGCACAGGGGCAAGCAGGCCAAAACCCATCTATAAAAATATGCTAACAGATGCTTCTTGCATGAATTTCCAAGCTGAGATTCCATGCCCCATCCGCATATACTACGCATCTTCCTCATCATATTCTTCATCCTCATAACCGCCCCATCTTCGCCAATTCTTCCGGAAATAACAGACTATAGCCGCTGCTGTCAGCATAAGAATCAGGCCAGATATGGTGATAGAGACAGTGATTGCCACAATCAAGTTCACGGTTTCCGTCCCACTGTTGCTGCTATAAGCTGTTTCTTGCACCCCTGTTGCTGTAGACAGGCTCAGCCCCTGCGCACTGTTTAACCCAGAATCCGAACCGCCATCCGCCGCTGGGGCAGCTGCTTCCTCAATACTGATTGCCATCTGGCCGCCTGTTCCAGTATCTGTTGTTTTGGGCGCATCATTTGCCTGCGCCGTATTATCTGCTTGTGCTGTCCCATCTGCCTGCGCCGTTTCATCTGCTTGTGCTGTCCCATCTGCCTGCGCCGTTTCATCTGCCTGTGCTGTTTCTGCACCCGTCTGTGCAGCCTCATTTGTTTGTCCTGTTCCGTTTGCGCCTGTCTGTGCAGCCTCATTTGTTTGTCCTGTTCCGTCTGCGCCTGTCTGTGCAGCGCCCGCTCCACTGCCTGCACTTTCTGTTACCACAGTTGCTGCCATGCCTACGCTGTTGCCTTCTGCATACTCATTTGGATAGAAATAAAAAATAACATCCCTTCCCATAGGCGTCACATACATACTGCCTCGTACAATGCAGTTCTCGCTTGGAACCTGAATACACAAATCGGAAGTAGTGCCGTTGCTGTCAGAACCGTTCGCCGTTACAGCTGGCGTCACCGCCGACCACCCTGTATCTCCTACATTCTGTACGGAAAAGCTGTGGTTCGAAGTATAATCCACCAGGCTAATGCGGAAGGTTAGATAATACGCGCCGTCGTCCGTTACCTCCATGATCCCAGAGCTATAAACCGCCCCTTCCACCATTCCCTGCCCGGTGGTATAGGACGCAGCGCCCCCAGCATCTTCAATCTCTCCTGTGACGGGATGGGCATAACACCGATTGATGGTACAGCTATACACTGTACCTGCCGCTGCCCAAACTGGAACCACTGTAAACAAAAGCCCTTGCAAGTATGCCAATACCGCCAGCAATCCCAAAACTCCCCGTTTTCTCCACTCCATCCTGCTATTTTCCTCCTAAATCCAAATAAAACAATCGTCCCCCCTACAGCCCTCCCCTGGCCTTAACCTTAAATAAAAACCCTGCCCCTGCCATAAGGACACTTATAACCGTTGGAACAGCCGCTGGATTCGGCGCATGATCCGAACTGCCTGAAGGCGCCATCCCAGCCTCCAATGCCTGGCCTTCTCCATCTGCCGTCTCTGTTAGCATAGTCCCTGAAGAAAGGCCTGCGCCCTCTGGTAATCCGCTATCTTCGCCAAGCATTCCAGAACCCTCATTCCCCAATTCTATTGCATTGCTTAGCAACGCAGTCTCCGCCATACTGCGCTTCAAAGAAGCATTCCCCCCAGAAAGTGAAGAATTCCAGCCTGTAAGGGAAGAATTTCCGCCTGTAAGCGAAGAGTTTGTTATAAGATTATTTCCAGACGTACCTGCATTGCTATCACCACTGCCTTGATTATCCTCAAAATCATCATCGCCTGTGGCAGATTTCAACGTATCCCAGTCAATGCAGAGAAATACTGGCTGTGTCCCTGTGCCTGCAGAAATAGCTTCCATAATCGGAACATATACCTGCAGCGGCACATACCCATCATCCACAGCTTCCGAAATCAACGGAAATGTCACTTGATTCGGATAATCGGTTCCATAAGTATCAGAAATCCGCGCCCCACTGCTATCCATCTGATAGGAATCCACCGTAACTGCCTTCACAGTCCCTTGGGGCGAGCCATAGCTGTCTAGTGTATAGCCCGTTTCAAAATATTTTAATTTGCTCAGATACCCATAACGCCCACTGATATTCAGCCCCATAAAATCCATGCTTATCTTATATTTCCCTTTTTTTACTGTCAGCTTGATGGTATGGTTGACTGCATCGTTGGACATAGACGCCGTGCTCTTATCTATCTTCACCATGCTGCCTGTAACCGCATAAACGCCATCCTCCAGGTTCTCTTTATCCAGCTTTCCATTTTCCCCACCTGTTGTTGGCGTTGGTGCTGGGCTGGGCGTTGGCGTTGGTTCTGGCGTGGTTGTTGGCTCTGTCGCAGCAGAAGAAGCTTTTTTCTTCTGAGGATTGCTGATTGCCTGCAGAAGGAGGGCATACTGCTCATTCACCTGTGTCTGTGTGGCAAAAGCATTATTGTAGACCTCTTGGGCCGCAAGGATTTGTTTTTTCAGCTTCGCCACATAAGCATCCTTATATTCACTGGTGGTGTAATTGCCTGCCAGTTTTATCATGTCATAAAGATACGACTTATCTGCATCTGCAAACAGATTCGCCACGGCATTTAATGCCTGTGCCATCGCATCCACCTGGTTCTGGCCAATATCCGAACTGCCCTGAACGTACGCCCCGGTAATGGCTGCCTGCTCCAGCAGATCCACCATCTCTTGGGTATAATCTGCTGCAATGGCCGCCCCCTGAAGCTGCACCAGCTGTTCCACTGCCGCATCTAAGGCTTCTTTATCCGGTTCTGTCCAGGCAAGCGTATCCCAGTCCATCTGCAGGCGGGCATACTGGGTTCCGCCGCCCGCGCTGATCGATTCCATAATAGGAACGTATACCCTCACCCATATTTCCGAATCCTGATCCTCTACTGGCATGGTGATATATTTGGGATAAAGCTTTCCTTTGATTAATGGATCCGTTCCCGTATTCGGATCATTGAATAAATCATAAACCCCTTTATAATACTCCTCCACATTACATGCCTGAAACGCCTGAAACTGTGCATCCGTCATATCCAAGAACATCCCATCCCAATCAGGGAGGTAGCTTAAGCCAGAGAGATACCCTTTCCCTAGCCCTGGCACAGTAAGTGAGGAAAAGTGGAGCCTTAAGGTAAACTTATTATCCTCCACCACAAGCTCCATAGGCTGGGTAATGGATTCATTTCCCATAGATGCACTGTCTGAGGAAGCCTGGCGCAGAATCCCTTTGATCGTATAATTCCCGCTGGCGGGCGCATTGGCGTTGTTCTTTTTCACCAATGCCCTAACCGCTGTCTGCAGCAATGCAGCATGATTCTTGATACGCAAACTGCTGGCGCTGCTGTCATTCATTAACTGCGCAGAAGAATCTAACGCGCTTTGCAAAAGCTTCACAGTCTCATCCCTATAGCCGCTGACGTCTATCTGCTCCGCCTGGGATACAGCCGTCTGTAATGCGCTTTTATCTGCCGCCAAGGCGTGAATGGCTGTTGATGCTATCCCAGCCAAAACTGCCGCCGCCGCTAAAACTGCCATTCCCTTCCTTTTCCATCGATTCATCTTATTATCCATAATCAGCCCCTGCTTCCTACTTTTTCACCTTTACGCTGGCAACTGCTGAAAAAGGCGCATATACTTTCTTGCCCTTTACTGTGCGGTATGCCTTTACTTTATAATAATAAGTCTTGCCCTTTGCCAGTTTCTTATTGGTATACTTTACCGTACTTGCCTTTTTCATGGCTGCAGCCTTCTGAAAGCCACTGCTCTTTTTTGTAGAACGGTACACTTCATAACCACTGGCTCCAGATACCTTTTTCCAGCTTACTACTGCCGTCTTGCTCTTGCTGTTCTTTGCCTTTACACTGGCCGCTTTTGCAAGGGCTGGTTTCGCCGATGCTATGCCAGAATACCCACTGTACACCTTTGACCCATTGACGCTCTTATAAGCGCGCACTGCATAGGAATAACTCGTTCCAGTGTCCAAGGCGCCTGCCGTATAAGAGGTTCCCGTTACAGAAGCCAGTGCCGTATATTTCTTTGTGCTGCTGTTATAACGGCATACCTCATAGCCTGCAGCGCCGCTCACTGCGCTCCATCTTATCTTCACCTTATTATAAGCTGCAGAAGCTGCTTTCACCTTTGATGGTTTGCTTATGCGCTCCTGCTTCAAGCCAGAGATGGCTCCATTCAGCTTGGCCAATGCCTGCTGGGCTGCTGCCTCATCCGTTCCTTTTAAAGCCGTTTCTGCTGATGCAATGGCTGCTGTCATGGCATTGTAGCTAACAGCCGTATAGGTTCCAGGGGCAATCGCCTTAGCAGAAGCAATGGCTGCTGCCAAGGCGCTTTCCACTGCCTTACTGAGCCTCACCTCCTGCTTATCTTCATCGGTAAACGCTGGATCTTCTGCTGTTGTTTCCCGCAGCGTATCCCAATCCAGCCTCAGGTAAACGGTTTGGGTGCCATTTCCCGTCTGAATTGCTTCCATGATTGGCACAAATACCTGAAGCGGAACCAAACCGTCTGTATATGCCTGCTTGAGCAACGGAAACCTGACAATATCAGGATAATCCGTCCCAAACGTGTCTTCCACCTTCTCCCCATTCGTATAATACTGGCAGGAAACGATTTCTGCTGTCTCCATAGATCCTTCCCCTGCCGTAGGGTTGCCCCATTTATCCTGCACATAACCATCTGTAAAATAGTACAAATCTTTCAAATAGCCTGTAAAGGATGTAATCACCAGATACCGAAAATTCATCTGCACAGTGGCTTCCCCATCTTTTACGATAAGCATGATGGTATGGTCAACGGCCTCATCTGACATGGAAGCAGAGAGCTTATCCGCTTTTACCATTTTTCCGTCCACTGCATATATTCCATCTGCCAAAGGCTCTGCCTGTAAAGCCGCCGCCTTGCCACTCCACAGCCCACTGCCTGACGCACCCTTTGCGGATCCTTCTATCCAGCCAGATACACACCCATCCGCAGGCTGCCAGGCACTGCCTGATGCACCCCCTGCGGGTCCTTCTGCCTGCAGGGACGCCTTCTCCATCTGACATTCCAACCCTGCCGCTGCATCGCTGCTTTTTGCGGCAAAGGCAGAAGTTGGCAGGGCTGCCATGGCTACTGCTGCTGCAAGGGATAGCGGCGCTACCCTTCTTAAGTATATCTTTTTCATACAAATCCGCCTCCTTATTAATAGAACTGCCGAACAAGCCTATGCCATGCAGGCACAGACTTGCCGGTTTGCCGTTGTGTCTATTTCTTGATGTTCACTTTTACCGTCTTAGAATAGGATGCGTACACCTTCTTGCCGCCCACTGTACGGTATGCCCTTACCTTATAGTAGTAAGTTGTGCCTTTTTTCAGTTTCTTATTGGTATATTTCACTGTATTGCTTTTCTTAATGGCAGTTACCTTCTGAAAACCTGTTGTTTTCTTGGTGGAACGGTACACCAGGTAACCGCTGGCTCCAGGCACTCTCTTCCAGCTTATCACGGCTGCCTTGCTCTTAGAATTTTGGGCTTTCACGCTGGCTGCTGCAGAAAGCGCCGGTTTTGCAGAAACTGCCGTGCTATAGGAACTATAAACCTTGCTGCCGTTTACCGTCTTAAAGGCGCGGACTTTAAAACGATATTTGTTTCCTGTCTGAAGGCTGCCCTTGGTGTAAGAGGTTCCTGTTACCGTGGCGGCGCGGCTATATTTCTTCGTGCTGCTGTTATACAGGTATACCTCATAGCCATTTGCGCCGCTTACCTTTTTCCAGGTGACCTTCACCTTGTTGTAAGCAGCAGATGAGGCTTTCACAGAAGAAGGCGCAGAGGGCTTTGCAACTACTGGCGTTGCATTGTCCTGCTGTTTTACCAGGGCAGCCATGGCTTTATTCAAGGCTGTCACCTGCGCATCCACATCTGCCTGGCTGGCATTCCCATTGCTGTAAGTTTCCTGTGCCTTAACGATTGCCTGTTTCAGGGCAGCAATGGAGCCTGCTGTATAGACTGCGGACTGGGCTGCCAATCCATTTGCCTTGGCAATTGCCTGCTGCAATGCCGCCTTATCCACCGTGGCGCTGTTCTCCTCATCCACTGCCGCAATTGCTTTTTGCAGATAGGAGACCTGGTCATCAATCTGTTCCTGTGTAGAGGATAAGGATTCATATACTGCCTGGGCAGAAAGAATTACCTGCTGCAATGATTCCCATGCCTTGTCTGATGCATTTCCCTTCTGCACGGTTTTCGCGTATGCAATCTGATCTTCTAGCTTTGAGATATCAATGCTTTCATCCCGTACCTGCTTTAAGCCGGAATCAGACCAGTCCAAACGGAGCCTTGCATACTGTGAGCCGGAGCCCGCCTGGATGCTTTCCATCACCGGGACATAAACTTTGATCCAGATTTCTGGGTCATTCAGCCCTACAGGAATGGTAATCTGCTCTGGGTACTGCTTTCCTTTCATATAGGCGTCCGTTCCAAAATCAGGGTCATTATGCCCATCATATACCTGATAGTAAGCCCCCACCGCAGCATCATAAGCCTGCTCCGCATCCGTAGGAACCGTGTCTGTGTCTTCGTATGCCAAATATTTTAATTCTCCTAGATACCCTGTATACTGCGCGCTGCCAAAATCTATGGTCAGCGGTGAAAACCGCATCCTCAAGGCAGCGGCTCCATCCTTCACTTCCAGATACAGCGGTTTCTTATTTCCATTCTCATCCTTTTCCAGCGCGCCATCCGCCATGGAATACTGTGATGGGTTTGTGGCATTTAATATTTCCGCTTTTATCTCATAAAACCCGTCAGCCACCTGGCCTGTATTGGCTTCTTCCATTGCCCCCAATGCACTCTTTAGCGCAATGCCCACGGAGCTGATTTCCGTACTGATGGACACCGGGTCTTGGTATACAGCCTCTGCCGCTGCCAGCGCTTTTTTCAGCGTTTCCCTGGACGCCGCTGTATAATCCTTGCCATCCTTCAGGACAGCCGACGCATCGTCAATAAATGATTTTAATGCCGCTTTATCTGCTGTACATAAAACCGCGCTTGAAAGCCCAAGGTACAGGCGCCCTGCAAATTCTGCATTGCTGCTGTCCTTCAGCCTGATATCTGTAAGCTCTACATTGGAAGGCAGCGTAAACACAGCCCTGGTGATTTTCCCCTGGTCGGCTGTTGCCTCCAAGGCTACTGGATTTCCATCCCCATCCAATACCGTTAACTCTTCTATGTATTTCTCGCCTCCGTTTTCTGCCATGCCCTGCAGGTCCAGGTATACTTTCACCTGGCCAGCCTCTACAGACAGCCTTGCTTTCTGCAGGTAATTGCTGTATATAGAAGCATCGCCTGTACTGGATTCCCTTATGGAGCTGCTTACGGTGTAGATGCCGTCATTTTCAAAGCTTACAGGCTCCTGGGCATCATCATCGGCATACTTCAGGGAAGTCCAATCAACCTTCATCAATACATTTTGGGTACCCGTCCCTGCCGTGATGGATTCCATAATTGGGACATAAACCTGCAGAGGCACATACTCCTGCTCCCCCTTATCTACAAGCGGGAAGCTTAAAATATCTGGATACAGGCTGTCTTTGTCATTGAAGCTGTCAATCACATCACTTCCGTCCGCATTTTTCTGCGTCGCCAATACTTCTGCCGCTTTTAAAGTCCCAATCGGCTCCCCAGTGGAAGAATAGCTGTAGCCGGCATCATAATAGCCCAGATTCATCAGGTAGCCAAACTGCCCGCTGATCGTCATCCCCTTAAAGTCAAGCACGGCTGTATACGCCCCGTCTTTTACGGAAATCTTGATCCAATGGTCAATGGCGTTATTCGCCATGGAATCTGCCTCTTTATCCACCTTTTTCATGTCCGCATATACCTTGTACTCGCCATCTTCCAGCTTTGCCGGGTCAAGCTGGGATGCATCTGCACTCTTATAGAATGTTTCTACTGCTGCATGTAAGGCGTTAGCCTGTGCGTTCAGCTCCTCTATCGTCACATTCGGGCGCCTATAGGCGGCCTGTGCAGCTCTGATTTCTGCCGCAAGCTCTTGGAAGGCGCTGACTGTCTTGTTTCCCAGTTCAACCTGCTCTGCCTCATCAATCGCTTCTTTCAGGCCCTCCCTGGCTGCCGCCAATTCCTGGTTTTCTTCCAGCCCTTTGAGCGCTTCCTCGATTGCGTTTGACCTCTCATAGATCAAGCCAGAGACTGCCGCATCTGTCCCGGCGTCTTTGCCAGCCAGGGATGCATAATACGCTTTGCCAGCCTCCAACGCCGCTTTCAGTTCTGCCCATGAGCTGCTGCTGTAAGAGGATTCCTGGTAGCGCCCTGCCTTGTCGATGGCCCTGCGCAGGACCGATTTCTGGTAAGTGGGAATCTGCACCGCAGAGGCGTCCGCAGCCTTCTTGATATTGTATAATTTCAGATCTACGTCTATAGAATCATCTATTACCTTTTCATAGCTGTTGCCCGCAGCCATCGCTGGCGGCACAACCTGCATTTTATAACTGTTGCCAGAAATTGTGTCGTCTGACAGTTCTATCTTCACAGATTTCACGCATGGAAATTCCGTGACCGCATCAAACCCGGCATTGTCGATTAATGTTCCGTCGCTTTCTGTTTCATAGTCATAGCATACACAGTCTGAAGCTTCTTTGTTCCAAATAGCCCCAATATACGAATAGGTTCCCGGCACCATTTCCAATGGATGGAAATCCATATAAATAGACTTCTTCCCATCCTTCACTGCCACAACCGCATCCCTTTCCAGGCTGCCGTCTGCCATTGACAGAATCCCTTCTGCCCCTGCCTTCACAAATTTTGCAGTGACATTATAAACCCCATCCTCAGACAATTCTGACAGGTCTGACTCCTTCAATACCTGGCACATGACTGCCGTGCCATCGGCAACCCATTGGTTCATCTGGACAGCATATTCAACATATCTCTCCTCCCCCGTGTCCACAATGTTCATGCAGGACTGCCAGTTGTAGCTGTCTGTGGTTATGTTTTTGCCATTCGAGGTATAAAACGCGATGTAAATATGATCCAGGTTCCACTCCTTCGGGATCGGAACCCTCACGATGCCCCCCTTGGGCGGCACATGGCTCTTCCCATCCTCATCGGTCAGGTAGAAGGAATATGCCCGCCAGTTATCCCCATCAGCCACATTCTTGATGTCCTTCAATGCATATGTATTGGCCTCTTCCCCTGTCTTCACAGTCAGCGTTGTGCCAGCTACATATTTTTCATAAGTAGTGTAAGATGCATTGGTTGCGTCATCTTTCAGCGTCACAGCCTGCATGCCATTCTCCGATAAGTACAGGACCGCCCGGTAACCTTCTGGTTGCTGCTTGGTCGTAATCTTTACGTCTATGCCGGTGATCAGGGAATTCTCAGCGTCATTGTTGTCAAACGTCACTGTAAACTGCCTTGACGCAGCGTCATACACATTCTCCCCATACTGGTTCCCACATGTCCCGATCAGATACCTGCTAAAGGCAAAAATATCCAAATACGCTTCATGCTCTTCAAAAGCCCTGTCCAAGCTCCTGCCTTCCAGCACCTGGATGCTCTCAATCTCTTCCTTCGCTTCACTGGAAACCGTGAACTTAGCCACTATTTTCCCATCGTCTGGCGCCAGTTCCGTGTCCTCTATAAAATTATCCTCAAACAGCCCTACGATTGCGTCACTACTGTCATACCTATCAAGCGTTTTCCCAGAGATTGTCCTTGCATAGTCTAATAGGAAATCACCATTTTCGCTCCACCCGCCTGCATAATACATGAGTTCCTTTGCAGACGCTAACGTGTTTAAATCCAATTGATACCCCTGCATATTCAATTCCCGAAGCTCCTTGCCCTCATGGGAAATTGTGGCATATCCTCCCAAGGCAAATGCATCCTCCAGGTTTTCAAGCGGTATCACAATCATCCCCATATCCTTATTCGATCCGCCCGCATCCCCTCCTACTGTGCTCCAATAGGGATTCGCCTCTCCCGTAATCCAGTCTGCTGATACTTCTTCCTCGTATCCTGGCATCTCATTTCCATTATAATCCTTCCAGTCTGTTCCGGGGCTTAACCTACTTATCTGTTTCCACCCCTCCTGTGACAGCATTTTGATGACATTCCAATGGCTATACCCATACACCCTCGCCAATAAGATATAGTTGCCGCCGGCAACATTCAGAAAAGCCCGGGGGGCTACATTAAAATTATTGTATATGATAGGCCCTTCCGTTTTACTGGCCTCATTGAGCTCAACATAATACATCCCATCGCTTAAGTCCATTTCCTTGGCTTCTGCCTTGGCCGGAAAGATATTTATCCCCGAAAGAACCATTGCCAAAGCCAGAATGATTGATACAATCCTTTTCACTTTCTGCCTCTCCTTCCCAAAAACTGCCAGGGAAATAAAAGGTATTCCCCGGCAGCCCAAGTCATTTTATTACTTTTAATAGCAAACAAACATTGCATCCATCGGGTTGCTCATTCCTGGAGGCGTAAGATTTAAAGAAAACTGAAACTCAATTTTCACAGGAACGCCTGTTTCTTTACTTTGTGCCTGATTCATGTCAATGACCGCAGTGGATGTAGTTTCATCCCACTTAACAGCCGCTCCTTGCATATCAACAATCGTCCCTTTATACCCCAGCAAAGAAAATGATTTAAACTTCACGGTTGCAATCCCAGAATCACTCAAATCACAGGACTCAATCAATCCCGTGCTCATTCCCATCTTCAAATCACTGCCATCTGTCTTTGTAAACTTGCAAGTGGACGGCTCTGCCGCAAATGCTGTAACTCCCATCGCAAATACCATCGCCATTGCAAGCAGCAAAGCCACTGCCTTTCTTAATCTTTTCATAAAATTTTCCTCTCTTTCTGGCCTTCTGGCCTAAAATATGTTCCAGGCAAGTAATTGCCTAACCAAAGTTTGTTATCACTAACCTCCTAACAGAAGATACCAAACTTTTTAAATTCTGTCAATAGCCTAAAATTGCCTGAAATGCAATATAATTCGCTGTTTTCACAGTACTTTTGTTGCATTTCAGGCAATTTTCTGCCCAAATCAGGATTTATTCATTATTTTTTCTCAACAACGCAGCTTTTTTCCATTTTTTTAAGCCGAAAATTTCTCAAAAAAAATTTCAAAAAATGTTTTTAACGCATTGGAGAGCCATCTTCCGCTATCCAATACCAGCGGGATGAAGGAGCCAGCCTATACCCAGAAAGCCAGCAAAGCCGTGCTTTCCGGCATGTGCTGCCTGCCCACGCTGCAGGTAACAGTAATCGCTATGCTCCCGAACCCCTCCCCGCCCTGCCAGTGATGGATCCTGCAGGCTTCCAATGGAATCGGCACAATCCCCTCCTGAATCTCTACTGTTACCATTGTCCCATCATGGTCATACTTCAGCGAGCTCAGATGGCCATTCATCTTTCTCCCATCCAGCCGGGAACTTGCCGTCATGTCCTTTAGCCTGAGTTCCAGATAGTTTTTTGTTCCTTTGCGGGTAATGAAAGCCTCCTCCTGGAAGCCCTGCATTGCCATGGA
This sequence comes from Lachnospiraceae bacterium, assembly GCA_910575035.1. GTDB lineage: Bacteria > Bacillota > Clostridia > Lachnospirales > Lachnospiraceae > Petralouisia. Next base: position 127,696 of record CAJTDL010000005.1, read on the forward strand.
AAATCGGTTCCTTCCGCTTTTTTTGTCCATTCTGTATATACAGAACCCAACCCTGAATTTTTCGAGTTTTTGGAGGTTATCCTGCATGGCATGGCCCACCTGTGCCTTTCGGTCAAAAATCATTTTTTGCCGCTCATGGTTTAAAAGGATCAGCTCCAGCATATGGATTCCCATATTTTCCACAAGCCGTTCTGCCGCCTCCTCTGCTTCCCGTTCTGTCCCGCCTATTTCCTTCAGGTATTGGATTAGTTCTCTATACATCTGCCAGTACCGCCCAAACCACTCTTTTCCTGCTTCTGTAAATTCCAGGTTCTCTGTTAAAATCCCTTTTTCTGCGCAAGAGCCAAAATAGCGGCTTACCGTTGAGGTATTGACGCCGCACCGCTCTGCGACCACTTTTAATGTCCCACGCTTTTTTCCGATTTCCTCCAGTTCTTTTAGGTAATTCAGTTGGAGAATCGTCGGCCGGCTCTGGCGTTTTAAATGCCCTCCCTGTTCCATTCCCTATTCTTCCTTCTACCGTATATGGACGTTAAGCTCACGGCATTCAATGACCATGGGCTCTCCGTCAATTTTTTTCTTCCTTCTACCGTATATGGATGTTAAGCTCACAGCATTCAATGACCATGGGTTCTCCGTCAATTTTTTTCTTCCTTCTACCGTATATGGATGTTAAGCTCACAGCATTCAATGATTATAGGCTCTCCGTCAAATTCTGTGATTGCGACAACTGCTTCAGCTTCTGTAAACGGCACCTTCGGATTTGCCATGTAAGAGAAGATGCCATCCGGAAACCTATACCTCCCATCCTCTTTTGGAGCCTTCACCCATTTTCCATATTCACGGTACCAGACATGCCCAATCTCATCATGTTCCTTTGGCTGAATATAGAACCAGCTTTTTTTCTTTTCCACCCTCAGGATGGCTGTCTGCTGGAATTTATCATGGTTTACAGAAAAGAACCTTGGGTTCCTCCGCTCCAGTTCATAGATTCCCATTACCATCTCAAACTCGCCTTCCCCATACACTGCATAGAAATCCATCCCCTCATACTTTCTGTCGTATACGTCGCCGAACATGAGGAAATTATCAATTCCCTTCAAGGCTTTCGGGCTGATGTAATGTTCCAGCCGGCATGCGTCCTCCTGCGCCTCCTCCCGGTCCATTCCACTGATCATCTGCATAAACTGCGTAAGCTTCTCATGGCGCGCAAGGATGTCCAGGCCCTTTACCTGGCCTTTCTCTGTTAATTTCAGCATCCCCTTTTTGGAGGACGGATCAAGATATCCCTGTTTTACCAGGCTATTTACCATGGCTGCTGCCTTCCTTTCGTACATTCCCTTTTCCATGGCATATTCTGTCACCGATATTTCTTTTTCCTGGCGCCACAGGCTATAGATAAATTCTAACAGGTCTTCTTCCCGTTCCCTCTGCGTCTTTTCGTCATCTATATTTTTTGCCATCCGTTTTCTCCTTCTGTGCAGCAGGTTTCTTTTATGTAACTTCGGTTAGTCATTACAAACTAATTCTATTATATGGGACACTATCTATGGTTGTCAACAAAAATCTGTTATTCCCCTGGCTATAATTACGGTAATAAGCAAAACTCAACTTTCCCATACCATTCCGTTTAAAAATGTGTTAAACTATAAATGGTGATGCATATGTTAGAAATTTGGGGAACACTTGGGCCGGCATGCCACTCCCATCAGCTGCTGGAGCAGATGTTTCTGGAAGGGATGACGGGCATGCGGTTAAATATGTCCCATACCGGATTAAAAAACAGTGAAAAAATCATTTACAATTACCATCAGGCAGCCTGCCGTACAGGGATAAATCCAGAACTGCTGATTGATATGCAAGGGCCTGAAATCCGTGTCGGGCTATTGGCAAAACCCCTGGCGCTGAAAAAAGCAGATACTGTATGCCTGGAATCCCAGGATACTCCTGCACAGGGGGATTTCCCATGCCTGGAATCCCAAGACGCCCTTATACAAGGCTTCCATTCTATCCCTATTCCAGGCCATATCCTCCCCATCCTGAAACCTGGGGACCATATTCTGCTGGATGATGGGAAACTGGAGCTTGCCATTACTGCCCTAAAGCCAGCTGTAACAGCCACTGTAATGCGCGGCGGAATATTACAGAGCCGCAAGAGCCTGAAGGTTGTAGGAAAATACCTTGCCGGTCCGGCACTCACGCCCCAGGATAGGGAAAATATCCGCCTGGCGAAGGATTATGGCGTGACAGCATTGATGCAGCCCTTTGTAACCTGTGGGCAAGAGCTTCTGGAAGTCCAAGAGGAGCTTCGCAAAAGCCATATGGAGCATGTCCGTATTTTTGCAAAGATTGAAAACTGCGAAGGGATCAGGCAGATCCGGAACATCATCCCCTATGCAGATGTGATTGTGATTGCAAGGGGAGATCTTGGAAATGATATGCCGCTGTGGCAATTGCCAGCCGCCCAAAAAAGGCTGGCAGAGATTTGCAAATTAGAAAAAAAGCCCTTTTTGGTTGTGACACAGATGCTGGCTTCCATGGTGGACAGCCCTATGCCCACACGGGCTGAAGTTTCAGACATTTTCCATGCTGTCCTTGATGGGGCGGATGCCGTTATGGTTACAAACGAAACGGCTGTAGGGAAATATCCTGTAGAAACCATCCGTTATCTGAAAAAGACTGCGGAAGAAGCGCTGAAATGGCGTGAACATGGGCATATGTTTTTTCCGGCGCCTGTATAAGACGAGATTTTGCAATTCCAAACCGCATCTGGGACAAGCTTCTGCATCCGGCTGGCATTGGAAAGCGAAAAGATTGTCTAAGTATAAGTTTAAGCTGCACAAGAAATACAAGAGGCTACTGCCGTAAAGGCTGCCTGCGGAAATATCCGCACAGCCCTTTTTGGCAACAGCCTGGTTTTATTTCAAGCACAGCGATCCCAAATGCCACTGCACGATTCCTGTTTTATTGGGAATCTGCTCTCTATTAGTTATTGATCAGCTTGTCTTCCTCGTTATTCCAGCTATAGAGCTTACGCACTTCCTTACCTACTTCTTCTGCTGGATGCTCTGCCGCTTTCTTCCTCATGGCCTTAAAGTGTACCTGGCGCCCTGCTGGGGACATATCCAGCAAGAAATCTTTTGCAAAAGAGCCATCCTGGATGTCTGCCAGAATTTTCTTCATAGCCTTCTTGGTATCCTCTGTAATGATCTTCGGCCCTGTGATATAATCGCCATACTCTGCCGTATTGGAGATAGAATACCGCATGCCTTCGAAGCCAGACTGGTAGATCAGGTCTACGATCAGCTTCATCTCATGGATACACTCAAAATACGCATTCCTTGCGTCATAGCCAGCTTCCACCAATGTCTCAAAGCCTGCCTGCATCAATGCGCACACGCCGCCGCAAAGGACTGCCTGCTCACCGAAAAGGTCTGTCTCTGTCTCGGTGCGGAAAGTTGTTTCCAGAACGCCTGCCCTTGCGCCGCCAATGCCCAAAGCATATGCCAGCGCCAAATCCTGCGCCTTCCCAGTTGCATCCTGCTCTACTGCGATCAGGCAGGGAACGCCCTTGCCAGCCTGGTACTCGCTTCTTACCGTATGCCCTGGCCCCTTCGGTGCGATCATGGTAACATCCACATTCTTTGGCGGCACAATTGCCCCAAAGTGGATGTTGAAGCCATGGGCGAACATCAGCATATTGCCTGCTTCCAGGTTTGGCTCAATGTCCCTCTTGTACATATCTGCCTGCAGCTCATCATTGATCAGGATCATAATGATATCTGCCTTTTTCGCTGCCTCATCTGCAGTAAATACATCAAATCCCTGAGCCTCTGCCCTTGCCCAGGATTTGCTCCCATTATAAAGGCCGATGATGACATGGCATCCAGACTCTTTTAAATTTAACGCATGGGCATGTCCCTGGCTGCCATAGCCGATAATCGCAATGGTTTTCCCTTCTAACATAGAAAGGTTACAATCTTCCTGGTAAAATATCTTTGCCATTTTCTTATCCTCCTAAAAATTAAAAAATTATTATATCCTGCTGCATTAATCAAACATTCTAACACCAAAATTCCTTTCGGTCAAGCCAATATTCCAATATCAGAAACCTTCCTTTTATAAAGTTAGATTCCCTGACGTTGGGAAATCCCTTCTGGCTCCAATCAGGCATATGAATATAGGGAAGCCCTTCTGCCTCAATCAAACATCTTAACATCGGAAGACCCTCTGGTCAGGCCTGTAATCCCAGTTCTGGCAAGCTCCAGGATTTCATAGCCTTCCAGCAGCTCCAAAAAAGCATCCAGCTTATTCTGTGTCCCGATCAGCTCAATCATCATAGAATCATTGGTGACATCTACAATCTTCGTCTTGAAAATCTCCGCCAATGAAATCAGCCCTTGACGCTCTGCGCTCTTTACGCGGATTTTGATCAAGATCAGCTCACGGCATACAGAACTGCCAGGCTCTAATTTTTTAATGTCCACTACATCCTCCAGCTTAGCAAGCTGTTTCTCAATCTGCTCTAAGATCAGCTCGTCCCCGCTGGAAACAATGGTAATCCTTGTAAACCTGGGATCTGCCGTCACGCCTGCGGAAATACTGTCTATATTGTATCCCCTGCGGCTGAACAAACCAGATACATGGCTGAGCACATTGGGGGTATTCTCAACCAAAATAGACAACGCCTGCCTTTCCATGCACAAAACCTGCCTTTCTGACTTATACGTTTTACGATTACGAAATAAGTTTAGCATAATAAAATTGTTTGTCAATAGATTCGGGTGGTAGTTTTTCCTAATTTCTATACTTATTAATTTTATTTTCCATTACTTAAAGTTATATCTATGTGGTTTTTCTATAATCTTTTTGGATAATCTTCCTGGTTTCCGCCATTCCAGAAAAGCCACAGGGCATAGGCGATTCCTTATCATCCGCACTAAGCTTTAGCATCGGAGGCTTCTTGTTTTTACAACTACCTCATAAGCAGAGCAGATTTTATCAGACAGGCATACGAGGAATGCCGCCCGGCTTCTGGGGACGGAAAAGAGGGTCAGGGGCCACATGTGGCTTAGGATAATATTTTGTTCGATTGGCGTGAGGGAATAACGCTGCAGTGCGTTCTTCAGGGCAATCGCTGGATGGCGGAAGCCATGGAAGCGGCCGGGATAGCCGTTTTTATGCCAGTCGTAGAGATAAAAATCGTGGAGGAACGCCCCCCGCACCAGTTCTGGGTCTGGGGCGCCCAGGCGGAGGCGGTGGTTTAAATAGAGGCTGAGGCGGGCAACGCTGATGACATGCTCGTATGTTGAAATCTGGCCATGTTGGATATACTGCTTCATTAAGCTGGCTTCTTTGGTTGCTTTAAGGTTCTGGAGGTACTTTCTGATCTCCAGGTTTTCCTGTCGGGTAAGTCCCATGGGTTATGCGCTCCTTTCTTTTTATGGTATGGGATGCCGCTTGTAGGGGCATTCAAATTAATTACTTTTATCTGCATGGAAATCCCTTTGGCAGCTATCCTCTTCTTGGGAGGATGTTCCTTTATGGAAAGAAAGCAGCTTTTTCATCCTGCTTCCGATCTCATGGTAGGCAGGGGGGCGGAAGGATATGGATGATTTCAGGACCCTGGCCTGCAGCCAGTTTAAATTGGAAATGGCTTTGCCTATTTCTTCTTTTGTCCTGTGCTCACGAAAATCTTCAAAAGAGATTTTATCCTTTAGGGCTGCCAGGCCTTCTGAGAGATTTTGCCTGGAGTTTTCAATCCAGGCGTCGTATTTTTCTGAAATCTGTGCATCTATTGCCTGAACGGTGGCCTCAAGCTTCACATTGAGCTGCATCAGGGAATCTGCCGTCAATGCGCAATCTGCCGCAAAAACTGCCATAAACAGCAACGCGGCCAATTCCTGCAAATTCTGTGGCATCCAGATGGTAAACCTTTCCATGTAAGGCTGAATGCCGTACAGGACAATAAGGCCTGCTACGCCAAATCCAACGGAACAGGGGAGGCAAATGCGGCCATGCAGGTTTAAGGGCAGATGGCTGTAATCCCACCAAACTGCATGGAACATACGCTCCATCCCATAGGATGTGGCATATTCCAGAACTGCTGAGCCTGCCATACAGGCAAAAAATACTGCCCAGCCATTTTCAAACCCACTGCATAACAGAACATCCAGCGTTGCCCCAACGCCATAAATAGGGCAATAGGGGCCCAGCAATATTCCCCGGTTATCCCATTTTAAGCTTTTAATGCTGCAGTAGATTGTCTCATAAACCCACCCTAAGATGCTATATAAAATAAGCCATATGAATAACGTCACCACATGCATACGCAGGAAACCTCCTCTCAAAAAATCTGCTATATTGTTATGCTTCACAGCTTAAGAACCGCACATTCCTGAGCCTTGAACCGCAACGTCATATTCCCCACATCACAAATATTTCTTGATATATTTCCCTGTATAGGATCCTGCTGCCTCTGCCACTTCTTCTGGCGTTCCCTGGGCAATCACCATTCCGCCGCCGTCGCCGCCTTCCGGGCCCATGTCAATAATATAGTCCGCCGTTTTGATCACATCCAGGTTATGCTCAATAACCACAACGGTATTTCCCCCTTCTGCCAGCCTCTGCAGAATCTCTGTCAGCTTATGCACATCTGCAAAATGCAGCCCTGTGGTGGGCTCATCTAAAATATAGATGGTCTTCCCTGTGCTGCGCTTGCTCAACTCTGTCGCCAGCTTGATTCTCTGTGCCTCTCCCCCTGACAAAGTCGTGGATGGCTGCCCTAATTTTATATAAGAAAGGCCCACATCATACAGGGTTTCAATTTTCCGGCGGATGGATGGGACATTTTCAAAAAAGCCCAGCGCCTCTTCTACGGTCATATCCAAAACGTCGTAAATACTCTTCCCTTTGTATTTTACATCCAGTGTTTCCCGGTTATAGCGCTTTCCGCCGCAGACCTCGCAGGGCACGTACACATCTGGAAGGAAATGCATTTCAATTTTCAGGATGCCGTCCCCAGAGCAGGCCTCGCACCGCCCTCCTTTGACATTAAAGCTGAACCTGCCTTTCGCATATCCCTTTGCCTTGGCATCTGGCGTAGCGGCAAACAGGTCACGGATTTGGTCAAATACCCCGGTGTAGGTTGCCGGGTTTGAGCGTGGCGTCCTTCCAATGGGGGACTGGTCAATGGCGATCACTTTATCCAGCTGGTTCATGCCTTCGATAGACTTATGCTTTCCTGGGATTGTCCTGGCGCGGTTCAAATCCTTAGCCAGCCGCTTGTACAGGATTTCATTTGTCAAAGAGGATTTTCCGGAACCAGATACCCCGGTAATGCAGGTCATAACCCCCAAGGGGATTTTCACATTAATATTACGCAGGTTGTTTTCCTGTGCGCCTTTAATTTCTAAATATCCTGTGGGCTTCCTTCTGGTTTCCGGCACAGGGATCTTTATCTTTCCGCTTAAATAAGCCCCTGTAATGGATTCCTTGCATTTCATAATGTCCTTGGCAGTTCCCTGGGCTACCAGGCGGCCGCCATGCTCTCCTGCACCCGGCCCTATATCCACGATGTGGTCTGCTGCCCGCATGGTATCCTCGTCATGCTCCACCACGATCAGGGTATTGCCAAGATCCTTTAGGTTTTTCAGCGTCTGCAGCAGCTTGTCATTGTCCCTTTGATGAAGGCCAATGCTTGGCTCATCCAAAATATACGCAACGCCCACCAGTCCAGAGCCAATCTGGGTTGCCAGGCGGATACGCTGGGCTTCCCCACCGGAAAGGGTTCCTGTCGCCCGGGAGAGGGTCAGGTAATCCAGGCCCACATCCACCAGGAATCCTACCCTTGCACGGATTTCCTTTAAAACCTGTGCGCCAATCAGCTTTTGCTGCTCCGTCAGCTCCATTCCGCCCAAAAATGCCTGCAGGTTCCGTACAGACATATCTGTAACCTCATGGATATTTTTTCCTGACACAGTAACCGCAAGGGCTTCCCGCTTCAGGCGCTGGCCTTTGCAGGCCTTGCAAGGGGTTACCCGCATAAAGGATTCGTATTCCTGCTTCATAGTGTCAGAGCCTGTCTCCCGGTAACGGCGCTGCACATTCCGTATCAGCCCCTCAAAAGCCACATCATAAACACCCTCGCCCCGCTGCCCCTTGTAATGGACTTTCACTTCCTTCCCGCCTGTCCCATGGAGCAGGATGTTCCGGACGTCCTTGGGAAGATCCTGGAAGGGTGTGTTTAAGCTAAATTTATATTCCTCTGCCAAAGCCGCCAGGATAGCATTTGTGAAGCTGCCCTTATCTGTGCTGGACTGCCACCCAGTCACCTGGATAGCGCCTTCTGCCAGGCTCAGGGATTTGTCCGGGATCATCAGATCCTCATCAAATTCCATCTTGTAGCCAAGCCCAAAGCAATCTGGGCAGGCCCCAAAAGGATTATTAAAGGAAAAGCTTCTGGGTTCAATTTCCTCTATGCTGACCCCGCAGTCCGGGCAGGAAAAGCTCTGGGAAAAATTAATGGGATCCCCCCCAATCACATCCACCATTAAGAGTCCCTCTGCCAGGTTCAGGACATTTTCCACAGAATCCGCCAAACGCTTCTCAATCCCTGGCTTGACCACCAGGCGGTCCACCACGATTTCAATATTATGCTTGATATTTTTATCCAATGGGATATCTTCTGTCAGATCATAAATATTCCCGTCTACCTGCACCCGGACATAGCCGCTGCGCTTTGCCTGTGCAAACAGCTTTTGGTGCATTCCTTTGCGCCCGCGCACTACAGGCGCCAAAAGTTGGATCCTGGTGCCCTCGGGCAAGGAAAGGATCTGGTCCACCATCTGGTCTACCGACTGCTTTTTGATTTCCTTACCGCAGACGGGGCAATGGGGAATCCCAATCCTTGCATACAGCAGGCGGAAATAATCATAGATTTCTGTCACGGTTCCCACCGTAGACCTGGGGTTGCGGTTTGTGGATTTCTGGTCAATGGAAATAGCTGGGGAGAGCCCATCGATCTTTTCCACGTCCGGCTTCTCCATCTGCCCCAAAAACTGCCTGGCATAGGAGGACAGTGACTCCATATACCTACGCTGCCCTTCAGCATAAATGGTGTCAAAGGCTAACGAGGATTTTCCAGACCCGCTTAAGCCGGTCAACACAATAAACCCATTCCTTGGAATGTCCACATCCAGGTTTTTTAAATTATGCTCGTTGGCTCCCCTGATTTTAATGTACTGCTTCTCTGCTTTTGCCATTTTCGCTAAACTCCTTTTTATAGATTAAATGATATTTGCCCCATGTTCCTATAGAACCAATTTTCTTCCGGATTGCCCATTGGCAGCATCCCTTTCCAAAACAAGCTGCCGGAAAAATCCTTCCTGCATGCATCTGGCAAGCCTCCCCTTAAGAAAGCTGCACCAGATAACCTATTACATATCACGTAAATTCTTCTTCAATTCAATCATCTTGTCACGCAGCTCTGCCGCCGCCTCGAAATTCAGTTCTGCTGCAGCTGCCTGCATTTTCTTCTGGATTTCCCCAATCAGCTTTTCCAATTCCTTCTTGCCCATAGATTCCGGATCCTTCTGGAAACGGTATTCCTCCTTGGCAACCTTCTTGGAAATACTTATTAATTCCCGGACAGATTTCTGTATGGTAGCAGGCGTGATCCCATGCTCTTTGTTATAAGCCTCCTGCCTGTCCCGCCTGCGGTTTGTCTCATCTATGGCAGCCCGCATGGAATCTGTAATACTGTCTGCATACATGATTACATGCCCCTGGGCATTTCTGGCTGCACGCCCGATGGTCTGGATCAAAGAGGTTTCTGAGCGCAAAAAGCCTTCCTTGTCTGCATCCAGGATTGCCACCAATGTAATCTCCGGGATATCCAGCCCTTCCCGCAGCAGGTTGATCCCCACCAGCACATCAAAAATATCCAGGCGAAGGTCACGGATGATCTCTGCCCGTTCCAGAGTATCAATGTCTGAGTGAAGGTACTTCACGCGGATGCCTACCTCCCGCATATAATCTGTCAGGTTCTCTGCCATTTTTTTGGTAAGGGTGGTTATCAATACCTTATTTTTCCCTGCAGATTCCTTGTTGACCTCTCCGATCAGGTCATCAATCTGCCCTTCCACTGGGCGGACGTCAATTTTAGGATCCAACAGCCCTGTGGGGCGGATAATCTGTTCTGCCCGCAGCAGCTCATGCTCTTTTTCATAAACATTCGGCGTGGCAGACACAAACAGCATCTGGTCGATCTTGCTTTCAAATTCCCCGAAATTCAGAGGCCTGTTGTCCTTTGCAGAAGGAAGCCGGAAGCCATAGTCCACCAGAGTGTTTTTCCGGGACTGATCCCCGGCGTACATACCCCGCACCTGGGGAATGGTAATATGGGACTCGTCCACAATGATCAGAAATTCCTCTGGGAAATAATCCATCAGCGTATGGGGCGGCGCCCCTGGCTCTAAGCCAGACAGGTAACGGGAATAATTCTCAATGCCGCTGCAAAACCCGGTTTCCTTCAGCATCTCAATGTCAAAATTGGTGCGCTCTGCAATCCGCTGCGCCTCCAGCAGCTTGTCCTCCCCTTTGAAATATTTGACCCGCTCTTCCATTTCCTTTTCAATCTCTACAGCCGCCTGAAGGATTTTTTCTGGGGCTACTACATAATGGGAGGCAGGGAATACGGCCATATGCTCTAACTGTGCCTTGATTTCCCCAGTCAGCACATCAATCTCTGTGATCCTGTCCACCTCATCGCCAAAAAACTCTACGCGGATGGCCGTCTCCCCATAGTTTGCCGGGAAGATTTCCACCACATCCCCCCGCACCCGGAAGGTGCCCCGCTGGAAATCCATGTCATTTCTTGCATATTGGATGTCAATCAATTTACGGATGACATCATCCCTGTCTTTCACCATCCCCGGGCGCAGGGACAGCATCATATTTTTATAATCCACAGGGCTGCCCAAACCATAGATGCAAGATACGCTGGAAATAATGATCACATCATTCCGCTCTGCCAAAGCAGCCGTAGCTGACAAGCGCAGCTTGTCAATTTCCTCATTGATGGCAGAATCCTTGGCAATATAGGTATCCGTGGAAGGCACATATGCCTCGGGTTGGTAATAATCATAGTAGGACACAAAATACTCCACTGCGTTCTCAGGGAACATCTCCTTAAATTCTCCGTATAGCTGCGCCGCAAGCGTTTTATTATGTGCTATAACGAGAGTAGGCTTCTGCAATTCCTGAATGACATTCGCCATCGTAAATGTCTTGCCGGAACCCGTAACCCCTAGTAAAGTCTGGAATTGGTTGCCCTCCTTGAAGCCTTTGACCAGCTCGGCGATGGCCTGCGGCTGGTCGCCTGTGGGCTTGTAGGGGGCTTGTAATTTGAACTCTGACATATGAAAACCTCCAATTTGTGGCCGAAAAAAGTTTGCTTATTCGCCCGAAATTCGTGTAATTCAGTTTTCGATTCGTGTAAAATGGGCTTGCAAAGCTGGCGAATAAGCGTTAAAATAGCAATTACACGAATGCAGGTCACAAAACCGTATTTTTAAAACGAAACAACACTGAATAACACCAGCCAGTACAGATAGTATTATCCAGTCATTTGGTTTTTCATTATAACACATAAGCCAAAAAAAGTACAGACCAAAATCGAACTTTTGTTCTGTACTTTTTTATACTTCATCGGACGGTAGTCCGCCCGTCCCGTCAGAGGCATGTATTACGGTATGCCCGGATGGTTATATCTTTTTATATGAATTTGTTACCTCTATCCATATTTTTTCTTGCATTTTGGGCAGTACAGAGGGAAATTCTTAAGTTCTGTATCTTTCCGCATTCTTAACCTTGTTTTATTTCCGCAGGCAGGGCATAGTAGCCGTTCTGCATTATTTACTACTCCCATTTGAAAAAGCAAAGGGATACTCCGATACAAATGACGGCAAGTACCACCATAACAATCATTGGAACGAATATAAATTCAGATTCTTTATCATTTTTATATGGAATTATCACCAATCTTTGTAAATCTACACAGGCTGCTTTCCGTGCTGCTCTAAATAAGCGGCCGCCTGTTCTAAGGACAAACCTATCCATTCCTGCATCCTTTTCAAAATCGTTGCATCATCAAGTCCCTCTTTTGCCCCATTTCAATAAGCAACTGCGCTTTTCCCTGGCTTATACCCTGATTTATACCTTCACGACGTAGTCTCTCTGATTCAGTCTCAATTACTGTTCCTCCCATAACATTCACCTTCTTCACTCCGTTTCGGTCCGCACAGGTCAGAGGTTCACTGAACCTCTTGCGCCCTTTCTTCATTTTTATTTCCATTTGTGATATGCGTAATATTGGTGTTTACAAATCCCATTAAGTCTAACAGCTCTTCATCGGACAGTTCCCCCATCTTATATAAGCGGATCATTTCATCCCTGAAATATTCCAGGTCGCTTACTGCATTTTCTATATTTCCCTCAGATGCAATTCTTCCGCTCTCTCAATTTCTTCCTCCGTATAACCAAATGAGATTATCTGCTCTTTTGTCGCGTCAGCTTTAAGCATTCTCTCAACAGCCGCGATTCGCTCTTGTGTAATTCCTTTCTTAATTCCGATCTCCTCTACCAATTCAGATAAATTACACATATTCTGCATCCTCCCTTCTAACTCATCAGTCATTATCATTCATACTCAGTTCTGCTTGAGCATAATCGAAAAGATTTACAGATTGCAGATATATCATGTCATTTTACCAAACTAATTCCACATCATACTGTTGTATCTTTGAATCATGAGTTATAAGTTTCATCCCTTCTTCAAGTGCCGTTGCCATAATCAGCCTGTCAAACGGATCAGCGTGTATCATGGGAAGTATCTGAACACGTTCTAAATATTTTGTTTTTATTGGAAGTATGCAAATACCGTAATCATCACAGATTCTCTCAATGTCAGTAACAGATTCTTCTATATCCAATTTTCTTATTGTTTTTTTAATCGCAATTTCCCACAAGGAAGCAATGCTAAAATACAAGTCATTACTTTTTCCTATGATATCCTTTGCCTTCTCTGATAATTGCCCGTTATCATCAAGAAACCAAAGCAGTGCGCATGTGTCCATTAGATACATCACATATACTCCTTGAAGCATTCTGGCGTTTCGTCAAAATCATCTGCCATTACCATTTTTCTTTTCAGAATACCGGGCTTTCTGATATAGCCATCCTTACTTATTTCTTTAGAGTATGCTTCTTCCCTCTGTGGTTTCTTATCAAAAGACAAAAATTCTGCAAATTGAATAACCTGAATGATCTTATCCTCAGGTAAACGACCTATAACATCAATAGCTTTTTGCTGAAGCGTCACAGCCATCACATCCTTTCTTTATTTCCTATTATAACGCCAAATCCTAATTATTACAACCAAAACGATCTTTCCATCCTGCCGCTTTTCCCTTACACGAATTTTGGTTACTCTATCTGCCTGTCCGCATAGTCCGTATGGTCTCAAATCGTCCACTGCCATACTATATACAGACCATTTTGCTCTCATTTCACACCATATATAGTGCCATTATTATCTAATCGTAATAGGACACAAAATACTCCACTGCATTCTCAGGGAACATCTAAAGCTGGCGAATAAGCGTTAAAATAGCAATTACACGAATGCAGGTCACAAAACCGTATTTTTAAAACGAAACAACACTGAATAACACCAGCCAGTACAGATAGTATTATCCAGTCATTTGATTTTTCATTATAACACATAAGCCAAAAAAAGTACAGACCAAAATCGAACTTTTGTTCTGTACTTTTTTATACTTCATCGGACGGTAGTCCGCCCGTCCCGTCAGAGGCATGTATTACGGTATGCCCGGATGGTTATATCTTTTTATATGAATTTGTTACCTCTATCCATATTTTTTCTTGCATTTTGGGCAGTACAGAGGGAAATTCTTAAGTTCTGTATCTTTCCGCATTCTTAACCTTGTTTTATTTCCGCAGGCAGGGCATAGTAGCCGTTCTGCATTATTTACTACTCCCATTTGAAAAAGCAAAGGGATACTCCGATACAAATGACAGCAAGTACCACCATAACAATCATTGGAACAAAAGTGTTTTCTATCGGAAGCCCTAATGAAGTGGCTTTTAAAATTTTTATCCCTTGTGTCAAAGGCAGAATATCCGCTATTTTTTGCAACGCCCCCGGCATTGCCTCATAGGGCAGGGTCGCCCCGGAAAATATAAGCATTGGGAAGTAGAGCAGGCTTGCAATCACACTCGCTGTCTGAGAGTTCGGGGCAATGCCGCCCACCATCATGCCGATGCTGAATATTGACAACATAACCAACAGATAGCCGCCAAGAAAAGCAAATATGGAGCCCCCCATACGAAATCCAAAAAAGTGTGCTGAAACAATATAAAGCAGTATGAGCGACGCCACAGAATAAATCATATAAATCACAACCTGTACAGCCAAAATCACCGCAGGGCTGACAGGGGTAACTTTAAAACGCTTCAATATTTTTCTGCTTCGGTAATTGGATACTACCAAAGGCAGCCCCATAACGCCTCCTGCACAAATCGCAATCGTTGTCAAAGCCCCGAAGGACTGCTCCAGAAACGTGTACTCCGCATCTGGGAAAGCAGGTTTATTCCCATAAATAACACCAAGTATCATCAAAACCACAAGCGGAATACAGATTGCAAATATAACCATATTCATATCACGCAGGGAAAGTTTCATCTCATTTTTCAACATGATTCTAAATGTTCTCATCATCATTTACCTCCTCATCCGAATACCACAAATACGCATCTTCAAACTTATCATACGGGCTGTCTGCAACGGCTTCCTTGACCGTCCCGTAAAAAACAGCCTTTCCTTTCCGCAGTATGCAGATTGTATCGCACAATGCCTCTACCTTGTCCATAAAATGTGATGTCAGAAAAATTGTCAGTCCCTTTCCTTTGAGGTCAGATAAAATTTTCCATACCTCCCGTCTGGCTTTTGCGTCAAGCCCTGTCGTCAGCTCGTCCAGAAAAACAACCTTTGGCTGCGGTATCAGAGCCAAAACAATAAATAGCTTTTGCCTCTGTCCTCCTGAAAGCTCCTTTACCATGCTTTTTGCTTTATGGGAAATACCAAATTTCTTCAGCAGCTCCTCATAGTCTGCGGCGTGCCGATAAAGTGACTGCGTTACCTGGCATAGTTCAACAACCGTCACTTTGTCCTGATAATTTGCCTCCTGGAATTGAACGCCGACATTTTCAAAAAGCTGCTTTCTTTGCCGGAACGGATTCATTCCTAAAATTGAAACCCTTCCTGTATCAGGCTTTTTTGTACCTAACATACATTCGATTGTAGTACTTTTTCCTGCGCCGTTTGCCCCAAGCAGCCCGAAAATAGTTCCCTGCATGACTGACAAATTCAAGTCCTGCACAGCACTCAGTCCGCCATATGATTTTGAAAGCCGCTTAACACTGATGATTTCATTCATCTATTTTATCCTCCTTTTGCTGTTATCGCTTTTATCTTAACAGCGAAAAAAAGGTTGGTGTTAAGGTGGAGGGTTAAGAAAATTTCTTTTTCATATCTGCAAGAATCGTCATCATTTTTTCAGCATTTTTTTCGGCCGCCTGCAAGGATACAATCAGTCTGTCGCAAACGGAAATAATATCGCTATCCTCCTTTGGCGTATTCAGGATTTGTTCAATATTTGTCTGTGGATTATGCTCAAGGGCATTTAACATCCGCAGGATTGCTTCTAATGAATAATTGGCACATCGGAGCGACCGTATGAGCTTTAACCGTTCCACATCATCACTTGTGTAAAAACGATATCCGTTTTGTTTCCGTTTTACCCGAAGCAAACCGTTCAATTCCCAATTTCGGAGCGTGTCCATAGTAATGCCCAAATAATTGGACGCTTCCCTGCGCTTTAAACAAAGGGATTGTTCTGCCGCCCTGCCAGATAAAATCTGCTTTACAATATGAATCGCTTCCTCAGC
Organism: Lachnospiraceae bacterium; assembly: GCA_910575035.1. Lineage (GTDB taxonomy): Bacteria > Bacillota > Clostridia > Lachnospirales > Lachnospiraceae > Petralouisia. Next base: position 143,725 of record CAJTDL010000005.1, read on the forward strand.
ATTTTTTTGCTCTTTCTGTATTTGGTTTTTATATTCTTTCGCAAAACAAAGAGCCTTGTCAAAATCGCCCCTTGCGGAAATCTTAACAGTTTCTACAATCTTTTTCCTCAATCCATTTTGGAGCACTTCTATTTGAAAAGCGATACGGGCAAGCCGCAGTTGCTCTATATGAAAATCAGTAAACACCCGGTAGCTGTTGGGCCGCCGCTTTGCCTTTGGTATCAGTCCTAATTCCTCATATTTCCTTATTGTATTCGGATGGATGCCAATGATTTTTGCCACTTCCGAAGTCCTGTATGTATTCATAAAATGCACCTCCTATAAGCCCATTTTACCATACTGCAAAAGTCTGGTGTCATAGTGGAGGGTTTATTATATCAGAATTTCTCCCTATTCACAAATTCCGCCATGCCCCTGATGCACTTCGCCGTCTTCGCATCCAGCTTAATCCTGCCACTCTCTGCCAGCCCAGACACCACCCCCTGCCCCCTCTTTCCATCCAGCCATTCATCAAAATATCCATCCAGTGTAATGTTGCGGTTATCTGTGTATATCCCGGCTTCAATCTTTTTCCATGATAGGGCAGCAGGCATATAAGCCGCCGCCCGGCTTGTGGGATGCCCTCACAATCTGCCGCCTGCCGTACCTGATAGGAACACACTGTATTCCGTGCGCCCCTGCCAGTAAATACCTGCATCTTCTCCGGCTTCGGCTCATGCGCCGCAAAGCAAGGATAATATTATGATACTAGCAGCAGTAACCACTCCAAGCACGATAATAAGTGTCTCTAAAAGGAATTGCAGAACTGTCGTTTTTAGGGAAATTGACATTGCAATTACAGTTCCCATGCCAGTGGCAGTGCATAAGTTTTTAGAAGTATGTAAAATAACCCTTCAGTAAGTTGACATAAAAAAGTTATGTAGCCCAAATAATTTTATTATGCAAACCATCCCTCGGGCAGCCAATCTCCTCCTCCCTATCAAGCATTTTTCCCATCCCCCAATGCCATTACAAATGAAAAACAAACACCAGAATCTGTATTGCATACGGAGCAGTGGCTTTTATGTTGCTGCAAAATTTTCTGCACAAGGTACAATCCAAGCCCACTCCCTCCTGTCTCCCGGCTTCGTGATGGATCAATGCGGTAAAATGCGTCAAAAAGTTTTGGAAAGCAGCTTTCTGGAATATGGGTTCCTGTATTTTCAATGGAAAATTTGTGTCCATCCTGTGCTGTGTTAATAGTTATGGAAATTTCTGCGCCCTGGGGCGTATACTTGATGGCATTTCCGATTAGATTAGAAAATACTTTTTCCATCAATATTTTATTGCCAGAAATATAGGCTTTCTGCGGCATATGGCAATGGATCCGCAAATCTTTTTTTATGATGATGTCCTCATTTTCCGCCAGATAATCCTGTATCATTTGGATGCATTCAATAGGCGGATAATTTTCCGCAGAAGGGGGCATGTCCTTCGCGCTGGATACTTCCAGCCTTGTTACAGTCAATATTTCCTGTACCATAGACTCCATGGTGTTCGCAATTTCCAGGGAACGCGCCAAGTATTTATTGTGGTTTTTGTAAGCGCCTATACCTAACAGCATTCCTTCTAACTGGCCTTTGATGATGGTAATCGGAGTCTTTAGCTCATGGGATACGGCGGAAAAAAAATCAAGCCTGGCCTGTTCTAATGCTTTTTCACGTTCTATATCCTGGGAGAGCTTTTCATTGGCGGACTGCAGGTCTGAAATGGTTGCTGCCAGTTTATGGGATAGGAAGTTGAGGCTTTTTTCCAATAGGCCTAACTCATCAGAGCGTGTTGCTTCTAGGTTCCATTCTAAATTTAAGTCGGACATTTTTTGGGAAATGCGGATGATTCTTAATATGGGTTTTGTAATGATATACGTGTAGAGCCAGGAAAAAAGGAAGGCAGCCAAAATTGCCATGCACAGCAAAAGGGGGAATACATGGAGAAAGGATGACCGCAGCTTTGAGATTTGTTCCGCTTTTCCATATACAAGGAGCATATAACGCTTATTGCTGTCTGAAAAGGAAAAATAGTAGCTGGCTGATAAAATCTCATTGCCCTCCGGTGTATCCTCATAAAAAACAGCTTCGTTTTGGCTAATGGTGTTCTCTGCAGCTGTTTCCTGGCCAGCTGCATATGCTTCCCCTGTCCCCTGTCCCAATGGGAACAGGAGCATTTCTCCGCTATCTGTATATAGTTCCACCGAGTGGATTCCGTCACTTTGGATAAATTGGGAAAACAGGGCGGAACAGTCTTTGAACGCCACCTGTTCCAGCTCTGCAATAAAGCCTTTTGCCTGTTCATCCAGATCCTTGCTGAGCTTGTTGGAATAAGTTCTAGGCATCAGCCAGGCCAGCAAGGCATAGACAAACAATCCCATGGACAATAAAAACAGCATTGTGGCTAAAAATACCTTTTGGAATAAGCTGCCGCTAATTTTCTTTTTCAATTTTATACCCCACCCCTCTGATTGTTTGGATAAAGTCTATGCCCAGCTTTTTGCGCAAATTTTTAATATGCGTATCCACAACCCGGCCGTCGCCATAAAAATCATACCGCCACAGGAGATCCAGCAAATTTTGGCGGGTCAGCACGCGTCCCTGGTGGAGCAGCAGCTCACGGAGCACCTCAAATTCCCGATGGGTCAGGCTGCAGGCCGTGCCGTCCACAGTAACCGTATAACTGTCACAGTCCAGAACAAGGTTTTTGCAGTACAGCTTTTGCTTTTTTCCTTCCTGTGAATGATTGCTCCTTCGGAGTACCGCAGCAATCTTACGGATTAGGATTGGCATGGAAAAGGGCTTTGTGATATAGTCGTCCACCTGTAAGTCCAAACCCTTGATCTGGGCTTTTTCACTGTCCAATGCGGTAAGCATTATAATTGGCACATCTGATTGCCTGCGGATCAATTCGCAGACGGCATAGCCATCCATTTTGGGGATCATAATGTCTAAAAGAACCAGAGCTACCTGTTCTGAAAAAAGCGCTATGGCTTCTACGCCATCTTTTGCTGTTATAACCTCATACCCTACCTCCTGCAGAAAATTCTGCAGCAGCTCCTGGATATCTGAATCATCCTCTACAACCAAAATCCTTTGCATATGTACCTCCATTTTTACATTTTCAGCATAATTACAATATACGAAGCTGATGAAACGTGCAAGCCCCTGTACCCCAGAAGCCTGATAACGAAAAGTATTCTTTATGATGTACCCAACAGCTTTGGCTTCAGCTTTTCCACTTCTTCCTTGGCTATATAAGAAACGCCTGTAATTTCTCCTTCTGCGTTCCAATTAACCTTAATGCTTACCGTTCCTTCTGTGTTTATCAGATAAATGGAACTATCGGGTCGTTGGTTCTTGAGGATATATACTGTTTCACCACAGTAATAATAGAATTTGCCATTTTTTTCAATGCCACAGGCTGCATACGCTTCCATAAGCGCCTTATCATCCCAATCCCAGTCACCATCCCAATTTTCCCAATTAGGGATGTATGTCCCCATACTGCGGCTCTTCCCCTCTGGTATTGGCGGTTCGCTTGCCCTGCCAGAGTTTTCATCAGCTGTGGAAACCACAGGATTCTGTTCCTCTGGTATCAATGATTTTCCTGTTACAGCAGAATTTAGGCCGGTTACGGGGGCGTCGGAATAACCCCCAATAAAAACTGCGCCGAAAATAATACACAATGCCAATACGCCCATTAGAATCCGCATCCCTTTCGTTTTTTCCCTGAAATCCATAATCGCGCCCAACCTTTCTTTTAATTGTTCTGCTCCATCAGACAAAGTCATAAACGACAAAGTGTCTTTACAGTGATTCGTTGGCTTCAAAAATGAAATCAGCATATCTCCATATTCACGTCTTGCGGGCTCGTCAAGCATGGATATCACTGCTTCATCACATGAAAGCTCGCATGCTTTATTCACCTCTTTTTCCAGCAAATATGCAAAGGGATTGAACCAATGGATGCAAACCACAAGCTGTACCAGCCATTTATAAAGCATATCCCGCCGTTTATAGTGGAGCAATTCATGCATAAAGATGTGAGGCAGCTCCTGATCTCCCAATTCTCTGACAGGCAGAACAATGCTTGGGCGAAAATAGCCAATCATAATAGGCGACACAATCAACGCATTGCAGTACAGGCCTGCCCCTGTTTTGATATTCAGTTTTTCCTCACAGCCAGACAGCAGGTTCAAGGCTCTCACATCTGACACTTCTACATTCCCAGCCTTGACGCATTGGATAAATCCTTGGTAAATCCTTATCTTACGGACGGAAAGAGCCAATGCCATCGCTGACCAAACAAAAAATAAATAAATGTATGTTTGTTTTTCCTTATTGCCGTTTACTGTGACATTCCTATCTAGCATTTCAGGGCTTTTGTCCATTATATCTGCTGTATGGAACCCTTTAAGTCCCCCTTCAAGCAGCCTCCCCACATTTATAGTGCCAGGAGTAAAAGGAATTAAAAACCTCAATACAGCTATAAGGCAAATATAATACTGCCAACGCCTGCTGAATTTATTTTTGTACAGCCGTATCAATCCCAGGATAAGAAGTAGGAGCAGCGTGCCGGAAACAGACATTGTCAATAGCAGTTTCATAAATTCATTCATGCCCTTTTCTCCAAAATGATTCAATCTCTTCCAATTCGTCTGCTGAAAGAATATCCTGCCGCAGCAACGTAGATACTAAGTTTTTCACATTCCCCCCAAATACCTTATCAAGAAAGCTGTGGGTCTGCATAGCCTGATATTCTGCTTCCGTCACCACAGCCACATATTCATTCCTCCTGCCGATTTTATTGACCTTCAAAAATTTCTTTCCTACCAGCCGGGAAAGCAGGGTGAGTACAGTGTTATTTTTCCATTCGTTCCTGTCTTTTACCAATTCTCCCATAATATGGGAGTATAAGGCTACTCCCCCATTCTTCCAAATGATTCTCATTAGCACAAGTTCTGATTCAGAAATTTTGTGTGCCATATGTGCCCTTCTCTTTACATTAACATTTTGTATTTATGATTCCATATTAACACAGTGTAGGTTATAATGCAATACCCAATAGGAATATCCTATCTTATGAAAAAGTTAGTGGTGGCTATGTGTCCGTCAGAAAAAGGCTGGGGGTTCTGGGTTTGCCCTGACTATGTTTTTCAAGGCCGTAAGACAAGGAAATAGTTCCTGGCGTTAGGCTGCCCTGGCTACGTTTTCCAAGGCCAAGGATAAGGAAATGCTTCCTGGTTTTAATCTGATGGATGTTCTTTCTGTAATTCCTTCCATTTTATTTTCCAAAGGGAATGATATTGCTTTATAGCCGATGCCAGCAATTTAAGGCGGGAAATCTTTTTTCCCAGTTTACAGGCATTGAAAACGCAGCCCGGGATGGGGCAGCCCCCTAATGCCACGCCCCATCCCGGACGGATTTTCAGCCGCCATCCCAGACGCTGTTTTCGTTGCTTTTGTCAAATTGTTTATTTTTTCCCTTGCATTCTTTCGTCTTTTCCGTTAAAATATATAATAAGATTTTTGCAATATAAGAATTTTTTTCCATTTCTAATAAAATTCTTTCCCAAAAATCTTATTTTGCCTGTCAAATATACCTACTTACAGGCAACACCACAAAATGGATCATTTCAAATCCGCAAAAAACAATTAGGAGAAGACAATGAGCAGATTATCCGTAATTTCCACCGACAAAGTAAATTCCACCACCGAGAAGCTGATGAAGGAATTTACCCAGCGAATTATCGCAAACCCGCCTGGTGTCTGTCCTGTGGACATGCAGCTGGCATTTTTAAAGGTTTGCCACGCGCAGACCTGCGGGAAATGCGTCCCCTGCCGTACTGGCCTAGGGATTTTAGAGGAGCTTTTAGAAAGCGTTTTAGACAATACTGCCACTATGGAAACATTAGATCTGATCGAGCATGCAGCCACAAACATTAAAAATTCTGCTGACTGTGCTATTGGTTTTGAATCTGCCCGCATGGTGCTGGCAGGTTTAGAAGGTTTCAAGGAAGACTACCTTTCCCATGTAAAGGAACATCAGTGTACCGGAACCTTTGAACAGCCAATCCCCTGCGTAACCCTCTGTCCCGCAAATGTAGACATCCCAGGCTATATCGCATTGGCTGGCGAAGGGCGCTGTGAAGACGCTGTGCGCCTGATCCGCAAGGATAACCCTTTCCCCACCGCCTGCGCTTTGATTTGCGAGCATCCTTGTGAGGCAAGGTGCCGCCGGAACATGATTGATGATTCCATCAATATCCGCGGAATCAAGCACTATGTAATGGACAAGGCATGTGCCAGTGAAGTGCCTGTTCCCGCCTGTGCAGAATCCACTGGCAGAAAGGTGGCCATTATTGGAGGCGGGCCTTCCGGGCTGACAGCGGCATACTTCCTGCAGCTTATGGGGCATCAGGCCACTGTTTTTGAGGAAAAGGCACAGTTAGGCGGCATGCTCCGTTATGGCATACCTAATTACCGTTTTCCAAGGGAACGGCTGGACGAAGACATCAACGCAATACTTTCCACAGGGGTAGAGGTAAGGCAGAACGTCCGGATTGGCACAGAGGAATTAGAGGATATCAACCGTACATACGACGCCATCTATATTGCCATCGGTGCCCATGCAGAAAAGAAGCTGTACTTAGAAGGCGAGGACAGCCAGCATGTAGTGTCTGCCGTCGAAATGCTCCGTGAGATTGGCGATGGCAAATATCCGGATTTCACAGGAAAGCGGGTAATCGTGGTAGGCGGCGGCAACGTAGCTATGGACTGTGCAAGGACAGCCATCCGCTCTAATGCTAAGACTGTCAGCATCGTCTACCGTAGGCGGAAAGAAGATATGACGGCGCTGCCAGCAGAGGTAGAGGGCGCAATCGCAGAGGGCATTGAGCTTTTAACCTTAAAAGCCCCGCTGCGGATTGAGGCAGACGAGGAAGGCAAAGCCAGGGCTCTATGGGTGCAGCCTCAGATTATTGGCCAGGTAAGGGGAGGCAGGCCATCCCCACGCAAGGCAGACAAAGCGGAAGAACGTCTGGAATGTGACATTATCCTTATGGCCGTAGGGCAGGATATTATCTCCAAGCCCTTTGCGCAGGCCGGGATCGCTACAAACCGTGGCCAATTACAGGCAGATGCCTCTGGCGCATTAAACCGGGTAGGCATGTATGCCGGCGGCGACTGTGTGTCCGGGCCTGCCACTGTGATCAAGGCTATTGCGGCCGGCAAGGTAGCTGCTGCTAATATTGACGAGTTCCTGGGCTTTAGCCATATGATTTCTGTAGATGTGGAAATCCCAGAGCCGCTGTTGAATGACAAAATCCCATGCGGCCGCGTGAACCTGGGAGAAAAGGAATCCTGGGCCAGGAAAGACAATTTTGAAGGTATCGAATATACCATGAGCGATGAAGAAGCGTATCAGGAAGCAAGCCGGTGCCTGCGGTGTGACCGCCACGGATGCGGCGTATTGAGAGGAGGCAGACAAGACAGATGGTAAATGTGACGATAGACCACAAAAAAATACAGGTGCCGGAGGGCACAACGATTTTAAAAGCTGCTGCGGCTGCCGGCGTTGAGATACCCACGCTTTGCTTTTTGAAAGATTTAAATGAAATTGGCGCCTGCCGCATCTGTTGTGTGGAGATAGAGGGGAAGGAAACCCTGGTATCCTCCTGTAATACTAAGGTAGAGGAAGGCATGGTGGTCTACACCAGCAGCCTGAAGGCTCATTACGCCCGGCGGATGAACCTGCAGATTATTCTCTCCCAACATGATTTCCGTTGTGCCGCCTGCAAGAGAAACGGAAGCTGCTCCCTGCAGAAAATTTGCGCGGACATGAATATCAATGACGTGCCCTTCCAGCAGGATTATGAGAAAAATGAGTGGGATCCCCATTTCCCGTTAATTCGGAATGCCGGCAAATGCATCAAATGCATGCGGTGTGTGCAGATCTGCGACAAGGTACAGTCTTTGGGTATTTGGGATATCATCAATACAGGCAAGCGTACCAGCGTAGGCGTGTCAAATATGCAGAAAATCGCAGAGTCTGACTGTGCCGTGTGCGGGCAATGCATTACCCACTGCCCCACAGGCGCATTGCAGGAGCGGGATGACGTCCGCAAGGTTATGGATGCCATCAATGACCCGGAAAAGATCGTTGTGGCGCAGATTGCGCCGGCTGTGCGGGCAGCCTGGGGCGAAGGACTGGGCCTGCCTGAGGAGATGGCAACAGAAAAGCGTATGGCAGCGGCAGCCCGTGCTTTGGGCATAGATTATGTCTTTGACACCAATTTCAGCGCTGACCTGACAATTATGGAAGAGGCCAATGAGTTCCTGGAACGGCTGGCTCACCGGGATGAATACCAGTGGCCTATGTACACCTCCTGCTGTCCGGGATGGGTGCGTTTCCTCAAATCCCAGTATCCAGGTATGGTGAAGCAGCTCTCTACCGCAAAATCACCCCAGCAGATGTTCGGCGCCGTAGCCAAATCCTATTTTGCCCAGAAGGTTCTGGATGTGGATCCAGGGAAGATTTTCTGCGTATCCATTATGCCATGTACAGCAAAGAAGGCAGAATGCGCACTGCCAAATATGAATGACGCAGGGGCAGGCCCAGACGTGGATGCGGTATTGACCACAAGGGAATTTGACCGGATGCTCCGTTCCGAGCTGATCAGCCCTGCCAACCTGGAGGAAGAAGGGTTTGACTCCCCCTTAGGCACAGGATCCGGCGCAGCCGTTATCTTCGGTGCAACGGGAGGCGTGATGGAGGCCGCTTTGCGGACTGCCTATTATGCATTGAACAAAGAAAATCCAAAGCCAGACCTGTTTCAGGCAGTGCGCGGGTTAGACGGCATACGGGTAGCAGGCCTTGAGATTGCCGGAGTGCCGCTTCGGGCCGCTGTAGCCCATGGCCTTGGAAACGCCAGGAAGCTTATGGAAAAGATCCAGGCTGGCGAAGCGGAGTATGATTTCGTGGAAGTCATGGCATGCCCTGGCGGCTGCGCTGGCGGCGGTGGGCAGCCGATTACGGAAGGACGCGAAATGGCCGGGGAACGCGGAGCCAAGCTGTACCAGCTGGATACAGAGAACCCGCTCCGATTCTCCCATGAGAACCCGTCTGTGATTGTGCTTTATGACCAGTATTTAGAGAAGCCTTTATCCCATAAGGCTCATGAATTGCTGCATACAGATCATACGGCATGGGCTATGGCTTCTGAAAAAACAAAAAATAGATTTAATAAAGTTTAGATAAAACAAAAATTAAATTTAATAAATATAGATTTAATAAATATAGATTTAATAAAAGCCCCAAAGGTAACACTTTGGGGCTTTTTCGCTGTCCTGTATGTGATGTCCATTTTATCCCATATAAAATCTTATAAAGAAATCCATATTGTATCTGGATTCTCTTGTTCAATGCTACTTAGTAATCTTATACAAAATCCCATAAAGAAATCCGTATTGTATCTGGATTCTCTTGTTCAATACCGCTTATACCATAAACAGACGAACATTTTCTTCTATACTTTTTTCCGTACTTTGTTATTCCAATGGAGTTGATAGAATCTACAATCTCGGAAAATTGCATCAAGGTTGGATTGCCATCTGCATAGCACAGAATGTCCTTTAATGATACGCCTATTTCTTTTATCCATTCTGTAACCTCATGCTTCGCATTCTGTAAATTAAATATTTTACTATGAAAGGTGCATGGTTTTTGGAACAGTGGCCTGAAGTCATAAAAATACAGTTTTATCAACTGTTTTGGGGCTTTCAGCATCTTTGCCATCTGGCATATAAAAACTTTTTTATCCTTTTCACCACAGCAGATCCGATAGTCCGTCCTGCCAGGTTCATCACAGTACCTATTTGTGCTAAATATAACATAACCCTCATCTAATATATCCATAATATAGCCATACTTATTTAATGCTTCTGCATCCCGTGCTGGAAACCAATGATCTACGCCGTATATTGTGCCCTCCGCCCATTCTGCGCCTATGACAGCAATCAAATCCCTGTCACCACAATTCACCTGTATATCTAACATAACCCGTTTATCCTATCCTTTCAAAGGATGCCGTATGATACTGGTATAGGTATCCCCTATAATTGAAACAGCTATACCCACCAGACGATCTGCGCCGTGGAGCTCCATTTCCAATGATAATCAGGTATTCTTCGTCAGCATCCCTATCAAATGCCGCTATCCGCCGCATCCATTTCGCAATATAGGACAGCTTTTCTAATTCCTTGCCCTCTCTCTCATCACAATGATTATATGTGATTACCACCTTGAGCGGACATCTTATATGGACTAACTTGGCCACCTCGTCCATCCAATCCCTTTTGCTGTTTTCATGTTCCACTGCGATTTTTAAATCCCAAAAATGCCTGTTCAGAGCCACTTTTTCTGCCTCGTTCTTTGGAATCTCCATATATCTGTGCTGGTACCCAATCGTATCAATCCTAAAGTACTCATGCTGCGCAACCAGATGCTCCGTTTTATCGTCAGTATAGGCATCCTGAATGATACTGTGTACGATATTCTTATTCACTAATTCTGTATAGACGCGCTCCATATTTCTGTAAACTTCAAAATATGTTTTTCCCAGGGCTTCTGGATAAGACACTGCCTGCCCTTTTAGGATAATATTATTCTCTTTCGCACGGTCTGTAAATTCCCTGTAAAATTCATTTGCATCCATCACACTTATCTTTCTAAACTCACTGGTACAATGCGCTGTGCAGCCTTTCCCAGGTAGCCCCATACCCTTCTGAGGCTGGCGTGACAGGCTTTTCAATACGGTTTTTTTCATCCACAACGATTTTCCCTTCCTGAGCCAGCACAAGGATCCTTGTCCCCAGCACAATTGCTTCTTGGATATTGTGGGTGATAAATATAATAGTACATTTTTCTTCCAGCGAAATGCGCATTAGCTCATCCTGCAGCTCATTCCGGGTCATTGCATCCAGAGCCGCAAAGGGCTCGTCCATTAAAATAATTTCTGGCTTCAATGCCAGCGCCTTAGCAATGGCCACCCGCTGTTTCATTCCTCCAGACAGCTGGTAGGGATAATATTTCTCATACCCTGAAAGCTTCACCTTTTGCAGCACATCTTCGCTCCGTTCCTTTAGCATGGCCTTATCACGGATTCCCTGGCGCTTCAGAGGGTACTGTATATTTTTTTCCACCGTCTTCCAGGGAAACAGTTGGTTAAAATCCTGAAACACCATGATCCTGTCTGTCCCAGGCAGCCTGCGCTCCTGGCCATTGACCAACACGCTACCTTCATACCCTTCAAATCCGGCAATGCACCGCAGCAGCGTCGTCTTCCCGCAGCCGGAAGGGCCCAGTATGCATAGGAACTCATTCCTGGCTACCTGAAGGCTGACATCCTTCAAGACGTCTTTCTCATTATCTGTATTCGCGTCAAAGACTTTCGATAAATTCTGTACTTCTAAAATAGCTTCTTCCTTCTTCATCTTGACATCCCCCATTTTTTTACCGTACATTTTTCAATAGGGGACAGCACCCCATACTGTACCACTAGGCCAATGATAATAATCACCACCAGCGTGGCATACATTTCCGCATTGTTCATATTGGTACGCATTTGGTTGATAAACAGGCCGATGCCTGGGCAGGAGGCCACGCCGAAAATCATTTCTGCGCTGATAAGCCCTCTCCAGGCTCTCGCCCATCCTACCTTCAGGCCAGATACAATGTAAGAGGTAGCTGCTGGTATGTATACGCCCCACAGCAGGGATGCCCCCTTCAGCCCCATATTTTGCCCTGCTTCAATATAGATCCTGGGAACTGCCAAAAAGCCATCCAGCACATTCCTGGCCATTGGCCACAGCACTGCATGGATTACCAAAAATACGATTACCCCTGGCTTTACCCCAAATATAATAATTACCACCGGCAGCAATGCCACTCCTGGCAGCAGGTCAAAGACTGAAATCACCAGATTGCAGATATCATAAAAGACCCTGCTCACCATGGAAAGCCCTGATAATAAAAATGCCAGGATAATCCCAATCAAAAGCCCTTCCAACAAAAGCCGCATAGAGTTCCCAATATATACCCATAGCGACATTCCTGCATACCCCTGTACGAAATTCTTGACAAGCGCCCCTCCAATCACCTCTAAAGAGGGAAAAATCAATTCTGATTTCTCCCCCATCATCCCAGATTTAGCCACATACTCCCACAGCCCCAAAAACGCCGCCACAAATATGACCCGTGCAGCCAGAGTATGTGCCCACCTTTTTTTATCTTCCATAATAACCCATTCTCTCTTTCCTGCCTATGCCATAAGCCTTTCTTCCATTTCCATAACATTAACTGCATTTAGCTGTATTTCATCCGCTTTTTACAAGCCGTTTACAAAATGCGGTGCAGCATCAGTCCCCTTTTACATTTTCAAACACCAGATCCTCATAGCTTCCTGGCGCTTCCTCAATAAATTCTGTCCGTGCCATAAAGGAAGCCAGTTCAAACAGCCCCTTCGTTTCTATGGTATACTTGCTTTTCTGGATATAAGCCAATTCATCCTCTTCACTGTTCCCGTCAAATTCACAGGTAATTTTTGCTGCTTCTTCCGGGCTGTTATTCATAAAGTCTACAGCCTCTGCAATGGCGTCACACAGCACCTGGTACAATTCCGGATTGTTATCATGCATCCTCTCAGATGCTACGCCCACAATAAAGGAGCCGTCTACGCCCCAGGCTTCCGCCACGTCCATGATCTCATGCAGGTTCCCTTCTTCCCGCTCCTTAAAGATATAAGGGCTGGAGGTCAAATGGCAGGATACATTTCCGCTCTCCAAGGCTGCCATGCCGTCTGGATGGGCCATGGCCACAATATTGGAATCCAGCGCATGAGGGTCATACCCTGCATTCTCTAAAGCCATTGCCAGTAAGATATGCTGGAAGCTTCCGATATTTACCAACGCAATCTGGTTACTGCTCCCAATCAGATCCTCAAAGGATTGGATACGGTCGTCATTAGTCATGATCCCGTGCTCCTGGCCGGAAAGGTTCGTAAAGATCTTATACCCAACGCCCTTCATAACGCCTGTAACTGCAGGCCCAACGCCCATAAACCCGGCGTCAATACTGCCAGCGGAAATCCCTGTATTGATATCTGCCCCAGAGCTCATCTGATTCCAGGTGACCGTCACTTTATTTCCAGTTGCCTCTTCATAGGCTTTCTCAATCAATTCCTGTTCCTTTACAATACTCAAAGGCGCATATGCAAGCCCATACTGGTATGCAATATTCAGCGTGGCTTCCTCTCCACCCGTGTTGTCTGCGTCCTGGTTCCCTCCATCTGCCTCATCCTCTGCCGCCTGGCTGCCTGTGCTGTCTTCAGCCTGTCCTTGCGCTGCCTGGTTCCCAGATGTTTTCTGTGCCTGCCCGCTATTCCCACAGCCGGCAGCCATCACTGTAATACCTAAACAAATTGCTAATAACCTTACATACTTTTTCATAATACATTCCCTAACCTTTCTCTGCTAATTTCCGTCTCTGTACCTTGCCATTGTAAGTACGCGGAATCTCATCAATCACTTCAATTTCCTTGGGCATTTTATTTGCATTGATGCATTTTTTCAAAAAATCAAACATATCTTTTTTCTGAAATGCCTCTTTATCCCGAACCACCACAAACAGCTTGGGCACCTGCCCAGACAGCTTGTCCTCTTTGGCTACGCATGCGCAGTCCAGGACTTCCTTATATTTCCGTGCGCTTTCTTCAATCTCCTCCGGCGCAATTTTAATCCCCTTATAATTGATGATGTCATCCTTTCTGCCCTGCATATAGACATACCCATCCTCATCTATATACCCCAGGTCATTGGTATAAACATAGCCGCCCTGCATAACCTTTTGGGTCAGCTCTGGCTGTTTCCAGTAGCCTTTCATATTCATAGCTCCTGCCGTCGCCAAAAGCCCCATATGCTCTTTGGAAGACTCTATGGGGCTCCTTCCCTCATCTGTAACCAAAAACGTGGCGTTTTTGGTAGGCTTCCCGATACACCCTGCCCTGCCCCTTTCCTTGTTAAAATCTAGGACACAGGTTCTGCCAGATTCTGTGGAGCCATAAAAATTATAAAGCCGTGTATTGGGAAAAAGGGAAATCAGTATTTCTTTCACATGTTCCTGCAATGCCTCTGTCCCAACTTGTATGTAGTCCATCTGTCGGCTGATTTCCGCCAGCTTCCCCTTTGCAAGCTGATGCAGGACTGTCACTGCGCTGGGGGAAATATCCATAGATGTAACATGGTATTTTTCCAAAAGGGCAAAAATCTGTTTTACCCAGGAAACACCCTCTGTCAGCACCACGGCGCTTCCATTGAGCATATTGGCATAACAGCATCTCAATCCATGGGAATGGCTTAAAGGCAGCGGGATCCATTCCACATTGCCTTCCTTCATTTCTGTGCCGTATTTTACATTTTCTGCAAGGGCAATATTGTTGCTGTTGGTTACCTCAATCCCCTTGGAGGCGCCCGTTGTCCCAGTGGTATAGAGGATCTCGGCCGTATCCTCTTTGGCAGGGAAAACCCATCCTTCCTGTTCTCCCTGTGCCCCTTCCTCCTGAAGCAAGGTTTCCCCTGCTGTCATTTTCACAGGCAGCTCATAGGCTGTATGGCATAAAAACAGCCTGGCGTCCGTATCCTTCCAAATTTTCTCCACACGGTCTGCGGATGCCCTGTGCTCCACAGGCACAAAAACTGCCCCACAGAGCTCACAGGCAAAATCACAGATCAAAAACTCTGCGTCCTGCGTACATTCCACCATAACGCAGTCCCCTTTTTGGATTCCCATCCCTTTCATCCTGCAGGCAGCTGCCTTTGCCAGCCTCCATACATCACCATAGGTATAGGCTCCCTTCTTGTCAGCCGCGCAAAGCCCCTCCGGCTTCTTATCCGCATGGCTTGCCACAATTTCCACTATTGACTCATGCATGTTCTCCCTCCCTGTGCCTATTGTAGTTTTTCTAAGCTTATTCCTCCTGTTTCTCCTCTGCATAAATGAAATATTTATCAATCTTGGAATGGTATTTTTCAGCCTTACCATCCCAGGAATCATAGGGGGATTCCCCCCGATGGTCTGCCAGTCCATACCGTTCTATCAAATATTCCCCGTATACTTTTGTAAATTTATAAGAGCCATTGATGTTTGTATGGTTGACGTCTTCAAAGTCTTTTTTTACATTAAAGTCAAATATCTCAAACATCCCTTCTTCATTGTAATTGACAAAATCAAACCCATATTCCTTTACAATATCGCCCACATAGTTCATCCGGCCCAGGTTCTTTTCCCGCACTACAGGCACCGCCAAAAACTGGAAGTCAACATCCTTTTGGTTTTTACACCATTCCAGCAGGTCTAACAAGGCCGCTTCATTCTGCTCCCCGATTTTTTCCCGTTCTTCCGTGGTAGGATGCTCCACATCCTCTTTCAGCTTTTTCATAAAAGTCTTCTGGTAATTGGAATTCAGGTAAGAGGGGCGTGTCTGGGTAAAATCTGCATTCGTCAGTTCCTTCCATCTGGAATGGAACTGCATAATGGGGAAGTAATACTGCATCTTATCCATGCCTTCCACATTGGTGAATTTGCAAAAATTCTCTACCAGGTCCAAACGGTTTTTGGAAAATTTCATATTGTCCAACAGCAAATGGACTTTGTTGTTCTCTTTGTCAATATTTGCAAAGGGCGTAATGTCAATTACAATTACCTTGGGGCTCTGGGTCTTTAGCGCCTCAATGGCAACATTTTTCATTGTGCACCCTGGCATGGACGAGGTAGCCAGCTCTGTAGATGCCATTCCGTATTCCTCCCAGGCAAAGGCCGGCTGCCAAAATTTGTAAATATGGCTGTTCCCAATAAACACAGCGTCTATAATATTCTCCTGCTCCGCATAATACCCCTGGAACATCATTTCTGAATATTCTTCATCTGTGCCCAAAACACTTCCAACGCCCATAAAGATCAACAGCCCCACCAGGAAGAAGCAAATAGTTCCAACAATATCTTTTATTATCTTCATAAAGCCTTATTCTCCTTAAAACTGCTGATAGATAAATGCCGCGCTGCTATAGGCGGGCCCATATATGCCAAAGATCACTATCAGATAAAAGGCTGTCCAATATACCAGCCATCGGCAGACGAGCCCCTGGGAGGCCACCGTTTCGCGGATCCGAATCCCTCTTTCATGGGCAATGTCCACCAATAACACCAGGACAACCATCCCAAACAAAACGGCCATATCCTTCCCATCCAGCCCCAGCGTCAGCAAGGTGCCGTCCACCAGCTGCCAGGGCTGGGGGCTTAAGCATACCTGCTTCATCATTACGATAGCCGCCGTACAGGAAGCCGCCCTTGGGAAAAACCGCCCAACGGAACAGAGCAGAAATGTCCGGAACATCTGGAACAGGCTCCAGCCATAGGACTTTTCCTTTACCCGAAATAGGGCAAGCCCCTTCTGGTACACAGGCTCCAGCAAAATCCCTGCCGTGATGATCACGCCGTTCCAAATGCCATAAGCCACATATTTCCAACTGGAGCCATGCCAGAACCCTACCAGGAAATACACAATAAACATGGCCAAGAAGGATGGCAGCTTTTTCCCAATATAGTTCCCAAAAATCTTCCGTGCCCCGCGCCCTAACGCGCCAAACCGCTTAGACAGGGACAAGGGATAGAAAATATAATCCCGCATCCAGGCGCCAAGGGTAATATGCCACCTGCGCCAAAATTCCTCAATGGACTTTGCAAAATAAGGCTGCCGGAAATTCAACTCCAGTTCAATCCCAAAGATCTGGGAAACGCCCCTGGCAATATCCATGCCGCCAGAAAAGTCCCCATATACCTGCAAGCCATACAGGATCACGCTAAAAAGCAGCACCATGCCGCCATAGTCTTTGTAACTGCCAAAAACTGTATCCGATAAAATCCCAATACGGTCAGCCAGGATTAATTTTTTCATAAATCCCCATAGGATCAGCTGGCATCCGTATTTCAGCCGTGTAAAATCAAAGGCATGTCCTGTCTGGAGCTGTTCGGCCAGGGCATTATGCCTTGCAATCGGCCCCTGGACAATTTGCGGAAAAAAGGACATAAAAAGCGCGAACTTAAAAAAGTGATGATCCGCTTTATACTTGCCGCGGTACATATCAACCATATAGGCGATAGCCTGGAGCGTATAAAAGGATATCCCCAATGGCAGCAATAAGTCCAGCTTAAATGCATCCGGATCTATTCCCAGATATGCAAGCAGCGGGGATGTATTTTCCAAAAAGAAATTATAATACTTAAAAAAGAGCAGAACCCCTAAATCCAGAAGGATTCCTAAAAACAAAATCCATTTTTTCCGCTTTGTAACAGAAAGCTTATAGCTTTTCCGTGCAGAAGCGTCCATTTCCTCTTTATGGAGCTTTATGTATTCTGCTGATTTTTGGTTCTTGCGTTCCAGCCATAGGCCTATCAGCCATGTGATGGCTGTCATGCCTGCCAGCACAAATGCCAGATAGGCGCTGTTCCACCAATAGAACAAATAGCTGGCGGCAAGGAGCACTGCCCAGCGGCATTTTATAGGCACTATGAAATAGACGGCACAAACGGCCGCCACAAATACCAGAAAAAGAAGGGATACAAATTCTATAGGTTACACTTCCTCTTGCAATTTATGGATCAAATCCATCATGGCTTCTGGGGAATTGAAGTTCTCAGGCAATAATTCCTCTACGGAGATTTCAACTTCAAATGCTTCGTTGAGCTCGCCAATAATTGCAATAATATCAAAAGAATCCAGGACGCCGTCGTCAATTAGCTTTACAGTGTTATTCCTGAAATCAATATCTGAGCGGATGCCTTCTAAAATTTTATACAATTTTTCCATTTTTACTCTCCTTTGTTGGTTTAGTTAGTATTCTTATATTATAGTTATTTGGCTGTTGGTCAAGAAATCTACGGTTTTCTATTATAGACAGTAAATGTGATAGAAATTTGAGGGGAAGATTATTTTTAGTTGCAGGGAGTTGGAGTTTGTAAAATGTTGTCTTGAAGTGTTTCATTTTTGTTCTTTGATGGTTTTGTTATAAATATTATTCATACTATAACATTATATTTGGCCTAATCCTGCCTTTAGGCAGGATTTCAAGCCTTACTTCTATGATAGGCATAGCAAAAAAGCAGGATTACCATACCCAATCCCATTGTTATTGCAAATGCCAGGAATATGTCTGGCAAATGCATTCGTATGTCTGGCATAATGCCAGACAGCGCCAGCATCAGGAACAGCCCTACAAGAAAGCCCATGCCTGCCACCCGGCAATACCTCCTGAAGATTTCCATACATTCCAGGTGCTTTTCCATACCGCAAAGCGCCATGGAGAAAAAAAGCTGTCTGCGGAAGCGGAGCCAGATAAAGGTAACTAGGATTGTGCTGAGGCAAAAGCTGGCCAATACCATCACATACATGGTGCCCATAATCCTATCACTGGATAAAAGCCTTGTGAGCAGAGGCACTTCTATGGTGTCTCCCAATATCATAAGCACATTGGCAGATTCGCCAAAAAGGCGGCAGATATCCTGCCCCACCTCCCGGATACGGCCTGGGTCTTGGGTATCTAATTTGTAATCTGTATTGATCCCTGCCATTTGGACAGCCGACTGGAAGTCTATGAAGATCATGTGGTTTACCCGGCTGTCCTGATCTGTGCCCATAATGCCGATCACTTCAAATGCAACCCCATCCAACTGGTAATACTGGCTGCCATCCTGAACATCCACCTCATTTTGGAATGATTTGCCGAGAACCATTTTCGGGCTGTCTGTCCAGGATGAAGAAAAATCGAAGAAATTTCCCCTTACCATAGGGGGCTTGTTCACCTCGCCCTGCAGGCAGACGCCCCTAATGGGGATATCCTGGGAAGGCACGGACACATACAAGCCAAAATCCTTTTGCAAGGCGGCAAGCTGAGGGATGACGTCCCCCCACTGGCCATTCTCCTCTGTGCCGGTGATGTAAAAATTCTTTTGGTGGCCGGAATAAATATTATTCTGCATTAAGCTGTTCTCCTGCCCTGCCCGAGTAGCTGACACAATCAGAAGCAGGCACAGGGAAATAGCAGAAAAGCTCAGGAACAGAAGGGCATTTCCCTTTGGGATGCGCTTTTGGAAAATTTTCATAGCTCCTCTCCTTTCTTCAAAAATCCAATTTGAAGCAAAGCTTTTTCCTTTTGAAAAGGATGCGCCTCCATCTTTTCCACCCTGCCGTCCTTCAGGAAGATCGTACGCTCACAGTTTCCCGCTACCTTGGCGTCATGGGTGACAATGATGACGGTCTTTCCACTGACATTTAGCCTATGGAAGATTTCCTGTACGGAATCGCCTGTGGCTTCATCCAAAGCGCCGGTAGGCTCGTCTGCCAGGATCACGCTGGGCTGTTTGACAATTGCCCTTGCAATGGCTGCCCGCTGCTGCTGTCCGCCAGATAATTCACTTGGATAGGCATTTGCCTTTTCTTCAATCCCCAGCTCCCGCAAAGCAGCCGTCACCATCTCCTGGATTTTCCTTTTGGAATAACCCTGGTATTTCAGCGGAAGAGCCACATTCTGGAAAATATTCAAGTCATCCACCAGGGCAAAGTACTGCACCACAAACCCAATCTCATCCCTTCGGAATTTTGTAAGCTCTTTTTGGCACCTTCCATTTACCTGCCTGCCCTTGTAAAGATATTCTCCACTGTCAACAGACATCATCCCACCCAGAATATTCAGCAAGGTAGATTTCCCAGACCCGCTCTTCCCCATAATAGCCACCATCTCCCCCTGGGAAATAGACAGGCTGATTCCCCGCAGCGCTTCTACCTTTGCCTCTTTCTTGCCAAAGGTTTTCCATATATCTCTCATTTCAACCATAAGTCCCTCCTCGTTTCCACCTCATTTTAAAGCCATAGCCCTGGATGAAAACACGTCATCCCTCTTTTAAAACCACGGCCCCGTATCCTCTGGATTAGAACGCATATAAGCCCGGGGGAACAATGCTTCATCTTCCTCCATGATTTCCGCTTCCTCCCCATTAAAAAACTTAATCCGCGCGATTTCTTCATCCGTATCCCCACGGAAAAATACGGCATGCCCCGTAAAGTCATTGTCCCGCTCCCCCATATAAGCTTCGCCTACATATTTTGCATTCCACACCATTTCATAATAATCCAGGATTGATACCATATCCTCCCTGGACATATCCTTGCGGACATCAATGGACAGGCAGATACTCCTGTTGCCCGTTGCATAATCCTCAAATTGTCCTACATAACGCCCTGTCCACACCCCATCCCCATACATCTTGACTGCCCTGTGATTATCAGACAATTCATTGATATCCAGGCGTTCCTTATGCCCAATCGTAAAAATACATCCAATCATTAAAAATACAGCGATTGTAGCCACTTTATAAACCTTCCTATATTTTTTCATATTACCTGCCTTTCAAATGCTTTACCTCTACTGTGCCTGCATACCCATATCCAGAAGCTTTTCGCCATACAATGCCAGCCGGATGCAGAAGCTTTTCCCTGCTGCTGTGACTTCAGAGAAAAGCACCTCCCCTAATCTTTCTGCCGTACCAGATGCTCTGTATCCACCCCCCGCATCAGATACAAAACCCCTCCTGCCCCCACAAGGAAAGCCCCTCCCGTAATCCCATAAGCTGTGCCCAGTATAACCCCCAATCCGCTCCCACCCACACTATCAATGGCAAACACATACCCGCTTACCAATAATCCTGGCAGCAATATCAGCGCAACCTCCAACAAACACGGAACCAGTATAATCCCCATAGGACACCCATTCATCAGGTAAATCCCATAGACCCTGCCATTTGACTGTACCTTATCATAAAACATGACAAACAGCCCATAAAACGTAAGGCAAAACAGCACAACCGTCAAAATCATCATCATCTGGATACGGACAGCCGATTCCTTCCGTAAAAGGCTCAGCCCCATAGACACTCCAAATATCTTGATCGGAGGCAGGCCAAACTCCTCTCCCACTTTCCTGACTGCATCCACTGTTTTATGCAGTTCTTTTTCATCCCCAACTTTAATAATCCCATGGCCGCTGGATAGGGCCTCAATGCAGGCCCAGGCCAATTCCTGCAAAATCCCTGGTTCCCCAGCCTCATTTTCCACCTGAACCCCAATCGGAAAAAGGATATAAGAATCCAAGGAAACTGTCTCTACATCTGAAAAATCACTTTTGGGAAACTGCGCCCCTTTCTCCAGGATCCCTGCCACCCGGCAGCGGTAGTTTGCTTCACGGCCCTTCACATCAATGCCCTGGCCAACGGAAAGGAGCCCCTTATATCCATACCCCACTAAAATCGGTATCCCATCCCCTGCATCCTGAATGCCCAGGTTCTCCTCTGTGAACCCTTCCCCTTCCACAGCCTTCAAGCCCAGGCTCTGGTATGCCCCCAGATTTGCTGCATATGCTTTAAAATTCCGCACCAAGCAAGTGCTGGAGCCATCCGCATCATATACCGAAACAGCCCCTTCCTGCCCCTCCTGCAAAAACTCTATAATATCCCGATCCCCAAACAGCTCTTTTACATGGGCTTCCTTTATGGAAAATGGCTCCTGGTACATAGAAAGGATGGGATGCTCCTTTGCATTGCATAACGCATCGTAATAGCCCATCATATTCCGGCACCCACTGGCCGTCTGGAGGCTATTCATATAATCTTCCTGGCTGGAGTCTTCTGCAAAGGACACCCCAAATTGATACCAGGTGCTGCCGCCATACTCTGCCTGGCTGGGCCGCCGTTCCCCCAGGTCAAAATAGTAGGAGCACATCAGGACTGCCATCACCAGGCTGGTACAGAACATAGCCATCAGAAGGATATCCTTCAGCCAACTGTTCCAAAAACTCCTGTACAGCTCCTCTAATATAAACTTTATCTGTGCCATAACCTCCTCCTTTCCACAAAAACCTGCCCTGGCATTACAGGCTTTTATGCCCTCCCACATAAAACTGCCCTGGCATTACAGGCTTTTATGCCCCCATAGTAACTGCATTTTGCCACATACGTCAATAAGCTGTGCACCAATGCCCCCAAACTGTACCCGAATCCCCCATGGCAAGCCTTGAAAAGCCCAAAGATCCGATATATAATAACTATACAGATACCTTTGGGCGGATACCTTATTTGCAGAAGGGGCGCTGGCAATACCAGAGCCAGGGCTCTATTCTCAAGGAAAGGAATGGAATGGAACCTATGTGGATCAGGAATAGTTTCTATCTCGTGGAAATCATACTGGAAAGCATCCTGTTTACATTCTTCCTATTTCACCGTATGGAATGGAAGAACCCTTTTGCCAGGCAGGGCAAAGCCACTTTTGGAAAGCAAACCGCTGCGTGGGCCAGCATGGTATGGAAATCCGCTTTTTGCTGCCTTAGCATCCTTTCTGGCGCTATAGTGCATATTAACCTGGGAACAAAGCTCAGCACTGCCATGCTGCAGGCTCTTTCTTTTTTCCTCCGCATGCTACTGGTATCCTTCTGTTTCAAAAGCACCTTTTTTAACAAGGCGTTCCATATCTGCCTGCTTTGCTTGATAAGCCTGTTTGCAGACCAGGCATCCTGCATTGCTGAAAATATTTACTTATCTACATTCCATTCCTCCATGGAATACAGCCTGGCCCAGGCACTGAACCTTGCCACAAGCGAAACGTTCTGGGCCATTGCAAACCATACCCGGAATACCCTGTTATATTTAGCCCTTGAATTTTTGATTATGCACCTGTTCCTATTTGCCCTGAAGGATATTTCCAGGCTCTCTGACAAAGCCTATGGCTTCCTGGTCGCTGCCACATTGGCTGCCCTGCTGATTTCCACGTACTTCCTCAGCAAAATCATGACGCTGAACCCAGGGCTGCTCCCTCTCCGCTATCAGATACCATTCTATACCATAAATATTTTGATCCTGATCCTGTTCTTATCCATCCTCCTGTTGAACAAGATTACAGAGAGGGCGTTTTCTGAAAACATGGAACTGGCAGAGCAGCTGCATATCTGGGAAAAAAATGAGGAACGCAATAAAGCGCTGTTAGAATCAGCAGAGAGACTGCAGAAATGGAAGCATGACTACAAGAACCATTTAATCGCCATGAAGGGGCTGGCGGAGGATGGGGCTTACGGCCAGCTCCAGGAATATATCCTCCACCAATTGGAAAGCCTCCCCCAGACATTCCCTACCGTAGATACAGGGCAGCGTGTAATTGACGCTTTATTGACAAATAAAATTGCGGCTGCACAGGCAAACGGGACAGACTTCCAGTATTCTGTTTTATTGCCGGAGCGGCTCCCGCTAAGCGATATCGAGCTGACAGGAATCTTAGGTAACCTTTTGGATAATGCGGTAGAAGCTTGCCAGAAGATAAGAGAAGGGACGCCTTATGTCTCCTTTGTCATAAAGCCAAAGCGGGAAATGCTGCATATTAGAGTGAAGAATAGTTCATGCGGGGAGTATGTGTATACCCAGGAAGGGAACTTGGGAAGCACGAAAAAAGATAAGGCAGGGCATGGGAAGGGGCTTGGGAATGTAGGGGATATTGTAGAAGCCCACGGGGGATTCTGGCATGTGGATGCAGAGGGGGATTATTTTGAGGTGGGGATTTATGTTCCATTGTAACGGAGCTTTCCTGGCAAATCCTGAATTTTCCCCATCCCCGTCAATTATTTTCCAAGAAAAGAGGTACTCCTATGACATTAGACATTATAATCTTAGAAGATGAACTTCCCTATGCCCAACAGCTAACCACTTTATTAAGGGAATGGGGACGCCAAAAAAACATTGCCCTCTCTATACGCCATTACCAAAATGGAGTGGATTTCCTGGCGGCAGAATATGAAGACGACACGCTTTTTTTCTTTGATATTGACCTTATGGGCTGCAGCGGCCTTGATATCGCCAAGCAGCTGCGTAAAGACGGGTTCCATGGCTATATCATCTTTTTGACGGCGTTTTCGGAATACGTCTTTGACGGATACCATGTGCAGGCGCTGGATTACCTTCTAAAGCCTATTGACAGGGAAAAATTGGGAAGATGCCTGCAGCCTGTCCTAAAGGATTTGGAGGGCTCCTGTTATGTTTATCAGGCGAAATCAGAAATCATAAAAATCCCATACCATAAGATTATGGCCTTTACATCCTTCCGGCATTATGTGGATATTATAACCCAAATCCCAATCTCTGCCTCTAACCGAAACATTTGCAAAACCTACCGCCAGAAAATCACGCTGAAAGCCTTGGAGCAGCGGCTTCCTGCTGAATTTGTCCGCTGCCACCGTACAGTGATTATCAATATCAACAAGGTAATGAAGCTGGCCGCTGCAGAGCTTACCCTTTCGGACCATTCCGTTTACCCTGTTTCAGAAAGCTGCCTGAAATCCGTGCGGCACGCATTTGGAAAGCTGCTGGATTGATCCCGCGGCATGCATTTGGAAAGCTGCTGGATTGATCCCACCGATACATGCTACTGGATCCTGGGATAGATATCCCGTGCCCTAAGATAAATTTCCCTGAAAATAGCCTGCTTTTCCCGGTAAATACGCACATTTTCTGAAACTGGCTCTGCCATCTCCCCATCCATAACAATGGTAGCCTCACATGCTTCCTGGATTGTTTTGAAGTTTCCTGTCCCTACCGCAGCCATTACGGCAGCGCCATGGCAGGCTTCCTCTTCTACCTGGGTAGTGCAGACTGGCATTTCCAGCATATCTGCCTGTATCTGTTTCCATACGGCGCCTTTGGCTGCGCCTCCAGAGGCAATCAGGACATCCCGCCTTACCCCCATTCCATCCAAAATGCCAAGGCACTCTTTCAGGTTGAACAATACGCCTTCCATCGTAGCGCGGACCATATGCGCCTGCCCATGGTTCAGCCCCAGCCCAAAGTAAATTCCTTTCGCATAAGGGTCATTGTAGGGTGTCCGCTCGCCAGCCAAATAAGGAAGAAAATAAAGCCCTTCCGAACCGGCAGGAATCTTCGCCGCTGCTTTGTCCAGCTCTGCAAATGGCACGGCGCTTTTCAATATTTTGTCCCGAAACCATTGCAAAACGCTGCCGCCGTTCAAAGCGCCGCTTTGAACCACCCAGCGCCCTGGCACAGCATGGCACCATGTCTGGAGCCTCAGCTTAGGGTCAAACAGCGGCTTTTCTATTACGGCCGCCAACTGGGAACTGGTTCCAATATTGCATGCCATAGTTCCCTGTTCCACCACTCCATTCCCTGTCATAGCCGCCATGCTGTCCCCTGCGCCATAAACCAGCAGGGTATCTTGGGAAAGGCCTGTTTCCAAAGATGCCCCCGCTGTTATCCGCCCAGCAATTTCACAGCTTTCATGCACTTTGGGCCAAATATCCTTGCGGATTCCAAGCCGTTCCAGCAAAGGGGCGCACCATTTATGTTCCCTGATGGAAAATGCCAGTGTTGCGCTGGCGT
The DNA here is from genome assembly GCA_910575035.1 of Lachnospiraceae bacterium. Classification (GTDB taxonomy): domain Bacteria; phylum Bacillota; class Clostridia; order Lachnospirales; family Lachnospiraceae; genus Petralouisia. The sequence goes on from CAJTDL010000005.1 coordinate 169,288, forward strand.
CGGAAGCATCTGTCCCAATTTCCCCACAGAAGCGAAAACGGATGTAATCCTTGGGCGACATCACATAACGAATCCGCCCATATGTCTCCGGATTTTTTTCCTTCAGCCAGTATAGTGTGCTGACCAGCATTCCGGCGCTGGGCATATTCCGTAATTCTTCTGCCATAAGGTTTCCTGCCAGGCTCTGAATATCTGGCAATAGCTCCCCGGAACGCTGATCCAGATGGATGACAGCAGGGCATACAAGCTCCTTATCCCTGTCCAAAGCTACCATTCCATGCATTTGCCCTGAAAGACCAATCCCCCCTATGGCAGACGGGAAAATGCTGGCATTTCTGCAAGCCTCCCAGAGCGTCTTCTTTACTGCTTCCCACCATTTTTCCGGATCCTGCTCCGCATAAGCCGGCATGGGAAACTGCACATCATAGCCGCCCCGCCCAATTCCCAAAGCAGTTCCGTCCATATCCATAATCATTGTTTTCACACTTGATGTGCCCAAGTCAATTCCTGCTACATATCTCATTTCCGGATTCCCCTAACCTTATCTGCTTTCCATGTCTTTTCTGCCTGGCTGCGCAGGCTCTTTTCCTTATCTGCTTTCCCATGTCTTTTCTGCCTGGCTGCGCAGGCTTCCCTTAATTTATTTTGCTTGTGCCATGGAGCACAAGAAGCCCTGCCTCATAGAGCTTCTGCAGGGACATTAAGATTCCCAGCTTGGCATGGTACCAGGTAAGGCCGCCCTGGAAATACACGGCATAAGGCTCCCGCAGCGGCCCGTCTGCGCTTAGCTCAATGGACGATCCCTGGACAAAGGCTCCTGCTGCCATAATGACTTCATCGCCATACCCTGGCATTGCCCATGGCTCTGGCGTCACATGGCTGTCCACAGGCGCGGCTGCCTGGATGCCCTTGCAAAATGCAACCAATGCTTCCCGGGATTTCAGCGTCACTGCCTGGATAATGTCATGCCGGCTCTCTGTTCCATTCGGCACCACTGGAAATCCCAGGGACTCATAAATATTCGCTGCGAATATAGCTCCCTTCAATGCGCCCGCCACTACCGTAGGAGCCAAAAACAGCCCCTGGTAAAAGGATTGGGTAACGCCTAAGGATGCGCCCACTTCCTTGCCAAGCCCTGGGGAAGTCAGCCGATAGGCGGCATTTTCCACACATTCTTTTTTCCCGGCAATATAGCCGCCTACAGGCGCAAGCCCGCCGCCAGGGTTTTTGATCAGGGAGCCTACAATCATATCTGCCCCCGCCTCTAAAGGCTCCCTGCGCTCTACAAACTCCCCATAGCAATTATCCACCATGCAGATTACCTCTGGGTTAATCTCTTTCACAAAGGAAATCAGCTCTCCAATCCGCTCCACGGAAAGGGTCGGCCTGGTCTGGTATCCTTTGGACCGTTGGATCGTCACCAGCTTTGTCTTTCCATTCATAGCCTTTCGGATGCCGTCATAATCAAATCCCCCATCCTCCAATAAATCCACCTGGCGGTAGGATATGCCATACTCTGCCAAGGAACCTTTAGAAGGCCGGATCCCAATCACCTCCTCTAAAGTGTCATAGGGCTTTCCTACAGGGGACAGCAGCTCATCTCCCGGGCGCAGGTTAGACATCAGGGCCAAAGCCAGCGCATGGGTGCCGCAGGTGATCTGCGGGCGCACCAGGGCAGCCTCCCCGCCAAAGCAATGGGCATATACATCTTCCAACGTATCCCTGCCCAGGTCGTTGTACCCATACCCTGTGCTCCCCATAAAGCATTCTGCGCTGGTTTTATGAGCCTGCATGGCCTTTAAAACCTTTAACTGATTGTACTCGGCTGTTTTGTCTATTTCCCGGAAACGCCCCTCTAAAAGGGCTTCAAATTTCTGCCCATATTGGAAAACCTCTTTGGAAATGCCTAATTGCTGGTAAATTTCTTCCATTCCTTTATCCTTTCTAAGTTCTAAATATTCTACCTTTCTAATGATATAAGGTCAGGCAATAATATGCCTTCGGTATAATTCTTCTTTCAAATACCCCAAAATTTCCCCGTCATCATAATGGAAATCCGGCTTATTTACCCAGATCACCTCCCGTTCCCGCCGAAACCACGTAAGCTGGCGCTTTGCAAAATGGCGCGTATCACGTTTGATTCGATAAACTGCATCCTCCAATGTACAGCCCCCGTCCAGATACTCTAAAATTTCCTTATACCCAAGCCCCTGCATAGACACCATCCCAGAATGGCACCCCATGCCCTTTAACCTGCGCACTTCCTCCACCAGGCCGTCCTCCAGCATCTGGTCCACCCTTTGGTTAATCCGCTCATAAAGGAGGCTCCTGTCGTCATTCAAGACAAAATAAGCAAACTGATAGGGCGATTCCCGCTGGCGCTCCGCCTCGTTATGCTCCGATATTTTCTTCCCGGTTAAATGGTAGAACTCCAGTGCCCGCACGACACGCTTCACATTATTCTCATGGATGCCTGCCGCCGCCTGCGGATCCACCTCCGCCAGCTTTTTATGGAGGGCATGCGCCCCTTCCTCCCTGGCAAGCCTTTCCAATGCCCTGCGGCAGGACGCATCCCCCTGTTCCTCTGTAAAATCAATCCCATACAGCACTGCCTGGATGTAAAAGCCCGTTCCCCCAACAATCACAGGCACTCTCCCACTTTTATAAATCTCTTCTATACAGGCCTTCGCATATTCCTGAAAACGAACAACATGGAATTCTTCCTCTGGCTCTAACAGGTCAATCAAATAATGGGGGATCCCCCCCATTTCCTCCGGCTTGATCTTGGCAGACCCAATGTCCATATGGCGGTATACCTGCATGGAATCCGCAGAAATAACAGATCCGTTTACCGCTTCTGCCAAAGCAACCGAAAGCTTTGTCTTTCCCACAGCCGTGGGCCCGGTTAATACAATTAATGGTCTTTTCATGCTCCACCTATCCTTTACAGCACCCTCTTAAATTTCTTTTCCAATTCATACTTGGACATAGATATAACCGTAGGCCGCCCATGGGGGCAGTGGTATGGATTTTCCAAGGCCAAAAGCTCTCCGATCAAGGCTTTTGTTTCCTGCTGTGAAAGCCGCTGGTTCCCTTTTACCGCAGCCTTACAGGACATGGAGGCTATTTTCTCGATTATAATCTGCGGCGTTTCATTCCCATGGAAATCAGAAAGGCTGTCCAAGATTTCAATCACTAAATCTTCCCCATTTAAGCCAAAAAGGTTCCCAGGAACTGCTGTAACAGAATAATCCTTCCCTCCAAAATGCTCAATCTCAAACCCTAATTTCTGGAAATATCCCATATAATTTTTCAGCAATGACTCCTCCTGCATATTCAGCGTCAGCAAAAGAGGCGGGAAGATTGCCTGGGATGTATATTCCTTCGTTTCCAGGGAGGATAATGTGCGCTCATACAGCACCTTTTCATGGGCGGCGTGCTGGTCAATAATATATAATTGACTGTCAAATTCCACAAGCCAGTATGTATCAAACAGCTGCCCAATGATCTTATGATCCTTTTGGGAAGACACATCTAAAAGCTTCCGGACAGCTTCTGGCTCTTCTTTATTCCCCAAAAAGCTTTCCTGGCGGAAAACGCCCTCCTCCCCTGCCGCTCTGCCACCTCCTGGCTCAACAGGCTGTATTTCCTGGGCTACAGCTGATTCAGATTCTGGCGGCCTGGGGGCAGCGCCAGCAGGTTTCAAAAAAGATGCCTGTTCCATAACAGCCCCAGCCTGTGCCCATGCCCCGCCCGTGCCTTCCCTGCCTTTTGCATATTTCGGCTCATAGGGGCTGTCCCCCCGGATTGCCTGTTTAACAGCTTCCAAACGCCTGGCCTCAAAGGGCTCCGGCGCTTTTTTTGCAGCTACCAGCTGGCGCTTTTTCTCCTGCTCCTTACGGGCCTTCTCCTCCCGCTCTTTTTCCAGGCTTACCTGATATACCAGCTCACTCTGGTTAATGGCATCCCGGATTAAGTTCGTTAAAAACTGGTACAAGACTTCCCCATTGCTAAACCGCAGCTCCATTTTCGTAGGGTGCACATTCACATCCAAAAGACTCCCATTGATGGAAATCTGAAGCACTGTAAAGGGATATTTATGCTGCATCACAAAGGACTTATAGGCTTCTTCAATGCTTTTTGCGATTAGGCTGCTCTTTACATACCTCCCATTGACAAAATAGCTCTCAAAATTCCGGTTCCCCCTGGAAATTAAGGGCTTCCCAATAAATCCCCGAACAGAAAAACGCTCATCCCCTCCCTGGACTTCAATTAAATTCGAAGCAATATCGCGGCCATAGATATGGTAAATTACCTCTTTTAAATTGGCGTTGCCAGAGGTATGCAGCTTCGGCTGGTTATTCACAATCAGCTTAAAAGACACTTCTGGATGGGACAACGCCAAACGCTCCATCAACCCCCCGATATACCCTGCCTCTGTAGGCGGCGTCTTTAAAAATTTCCTCCGGGCAGGCGTATTATAAAATAAATTCCGCACCAAAAAAGTGGTTCCTTCTGGCGCGCCGATTTCTTCCAAAGACTGCTCCTTCCCCCCTTCGATTACATAGCGCACGCCGCTAAGGCTCTGTGCCGTCTTGGTAATCAGCTCCACCTGAGCCACCGCCGCAATGCTGGATAAAGCCTCCCCCCGAAACCCCAGTGACGATACCGTGGCCAAATCCTCCACACTGCGGATCTTGCTGGTAGAATGGCGCAAAAAAGCCAATGGAACCTGTTCCTTTTCCATGCCGCACCCGTTGTCCGTGATACGGATAAAAGAAATGCCGCCTTCCTTCACCTCTACGGTAACCGCGCTGGCCTGTGCGTCTATGGCATTTTCCACAAGCTCCTTCACCACCGAAGAAGGGCGCTCCACCACCTCCCCGGCTGCAATCTTATCAATTGTCTGTTGGTCTAAAACCTCAATATCTGGCATAATAGCTCCTTTATCCTTTTTCGTATTACTGCCCCTGTCTCCATTACTCCCTAATATCCCCCTTTTAGCATATCCACATTGTTTCGCATGTATTTGCAATAACATTATATCCTTTGCGCCCCAAATTATCAACCTGCAAAATGAAAGCCCAAATAAGAAGCCGATTATGATTATTACTATTCTTGGCCAATGCCAGTAATTTAAGGCAGGAAATTTTTTCACTTGCGGGTATTGAAAACGTATTCACTTGATGATATTTTTGAAAAAGGCCTGCTGATGCTGATTCCATTTTACATTTTTTCACATGAGAAAAACTTTCCTGAGTATAATAGTAACGGGCAGAAACTGGCAGAATTGAAGGCAGAATATCAGAAAATTTTAAAACGGCTGGATGAACTGGAACAACAGGGAGTGATCGGAACCTTTGACAAGCGGACGATTATAGAACTTTCCAATGATGTGATTAAAGAAATCGCACAGAAATATGAGAACGTGAAGAAAGGCGTAGGTGATATTATGGGCGGAGCATTGATTGAAACAGAAGCAAGAACCATTTTAAATCAGGGAATCAAGCAAGGAAAGACACAAGGCATTAGTGAAACAAAAAAGCTGACAGCACTTAGGATGCTGAAAATGGGAAAGCTGACAATTGAAGAAATTGCAGAATGTTCTGAGCTCAGTGTGGCAGAGGCAGAACAGCTTGCAGGGCTTCAGGCAGTGTGAAACAGTAACGCAGGATAAAATTTTATAATATGGCTTTAAAGCAGGGAAATATTTTTCCGCTTAAGGCATTCAAAAAATAGCCAGGGACGCCAGAACCTTTTTCCATTCTGCCGTCCCTGCCATTCTGTTTATTCCCAAAAGCCCTTTAACCTTTGGCCTTATTCCCTACGGAAATCCAGCTTCCTATTTTACCGTCAAATTCGCCCCCTTCCTGCTCAGCAGCTTTTTATACTTCTTTTGATAATTCTTAGGCACCTTCACTGTCGCCTTAGTAGCAATGCCTTTAAAAGCGTTATCATCCACCCGTGTCAGGCTCTTTGACCGGATCACAATCGTCTTCAGCTTCTTATCCCCATAAAACGCTTTCATGCAAATCCTCTTTACATTCGCCCCAATGGTCACCTTCTGCAGATTCTTCTGGTTCTGGAATGCCTTAGTGCTGATCCGCGTCACCTTACAGGTAATGTTATTAATCTTAACCGTAGACGGGATTACCAACGTTTTCAGATTCTTCTTTGTAGTCCCAACCACCCTAACGGTAGGCACGCTTGTGGTATTGTCCAAAATCCGGAATTTAAAATTGCCCGCCTTATAGGTCTTTGCTTTTTCCAGCATCTTCTGAACCTTTTCCATTGCCTTCTGTGCTTCCTTCCAGGCCTGTTCCGCTTTCTTCTGTGCCTCCTGGGCTTCCTTTAAGGCCTGTTCTGCCGCAAGCTTGTCTGCATTTGCCTCTTCTTTCGCCTTCTCTGCCTCTTCCTGTGCCTTCTCTGCCTCTTTTTGGGCAATCTGGGCTTTCAGCAGGGCTTCTTCTGCGGCAAGCTTGTCTGCATTTATGTTGTCCTGTGCTTTCTCTGCCTCTTCCTGTGCCTTCTTAGCCTCTCCCTGCGCCTTGATGGCCTCATCCTGCGCCTTGATGGCCTTATCCTGGGCTTCCTGCGCCTTCTTCTGCGCCTCCTGGGCTTCCTTTAAGGCCTGTTCTGCCGCAAGCCGGTCCGTATTGGCGTCATCCTTTGCCTTATCTGCTGCTTCTTGCGCCTTTATTGCTTCCCTTTGGGCTTCCTCTGCCTTTTCCTGGGCAGCCTGGGCATTCAATACGGCTTTTTCCGCCTTTAAGCGTTCCTCTTCTGCATTTTTCTGTGCCTGCTCTGCCGCGTCCTTCGCATCTTGTATCTCTTTTAACATGGCCTCCAGCTGCTCTAAAGTCATTCCGCTATAACTCCCCTGCCAAATCCCAACCATAAACGTAGACAATTCCCTGGTTGTGATGCTGGCCTTTCCATTTTCAGCAAAGACATAGGACGCCTGGACTGTGCCATCCTCCTTTTTCTGCAGGACAGTGACCATCTTCCCATTCCATTTCGTGCCTGTAGGGAATGTTATGGCCAATTTTCCATCAAAGGCAAGGCCTGAAAGGGTATATGCCCCAATTACCTCCTGCCCGCCCAAAAATCCTTTCATTTCCGTATATCCGGCGTCCTTTCCGGTAAAGGCTTTTACGGTAAATCCTGCCTGGCTGGTGATTTTCCCAGAAACCTGTATGCCACTGTCCGGATCTGTTACTGTGGCTGACGGGATTTCCTCATAAATAGCTGTCAATGTCACCCCGTTTGCAGGCATTGTGAATTGGAGCTTCTCCTGGCTGGCATCTGCCAAAGTAATCCCCTCTGCCTGCCATTTCACAAAACGCTGCCCTTCTGACGGCTGATCAGCAGCCACCGTTACCGTTGCATTCTCTGCATAGAAGCCGCTTCCGCTTCCTTTGCTGACCAGCAATGAATGGACAGAAACCAGCCCCTTCATTGCAGACTCTAAGGACTTCGCTGCTTCTTCCACCTCTGCTATGCTGGCGTCCTCTTTGTCATAAATGGCTTTTGCCTGCTCTAATACAGCTTCCAAAGACTGCAGGGAATCTTCTGTATACCTTCCTGCCTGCAGAAGGAAGATTTCCGCCTGGCTCATGCCATAAAGCAGGGCGCTCCGGTCTGCCTCCAGGCCTGCCATGGCTGCCTGCAGGGCTTCCATAGCCTCCAGCATCTCATCTGCTGATGGGTATTCGCCCAATGCTTCTGCTGCCTTTAAGGCTTCCCTTAAGGCACGGGCGGAAGATGAGGTATATAACTTCAGATCCATATTTGTGGCCTCATCCTTCAACTGGTCAAATGCTGCCTTCTGACCTGCGTCAGGCAGGCTCTTTGCCCAGGCCAGGGCATCCTCCAGCTCCTTTTTGCCAATGGAAAATTCCCGGCTGGTGGTAGGCGCCATATCGCTTGACGCACGGTCAATCAACGCTTTTGCAGCATTTACCTTTTCTTCCACAAGCTGTTTGGCCGCATCCAAAAGGCCTCCCTGCAGCAGCAGCTCCTGTGCCTGTGCCACTGCCTGCTCCAGCCCTGCCTTGTCTGCAACAGGAACCAGTGCGCCCATGGCGTCCTTCAGCCCCTGCATTGCCGCGGTAATCAGTTCCTCTGTGGCTTTTTCCTCTGCCATGGCTGCCTCTGCCTGGTCAATGGCAGACGCCAAGAATTTCTTGGATTCCGTTAAATATTCGCCTGTGCTGTTTTGGGCTTCCCTGGCCTCTGCCAGCAACGCGGCAAGGGCGTATTTATCCTGGGTAGGCTTCCTGGTATCATAAGCCTGCTTTAATGCATCATAAGCCGCTGCATATTCTGCATAGCCGCTGTCTGCCTGGACTGCTTTTGCCGCCACCAGCAATGGCTGGATAGCCGCCAGGCTTTCCGCGTCTGTATTCTGGGCATTCAGCTTCTCCGTTTCCTGGATCAGGGCCCCCATCTCTCCCCCTAACAGGCACTCTACAATCGGCTGTTCCAATGCGGCAAGAGCCTTTGCCGCCTCTGCAATTTCCTCCCTGTCAGCAGCATTTGACCCGATCAGCCGCTCTGCCTTCAGCAATGCTTCCCGCAGGGGCAAAAAGAGCTGTTCCAGCTGCTGCTGGATATCAATCTTATTCTTTGCCGGGGACAAGGTTCCATACAGGGTTTCCAACTGTTCCAGATAAGCGTTTGCCTCCTGGAGCAGCAGCCAATCCAGCTTTGCCGCCTTCTGGCTGTTCCCACTGGCCTCTGTTTTCAGCACCAGGTACAGGGTATGCTCCCCAGTAACAGGCGGATCCAGCTTTACAGTTGCCGTCTGGTACAGGTCGCTGCCAGAAGAGGTCGCTGGCAGGTCAATCACTGCATCCGGCCTTTCTTTATCCTTGCTGTCCAGGTAAATTTCAGCCTTTGTATTTTTGCCCATGCTGGAGGAATCCTGGGAATAGGAAATGGAAACCTTCCCAAGCCCTTCCCCCGTGAACTGGCATTTATCAAACCGCAGCCAAGCGCCAGATGCATTTGCGCTTACATAATCTGCATTCTCAATAGAGCAATCTGCGGACAGCTCCTCTGCTTCTTCTGCCTGGAGCAGGCCGTACTCTTTTTCTGCCACCGGGGAGGTAAGGAAACGCTCAAAACGGATCCAGTTAAAATTCCCAACCCAGCTTCCTCCGCTTCCGCCAAACAGGATATAAATATCCTGGCTGCCTGTCAGCTTCTTTCGTCCCTCTGCATCCAATTCCACACGGATCTGGGCATTCTGATCCCAGCCTCCGGTAATCGGCGTGCTGACCTTGGAGACCAGCTCCCCGTCTTTTGCGCCAAGGCGGATTTCAAAATGCGCGTCCTTATGGCAGTTTGTGTTGGCTGCATAACGTACGGTAATGGCCTCTGGGGCATCCTCCCCAAAATCCACATTGGGAACCAGTATGCCTTCGCCGCTGTTGACATTTGCCACAACCTTCCCGCCGTCCTTGTCCTCTGCCTGCAGCCCATCGCCGCTTACAAGATAATCCTCCAGTTCAATCCTTTCATAAGCCGGCTGCTTCTTCACAGACTCAAATTTCAGGTAATCCAGGTTACAGATATACCAGCTGTTATGCCCGGACATATCCCCGCGGAATACCATATAAATATTGTCCATAACGCCCTTTAGGCTGCCGCCTTCTATCTCGGCCTCTGCCAGAACCCATGGGGACCAGTTTCCTGAGGTTATCTCTACCTCCGGAAGCATAACCGTAGCCAAAAGCTCGCCGTTTTCCGGGTCATCTTTCCGGATTTCCAGGCGGGAATCCTCTGGGCAGTTGGCTTTCTTCATTTTGTAATTAGCGGTAATCTTGGTAACTGCATCTGATCCAAAATCAATTTTGTCAAATTTGATCCAAGCTTTATCAAAGGTATTGGCGACGCTCTGCCCGCTGCCGCCTGCCCCTGCGGACTCTGTCTTCAAAGGCCCGTTGCCGGAAGGATGCCTGGTGGTATCCCAACTGTCAAAGTTTTCAGCCTCTAAAAGCTTCCCGCCGGATACATCATGGATCTTCTCTGGCTCCTGGGTATCCTTTTTCTGGAACTGCATCCAATTAAAGTTGCCTGCATAATATTTATTGTTGCTGATATGGGTCCCAGTAAATACCAGGTACAGGATTTTCTCCCCTGCCAGCTTCTCTTTTGCCTCCTCGGTCAATTCCACCGTGGCCGTCGTATAGTTTGCCCATGCCCCTGTCGGCGGCGTAGGCACGGTAACCACTGCTTCGCCATCCACCCCGCCTAAGCGCAGCTCTACCGCAGAATCCGGATAACAGCTCTGGGAACCGGAATAACGGATGGAAAGGGTATCTGGCGCCTCATCCCCAAAGTCCACCCCATAAGACAGCCATGCGCCACGGAATGTATTGGCAACCTGCTGGGTCTTTACAGCCTCCTCTGGATCAGATGTGTTTTCCACCTTCAACGGCCCGTTGTTGTTGCTGTCTGGATGAAGCAGGGAACTCCATGTGTCAAAATCCTCCAGCTCTATTTTCTTTGTGCCGTCCCTGCGCTTTGCCATGCTGTTTAAGGCGTCCTCCAATTCCTTTCCCATGCTTTCCGCCTGTTCTGTGGTAATGGAAGCCTCTTCCTCCAGCAAAGCCTCTGCCTTTTCCATTACGCGCTCCAAGGCTTGGACGCTCTCTGCAAGGTAGATGCTAAAGTCTGTCTTTTTGCACTGTTCCAACGCCATTTTCAGCCGTTCCACTGCAGCCTCACGCTCCGCCCTCTGGCTTGCGGAGGCAGAAAGGATACGGATTGTCTTCATCCCCCCATAATTGGCCCCAATAATGCAGTCTGCCTTATCCCCTACAAAGGCGCTGTCGGAGAAAGTCAGCTTCAGCCCATCACGGTCTTCTAGCTTCCCTGTGATCCTTCCGGTAAAGCGCAGCTCTACCTGCCTGTTGCCTGTCTTAACTGCTGCAAGCTCCATACCCTGGGGCAGCCCCTGGAAGGTCAGCTTGCCAGATTCCACAAAATCCTCGCCATTGTTCCCGGAAAATGCCACATCCCCCGTCAGGGATGCCACAACCGTCTCATTAAAGGCTCCGTCCTCGCCTTCTTTGACTGTGTCTTTGGAATACCGGATGCCATTGTCGTTAAACTGCACCTTCAGCATCTGGCTTTTCCGCTTGGAGGTAACCGTGCCGCTGAACAGGGAATCCTTCAGCTCCAGGGACAGGCTGTCTATATTATCGGAAATCCCATGCTTCTCGGCCTTTCCTGCCAGGCTCAGGCGCAGCGTCCTGCCATCCTCCTTCACCAGCTTCGCCTGCAGGCCTTGGGGCACATTGGCTACGCTATAGCTGCTTGGCGCCACATCCTTCCCATCCTCTCCCTGGAAAGAAACTGCCTCATCCTGCAAAACAATCTGGATGGAATCCTGGATGGAGCCGTCATTTTCTTCGCTTTCCAAAAATGCCATGGAAGAGAAGGAAATCGGCTCATTTTCATAAATGGAAGAATCCACCGTATCTGACATGGAAGGAACCGGGGCTGCCTCTGCCGCCCAATCGGAAGGCTCGCTGTCCATTTCATAGCGGATCGTCCCGCCCCTTGAGATTTCTTCATAATCCAGCCAGGTACGCTCAAACTCTGCGCCATTTAACGTTGCAGACTGGATATACTTATTGTCTGGCGACACATTATCTGCCTGGATCACAAATTCCTTGCCATTCCCCACATCCAGGCGGATTTCCTCAAAGAACGGGGAAGTAATCTGGAAGGTTGGGTCTCCCGGCGTAACAGGGAACAAACCGGTTGCAGCCGCCACATACGCCGAAGCCATTGTGCCGGCGTCGTCATCCATCCCTTCCAAATACCCTGCAGGCTGCAGCTTATACAGATACTGTTTGGAGCCGCCAGCCCCTGTGTACCCGCAGGTAAAGGATTTATCCCCATAAATCTGGCGGGTCCAGTATTGTGTCCTGGATGGGCGCCCCACATAGTTGAACAGATAGGGAGAATGCATATCAATCTCATTGTCACTGGTGTGGAGCATCCTGGATCCATTTTCCGGGTCATATTCTCCCATCAGGTAGGATAACTGCCGGTACATGGCGTCCTTGCCGCCCATCAGGTCCATAAGCCCTGCCACATCATTGGTGTCCCAGAAGGTATACTGCCACAAAGAACCTTGGTACAGCCCCTGGCCGCTTCCAATGGATTCCGGGTTCCCGCTTCTCCAGGTTCCGTCTGCATTTTTACCCCAGAGCAGCCCCATAGGCGCAGAGCCCACCGGATTTTCGCCCATCCCTGTCATTCCCTGGTACTGGGCAGCCGGGATAACCGCATCTGCACGGTACAGTTCCTTATACAAAAATGCCCGGGTGGCATATTTCTGGTAATCTTCCATATATTTCCCATCACCAGTCTGTTCATACAGCACCTGCGCCAACTGGGAAATGGCCCAATCATCATAACAGTATTCCACCATGCGGTCTGCCCGGCTGCGGCGGTCTGCATCTGTTACCTTATCTGCGATCTCCTTGGCCTTCTCATAGGCTGCATCCAGGTTGGGGATGTCTGTCATCCCTTTGGACACGCCGTCTGCCAGCAAAGCCACTGCATGCTCCGTCCGTATATTTGGGACAACCTGATAGTTGTGGCTCCAGGTGGCAAAACCTGCTTCCAGCCCATCCGCCACAGACCGGATAATGTCTGCATAGACATCTGGCAGCACCAGCCCAATGATCGGGTATTTCTTAAAATCATCCCAGAGCGTCCAGGAATCATAATGGGTATACCCATCCGCCACCTTCACATTGTTGTCAGGGCTAATGTCACGGTACGTCCCGTCTGTGCTGGTAGCGTTCATGGGCATGGTGAACATATGGTACAGATGGGTATAGAACAGGCGCTTTTTCGTGCCGTCCGGGTCGCTTGTTTTTGAGGCTGTGACCTTTACCTTGCCCAGCACCTCATTCCATGCCTGCTTTGCCTCTGCCCGCTCCTTCTCAAAATCCCATCCAGGCATTTCCGCTTCCATGTCTTTCTTTGCCTGTTCCGCGCTGATCGGGGACACGCTTACCTTCACTTCCAGGGGAACGCCCTTTTTGCCCATAAAGGTCAGGACTGCCCCTACGTCATCCCCTGTAACTGTTTTACCAGAAAAAGCCCGGAAGCCTTCAGCATCCCAAATATCCACATCCAATGCCGGCTGGCTGGTTTCCATATAAAAGTACATGGTATACTTTCCATTGCCGCTGACATTTGTGCCAGAAAAGCGCCCGGAAAGCGCCGTCTTGTCCTTGCCCTTCTCGATGTTCAGGATCACATCCCGGCTCCTTGGATGGTAGGTATATTTCATATCCACAGTCAGGGAAATTTCCCCGTCCTTCGGAAGGGTATAGCGATGGTATCCCGTACGCACATCGCTTGTCAGCTCCGCCTTAATGCTGCCTGCGCTGCGGTCTTCCCTGGCCGCGTCATCCATCCCCTTTTTCGGCCACAGGCTTACCGTATAGTACCCTGGGGAAGCATCTTCTATTTTATTGCCATACTTATCTTTTACAATCTGCATCGCCCGGGAGGCTGCGCTGGGCTTTTCCGTATAATGGGCATAGGTTGGCGTTACCAAAATATCGCCGCCGGAGCCTTGCCCGCCAACGCCTTCTACCCTGGTATGGGTAAATCCCTCAATCTGTCCCTTACTGTAATCATATCCGGCATGGTCTAAGGTATTATGGGGGTATGTATCTGCGTTCAGCTTCATTAACCCATAGGGCACCACGCTGCCCGGGAAAAGCTGGCCATAGTCTACCTGGGTCCCAACAAAAGGATCCACATACTGGGTATAATCTTCGCTGCCTGCAGATCCCGCTGCGCCCGATTGGGAATCCGCTGGGTATGCGTAGGCCATCTGCAGCGGCGAAAGCGCCAGGGCAGATGCCAAAAGAATGCTTAGAAAGCGTTTGTGTGATTTCATAATCCTTCCTCCTTTAAGTGATTGTGTAATATTAATAAAATTATCCCTAGGATAAGTATAACATTTTACAAAGCCGTGAAAAAGGAGGGATTCTTTGGAATTAGGGGGGATTTTTAGTGGAATTGTACAAATGAAAGGTATACAAATGAACTAATTTTGTTAAAACATACAGTATGAGGATAGGAATTCCGTGGATGGGTTGGGAAAATTGTTCATGCCGCCTGCCGCCCAGGCGGATAGGCATTAATGCAATCCGCCTGGATATTGAGATAAGGAAAAAATTATAAGCCCCGGTATTTTTCTGCCGTCTCTGCCAATGCCGCATTTTTTTGTGCCAGCAACATCCCTTCCAGCTTCTCCTCATCTGCCATGGCCGCTTCTATATCTTTGCGCATCCGTTCCCAGCCAGACGCTGGGTACCTATGTTCCTCTGCCACAAAATCTGCATTATGCATTGTCTCCTGAAATGCAAAAATCAAATGGTTATGCAAAAATGCCTTCTGGACCGCTGAGACAATCTCTGGCTCATGGTTAATATCTAAATAGTAGTCGCAGGTTTCAAACAATTCATCTAAAACAGCTGTCTTCACGCCTGGATACAGGCTCACATTGCTATAGGCATCCATTCCCATCAGCTTAGGGGACATTTCCGTCAGGGCTGCAATGTGGAAATGCATTTGCGGCAAAGACTTTACCAAATCCTCACAATGCTCAATCCTGTCTGAATTTGTGCAGACCAGCGCCTTGGGCTGATAGGCATTTTCCCTGGAAAATGGATAGAGGAAGCCCAGCTTGCGCACTATGCCTTTGGGCGCGCCAAGGGAAACCAGCTTATCATAGGATTTCTTTTTCTGTACCATAACCGCAGCCGTGCGGCTGGCCTCCCCGTTGAAAATTGACTGCATATTGCCTGGGATATCATCCCTTGCCGGCTCCTGCCAAAACAGGATATCCCGCTTTGACTGCGACTTCAGCCGGTTTGACACAAAAAAAGGCGTAGAAAGGGAATTGAAGAAAATCCGGCTCTGGGTAAAGCGCGCCCGTACAAGAAAATATATCACAAACTCCGTCTTATTGGGGAATATCCGCACCTCATCCCCTTCATTTAAAATAATATCGCCTGTCACAAAATTTTCCACAATGGCTTCCCTTCCGTCTGCGGAAAAATATGCCTTATTTACCTTCTGGCCCTTAGCGTTAAAAACCGTCCGGCCGTATAGCGCCCCATAGCGGTTGTAATGGTCGCTGGAACGGACTACGCCCTGCCCATCCATCCAGTCCACAATTTTAACAAGCCGTTTATGCAGCGGCTCAGCATAAAAAACCCTGCCCCTTTCCTGGCATAAATCCTGCACCCTGCCGCCGCTGTTGGTTCCGCTGATTTCCCAATATTTTGGCACTGTGATCTCATTAAAGTATCTTGGCCTTGCCTGCTTCCCCAGCGCTGCCTGAAAGTCGCCCAGGAAAAACCCATATACCGACATGACATCATCTGGCAAAAACCCATCGTCTTCGACTACCACTGCCGGGCAGCCCACCCCGGCCTGCTTAAATGATGTATGCAGCGCCTGGCTGTCCTTTCCATAATTATCCAGCAGTAAAATGGCGTCGCTTTCTATTATATTTTTAGCAATTCTATCCATTGCTGTTTTACCTCCTCTGTAAGATACGCTTTTGCCTTTTCATATGAATGCACATGGAATGCCGCTAAATCAGCTTCCGTAAACAGACGGACAATACATTCTGCCAAACATTGCACCCGCTCTTTCTTCTCCATCTTATCATGTACGGCAATCAGATAGCCGTTTTTCCCATCATCAATAAAATTTTGGTTGCCATACCGTACATCGAAGCCAATAATTGGCAGGCCAGATCCAACCGCCTCCATCAAAGTCAAGCCAAACCCTTCACTGGTAGAGCCTGACAGATATGCTTCGTAATCCTGATATACATGCTCCAAATTCTGCTGCCCGCAAAGGCGCACACAGCTGCCGCATTGGAATTTTTCAATCAATTTCTTTAACTTCGGCTCTTCCCCGCCCTTTCCATAAATGTCCAGGGAAATATCCGGCACCTGCTCCCTTGCCTTTGCAACGGCTTCAATCAGCCAGTCAATATGCTTCTCATCAGCCAGCCTGGAAGCTGTAATCAAGGAATGCCTTTTTCTGCCTTTTTCTGGCCGCTTCGCCTTATCAAGGCTGCCTACCGGAATTGTCACAATCCTAGGCTTGATTCCCATATACTTCTGGAACTGCTCTTTCAAAAGCTGATTCTGTGTATCTGTTGACGCGAGATAAAAGCTTATATGCTTATGCTGTGAAAACGCATATTCGTAATAGTTATTCCAAAGGATATGCTCCTCATCCGTGCTGCCTTCACTAAAATGGTCCGCATGGATCACAATGCCGATTTTGGCTGGGGCAGCATTTTGCATAATCGCCTGGCCAATCCCTGTTGTCCTGTCAATAATCACAACATCTTGGGGCGCCAGCTTCAGGCATTCCACCAAATAGCCCACAAGCTCCTCCTTTGAGCAGAGCAGCCGGTCAGGAAACTGGTACATTACTTTATCATTGTCTGTTATCTCCTCATAGGCCACCGTTCCATCCTGGTTAAAAAACCTGCGTTGATATAAATGCGCCTTATTATCCAGCGGCGCATAATATTCAGAATATATCCTGCAGTAAGTATAATAGTCTTTCCGGATCAGGCAGCCATTTGAGACCATTTCCACACGGTGCACCCGGTCTTCATTCTCATTTACCAGATATGCCATATAATAACTGTCTGTCCCTGTAAAATCGTATTTTACTTTGGCGCCCTCTTTCATGCTGGAAAAACCCCTTCCCCCAAAGCTTTTTTGCAGCTGCCCCAGAGTATATGTAACTGGGGACGTCTTGCAATCTGTAAAAAATGTATACAGCCAAATCACCTCATTATCCAAAAAGCCGATATTCTCCGCCATATGCTGTATATTATCCCTTGGGAACATATCCGTAAATATAAACTTTGCTTCCTGGCCAATCTCCCGCAGCACCTTTGCCCGATAGGCCTGTGCATATTCCACCCCACTGCTGGCCCAGCCAATTCCCAGATTAAAATTATAAACCATGCCTGCTCCTTCCTAAAAACACAATAAATCCGGCTGTTTCAAAAGCATTGCCTTCCAATCACAACTCCAATAAGCCAAAATAGCTTTCCCTGCTCTCTGCCATTGCATATGCCTGTCCGGTTTCCATACCGCCCTTAAGCCAATAAGAGAAATGATGAAAATTATAAACCATATCCCTCTCCTTGTTCCCAAATTGCAATGTACAAATCTATTCTATGGAAACACAATATGCAGCTTCTTTTCCTCATCCACATATACATTGCTCAGCATAATATTGCGCATGGCTGCCTCAAAAACAGTGTCCTCCATTTTCCGGAACGAGTCAAACGCCTCGTTTTGGTATTCGAACAGCACATTCCGCTGTGCCATTGCCCTGCCAGAGACCGCTGCCTGGAGCTGGTGCATATAGTCCACCTGCTCTACCCAGGCATTGTCGATTGCGCTAAGGATTGCCACGCGGATAAATGTGTCCATATCCCTTAGCCCCAGGCCATCTTCCTGCTCTTTCAGCCTTTGGCGCACTTTCCGAAGCAGATATTTTGCAGGATCCATGCTGCCATTGGCCGAAACATCCGGTATATCCTGGTCCAGCCGGTAAGAAATATTATCCAGGATATACCGGGTAAGGACTCTTCTGTCCATAGTATCCTGCGCATCCAAAAACCTCTGTATATTCTTTTCTGCTATCTGCAGGATCTGTTCCTGCCCAATGCTGCCGCCATCAAGGAGATGGTCCCTGGTGGCATAGATTAAGTCCCGCTGCCTCTGCATCACCTTGTCATAATCCACGGATCTTTTCCGCGACATGACTGCCGCTTCTTCCCCTATCGTCTGGGACTTGTCAATAATCTTTTTTAGCCTCCGCCTGCTGATCCGCTTTTTCCCCTCAATATATTTTCCATACCTGTCCGAATCCCCTCCATCTACGACGCTATCCTCCAGGGACACAAAAAAATGGCTGGACCCTACATCCCCCTGCCTTCCTGCGCGCCCCCGTGCCTGGCGCTCCATCCGGACATTCTCCATACGCCCAATGCCTATGACTGCAAGGCCGCCCAGCCCTTCCACGCCTTCCCCAAGCTTGATGTCCGTGCCGCGGCCAGCCATAGAGGTCGCCACCGTCACTGCGCCCCTCTGGCCGGCTTCTTTGATGATTTCCGCCTCCCAGTATGCATTGTTCGCATTCAGCACATTATGGGGGATTTGCCCTTCCAACAAAATCTTAGAAACCGACTCTGTATCCACGATATTCGAAGCCACGATCAATACAGGCCTTCCTGCCTCATGGAGCTCTAGGGTTTCTGCGACGGCTGCCTCAATCTGCTCTTCCTTATTCCGGAAATAGCGGTCTGGCAGATCCACTCTTTTCCTTGGGCGGTTTGGCGGAATCACCAGCACTTTTGCCCCATACACGCCCCTGAGCTCTTCTGACGCATTTTCCATCGTGCCGCTCATCCCTGCCATTTTGGGGAACATTAAGAATAAATTCTGAAATGTGACCGCTGCCACAGAGCGGTTTTCCTGCGAAATCTCTACCCCCTCTTTTGCCTCCAATGCCTGATGCTGTCCGCCCCGCAGCTTCATACCATTCATCAGCCTTCCCGTGCTCCCATCCAGCAGCACGACCTTCCCGTCCTTAGACACCATATAGGCGTCGCCCCTTTCAAACATCATATGGGCGCGCAATGCCAGGGTCACATGCCGGTTGATCTCAAAATATTCCTCACTGTAGAAATTTTCAATCTGAAAAAATGTTTCTGCATACCGTATGCCCTCGTCTGTCAGCCATACCGCCTTATCCTCTTTTTCATAATCTTCATCCTCTGCCATGGTGGTGACAAAAAAATCCGCCATATCATAGAGGTTCGACTGCACCCTGGGTGAACTGGAAATAACCAGCGGAGTCTGCGCCCCGTCCAGCAGCACGGAATCCGCCTCATCAATAATCACATAATAAAATTCCCGCAGGAACCGATCCTCCGCCCTGGTTACCAGATTATGGAAAAGATAGTCAAACCCCAATGCGCTGTGGGTCGTGTATACAATATCCGCCGCATACATTTCTTTTTTCCCTGCGTTCTGGGATCTTTCATATTTGGGCTTTTCCCCCTCGGCGGTTTCTTCCTCCCCGCTTCCTGCTGACACCGAGAGCCCCATAAACCGATACACAGGCCCCATTTCCTCTGCGTCACGCTTCGCAAGGTAATCATTCACAGTTACCAATATAACGCTCTTACCTGTAAGGGCATTCAGGTATAAGGGCATCGTTGCCACCAAGGTCTTCCCCTCGCCCGTGTTCATCTCTGCCAGATACCCTTTATGCAGCGCAATCCCGCCCAGAATCTGCACATCATACGGAGCCATCCCCAAGATACGGTAATCTGCCTCGCAGATTGCGGCAAATGCCTCCGGCAAAAGGGCATCCAGGCTTTCGCCATTTGCCAGGCGTTCTTTAAATTCCACTGTCAAATGCGACAGTTCCTCATCTGACAGCAGCCTGGCCTTTTCCTGGCATTTTCTGACCTGGCGCAGGATC
Source organism: Lachnospiraceae bacterium (assembly GCA_910575035.1). Taxonomy (GTDB): domain Bacteria; phylum Bacillota; class Clostridia; order Lachnospirales; family Lachnospiraceae; genus Petralouisia. The sequence continues at coordinate 188,878 of CAJTDL010000005.1, forward strand.
CTTTTCAGCTTCCTTCGTTTCCTTCTCTGACTCATTTCTTTTCAACTCTTTCACTGTCTCTGCTTTCATTCTTCCTCTGTCTTTTGGGGATTTCTTCTGGGGCAGATCCTATTTCTTGAGCTTTTTCCACCGCCTTTGCTTTGCGGCTCCCGCTTCCTCTTCCTGCCCTGGCTCTAACTCTTCTATTTCCACAAAATGAAAGTGGAACTGTGTCATCCCCCCATTGATCAGCTGCATTTCATAGCTGTAGGTATTAAGGGGGCACTGAAAATCTGTTACCCTGTCCCGGATGGCTGCGCTGCCTGCCTCCGCATCATATTTATCATAAAAGACCAGCCGCAGGATCCATGCCTCCCTTTCCTGGCAGCCTATATGGACCGTTATCCGGTACTCGCACTCGCCGTCGATAATCGGCAGGGCAGGCTCTATCCTCTTCATCTGGTAGTTTGTCTTAGAATACCACTTCTTGATTACTGTCCCAGGGGGCATCAGCTTATTATGAAATTCCACGTCATCTTTCTTGTGGTACCATATTTCTGAACCGTACAGATAGGTATCCGAAGAATGTTCATTCCAAAAAACCTTCCACTTTTCTCCCGTCATTTCTTTCCTTTCCCTCTGGCAAAATCTTCCTCCAGCACCATTTTGTACTGTCCCAAAAACCAGCCTACAATCCCATTCGTATTATCATTATGCCGCCCATGGAGCCCTTTCCCATATACCTGCGCCCCTTCTGATTGGATATTGGAAATCAGCATCTGGTAGGCGTCTGCATCATAATCATCCTCCAGCATATAGGAAATGATAAATTTTGTCTGCCCCCAATCGGTGCCCTTAAACTTGCGCCAGAACTTTGCATTCAGCGCCTGCACGGCATTTTCGTCCAATGCCCTGCTTTGGCGCTGCAATACATCCAGGGAAGTAGGGAATACGCCTGGCCTGTTATACTTTTCATTTGCCGCTACATTGCCTATGCTCGCCAGGGGCTTCCCCAGGATAACCGCATGGGGCTTGATATCGCATCCATAGTATAAGGCGCCATAGGTGCCCATAGACAGGCCGGAAAGTATCACCTGGTTTGCCCGGAACCCAAGCTCTTCCCTATACTTCTGGATCATGTCGGCAAATATCTTTTCATACTCCGCAGATCCCATATAAAAGCCCCCGCCCTCCAGCCTCGGCTCCGCTATTAAAAGAAATGGGCATCCCATTCCTTTCATCATATAGTATCCTTCAAAGCCCTGTAATGTCTTATATCCTGAAAAATATACACAAAGGGGCGGCTTTAAATCCCCTGGGTCAAAATAGCAGAATGCCTCTTCTTTGCCGGACGTCACATACCGTTCCCCTCCAGGCAGGAAATATCCATGGCTTCCCCGGGAATGCCTATGGTGCAACGCAATGATGGAGAGCTTCCCCTCCCCTTTTGCACAGACGGAAAAAAAGGCTGAGCCATCCTTTTTGCTTTCCAGCTGGATTACCTGCTGTAAATCATCCTCCGAAAATTCCCAGTGGGCAGCCTCCTCAGAAATACTCCCTTGTACAAACTGTGTGACCTCCAGTGATATGGATACCCCTGGATCCTTACTGTATTCCAGCCATAAATCTATTGCCTTCCCTTGGTTTAAATGCGCATTATAACGCCAATAAGCCACCTGGCGAAGCTCATCCCCAAACTTCCCCTCCACCGTCACGCTGTAATTCCCATCCCATTTCACTTTCCCGGAAAATCCCTGGGCGACAGCCACGTCCTTCAAATGAAACTTGGAGCCATAAGGCTTTGCAATATAATATTTTGACTCATTTAACAAAAATCCCTGTATGTCTTTTTCCAAAATATGCTGTGCCTTTTTACATTGGCAGAGCCATGCTGTCCTGCCGCTGGCTTCCACATTCCCTGTAATAAAAAGCGTGTATGCCTTAATTTCCTGGTGCAGCCACTCAATTTCCTCTTCCCTGGGCGTCCTGTCCAGGAAGCACAGGTCATAAGGCTTCCCAGGCTTTGTATTTTCAGATCTCCCCACAAAGCTTTCCGCATAATCCAGGCAGACCCACTGCGGCAGCGCATAAATATTATTCCAGTCCTTGCTTCCCAACTGCAAGATATGAATCCCCTCCAACGCAGCCCAGCACCTCCCTCCACTTTCCTAATAGCTTTTCCGTTGTATATTCCTTGACAAGCTCGTAAGAGCAGACCATTGCCTGGTTCCAGTTTTTCGCCCCTTTCAGGTAATAATCCAAAGCGCCCTGCAATGCCCCTATCTGTTCCAGCACCATGCCGTTTTTGCCATGTTTGACAAATTCTGTCTCTGTGCGCACAAGCTGCGGAATCCCAACGCTGATTGCAGCAACCTGCAGATACAGTTCTGGAACCTTACGCATATCCACAAGCAGCCTCTGCTCCCGCATGCACTTACTGACGGACAACTCATCCACGCACTGCTCCACAAAAAATTTAATTGGGACAGCATCTTCAGGCTCCAGGTTATTTTCTGAAACCTGCCCTTCTTCCTCTTCCGCAGCCCACCCCTCTTCCAGGCCTGCCTTCCGAAGCTCATTCCTGGCTTGTTCCAACACCTTTTGCATTCTGCCGTATTCTGCCCTTCTGGTAAAGAGATGGATTCTGGCTTTCTCATTTTTAAGCAGGTATTCCCCTAAAAGGCCAATCAGCTGGCCAAATACCCCATCTTCCATTCCATCCACCGGCACCAGGACCTTCTGCACACGGAACTGCTGGCTTATCCCTAAATCCACCCTGGAATCATAGGGCGGGATTGCCATGGCATTCTGCGGCAGCATCCCAAGCGACTGCTGTATCTTATCCATATTTTTTTCTGAATCCACAACAAGGTAATCCGCTCCTTTGATCATGCCCATAGCCTCTGGATGGGCAGATACCGGATACCGGTCCTCAAAAAATGATAAAACCCGCCTTTTCTCTTTCAAAGCCTCCCCTAACAGCTGCGCATGCTGGCCATGCATTGCCACGCAAAAAATATCCTGCTCCTGAGCCAGGCTCAGGTAAGAGGCCAATACCTCATAGATCACCTGCTCAATATTTTCGTAAGCCAGCCTGGAAAAGCGTTTGGGCTGGACTTTATCCTGGTACTGCAGCAAATATTCCGGGTATTTCCCATTGATCTCTATATGGCCATCCTTTTGAAAATAACGCATCTTCCATATCCCATTTTCCATCAGGTAATCCTGGTAAACAGGCTGCCCCCCTTCAAAAAGGGATGTGATGGAAATAAACCCCCTGTCATCATAGATATTGCGGCGTTGGAGCATTCCATCCTGGAACAGGTCAATTCGGATGGGGTTCCCATCCTCCCCAAAATCAATTTGCGCATATTTTTCTTTTTTCAACATAGCAACAACCACAAAGGGGGTATAGGCAAACTCAATGCCTTCCGGCCATTTCAAATTATGGAAGGAAAGCACCGCCATTTTTTTCCGCCTTACTTCCTGTATGGCATCGAAGCAGGACCAATAAGGCGCATGGTACACCCCCTGCCTATGAAGGAAATGACGGAAGTTCGGCGCAGCGCTAAGGAGCATGATCTGATAGGGATAAGCCTTGCTGCGGTGAAATAGCTGTATCTGCTTTACCGTATCGTCAAATTCTGTGTGCATACGCCTTACTGTCCAACTTTGCTCATTTTCATGCCATTGCCCTTGCTGATACCAAGCTGGAATAAAATATATCATTTTTTCCTCCAAAACCGCCACCTGCATACAGGGTGGCAAAATCATTGTAAATAAGCCCCAAAATACCATACAGCATACCTTGTATTGCAACGCTCCCTAACCTTGAGCCGGCATATTTATGCCACGGCCTAAAATAATGGCTGGCATGCGTCATATTTATGGATAGATACAACCTCCCGGTAAATCGTGCACCAAAAGCCAATTGCCATCATAATTGAGGATGGCAGCATCGTAAGGGTGCTGTCAATGTTCCCCTCTAATTGCAGTATTAATGGCACCAGGACGCATATCCCCATCACTGTGGCGCTAATAAAACTGATACACCACATAACCTTCCTCAGATACCGTTTCGTGTCGCGCCCTGCATGGAGGTTTACAATACTGTCCCCGCTTTTCAAAAACTGTTCTGTAATATCTTTGGGGCTGACCATAATCATGGAAAAGCTAATTGTGAGCAGGTATTCACATGCGATATACACAATAATCCCAGCCGGCTCTGTCAAAACCATATTTGCCTGCCACCAGGCAATCCCTGCGTTCTGCGGGAACAAATAAGCCAGAAGGGAAACCAAAAGTTTTGGAAGCATAAACACTGCCGTAGAAAACATGACTGGCATAACGCCTACTGGATTGAGTTTAATCGCCATATAGTTCTTGTCTGCATAAATATTATGTATAGAAACACGCTGCACAGGAATCCGCAGCTCTGCATTTTCCATAACAAGGGTGACCAGCATCACAGCCAAAGATATTCCCAAAGGAAGCAGAAGGCTCTGTATCTCATGGCCAAGCAGCGTTGATGTGATCCTCTCTAAAATATTGATCAATCCCACAATCATACGCCCGCCAACCCCATATTTCCCATTTCGGTTAGAGAGCCACATAATCACCATAACGCCCGTTACCATTTCTACGCCTGCGGTAACCTTTGCATAAGGGAGCATCCCTTCCGCTGATTTAAATTCTAATTGGGGCACTTGGGCAAATGCCTGCAATATAGCTATGGCCAAGGTTCCTGTGGCCATTGCGCGGCTCATGGCTTTGGGTGAAACCCTCGCTTTGGAAAATAGATTCCGAATTGCAAAGGCAATCTGAACCAGTATGCTGGATATCATGAATGGGAAAATCCCCAGGGCAAAAACAGAGGAACGGTATGCATCCCCGCTGATTATCTGCATCAGCACTTCCTCTACGCCAATATCACGATAGGCACGGGCAGCCAGGTCTATGCCATACAGGGGTATGCCCCTCCCCAATATATATACAAGAAGGATCAAGCATGTATATACAAGCTTGTACCTCATTACATTCTCTTTTTGTGCTGACTGTGACAAAATACTCTCCCAATTAAACCTTTCTGCCTTTTTACAAATTGGCGGCCACCATATAACAGGCGGCCGCCAATGTTACACTACAGTTCTAACTATTTGTTTTGCAATTTCTTCTTCTCTTCGTTCAGTTTATGCCGTCTTACAAAGAACAAAACTGCAACTGCAATCAGAAGTACCAACGCTGGAATATCCCACCAGCAAAATCCCAGTGTTGCATTTTCTAAAAATTCCATCAATTTTTTTACCTCTCTTCATCGCCATCTTTCAGTTTGGCAATCTCTCTCTTCTGCTTCCTTGTGCTTGCAATATAAGTGCCCCCTACAGCGGCTGCCAGAAGCAATTCTACGAAATGAAGGATGCAGTGTTTTACGTTCTGTGCAAGATTCATATTATCTAATGGAACTTCATCATCCACGGCTTCTGTAAACTCCTGCCTGCCTTCCACCTGTTCTGTTGGGCTTGGAGTGTCATTCTCATCCTCTATAATCGGCTGCAGCGGCACCTCTTCTACCGGCGTTTCAATTACTGGCGTTGTAACCGTCGGCGCTGGCGCTCCCGGCGCTGCTGTCGGCACTGTGCCTGTAACTACTGGAGTGGTTGTTGGAACCACACCTGTAACAGTTGGCGCTGTCGGGCCATTACCTGCAGGAGGAACTACTGGGCCATCACCACCTGGTGTTACTGCATTTGCAGCCGAAGTGCTCAGGCTCTCGCTCATCGAAGTGCTTAAACTCAGGCTCTCACTTGTGGATGTGCTTAGGCTTGTGCTGGCGCTTATGCTCTGGCTCTCGCTGGCAGAGGTGCTCAGGCTCTCGCTGGCGCTCACACTCAGGCTTTCGCTTCTGGATGCACTCAGGCTTGCCCTCTCGCTTTCTCTCAGGCTTGTCCTTTCGCTTGTGCTGGCGGATGCGCTTACACTTGCGCTGGCACTTTCACTTGCAGAGGTGCTCAGGCTTGCGCTGGCGGAGGTGCTTAGGCTTGTGCTTCCACTCATGGATGTACTTATACTCTCGCTGATAGATGCACTTAGGCTTATGCTTGCGCTCTCACTTGCAGATGCAGATTCGCTTGTGCTTGTGTCAGCAAAATCACTTTCACTTGTGTTAGCTGAGATGCTTGCACTCTCACTTGCAGATTCTGAAGCACTTACACTCTCGCTTATGGATGCGCTTTCGCTGATCGATGTGCTTACGCTTGCGCTCTCACTTATGGATGCGCTTTCGCTTGCAGATTCATTCTCACTTACGGAAGTGGATTCTCTCTCGCTTTCACTTGTGGATACTGACACACTTTCTATCTCACTGATGGATGCGCTTGTACTTCCAGATTCGCTTTCACTTATGTTTGTGCTTTCACTGGTGGATGCGCTTATGCTCTCACTCAGACTCAAGCTTTCGCTTATGGACGCACTTACACTTGCACTCTCACTGATGGACGCACTCACACTTTCGCTCTCACTCAAGCTGGCACTTAGGCTGGCCGATTCACTTGCAGCTGATGAGGTGCTTGCACTTGCTGATTCTGATGTACTTGTGCTTTCGCTTGCTGAGGCAGAAGTACTTGCGCTCACACTATTCTGGCTTGCGCTTTCAGATGCACTTACGCTTTCACTGATGGATGCGCTTATGCTTTCGCTCTCACTTACGCTTGTTGACGTGCTTTCGCTCTCGCTTTCACTCGTGCTGGTGCTTCCACTCTCACTTACGCTTGTGCTCGTGCTTTCGCTTGTTGACGTGCTTTCGCTTTCACTTTCACTTGTACTCGTGCTTTCGCTTTCGCTCACACTTGTGCTCGTGCTTTCACTTTCACTCACACTCGTGCTCGTGCTTTCGCTTTCACTTGTGGACGTGCTCTCGCTTACACTTGTACTTGTAATCTCGCTTTCACTTTCACTTGTGCTCTCGCTTTCACTTTCACTTGTACTTGTGCTTTCGCTCACACTTGTACTTGTGCTCTCACTTTCGCTTTCACTTGTGCTTTCACTTTCACTTTCACTTGTACTCGTGCTTTCGCTTTCACTTGTGCTCTCGCTTTCACTTACTGATGTTGACGTGCTCTCGCTTTCACTTTCGCTCACACTTGTGCTTGTGCTCTCGCTTTCACTTTCACTTGTACTTGTGCTTTCGCTCACACTTGTGCTCTCGCTTTCACTTGTGGACGTGCTCTCGCTTTCACTTACACTTGTGGACGTGCTTTCGCTCACACTTGTACTTGTGCTCTCGCTTTCGCTTTCACTTGTGCTCTCGCTTTCACTTTCGCTCACACTCGTGCTTTCGCTTTCACTTGTGCTCTCGCTTTCGCTTTCACTTGTGCTCTCGCTTTCGCTCACACTTGTGCTTGTGCTCTCGCTTTCACTTACACTTGTGCTCGTGCTTTCGCTTACACTTGTGGACGTGCTTTCACTTTCACTTGTACTCGTGCTTTCGCTCACACTTGTACTCGTGCTTTCGCTTTCACTTGTGCTCTCGCTTTCACTTTCACTTGTGCTCGTGCTTTCGCTCACACTTGTACTCGTGCTTTCACTTTCACTTGTACTCGTGCTTTCGCTCACACTTGTACTCGTGCTTTCACTTACACTTACACTTGTTGATGTGCTTTCGCTTTCACTTGTGCTCGTGCTTTCACTTTCACTTGTACTCGTGCTTTCGCTCACACTTGTACTCGTGCTTTCACTTTCACTTGTACTCGTGCTTTCGCTCACACTTGTACTCGTACTTTCGCTTTCACTTGTGCTCGCACTTTCACTTACACTTGTGCTCGTGCTTTCACTTTCACTTGTACTCGTGCTTTCGCTCACACTTGTACTCGTGCTTTCACTTACACTTACACTTGTTGATGTGCTTTCGCTTTCACTTGTGCTCGCGCTTTCACTTTCACTTGTACTCGTGCTTTCGCTTTCACTTTCACTTGTACTTGTGCTCGTGCTTTCGCTTTCACTTGTGCTCGTGCTTTCGCTTTCACTTTCACTTGTGCTCGTGCTTTCACTTTCACTTGTACTCGTGCTTTCGCTCACACTTGTACTCGTGCTTTCACTTTCACTTGTACTCGTGCTTTCGCTCACACTTGTACTCGTGCTTTCACTTTCACTTACACTTGTTGATGTGCTTTCGCTTTCACTTGTACTCGTGCTTTCGCTTTCACTTGTGCTCGTGCTTTCACTTTCACTTGTACTCGTGCTTTCGCTCACACTTGTACTCGTGCTTTCACTTTCACTTGTACTCGTGCTTTCGCTCACACTTGTACTCGTGCTTTCACTTGTGCTCTCGCTTTCACTTTCACTTGTGCTCGTGCTTTCACTTGTACTCGTGCTTTCACTTTCACTTACACTTGTTGATGTGCTTTCGCTTTCACTTGTGCTTTCGCTTTCGCTTTCACTTGTGCTCTCGCTTTCACTTTCACTTGTACTCGTGCTTTCGCTTTCACTTGTACTCGTGCTTTCACTTACACTTGTACTCATGCTTTCACTTACACTTGTACTCGTGCTTTCGCTCACACTTGTACTCGTGCTTTCACTTGTGCTCTCGCTTTCACTTTCACTTGTGCTCGCGCTTTCACTTTCACTTTCACTTGTACTCGTGCTTTCGCTCACACTTGTACTCGTACTTTCGCTTTCACTTGTGCTCGCGCTTTCGCTTTCACTTGTGCTCTCGCTTTCACTTTCACTTGTGCTCGTGCTTTCGCTCACACTTGTACTCGTGCTTTCGCTTTCACTTGTGCTCGTGCTTTCGCTCACACTTGTACTCGTGCTTTCACTTTCACTTACACTTGTTGATGTGCTTTCGCTTTCGCTTTCACTTGTGCTCTCGCTTTCGCTCACACTTGTACTCGTGCTTTCGCTTTCACTTGTGCTCTCGCTTTCACTTTCACTTGTGCTCGTGCTTTCACTTTCACTTGTACTCGTGCTTTCGCTCACACTTGTACTCGTGCTTTCACTTGTGCTCGCGCTTTCACTTACACTTGTGCTCGCGCTTTCACTTTCACTTGTACTCGTGCTTTCGCTCACACTTGTACTCGTGCTTTCACTTTCACTTGTACTCGTGCTTTCACTTTCACTTGTACTCGTGCTTTCGCTCACACTTGTACTCGTGCTTTCGCTCACACTTGTACTCGTGCTTTCACTTTCACTTGTACTCGTGCTTTCGCTCACACTTGTACTCGTGCTTTCGCTTTCACTTGTGCTCGCGCTTTCACTTACACTTGTACTCGTGCTTTCGCTTTCACTTGTGCTCGCGCTTTCACTTACACTTGTGCTCGTGCTTTCGCTTTCGCTTTCACTTGTGCTCGCGCTTTCGCTCACACTTGTACTTGTGCTCGCGCTTTCACTTACACTTGTACTTGTGCTCGTGCTTTCGCTTACTGAAGCGGATGTGCTTTCACTCTCGCTTTCAGAAGTAGACATGCTCATTCTCTGAGATATACTCATAGATTGGCTTTCATATGTAGACAATGATGCACTCAGGCTAGAAGACAGTGATTTACTTGTAGATTCTGATGCCTTTACACTTGCAGACAGTGAGTCACTCTTCCACGCTGAAGCACTCGCACTGGTCACTGCACTTCTGCTGGCACTTTCTGATGCCTCTGCTAAAGAATTACTTTGGATTTCACTTTCTCTGACTGCAGTACTCAGAGCTTCTGATTTCTCCGTATACTCTGACCTGTACTCATTCTGATATGCATCTTTGCCCTCTTCGAAATCCTTCTCTGCAAAAAATGAATCTCCGCCCTTATACGGATCATTCTTTTTAATAATAAACTTTCCGTTTGAATCTTTTTTAAGCTCTACCAGATAAATATACTTTACTTTTGTAGCATCATTACGATGTTCCGTCCAGGAAATACCACCATAAAACGTCAAATGATTTCTATCCCTTATAGCACTGCCATCAGCACCTGCTGTAACGTAATCAAAATATCTTACATGTCTTTCTCCATTTGCATCTGTATACGTTACCGTTACATGGCTGCCATCAGCACCATCATTGCCTTCCCACTTTGAGAACTGGACATCTGTATAGTTATTCACCTGTGCATCATTAAGCATTTTATACTGGATCAAAAGCTCTGCCAACTTACTTGCTTCACTATAGTAATTACCTTGACTAAGATCCTTATCTTTTCTACTCTCTGCTTTCTGACGCTCTTTCTCTACAACTAGCCTTTGAGCATCAATCTCTTTCTTCAGCTTTTCCAGCTTCTCTAGCCGTTGTTCGCCATCTTTATAATGCTCTAATAAACTATCATAATCCCTCTGCACCTCAGAAACTGCCGTAGACATAGAGGCATTCAAGCTATTTTCTGTAGACTCCGATGTAGACAGGCTTATGCTTACAGATTTGGATGCACTCTCCGATGCCAAGCTATCCTGTACCTTTTCTTCTGACAAGGAAACGCTGGCGCTTAATGACTCAGATGACAAGCTGCTGTTCAGCGACTCCAAGGAAGCGCTGGCACTTGTGGAAGCCTCTCTCAGGCTCTGCAGCTCAGAATCCTCTGCTTCTGTCAGGCCTTCGCCCTCACTCTTTGCCATCAATGCCTGGTATCTTGCTGAATTAAATCCCTGAAGGCCAGGTGCCTCAGACTGCACATCCCTATCTAAACTGTCAGCTATGTTTGCACTCAAACTTTCACTTGTACTTTTACTCAGACTCGCACTCAAGCTCTCGCTCAAGCTTGCACTCAAACTCTCACTTGTGCTTGCGCCCAGGCTTTCATCTGCATTCAGGCTTTCACTTGTGCTTGCACTTAAGCTCTCACTTGCACTTATAGACGCCTCATCCAGCTCATCTCCTGGATTCTCTGGATTCACCTCATCCAATTCCCCTCCTGGCTCCTCCAAATCCGCGCCTTCATCAATTATTTCACCTGTTTCTTGATTACCTGGCGTTTCAACCGTGTCTGCTGGCGGCTCATTTGGGCTTTCCATTGCCCCAGACGGTGCGCTGATTTCCTCCTCTGCGCCCACTGCCTGCCCATTTGCCAATGAGTCAGCAGCTTCCTCTGATATGCTTTTCTCCTCATAGGATGGTAAAACAATTTCGTTTGTGTTGCCATTGAACTGTTCAAATTCACCCTCAGCTGCATATACAACATTGGCATCACCCAGAACGTCAACACCACCAATTGCTGCTCCAACGGCAACGGCACCCTTTAAAAGTGTCTTTGCCTTTTTACTATTTATATTTGGGCTTTTGCCCTTTCGGTTTCTTTTTTTACTCATGTTCCTATTTTATCCTTTCTTTGCTCATTCACGGATGCAAAGTGTCCGGCGGCCGGGCTGGCGTAGTACCGAAGCACCTTAGCCCCCATGGCTTTGCGTCCCGCCGTTTCCAACGGTTTGCTAATTAAATTAGCGGCCGGGCTGACATAGCATCTGTTAACACCTTAGTCCCCATAGCTTTGCGTCCCGCCGTTTCCGGCAGTTTGCTAATTAAATTAGCGGTCAGGCTGACATAGTGTCTGTTAACACCTTAGTCCCTATGGCTTTGCGTCCTACCGTTTCCGATAGTTTGCCAAAAGTTACTGCACAGCCTATGCCATGCAAGCCATCTGTTCATGCGTCATCCCCGTTGACATCGACGGCATATGACAATGGGTTAATGTGCCTGGCGGACAAGGCGCCATCCCATTCCACCCACGCATATTAATCACCTCCCCACGCTTCCCTCACAATCCCACTGAAACATTCCCTAAAAATCATAAAATAAGACAATGCCATTACATTCTTAACCTTTTTGAGGAATTCCATCAAAATGTAATCGGCATAAGTATGCAACTGTCATAAAGTGTACTTTTTAATAGTGTTTATAACAAATGCTTTTCCCCATAGTTATAAAACTTCATTTATTCTAAAATTAAGAATTATTTTACAAAATATTCATTTTTTACCCAAAATTTACTATTTTATATTGAATGGTAAAACATTTCGTGTTAGAATTAAAACAGAAGTATGCAACTGTCAAAAAGTACACTTTTTGACCTCCTCTCCCATTTGGTATCTACAGGCTCTCTATACCATGAATATTGACAATCGCCAAAAAATCAAAGCCCTCGTTCAAGTCCTTGATCAGAGGTTAACAACAAGAAAAGTGATTCTGGATTCCAATCCCGCTGTCAGATATGGGTTTCTGGCATATCTTTTATGGCAAAGGACAACAATCTGAATAGCAGAATGCGCCTAGGAATACATTATGCTGTTTTCCAAAAAATTGAATATAGCCTCCCCCAGATACCCAGCTACACAGCAACACTCCTACAAGCACTTCCAGCACCAGCATACCATTTGGATAAATTTGGATAAATCGGAAACCTGGACAGCCCCGGCTGCTACGCCAAAGGGCTGAGCCACCCTGGCACCACATAAATCGACGGCGGCACAGCCGCCGCTGCCCCCAACAGAATGGGAATCCAGAACCTCCATCACACCCGCCCTCACTATCTTCACGGGCAGCGCCCTTTTTTAATAGGAAGAAATGAAAATCCAAAACTTCTTACCTTCCCCCCATCCCATCCTCATTACGGCACTCAGATTTAAGAGATTCCAAAAGCCAGCAATTCCCCTATAGCAGAACTGCGGAGAATTAAACCCAAAGAGATTAAAAAGACTGCACGCCCCAGCGGAATCCAAAAGACACATCCTGGATAGATCCGCAAAGGGGCCTGCAGTATTTTATTCCTAGAGTTTTTCCCCATTCGAAGCGATTACATCCCGATACCAGCCAAAAGATTTCTTCCGCAGGCGTTTCAGCGTCCCTTCGCCTGAATCGTTTTTATCCACATAGATAAAGCCGTAACGCTTGGACATTTCCCCGGTGGTTGCACTGACCAGGTCGATACACCCCCAGGGCGTATATCCGATGAGGTCCACGCCGTCTTCGTCTGCCGCCGCTATCATTGCCTGAATATGCGCCCTTAAATAATCAATCCGGCAATCATCATGGACGCTTCCGTCTGCTTCTGGCACATCCACTGCGCCCAGGCCGTTTTCCACCACAAACAGCGGCTTCTGGTATCGGTCATACAATGCATTTAAGGTAATGCGGAACCCCATGGGGTCAATGGGCCATCCCCACTGGCTGCATTCCAGATAGGGGTTTTTGGCAGAAGCAAACACATTCCCTCCAGCAGCCTCCCCCTGGCCATCAGCGCGCACGCAGCGGCTGTTGTAGTAGGAAAGGGATAAAAAGTCTACCGTATTTTCCTTCAGGATTTTTGCATCCTCTCTTTGCATTTCAAGCTGTATGCCCTGCCTTTCTAAATACTTTTTGGCATATTCCGGATATCCCCCCCGGGCCTGCACATCAATGAAAAAATAATTCTCCCTGTCCTTCTTCATGCTTTCCCAGACATCAGCTGGATTGCAGCTATAAGGATATACGCTTCCTGCCGCCAGCATACAGCCCACCTGAAAGTCCGGGCTGACCTCATGGGCCAGCTTTACCGCCATTGCGGATGCGACAAGTTCGTGGTGAGCCGCCTGATATTTCACCTGCAGCTGATTCTCCCCCTCCTCAAAGCGGATCCCAGCCCCCATAAAAGGCAGATGCATCAGCATATTGATTTCATTAAAGGTAATCCAATAACGGACCCTGCCTTTAAAATGCCGAAAAACCACCTCGCAATACCTTAAAAAGAATCCTGCCATCTTCCGGCTTTTCCAGGAACCGTATTTCTCCACCAACCCAAGGGGTGCATCAAAATGGCAGAGGGTCACCACTGGCTCAATCCCATATTTCAGCAGCTCATCCACAAGGCTGTCATAAAACTTAAGCCCTTCCTGATTCGGCTCCATTTCCTCCCCAGTCGGAAAAATCCTGGACCAGGAAAAGGAAAAACGGTAACACTTAAACCCCATTTCCGCAAACAGCGCAATATCTTCCTTGTAATGCCCATAGAAATCTATGGCCTCCCTGCCAGGATAGCAAGAGCCTTCCGGCAATTCCCGATAATCCAGAATCCCTTGCATCACTGGCATACGGTTGGCGCCCTGGGGAATGACGTCTACGATCGCCATGCCCCGCCCGCCTTCTTTCCAGCCGCCTTCACATTGGTTTGCCGCCGTAGCACCGCCCCATAAAAAATCTTTTCGCATGATAGCTTCCTTTCTTCCATCCTATTATGGCAAATGAATTTTTACAATAAATCGAAACCGCATTTTTCAACTTATGCCCTTGCCCGCTAGGAGCAATTCATCCCCTGCCTGTATCTGCATTCCGCCATCTATCGGCGCCACAGCCCCGATTTCATCTGCGTTTGTTATCAGAATCGGCGTAACCAATGAATATCCTGCCTCTTGGATCAGCCCCATATCAAATTCCAGGAGTTTTTGCCCCTTCTTCACTTTATCCCCATCGGCTGCACAGGGATGAAAGCCCTTTCCATCCAATTGGACAGTGTCCATTCCCACATGCATCAGCAGCTCAACCCCATGGCCCGTCGTCATGCCAATGGCATGGCCTGTGGGGAAGAATGTGGATATAGTCCCATCCACTGGTGCATATAAAATGCCCTTTTCTGGCAAAATAGCCACTCCCTGCCCAAGAACCCCGGAGGAAAATGCCTCATCCTCCACATCTTCCAGCTTCACCGTTTTTCCCTTTAAGGGGCTGTAAATTTTTGTTTCTCCTGCTGCATCTGCCTGGCTGGCGGTTCTTTCTGATGATTTGCCTGTTTCTTTATAAAAGGCCATGGTAAGCACAAACCCCACTGCCATAGAAATGGCGATTCCAGCAAATGCCACCAAAATATTTCCCATGCTTCCGTCTGGATTCATCATGTTGGGCAATTCAAAGATCCCCATGCCGCCCAGGATAAATTTCCGGAAATTGAAGAACCCGTAAAATGCGCCCCCAATGCCTCCTGCGATACAGCTAATGATAAAGGGCTTCTTCAGGGGCAGCAAAATACCATATATTGCTGGCTCTGTCACGCCAAAAATGCCAGAAATAAAATTGGGAACCGCCATTTCTTTCAGCTTTTTGTCCTTTGTTTTGAAGAAAACCGCTAGCACCACTGCGGATGTGGCAAAGGTGCAGGCAAAAAACGGCATCATCACATTGTCATATCCCAAGGTCTGCACATTGTTGATATAGACTGGTATAAATCCCCAGTGCATGCCGAAAATAACCAGTATCTGCCAGGTGAGCCCTACAATGCCGCCTGCCAGCATTGGGCTGACGCTTCGGATTGCCAGTGTAAACTCCGAAATCAACGTGGAGCCAAAGGTTGCAATGGGTCCCAAAAACAGCACAGATACGGGAATCGTCACAAGCAGCGTCAGCATAGGCACGAAGAAGAACTTCACCAAATCCGGTATGTATCTGCTGAACAGCTTCTCACATTTTGACGCAAACCATACGGCGAGGATAACAGGTATGACCGTCCCGGTATAGTCCACCGAGATAACCGGAATCCCGAAAAAGTCAATATAGACTGGTGAGCGGAACATGGTTCCATCCAAAATGTAATACAAGGGCTCAATCCCTGCTGACAACGTCCCTGCCTGTATTCCTGGATAACACATAGCCGCCCCAATGGCAAGCCCAAGCATGGGTTTCAATTCAAATTTCTTTGCTGCAGTATACCCCAGAAACAGCGGCAAAAATGTAAATAATGCATCCCCTGCCGCATTGATGATCAGGTACCCGCCGCATTCCGCACTGTAAAGCCCCAGCGTTACAAGAAGGGTGTTTAATCCCTTTAACATACCGCATGCCGCCATGATGCCGAGGATTGGCTGGAAAATTCCCGATACCATGTCAATTGCCTTATCTAGAAGCCTTCCGGGCTTCTTCTCATCCGATGGCGCCGCCCCCTCCTTTAAGTCAAGGAGCTGCATCACATCCTCAAACACCTCTGGCACATGGTTTCCAATCACCACCTGATACTGGCCGCCACTCTTCATAACGGTTACAACCCCATCCATATCCTTCAGCACCTGATCCTTGGCAATGCCCTCATCCTTCAATGTGAAGCGAAGCCTTGTGATGCAATGCACCAACCCTGTGACATTGTCCTTTCCACCGACGTTTTTCACGATTTCTTTTGCCAGCGCCTGATATTTTCCCATCTGTTTTTCCTCCTTTTTTTCGTATCTCATTTTGTTATCCCAACTATAACACACCCCCTGTTCCCCCCTCAATATTGGGAAGCCCGATAGGTTCATTGTTCCAAAAACAGGCAAAAAAATACCGCTGTTTTTGCAACAGCGGTTCAATACATGGTATTCCTCAAGTGAACAGAATGTTTTGTAATCCAAAAAGATGTTTTCTGGTGACAGGCGTTCACCATATATTCTATCACTGCTATCTTGCCCGAATAATCACCTGCACATTTCCTTTCCCCAACGCAGAGGCAAAGCCTTCTGTATCAGTAATCCTTCCTATCCTTGTATATTGGTAGGAAGTCTGAAAATTTTTATAAAAAAATACCAGGCAGCCAGATCCATACAGCATGAAATCCCCTGTTTTTATCTGTCCGGAAACATCCCCGTTTGTGGGCAGATCTGAGCTCAGATAGTATTACTTCTCGTTTCCGTTTAATTCCTTCATATCTATGGTCATCGGCAGCTTCTTTGCCAGCTCTTTGGCTGCCGCCGTATCAGCAAGCTCCGCTTGAAATTTTTTCCCATTCACAATCACGTCCACCGTTTTCACCTGCTTTCTTTTCACCGTTACTTTACAGATATATTTCTTTTTGCCAACCTTTGCCTGGACTTTCGCCGTCCCCTGCTTTTTTGCTATGACCTGCACGCCTGTCTTCTTTTTATTTTTAAGGGCGATATTTGTTTTTCCGTAAACCACGCTCCATATAACCTTCTTTTTATTATTTTTCAGTTTTATTGTTTTTGTATTCCCCTGTGTCATTGTTAATTTCGCCGTGTTTAAAGACGTCTTTCCCTTTGCATGGGCTGTCCCTGCAGGGCAGAGCAGCAGAAGCAATATGAGAAGCGCCCAAAATATTTTCACTTTCTGACACACCCTGTGTCACAGTGGCATGCGCCCCAATCCAGACATTTTTGCATATGGAAATTTATGCCCGATAAAGCGGGGCAGCCCCTTCTGCGCAATCTACATCGATATTTAACCGCCGGAGTAATAGTTGTCAAATTTCAGTTGGAACCTCCTTCATTGGGATTCCGAAAAGTTATTTTCCGTTCCCGCCTTATCCAAAAGCAGGTCATTATGCAGCAGCATTTCCAGTGAAGATTTCGCATGCTCATTATAATGCCTGGATAAAAGAAGGGAGAAAAATATATCCATCACATAAGTTGCCGCTGAAAAGGAAGTGATCACATCCAGGCTTACCAGCGAGTCCCGGTTGGGAATCTCCACGATTTCATGGCACCATTTCCGGATCGTTTCATTATGGGGCCCCACGATCCCCACCACATGGTTATTCGTCGCTTTCCGCAAATACTCAGCCGCCCGGATCATAGTCCGGTTTGCGCCAGTAAAGCTGATCAGGAATGTAAGCGTCTTCTTATTCCTTCTGGCCGCCAGATAATGCCCGTTGATGCTTTCGTATGCGGAGCTTTCCATGCCCAGCGTGGCGAACTTAAAGGCCGCTGACTGCGCCAGGATATAGCTGATGCCAGCGCCGTAAATGTCAATGCATTCTGCCCTCTGCAGCACATGGTTAATCCGGTTCATGCTGTTTTTATCCAGGGAAAGGCGGGTGTTCGTAACTGCTTTGTCATAGAGGACAGGCAGGGTATGGATGATGTCTGAATAGGTGCTTTTATCATGGATCGGCTCCCCCTCCAGCATCTGGGAAAGCCTGTTCTTCTGGTTCATCTCCTCTACCAGCTTCAGGCGCAGCTCCTGATAGCCTGCCAGGCCAAGCTTTTGGCTAAGGCGCACAACCGTCGCCTTGCTGGTAAAGGACGCCCGGGAAAGCTCCCCAGAAGACATTCCGGGAACCTTGTCCAGGTTCTCCAGGATATAACGCGCAACTTCCCTCTCATGATTCGTAAAATTTTCTCCCTGCTCCAGCTTTTCGATCAGCATCCTTCCCTCCCGCTTGCCAACAAGACTCTGGCAGATTCAAACAGTTCCGCTGTTTTATAATGTATACCCTCTGGGGCATCCCGTAATACATGCCCTTCCAGCTTAAGGAACGGCTCCATATGTGCCCTGCTGTCATTCTGGCTCCGCTGCCTGGTTCACACATGCAATCGCATTCAGGCTTTTTGGATATCCGATATAAGGAAGGCACTGCGAAACAACACGTATCAAAAATCTCTTATCATTGCCCAGATTCATATTCCCCATTATACCACAAATCCGAAAGCAGGGAAATAGTAACTAATATTTAGGCGAATGAAATACCTCCTTGCTATATTATTTATACAAAATAGCATGATTTAACTTAATCAATGTTTCAATTTCGATGCCGTTCTTTTCGCCCCCGTTTCGTACAAACTGAACAAGGCATGACTTTTTTTCCACCATGTGGCTAGATAATGCGATTTCCCCCTCAAAACAGTATTTACAAAGGAAATCGGCTACCATCCATTGCACTTCCCGTTGGGATAACTTCATTGCTGTTTTTTTATCCTTATATGGTTTCTCTTTCGTTTCAAATTTGCATTCAAGGAACAGAAAGTATCGCCTGCCATTCTCTTCATATAATACTGCAATATCAGGTTTTACATTCATCATGCATTTGGCCTTAAAACGCAATTTTTCAAATTGCCCATCCTGAATTTTAGGCGACAAATCTTCACGCTCAAGCTGATTATGCCCCAAGTTGTTTACTTTTCCAACATATTTTATAGGACCATCACATCCCATAATTTCTTTATAAATATAATGAATCAGCGCATCATTAAAATTGCCCTTATTCGCTGTCTTGCTCCGATAGAAAAAATCCCTTGTAAAAGATGCTTCATAAAAAACCTGCCCTATCTTTTCCGCATTTTTAAGCCGGCATACTTGAAAAATATGCTCAATCTTTGTTTTTTTCTCATTTTTTAGAGATTTGCGCATTTTTGCGCTGCCATATCTGCATAAAATATTATACAAAAATAGGGCATATTGCCTTTCTTCCCTGCAAATAGAATGGCTGTCCTGAATAAAACTTTCTATAGAATAATTGCCCATTTTTGCATGCCCTCCTAAAAAGCAAATTCTTCTCCATCCTGCAAGGCTTTCACCCTACCCTGATATGATGCAAATGCTGAAATCCTGCCAAATCCTTCTGTGCACTTAAAAATTTCCTCTCTCTTAATACCCCTTGCAGACATCCACCCATTCCACATATCCTGAATATTCCTCCAGTTCCGGAATGGTAAGCTCTATCGCACTGTTGGAACTTCCGCAGGCAGGGAAAACCGTTCCAAACCGTTTCAGCGACACATCCAGATATACCTTTACCCCCTTATTTACCGCAAATGGGCAGACGCCGCCCACTGCATGGCCCACCAAAGCCTCCACCTCATCCGGCAAGGGCATTTTTGCCTTCTTCCCAAACTTCCCCTTATATTTTGGATTGTCAATCTTCGCATCCCCTGCTGCCACAATTAACACCGCCTCATTTTCCACCATAAAAGATAATGTCTTTGCTATCCTCTGGGGCTCACAGCGCAATGCTTTGGCAGCAAGCTCCACCGTTGCACTGGACACCTCAAACTCCTGAATCCTTTCATCCATCCCATACTCCCTAAAATATGCCTTTACCTTATCTATCGCCATTCCTTCCTCCTTCTATACTATTTTCCTGATATGAATGGCGGATAAGCGCCGATCCATACGGGTACCAAACCCTTGCCCAGAAAGGTTCGTTCATCTGTTTCAGCCCATACATTTTACGCCCCCTCCTTTACTTATCGGGATAAAAGATTACATTATAAGCAGCGCATACTTTATCTGTAACATTGTGGTATGCATGGGGAATATCCGCTAGAAACCGTAGAGACTGCTTTTCCTGCATAACAACCTCCTTTCCCCCGATTACCATTTTCAATGCCCCCTGCACCAAAAAAATGTATTCCTCCACACCCTCCACATGAGACGCAGAATCATGCTGCACCCCTGCGTCAAACTCAATATAGAACACTTCCACATTCCTTGCCGGATCGAAAGGGAACAGCGGGTATGCCCTCATGCTTCCATTTTCCTCCGTAATCATCTCTCGGTCCGTAAGCCCCGCAACCATGTACTCCGCTTCCTGCTGTTTGCAGAAAAATGATAAAGGTATCTTTAACCCAGTGGAGATTTTCCAAAGGGTGTTTATCGTAGGTGAGGACTGCCCCCGTTCAATCTGCCCTAACATGGGCTTGCTCACATCCGTCATTTCCGATACGGCATCCAAGGTCAGCCCCTTTGTTTTCCGTATTTCTTTCAGGCGCCCGCCTATCTGCAGTGCATGTTTCTCCATAAGCCCTCCTGTATGTTTTTATATATTTTTTAATATTATAACATACTTTCACACATAAAAAAAGAGAAATATTCGTTACTTTTTATGGCACTGAACTGCGCATTCCGTGAGAACATGATTCAGGAACGAATGGCGATTTTTGTGAAGGCAAAACTTTAATAAAGGTGAATACCTATGACGGCCTGTATATCAATTTTTCTGAAATTGCCAATATGCTGGAGTAATAACCTATAAAAAGGCATATGCCCCTGCTGCATATGCCTTTTCTGCCGCCTATAAAATTTTGTCCTCTGCCTGCTCTCTTTTGCCGTGCTTATCGGTTTGCACCACAATCATTTCACATACTGCATACAGCAAAACAGGGTCCGCCTTTCTTTTGGCTTAGTAATTCTCTGCATGCACTTCAAAATAACCCTGTGGATGGCTGCAGGTTGGGCAAACCTCTGGCGCATTCGTCCCAACAATGATATGCCCGCAGTTGCGGCACTCCCATACCTTCACCTCACTCTTTTCAAATACGGAGGCTGTCTCCACATTCTTCAGCAATGCGCGGTATCTTTCCTCATGGCGCTTTTCAATAGCCCCCACAAGCCGAAACTTTGCCGCAAGCTCTGGGAAGCCTTCCTCCTCTGCTGTCTTGGCAAAATCTTCATACATATCTGTCCACTCATAATTCTCGCCATCTGCTGCCGCACGAAGATTTGCCTTGGTATCGCCGATCCCATTCAATTCCTTAAACCACATTTTCGCATGCTCTTTTTCATTGTCCGCTGTTTTTAAAAACAGGCCTGCAATCTGCTCATACCCTTCCTTTTTTGCCACTGACGCAAAGTAGGCGTACTTATTCCTTGCCTGGGATTCCCCTGCAAACGCTGCTTCCAGATTCTTTTCTGTCTGTGTTCCTGCATATTTTGTCCCTGCCATATTTTTTCTCTCATCGATCCTATGCAATGGCGCGCTTGGCTTTGCCTCGCTGGCTTCTCCCCTATCGGGGATGCCAGATGGCATAAAGGATTGGCCTGCATGCGCAATATTTGTATGTTCTGATATTTCCTGGCTGTCTGTGCAAAGGTCATCCACGGATAAGCCATGGATGTCTGCATTGCCCGTGATCCTTGCAAATGTCTTCAATTCCTCTGCGGAGCATTTCAGATAATTCTCCACCCGCTTTGCGGCGGTGTCTATATGTAATCTTTTTCGGAGCGTTTCATCCTGGGTAGCCACCCCTACCGGGCACATCCCTGTGCCGCAAATACGGTACTGCTGGCAGGCAGCTGCCACCATGGCCGCTGAAGCAACCGCCACAGCATCTGCCCCCATTGCAATGGCCTTGGCAAAATCAGAAGATACCCGGAGCCCCCCTGTGATCACAAGGTCAATATCCGAGCCAATCCCATCCAGGTATTTCCTTGCGCGGGAAAGCGCGAAGATTGTCGGGACACTGGTGGAATCCCTTATCATGGCTGGAGAAGCCCCGGTTGCGCCGCCTCGCCCGTCTATGGTAATAAAATCAGGATCCGCGGATACGCAAAACTCCAGATCCCGCTCAATACGGCCCGCAGCAATTTTAATGCCGATTGGCCTGCCTTCGCTTCGCATGCGCAGCTCATCTACCAGCTTTTTCAAATCCCCTGCATGGTTGATCCCAGGGAATTTGGAAGGGCTGATCACATCCTCCCCAAGGGGCTTGCTGCGGATTTTCGCAATTTCAGGCGTCACCTTGCTGCCTGGCAAATGCCCGCCCATTCCTGGCTTTGTTCCCTGGCCAATTTTAATCTCAATGGCATCAGAGGTTTTCAGGTTCTCATCTGTAACGCTGTACAGGTTCGGCACATATTCAAAAATGTACTTATGAGCCGCTTCCTTCTCCTCTGGCAGGATCCCGCCCTCGCCGCTGCACATGGCTGTGCCTGCCGCTGCGCTTCCCTTTGCCATTGCAATTTTTACCTCTTTGGAAAGGGCGCCAAAGGACATATGGGAAATGTAGACTGGCATATCAAGCGTCATAGGCTTTTTGGCCCGTTTTCCAATCACAGTTTTTAGCGACACCTCTGCATGCTCATCCAAAGGCATGGGATTCAATTGTGCCCCCAGTATCAGCACATCGTCCCAGTTTGGCATTTTCATCTGCGTGCCCATTGCCTCAATGGCCGATTTCCCAGTAACAGCCATTTCATGGATTTCCCGCATATACCGATAATCGCTGTCTGCCTTTCGGGTTTCCTTTGGATAGCTTAAATCTAATCCCCCGCCGCCAGAAGCCCCAGGATGCTCTGGGGCTTCTGGCGGAATGGCCTCTGTTTTTTCTGCCGCCGCTTGAAATTTTTCTGGCGGCTGTTTGCAGACAGGACATTCTGTCAATGTAGAGAAGGGCTTGCCCTCTTTTACCTCATCATACACATATCCGCAGATACTGCATTTGTATACCATTGTAAATACCTCCTTTATGTTTTTTCCCTGCATTTTGGGCAGAGATAAAATACCTTTAAATCATAGGACAGAAACCCTTCTCCAAGCCGCTTCTTAAAAAGCTCTGTAAAATCCCCAAAGCCCCAATCCGATAATGACCCGCATCCCTTGCATACAAGGTGGTCATGCCTCTGGATCCTGTCATAACGGTCAGGGGAGCCTTCTAAGGATAACCTCTGGATCAGCCCCTTTTTGCATAAGGCATTCAAATTATTGTATACCGTTGCCTGGACGACTTTAGGCTCTGTTTTTTTCAATTCTAAAAATATCTGCTCTGCTGTCATATGAATCTTAGACTGATTTACCATTTCGAATATAAGCTTTGCATACTTTGTCAACAGGCCATCACCCCTAATTTAGAATTATTCTAATTATAAGGATTTGCAAAGCCTATGTCAAGCCCTTTTCCATCAAATGCCTTAACAAAAGGCCACTTGTTACTATTCATGGCCTAGGCTCCGCTCATAGCAACAATTCAGGGCGATATTTACGTTTTGCTTCGCAAAAACCGCCCCTTACTCCTGAATCATATTCTCACAGGTTGCGCAGTTCAGCGCATTCCTGAGCCATAAATAGTAACAGCCCTTTGCCCTTGCGCTGGCGATTCCTATGGCAGCCCTTATTCCCTCCGTATAGAAGCAACCATTACTGCAGCCTCTTCTGCCAGCTCACGGATCTTGCCAAATTCGCCTTTGCTGATCAGATCTCCTTTCACCATCCAGCTTCCGCCGCAGCAAATCACCTTGTCACAGCTGAGATAATCCCCCAGGTTCTTTGCATGGATCCCACCTGTGGGCATGAATTTCACCGTTGTATAGGGAGCCGCAATCGCTTTGATCATGGCAACGCCTCCTGCCTGCTCTGCTGGAAAGAATTTGAGTACATTCATGCCGCGCCTTACCGCCTGCGCTACTTCAGAAGGTGTGACGCACCCTGGGAATACGGGGATCCCTCTCTCCAGACAGTGATCAACCACCTTTGGGTCAAAGCCCGGGCTTACGATGAACTTCGCACCTGCCGACAGGGCACGGCCAACCTGCTCTGTCGTCAATACCGTTCCTGCTCCCACAAGCATGTCTGGGTATTCCTCACACATCCGCTTTATAGACTCTTCTGCTGCATTTGTGCGGAAGGTAACTTCGGCACAGGGCAGCCCCCCTTCTGTCAGAGCCTTTGCAAGCGGAAGCGCATCCTTTGCATCCTCCAACACAACCACTGGCACAACGCCATAATTATAAAATTGTTCTGCTATTGTTTTCATAAATACAATGCTCCTTTCTCTGCCCGCTCCATTTCGCCTACTTGCCTGTGCGTTTATGCAATTACCCTGGCAGTTAAAAATTTGCCATTAGACAGGCATCCGCATATGGCAGCATAGCTCCTATTCATCATTATGTTTTCCCGCAATGCTGATAATATTCACTTTCTGCCTTCTCAATCTATCCTGATAAGGATGCCTTTTTCCGCAAGTTATCTGGGATATGTTTTTTCAAATTTATTACTATTCACGGCTCAATTTTACTTATGCACAAAAAAGAGGCCTGCCCATCATGGCAGCACCCCTAAGGAAACATTGTAACAATTATGGTTATGCTTTCTTCAGCCGCTAAAAGAAATGAAACAACTATTTTCCCATCCCAAATATTTTCTTTGCCTTCTAATATTTTCCCTATACGGGAAAAATCCGCATCCCGCTGTAAATTTTCCGGATCTTCTTCCCCATGCACGCCTCCATCCATGCAAAAGCTTCCTCCCCAGTGCAATGCCCTGTATAAAATATGGTATCCATTTCCTGAATCCTCTGCGCCGTTGCACAGATCATTTCCTTTTCCTCCTGGGAGTATGCCCCCTTCTTCATCATATGGAACCCACTGACTACCATTTTAGGGTCTTCCCCAAAAACCTCCCGATACCTTGCCAAAATATTCAAAATCCCATTATGCGCGCACCCCGACAGCAAAACATTCCCCCCATCCTGGGTTATCACCAGGCACTGCTCATGCCCAAAAGAATCCTGCACATTCTCCCCATCCACCCTTTCCGACAGCTCCAGGTTGCTTTCCGCAAAATATTCCCTGCCTGTAATGCCTGAAAACAAATACAGTTCCTCGTCAATCCGAAAATCCCCCTCCAGCATCTTTACATTCGAAAGCCCCGCAATCCGCTTGTCAATCCCAATATAACGCTCACCATGGTAATAATCCCCACAGGCAGACTTTTGCATATAAATCTTTGCATCTGGATTGACCTCCCGAAAGGCCATGATCCCCCCGGCATGGTCATAATGCCCATGGCTTAACACCACCGTATCCACCTTTTCCAAATCAATCCCATGCTGTTTTGCATTATAAATAAAAGCATCTGTCTTTCCCGTATCCACCAGCAGCTTATGCCTTTTAGTCTCTACATAAACAGACAGCCCATGCTCATATTTATATGCAGGGTTTTTGCAGCTATCTTCCATCAATACCACCATTTCCATGGCAATTCCCTCCCTATTCCTGATTTTATGCTATATTATAATTCACGTCCTGAAGCGCGCCAACACGTTTATATTTACAGCTTCTGCATCCGGCGCCTGAACGCCAAATCCCTCCAAATATAAATTGCTTGACATTTTTTTTCAGCTGTCCTAAACTTAAGCAATAGAAAACACATACATATCTACCGCTAAAAACACAGAAAGGCATGTACTATGAATTTTTACCTGGCTCCCATGGAGGGGATCACAACCCATATCTACCGAAATGCACTCCAGCGCCATTATGGCGGTATCGACTGCTATTACACCCCTTTTTTGTCCAATAAATCCTTCAACAGCAAGGAGCTCCGGGATATTTTACCAGAACATAACAAAGGCTTCAAGGTTGTCCCACAAATCCTCACCAACCAGCCAGAAACTTTCTTGGCAATCGCAGAAAAGCTGCAGGATTATGGCTACAGGGAGGTAAACCTGAACCTTGGCTGCCCTTCTGGAACAGTAACGGCGAAAAAACGGGGCGCTGGCTTTTTGTCTGTGCCAGATCAGCTTGACCGTTTCCTGGATAGAATATTTGCAGGATGCCCCCTGGATATTTCCATTAAAACCAGAATTGGCATAGAGGCAGAATATGAATGGGCGGATCTTTTGGCTATTTATAAGAAATACCCCATTAAGGAACTGACAGTCCATCCACGCTACCAGAAAGAATTTTATCATGGGACGCCCCATGTGGAGGCCTTCCAACTGGCAATCGACACATTAAAAGGCAGCTCCATTGCCCTTTGCTACAATGGGGATATCACATCTGCCGAAAGCTTCCATGCCCTTCTTGGCAAAGCCCCTTCCACAGAAGCAGTGATGGTAGGCAGGGGCGCATTGGCGAATCCTGAGATTTTCCAGCTGCTCCGTAGGGAGGAGCCTGCCCAATCCCCTAAGGAAGCATCCTCCCTATCTCCCAGGGAAAAACTCTCCTCCTTCCAGGCTTTTCATGATGAAATCCTTATGGGCTACATGGGATACATGCCTGGCGACCAGCCAACGCTGTTCAAGATGAAAGAGCTTTGGGGCTATATGGGGCAATACGTCCATGCTGCAGATTCCCAGCTGAAACAGATCCGCAAGGCAAAACGGATTTCCGAATATAAGATAGCCGTGCAGGGCATCCTTGCACAAGCGCCCGGCAGGGCAACGCCTTAGAACCACAGCCATCCATCTGCCGCCCCACATTCATTGCAGCAGATAAACCCAAATCCAATCACTTGCTGCCTGTTATCCCTTTAGGGATAGCAGGCCTGAACAAAAGGAAAACTTTTCAAACCTCATTTGCGGAAAGGTTTTTAACAGCTCATCCACCACAAAATAAATTTCTTCATCATCCCACTCATCGCCAATCAACCCCCTTTGGATTTCCAATTCCGTGCGGCTCTCAAATGCCACATCTCCAATGTAGATACATCCGCCTTCGTTCAACAGGGGCAGAAGATTTTTCAAAAAATGAACCTTCTGCCTATCCATCAGATGGTGCAGCGAGTAGGTGGCGACAATCGCATCATACCTATTCTGTTCCAAGGCCTCCACAAGCCCCTTTGAAAAATCCCCTTGATATAGCTTTGCGGCAGGCATTTTCTTTTTTGCCAGCTCGATCATCCTTTCCGAAAAATCCTGCCCCCAAATAGCGCATCCCTGCCTATACAATTGAGCCGTAAGGGTAGCTGTGCCAAATCCCAGATCCAGCACCGCTTTCCCTTTGCCTTCCAGCACCCTGTTGTAAATTTCATTCAAAATCTGTTTATACCCCGCAAAGGGATAAGCGCCATCTTCTTCTGATAACCCAACGCTTTTATCATATCCATCCGCCCATAAATCAAAACCCTTATGATCAAGCATATTGCCCTCCTGTAAATATCATAATTTTATACACCTTTCACCGGAAGATTATACCATAACTTTCTATATTTTGGAAGTTGCGGTTCACGGTTTAGGAGTTCCTTTTGCCAGTTTATAGAAGCTCTTAATCCCGGAGCGCCCAGAACAAGGGCAACCCTTTGAATACTTTCATCCAGAATTAGCGAAAAACATATTTCCTCCTCAAATAAGCTGTAGTATAATAAAAGTAAAGACCATCCTATCAAATATGTCGTAACCCCCTGGCTTCGCCATGGGGCGCGTCAATCGGAATACAGCATAAAAAGGAGAACGGAAAATGGCTGGAAGACAGGTAAAACTGCAGCAGGCAGAAAAAGGCAGCATCCTATACCACTACACCAAAAGCAATGGCATTAATGGCATCATCAACAACAATTGCTTTTGGGCAACAAAAAGTGATTTTTTAAACGATCCGAACGAATTTTCCCACATTCAGGGAACCATTGGCCAGGTATGCCAGGAAACCATAAAAAATGCAGGCTTAATAGAAATGTTCTTAAAAGATTCCATCTATGCACAGAAAGAAAAAAACAGGGAGTATTTCGTTCTTTCCTTTTCCAATTGCAGGGACAGCATCACCATGTGGTCAGAATTTGCCAATAAGACAGGATACAACATCGGCTTCCGCAGCGATGCTATTATTGCAAGGATTGAAGAGGCAGCTGAGATTGCTTATCATGGGCTTGTGGTTTACAATGCCAGGCAGCAAATGCAGCTGATCCGAAAAAACCTATGCGGTTACCTGCCAAACCTCCTCCATATGCCGCTAAATGACATTTTAGAGCGGGGAAGCCAGGATCGGCAGGATAGCGCTTACCAAAAAGCATGCCGGAAATTCCAGCGGACGGTGGAAGTCTACGCCATGTTTTTCAAACATGAGGGATTTGCAGAGGAACAGGAATACCGGTTTATTTTCAAAAAGCAGAAAAATACAATCGTACATTTCCGCGCCAAGGACGGCTTTATGCTTCCCTATATTGAAATCCCATTAACTGAGGAAAACCTTCCCATCGAAGAAATTATGGTGGCGCCCCAGAACCATATCGACCTTGCCAAAAACGGCATGGAATATATGCTGCAAGCCAAAGGGTATCAGGCAAAGGTGTCCCTTTCCAATATCAAGCTGAGATATTAATATGACAACACGTTTCTATTCTGGTGAAAAAATATACCCCAGACCGCTATTCTGGTTTTATCGAATTGCCAAAATCCTGTAAAGGCCAAAACCTTTGCTTTGACAGGATTCTGGCAATTCAATATATGATACTCAAGCCCTATCCCGCGTAAGGAAGCTCTTCAAACAGCTCATATTCATCTATCCCTTCCACGGTGTACCCAAATCCCTCATTTTTCTCCTCATATTCCAAAAAGCCCTGTAAAACCTCCCCTTCATATTTGGGATCCTCACACTCAAAATAAAACTCCTTTTGCTCTGTATCGCATCCTGTGGGATAGATCACTGTCCCTTTTTTCAAAATTTCTTTCTCCCCATACAAATTTGCTTCCACATCCTGGATCAGCGCCAGCTGTTTCCGAAGCGTGCCTTCCGCTAACTCAAAAAATTCAAAAACCCGCTCATCTGTATAAAACTTATCCCCTAAAATCCCATAATGCTTTATTCCTAAATAACTACCCAGGACATCCATTTTACATGCCGTTTCCATATAATTCTGTGTCACATCCTCCCTCAGCACAGCGTCCAAATAGTCGCACTTTTCTATCCCCTCTTCACTTACTTTTAGCAAATATGTCCCTCCTGCGTCATTGGAAAAGCCTACCCCCACCAGCACGTAAAAATACGCCCCCTCCTGCCTGAGGACATAGCATTCCCGCAGCCATTCCACAAAGCCTGCCACTTCTATTTCATTTTCCCCATAAGAAAGGCAAATGCTCATATTTTCATCTGCGCCCTGAATGGCCAGGCATAATTCCTTTCCTGAATTTCCAATCTCCATAGGCTCCCCTTCTTCCAGCTCCACAACCTCAGCCGCACCCTTAACTTCCTCCCCAAAAGACAAAGAATCCAAGATCCCCGCAACCTGTTCCTGATATGTTTGCCACCAGGATTCCCCAGCAGAATTCTCCACAACATACCCCTCATATTTCCCTGAAAACGCAATGTAATCCCAATATCCATGGCCATCATAAATCCCTTTGGAAGCTTCTTTGCCATTTACCACACAATCCTCCTGTACAAGCCCTGTGCCGCATATCCCAAAAAACTCCATATATTGGATACTGAGTACTCCCTCCGGCTCATCCTGAGGATGGACATTTACAGAAAAATCGCCATTTTCCTGCTCGCTGACCTGATAAGCCCACCCTTGGGGAAGGCTTACACCGATACTTCCTTTTTCTGTAGCATGGGTGACCCATTCACTGCCATTGATTCCATCCTGCTTTCCTTCTGCTGCCGCATCATTTTCCCCTTTCGCATCCGTTCCAGCCCCATCTGCCATATTTCCCGTGCTGCGCTCCTCATTTTCTGCCAGTTCTGTGTTTCCCTCGGCTCCTATTACAGCATTTTCTCCTTTCTTTCCACATGCTGCCACTGAAACCGCCAACAAGCTTGCAATCAGCAAAATATTTTTTTTCTTTCCCATACTCTTCCAATGTCTCCTTCCTTACACAATGCAAAATAGAAAAATATTCTCTGTCCCTTTCTTCTTAAGAGGCTCTTTTCACCAAAAATGTTGCATCTATCTTTCCTGTTATCAACAGGGACGCCTTCTGGCCTGGAAGATTTATGCCCATGTCCTGCATTCGCAAAAACGCCTTTCTCTAAATTATAATGCCTTCTTTATGAACAGACAACCCCATTTCCCATTCCCCTTATCCGAAATTTATAGTATGCTGGTTATTGTTCACGGCAGATGACAGTGTGGGCTATGCGTCCGTCAGGGAGAGGCTGGGGCTTGAGGGGTTGCCCTTGTTCTGGCTCCTCCCTGACGGACACCAGTCTCCTACCGCCAGTCAGTAAGAACTCTGTCAGACACTAGCCACTCCTACTTCCAGCCAGCAAGAACCAATGTGCGATTTTAGCATAACAACACTTTAAATACCGCCCCGATTACTGCTATACGCGTCCCCCAAGGCCATAAATCATAACATATCCTAATCAAAAAATTTCCCTCCCCATGAAACTTTCTCCCACCCCCTCCCATCTAACCTATAAATACCAACAGAAAGGAGGCTCCCCATGGATTCCCCACAGCAACTGCAAAAGCTGGTAGAGACAGAGCTATTGTCCTCTTATGATTCCCTCTACCGCCTGGCATACACCTATGTAAAAAACGAATCTGACGCTATGGATATCGTACAGGAAAGCGCCTACAAAGCGATCAAGCATTCTTCTTCTATCAAAAACAAAGCCTATATCAAAACCTGGCTCTGGCGTATAGTGATCAACACCTCCCTGGAACTCCTCCGCCAAAAGCAACGGGAACTCTCAACATGTACACTGGAAGAAGAGGGGGCAGAGGACACCTACCTTGACTTTGATACCCTTGACGCACTGAATATCCTAAATGAAAAGGAACGTGCTGTCATCATACTCCGTTTCTTTGAAGGCCAGAAGCTCCAGGAAATCGCCAACGCCTTGGAAGAAAACATCAGCACTACAAAGAGCATTTTATACCGCAGCCTGAAAAAGCTAAAGGCAAAATTATCGGAAGGAGGCTTATGCCATGAACCATAGCAAATCTGATATAAATCAGCACAAAAGAAGCCGCCAGAGCAGCCCATCCCCAAATGCCAGCCACGCAAAACACGATCCCCAAGCCCCTATCCCCTCTCAACTAAGGGAAGGCATGATCCATATGAAAAATAATTACCAAACAATCCCAATTCCGGAAAAATTAAAATCCCAAGTGGAATCCGCTATCCGCCAGGCAAAGCAGGATCTATCTGCCACCCCTATCGTTCCTGCTGACCCTACGCGCCATAAAAAAAACCTGCGCATTTCCTCCTGGATTAAAGGGATTTCTGCAGGCGCAGCTGCAGCTCTATTGGCGCTCGCCATCCTTGCCAATACCAGCACATCCATTGCCCATGCCATGGAGCAAATCCCATTCCTTGGCGCTATTGTAAATATTGTCACTTTTCGGGAATATGGAAGCCATGTCAATCAAATGGATGCCAACCTGAAAATCCCAAAAGCCCAGGTAACAGATTCCAATGGCAGTGTTTTAGAGGATTCCACGAAGGAGATCAATGATAAAATCCAATCTTACACAGACAAAATCATTGCTGCTTACGAAGAGGATGTAAAAGCCTCTGGCGGAAAGGGGATGGAATCTGTTGACCTGGATTATGAAATAGCCACAGACAACGACAGGCTTTTTTCCCTGCGTTTCTACAAGACGCTTACCATGGCAAGCGCAGCCCAATCTGAAAAAATTTACCACATAGACAAAGAAACAGGGGACATGGTCACGCTCAAAGATTTATTCCAGGACGGAACCAATTACAAAGAGCTGATTTCCAAGAATATCAAAGAACAGATGAGGGCTCAGATGAAGGCGGACACATCCATCCAATACTATATTGCAGACGCCCCTTCTAAAAGGCAAAAAACAGCAGGAGGCCAGCCTGAAAAAGATACGCCTGATTCCACGATTTACTATTCCGACAGTGACCCCTTAAACTCCAAGTGGGACTTTTCTAAAGATTTTCCAGCCGCCCCATTAGAAGACGGTGCTACAGAGGAAGCAAGCCCTTCTAAAGAATCAGGCTCTTCCGGGGAAGCTTGTGAAGAAAATGCCATAGGAAACGGATTCCAGGAAATTACAGATGAAGTAAATTTTTATGTCAATGAATCTGGGAAGCTTGTGATTGTCTTTGATGAATATGAGGTAGCCCCTGGATATATGGGCGCTGTTTCCTTCGAAATCCCCACAGGGATCCTAACAGATATCATAAGAGATGGATTTATAAAATAAAGCTTATTTCTTGGGAGCTTCGGATTTTACTCCAAAGCTCCCTTTTCCTATGATGTGCCAATGGATATACAAATCCTGCCGTATATTTTATTTCATTAAGCCCTTACAGATAAGCGGTTCATTCCGTGTGACGCATCCGTTTGATTCTTCTCCCAAGCCGCGAACGTACGAAAACGGTGTTAATAGATCAGCATCGCATCCCCAAAGCTAAAAAACCGGTACTGTTTTTTCACAGCCTCTTGATAGGCTTCCATTACCTGTTCCCGGCCAGCGAAAGCGGACACCAGCATAAGCAGCGTAGATTCTGGCAAATGGAAATTTGTGATCAGGCCGTCCATGACCTGGAAGGAATAGCCTGGGTAGATAAAGATATCCGTCCAGCCGCTGCATGCCTTCAAATGGGCTGTTCCCTCCTTTTTAAGACGCATTGCCACGGATTCCACTGTACGGCAGCTGGTTGTCCCTACACAGATTACCCTGCTGCCTCTTCGCTTTGTTGCATTGATGGTTTCTGCGGCTGTTTCATCCATCTGGTAAAATTCCGAATGCATATGATGCTCCTGTACCGTCTCTGCCTTTACCGGGCGGAATGTCCCAAGCCCCACATGGAGGGTCACTTCCGCAATGGATACGCCTTTTGCGCGGACAGCCTCTAAAAGCTCCGGCGTAAAATGCAGGCCTGCAGTAGGGGCAGCTGCAGACCCGTCATATTTTGCGTACACGGTCTGGTAGCGGTTCTTGTCCTGCAATTGGTGGGTGATATAAGGCGGCAGGGGCATTTGCCCCAGCCGATCCAGGATTTCTTCGAAAATCCCTTCATAGGAAAACTGAATCAGCCGGTTGCCATCCTCCACCACCTCCAGCACTTCCCCTGCCAGCAGCCCGCCGCCAAAGAGGATCCGGGTTCCAGGCCTTGCCTTCTTTCCAGGCTTTACCAGGGTCTCCCAGATATCATTTTCCTTCCGCTTCAGCAACAGGATCTCTACCTTGCCCTGGGTGCCTTCCCGTTCCCCAAAAAGCCTGGCCGGGATCACCTTTGTATTATTGACCACCAGGCAGTCCCCCGGATGCAGATAATCCAGGATGCGGCAAAAGTGGGTATGGGAAACCGCGCCGCTTTCCTTTTGCAGCACAAGAAGCCGGGAACTGGAACGGTCTTCCAATGGATCCTGGGCAATCAGCTTCTGGGGCAGATCATAATAAAAATCTTTTACCTCCATATCCTGCCAACCTTTCCTTCTATTTCCTTAATTCAATGCCCATCCCTTCCAGGGCCTTCAGGATTTTCTCCATAGCTGGCATATAGTCTGCCTCTTCTAATGTCTTGTCCTTTGCACGGAAGGTCAGGGAGTAAGCCACAGACTTAAATCCAGCCTTGATCTGGGAGCCTTCGTATATATCAAACAGCTCATAATGCTCCAGATAGCTGCCGCCCTTGGCGTCAAATACCTTTTCCACTTCCCCTGCCAGGATATCCTTCGGCATTACCATGCTGATATCCCTGGACACTGCCGGGAACCTGGCAATGCCTTCATACTTCCGGTCAAATGTAGCCAGCGCCACTACCTTTGGCATGTCAATCACTGCCACATAGACCCGTTCTTTAATGGAATAGTTGTCAGCTACCTGAGGATGCACTTCGCCCAAATACCCTACAACCTCCCCATCGTATATCACATTTGCCTGCCTGCCAGGATGGAGGAACGGCTTGCCTGCATTTGGGTCATATATTTCCTTTCCAGAAAGCCCTGCCTTAATGAAAAACTCCTCTATTACGCCCTTCATGGTATAGAAATCCCCATCCCCATACATCCCAAGGGTAAACTGCATCCGCTCATCTGGCAGCTCCGTCACTGGCACTTGCTTGGGCAGATAAATATTCCCAAGCTCATACAGGCGCACGTTTTTATTCCTGCGGTTGTAGTTCGTGGAAAGGGAGGCCAGCATCCCATTCAGCGAAACCGTACGCATAATGCTGAAATCCTCTCCCAGCGGATTGGAGATTACCACTGTTTTGCGCAATTCACTGTCCTTTGGAATCAATAATTTATCAAATACCTTCGGGCTTTCGAAGGAATAGGTCATGCCCTGGCTAAATCCGCAAAACTCTGCAATATCCCTGGCCACAGCCTCCACACGGAGCTTAAAGGATAATTTTCCTGTCGTCGCCTCCCCTGTAGGAAGCGTTGTCGGAATATTATCATACCCATAGAACCTGGCCACTTCCTCTGCCAAATCCGCCAGGCACTCCAGATCCTGCCGCCAGGAGGGCACATGCACCTCATCCTTTTCCCAGTCATAAGCCAAATCAATCTTTTGGAAATATCCCACCATGGTTTCCTTGGCAATATCTGTCCCTAACAGCTGGTTTACCTTCCCTGCATCAAATGGGATGACCCTGCCTTCCTTCACTTTGCCATATACGTCCACTGCGCCGCCTACCACTTCTCCCGCGCCAAGCTCCTCAATCAGCTGGCAGGCACGGTTAATGGCATCCAGGGCATTGTTGGGATCCAGCCCCTTCTCAAATTTCCCGGAGGCATCTGTGCGAAGCCCAATTTTCTTGCTGGAAAGCCGGATATTGGTTCCATCAAAGCAAGCTGCCTCAAACAGCATAGTCTTAACGCTGTCTGTGATCATGGAATTTTCACCGCCCATAATCCCGGCAATGCCCACGGCCTTCTCCCCGTCACAGATCATCAGCACTGAGCTGTCCATCTTCCGCTCCTGCCCATCCAATGTGACAAATGTCTCATCCTTGCCTGCCCGGCGCACCACGATCTCATTTCCTGCAATGGTATCCAGGTCATAAGCATGCATAGGCTGCCCATACTCTTCCATCACATAATTGGTAATGTCCACAATATTATTGATAGGGCGGATCCCCTGGGAAGCCAGGCGCCGCTGCATCCACTTTGGCGATGGCGCAATCTTAATATTCTTCACCACCCTGGCGCAATACCTGGGGCAAAGATCCGCATCCTTCACCGTCACCTTAATGTAATCATTGACATCTTCCCCATTCCCAGACTCTGTCACTACAGGCGGCTGGAACTCCTTCCCAAAGGTTGCGGCGGCTTCCCTGGCAAGCCCCAGCACGCCAAAGCAGTCCACGCGGTTGGAGGTGATCTCATATTCAAACACCACATCGTCCAGCCCCAGTGATTTCACAGCGCTTTCTCCAACTACGGCGTCATCCCCAAAAATATAAATCCCATCTTCCGGCGCTTCCGGATACATATCACGGCTTGAGCCAAGCTCTTCAATCGAGCACATCATCCCTGCGGATGCAACGCCCCTTAATTTCCCTTTTTTTATCTTAATCCCGCCAGGGGTCCTCTTCCCGTCATGCCCGCCGGCTACCCGGCCGCCATCCAGCACTACCGGGACCTTCTGCCCTTCCTTTACATTTGGCGCGCCGGTCACAATCTGGATCTCTTCCCCTGTGCCAACGTCCACCTGGCAAACTACTAACTTATCTGCATCCGGATGCTTTTCAATCTTTTTGATCTGCCCTACCACGATTTTCTCCAAATCCGCATCCAGCTTTTCAAACCCTTCCACCTTCGACCCTGAAAGCGTCATTGCATCCGTATATTCCTGCGCTGTCACATCCAAGCCTGGAACATACGCCTTTATCCAAGATAATGATGTATTCATATTCTTCCATTCCTTTCCAAAATCTTCCTTCTATCCGCTCTTTTTTACTCTGCCATCCCCAAAACCTAAAACTGTTTCAAGAACCGGTCGTCATTCTCATACAGCAGCCGCATATCGTCAATCTCATACTTCAGCAGGGCAATCCTTTCTAATCCCACGCCAAAGGCAAACCCAGAATACTCCTCCGGATCAATCCCGCTCATCTTCAGCACCCGAGGATGCACCATCCCGCACCCTAATATCTCAATCCATCCAGCCCCTTTGCAAAAGCGGCATCCTTTTCCGCCGCATTTAAAGCAAGTCACATCTACTTCCGCACTGGGCTCCGTGAATGGGAAATGGTGGGGCCGGAATTTCACTTTTGTGCCTTCCCCAAACAGCTCCTTGGCAAACTCAGCCAGGGTTCCCTTTAAATCTGCAAAAGTAATATGCTTATCCACCACAAGCCCTTCAATCTGATGGAAGGAAGGGGAATGGGTCGCGTCCACCTCATCTGACCGGAACACCCTTCCTGGCGCGATCATACGGATGGGCAGCTTCCCTTTCTCCATCTCACGCACCTGGACAGGCGATGTTTGGGTCCGAAGCAGGATCTTGTCATTGATATAAAAGGTATCCTGCTCATCCTTGGCCGGATGGTTTGCCGGAATATTCAGGGCTTCAAAATTATAATAGTCATACTCTACTTCAGGGCCTTCCACCACTTCGTATCCCATCCCCACAAAAATCCGCTCTACTTCTTCTAATGCGATGGTGTTTGGGTGCCGATGCCCCACACGGCTTTTCTTTGCCGGCAGCGTAACGTCAATGACTTCCTGCTGTAACCGGATATTCCGCTCAGCCGCCTCTAACTTTGCCTTTGTCTCCTCAATGAGCTTTTCAATGCTCTCCCTTGTCTCATTTACCAATTGCCCCACCATGGGCCGTTCTTCTGGGAGCACATCCTTCATGCCCTTTAATATAGCTGTCAGCTCTCCCTTTTTCCCCAGAAACGCAACCCTTACGTCATTCAATTTTGCAAGCCCATCGGAACTTTGAATTTGGCGGATTGCCTCTTCCTTCATCTGTGCCAGTCTTTCTTTCATCCTAATCTACCTCCTATCGTGCTTTTCCATTTCCACCCTGCCCCTGGTTCTATGCAGGCTTCCAGCCCAAAGCCGTTTCCTATAACATAAAAAAATCCCTATGCAATCTAGCATAGGGACGAAATTTTCCGCGGTACCACCCTGATTTTTGGGATATCAAAATTCCCAAACACTCTGTCTGCGTAACGTGCAGGAAACGTCATGCCTTACTCCCAGGCACATTGGAAAATGCCCTTGTTCTGGCATGCGGCTCTGGTGGGAAATTCAGACCCTGCCTTTTCTTAAGGGGACTTGCAGCTGGTAATCCTCTCTCTCTGTAAGCAGTACAGCGTCCTACTGGGGCACCTTCTTAGCCTTTGGCTTATTCTTGCATGGATAGCTAAAAACTCCATGGCTACTATTCTAACACCTGCACCCAAAAACTGCAAGCACTTTTTATAAGAATTTTATGGCTTATACAAGTTTCGTCTTTTTCACGATCTGGCAGAAATCACGGTTGTTATTAGTACGCACAAAAAGGTTGAGGATGCTCTCCACCGCCTCATCTGACCGCATGCCATTGATGGCACGGCGCATCACCTCCACGGCCTCCTGTTCCTCACGGCTCAAAAGAAGGTCTTCCCTCCGCGTCCCAGACTTCACAATATCCACAGCCGGGAAAATCCTCCGCTCTGACAGCTTCCGGTCAAGGATCATTTCCATATTTCCTGTTCCCTTAAATTCCTCATAGATCACATCATCCATCCTGCTCCCCGTATCCACCAGGGCTGTGGCAAGAATGGTAATGCTGCCCCCTTCCCGCATGTTCCGGGCTGCCCCAAAGAAACGTTTTGGCATATGCAGCGCTGCCGGGTCAATGCCGCCAGACAGGGTCCGGCCGCTGGGAGGCACGATCAGGTTATAGGCCCTTGCCAGGCGCGTAATGCTGTCTAAAAGGATCATCACATCCTTTTTATGCTCCACCAAGCGCCTTGCACGCTCAATTACCATTTCTGACACACGTTTGTGATGTTCTGGCAGCTCGTCAAAAGTCGAATAAATCACTTCCACATTTTCCCCTTCAATGGCTTCCTTAATATCCGTCACCTCCTCCGGGCGCTCATCAATCAGTAAAATAATCAGATGCATGCCTGGGTGGTTCCGTGTGACAGCCTTCGCCACCTGCTTTAAAAGGGTGGTCTTCCCGGCTTTGGGTGGGGATACGATCATGCCGCGCTGCCCCTTGCCAATAGGGGACACCACATCCATAATCCGCATTGCCACTGCCGAACGGTCTGTCTCTAAGCGGATCCGGCTATTGGGGAAAATAGGTGTCAGGTCTTCAAAATTCGGGCGGCGTAGGATTTCTGAAGGATGGCATCCATTAATGTTTTTGATATATAATAGGGCGCTGAATTTCTCCTGCTGTGTCTTTATCCTGGTATTTCCCAAGATAATATCCCCTGTTTTCAGGCCAAATTTACGGATCTGGGACGGGGAAACATAGACGTCATGGTCACCCGGAAGGTAATTTTCACAGCGGATAAACCCATACCCATCTGGCATAACTTCTAAAATCCCATGGGCGCTGATGCCGCTGTCCAGCTCTGGATTATCAATTTCAATCCCATCTGCCGTAATCGTCCGGTTGGGCTTCCGGTCTACCTGGCCACTGCGCTCTTCCCTTACCGGCGCATTCCTGTCATCTTTAGGCGGCATACGTTTTTCCTCCCTGGGCTGATATGCCTTGTCTTCGCCCTTGTTGGGCACATACCTGTCCTCCTTTTGGGGCATGCGCTTTTCTTCCTTGGCTGAAACGCCCTGCTCCCCTTTGCCAGGAGCGCCGTTTTCTTTCCTTGGGGCAGTATTTCCCTCATTCCGGGCAAAAGATGTTCTTTCCGCCTTTATAGGCATACGCTTCTTTTCCTGGAAAGGCCGTTCCTGTGAGGCTTTTTCACCTGGCGCTTTTTTTCCTGCATCCTTTTCATTTGGCGCTTTTTCATTTACAGCCTGCACGTTGGGCTCATTGGCTTCCTGGCCGCTGCCTTCTTTTTGGTCCTCCTGCACCATTAAATCCACCAATTCACTTTTTTTCAATCCGGAAAGATGGCGCAGGCCCCTTGCTTTTGCCACCTCCTTTAATACCACAACTGATAAACTCTCATATTTTTCTCTCATATTTTTCTCCTTTTGATTGCCCTAAATGGGAACTTTTGTCAGACAAGACAATGATTTTTCTATTGCAACTCGCTCTATTTGACGTTATAATATCAGGAAAGCATAAATGTATGGATCTGTTTTCCAGGCATGCCCCGCCATGCCATACTGCAAAGACTGCCAGAAGGGAGGCTGCCAATGCGTATCTGGTTCAAAATATTTCGGGATAACCATCTCTTAATGGATACTGTCATACAGGATGACAGCGATGATACCCGCACCCATAAAATTTTCCATGGGCTGGAACAGGCCTGTTATGAATTTGACTTAAGCAAGCCAATCTGGCTGGACGCTACCGTCGCAGAATTTAAACGCCATTCCAAGGCTCGCTTTTACCAGGATAATTTTGTGGAAACAATTGATTTTGATTTTTTGGAAATCCATGTAATTGAAGAATGAATCGAAGGCTGTGCGCATCTATATATTCCGGGGCAGATTTTCCTGCCCCTTAGTACCTATCCCAAACAGCTGCCATTCCGCCTTCGCCTTACTGACGAAACTTCATCTTCTCTGCCGATTGGCTTCATACATCAGCAGCGCAGCGGCAACCGCTGCATTTAAAGATTCTACCCTTCCCTCCATCGGGATCTTAATATATGCATCTGCCATGCAGGCAATCTGCGGGCTAAGTCCATTCCCCTCATTCCCTACCAGAAACCCTGTGGGCTTTCTGTAATCCGGCTGGTCATAAACCATGGCTCCCTTTAAATGTGCCGCATATAAGGCAATGCCCTGCCCCTTCAGCTGCCGGATAGTATCCGGCAGGTCTGAAGTGATATAAAACGGCATACGGTATAAGGAACCCATCGTGCCACGGATTACCTTGGGATGGAAAATATCTACGGTAGGCTTGTCCATGATAATCCCTGTCACTCCAGCCCCTTCGCCGGTTCTGACCATCGTCCCAAGGTTTCCCGGATCTTGAATCCCCTCTAAAATTAATAAATGTGCATTTCCTGAATCTTCAGCCGTATCTGAAACGCCCGTCAGATCATCCAGGCTGTACCTTGGCATCTCCACCAGGCATAAAACCCCCTGGGGAGTCTCCGTGTCGCTGACAGCCCGAAATACCTGATCCGACACAACTTCGTAAGAATAGCCTGCAAGCTTTGCCATCTTCCCTTCCTCAGACAGGAAGGATTCTGAAATATACATGGCCTGAATCCTCTCCCTGGGTGCTTCCAGGCACATTTTTAGCCCTTCTGCCACAAAAACCTGCTGCTCATAACGGGCTTTTGCCTTCCGGTTCAGCTGCTGGATACGCTTCATCTGCCGATTGGCAGTGCTGGTGATCATCCTGCCGCCCTCTAAGCGCTCAGGTTCTTGCAGATCTTAAACTGATAATCCGGAACCATCTTCTGCATAGACAATGCCTCATCAATATCGAAATCGGTGTAATTGCCATGGCAGTAAGCCACCACCCGGTTCGTCTTGCCCTGGCACAGTAAATCCACGGCATATGCGCCCATAGTGGAGGCATAAACACGGTCCTTACAGGTGGGGCTTCCGCCGCGCTGCATGTGCCCTAAAATAGTAGCGCGTGTCTCAAGGCCTGTAGCTGCCTCAATACGTTTCGCCATGCTGCTGGAATGGCCAATCCCCTCTGCATTGATAATGATATGGTGCTTCTTCCCGCGCTTACGGTTTGCGATAATATTGTTCACCAACTTCTGCTCATCATAATCATATTTCTCTGGCAGCAGGATGTCTTCCGCCCCGTTGGCAATGCCGCACCACAATGCAATATAGCCTGCGCCGCGCCCCATAACCTCAATAATAGAACAGCGCTCATGGGAAGTGGATGTGTCACGGACCTTGTCAATGGCTTCCATAGCCGTATTCACTGCAGTGTCAAACCCAATCGTATACTCTGTGCAGGCAATATCCAAATCTATGGTCCCTGGGATCCCTACCGTGTTAATGCCCTGTGCCGCCAGCTTCTGCGCCCCGCGGAAGGAGCCGTCCCCGCCAATGACGATCAGCCCGTCAATGCCATGCTTTCTGCAGACCTCTGCCCCCAGGCGCTGCCCCTCCTCTGTGGTAAACTCCGGGCACCTGGCTGTCTGGAGGATCGTGCCGCCCCGCTGGATGGTGTCTGACACGTCCCTGGGCATCATGTCAATGATCTCACCCTGCAAAAGCCCTGCATAGCCCCTTTTGATGCCTTTTACCTTCTTGCCATTAAAAATGGCCTCACGCACAACTGCGCGGATTGCCGCATTCATGCCCGGCGCATCGCCGCCGCTTGTAAGTACGCCAATTGTCTGAATCTCTTTTTCCATGTCCGTTCCCTCCTGTGTCGTCTATCATTCGTTCTGTTACCAGAATTTTTTCCATTCTCTTACATTCTAATATCTTTTCGCCAGATTTTCAATGCCCTTTTCTACAACTTTTACATTTTTTCTGCCTAAAAAATTAGTCAATCTGTTGATTACCTCTGGTACAATGCCAATATTCCGGCTGGGCGGCAGGCGTTTCATCAGCTTTTCACCAGAAATATAGATTACCACATTGTCCTTCCCATCACTGTCCTTTAGCATCTCAAACAGCTGGGATTCCTTATCCTCGTAATCCTTTCGGTCAGGAAACTGCAGCCACAGCTCTTTTTTCGTATCGTCAAAGGAATAGACCTTCTCACAGATGAGCTTGCTGTTCTTCTCCTCCTCGGTAGACACCCGCCCACGGACAAACACCTTGGCGTCTGTATCCAGTAAATGGCTGCTCTTTTCGTAGCTTTTGGGAAAAATAATGACTTCCAAAGTGCCCACCAGATCCTCCAAGGTAATAAAAGCCATGGTTTGGTTCTGTTTCGTATATTTTACAGTCTTATCCACGATCATGCCGCCCACCGTGGCAATCTCCCCTTCCCTGGCCTTCGTCTGCCCGCTTTCCTCATCCAGCATAAAATCTGTCGTCACCCTGGTAATATTTTTCCGCCATTTTTCCTCATATTCCTCCAAGGGATGGCCGCTGATATAAATCCCCATCACCTCTTTTTCAAACCCCAGGTATATTTCCTTGGCATATTCCCCCACATCTGGCAGCTTCACCTCAAAATCCGCCTTGGCCTCATCCCCTGCCAGGTCAAACAGCGTCATCTGCCCTGCCATAGTATTTTTCTTATCCTGGGTGACGTCATCCATAATCCTGGCATAAGCCATCATGCCCTGCTTCCTTGTGGCGCCTAAGCCATCCAAAGCCCCAGCCTTAATCAGGTTCTCCACCATACGCTTGTTGATCTCCCGGTCTGCCATACGGGCCAGGAAATCCTTCAGGCTGGTAAATTTGCCCCGCGCCCTGCGCTCCTCACAGAGCTTTTTGATAAAGGCGTGGCTGATGCCCTTAATGGCAGAAAGCCCATAGCGTATATCGTTCCCAGATACGGAAAAATTGCTCTCCCCCTCATTGACGCTGGGCGGGAGCACTTGAATCCCCATCTGCCTGCAGGAATAGATATACTCGGAAATCTTGCTGACATGATCCATAACAGAGCTCATCAATGACGCCATATATTCCACCGGGTAATAGTATTTCAGGTAGGCTGTCTGGTAAGCCACGACCGCATAGGCAGCCGCATGGGATTTATTAAAGGCATATTTTGCAAAATCCGTCATCTCATCAAAAATCCGGTTGGCCACTCCTGCTTCAATCCCATTGCTGGCACAACCTGGAACGCCCTCTTCCGGATTGCCATAGACAAAATTTTTCCGCTCCTGCTCCATGACAGAGGCTTTCTTTTTGGACATGGCACGCCGCACCAGGTCGCTGCGCCCCAGAGTATACCCGGCCAGATCCCTTACGATCTGCATTACCTGTTCTTGGTAGACGATGCACCCATAGGTAGGCGCCAAAATCGGCTCCAGCTGCGGGCAGTCATAGGTTACCGTATCTGGATTGTTCTTGCCGCGGATATAGGCCGGGATAAAGTCCATGGGGCCTGGGCGGTACAGGGAAATCCCTGCAATCACATCCTCCAGGCTCTGGGGCTTCAGCTCCTTCATAAAGCTTTTCATCCCCGCGCTCTCTAGCTGGAATACCCCATCTGTCCTGCCTGTCCCCAGGGAATCCAGCACTGCCTTATCATCAAAATCAATCTTGTCTATATCCAGCTGGATCTTGCGATTGTCCTGAATCAGGCGGACGGCATTCTGCAGCACCGTCAGGTTCCGAAGCCCCAAAAAGTCCATTTTCAAAAGCCCCAGCTCCTCCAGGACCGTCATGGTAAACTGGGTCGTGACCGCGCCGTCAGCCCCCCTGGAAAGGGGCACAAATTCATCCACTGCCTTAGAGCTGATCACCACTCCGGCAGCATGCATAGAGGTATGCCGGGGCAGCCCCTCCAGGCGCTTGGACATATCAATCAGCCTCCCTACGCTCTCATCCTTTTCGTAAAGGCCCTTCAGCTCTCGGTTCATATCCAAAGCCTTGTCAATGGTAATCCCCAGCTCTGTGGGGATCTGTTTGGCAATGGAATCTACAAAGGCATAAGGCAGATCCATGACCCTTCCCACGTCGCGGATTACGCCCCTGGCTGCCATGGTTCCGAAGGTAACAATCTGCACCACCCGGTCCTTGCCGTATTTTTGGCTTACATAGTCGATTACTTCCTGCCTGCGCTCCACACAGAAGTCAATATCAATATCCGGCATGGTCACCCGCTCCGGATTCAGGAACCGCTCAAAGATCAGGCTGTAGCGCAGCGGGTCGATATTGGTGATCTCCAAGGCATAAGACACTACCGAGCCAGCCGCGCTGCCGCGCCCGGGCCCTACTGCAATCCCATGCTCCCTGGCAAAGTGGATAAAATCCCACACGATCAAAAAGTAATCCACATACCCCATCTGCCGGATAATATCCAGCTCATACTGCAGCTGTCCCTTAATTTCCTCATAGGAAACCTGCCCTTCCCTGCCTGGGATAGATACCATGCCATCCTGCGCCGGATACCTGCGCCCTAACCCTTCATAACACAGTT
The DNA here is from genome assembly GCA_910575035.1 of Lachnospiraceae bacterium. Lineage (GTDB taxonomy): Bacteria > Bacillota > Clostridia > Lachnospirales > Lachnospiraceae > Petralouisia. Next base: position 233,028 of record CAJTDL010000005.1, read on the forward strand.
TATTCAGGTACTCCCAGGAATCATACCCTTCTGGCACATCAAATTTGGGCAGTTTGGTCACGCCAAACTCAATCTCCACATGGCACCTGTCCGCAATCTTCTGGGTATTCTCCAAAGCCTCCAGGGCATAAGGAAACAGCGCCTTCATCTGCTCCTCTGACTTTACATAATACTGCCCGCCTTCATACCGCATACGGTTCTCATCTGCCAGCTTCTTTCCAGTCTGTATGCACAGCAGGATATCGTGGGAATCCACATCTGTATCATAGGTGTAATGGACATCATTGGTGGCTACCAGGGGAATGCCTGTATCCTTGCTGAGCCGCAGAAGCTGCTGGTTCACATGCTTCTGCTCTGGCAGCCCATGATCCTGCAGCTCCAGGAAATAATTGCCATGGCCAAAGACGCCATCATACCACAGGGCAGTTTTTTTGGCTTCCTCATAGAACCCCCTGGCAAGGTGCTTTTGCACCTCCCCAGCCAGGCAGGCGCTTAGGACGATCAGCCCTTCGTGGTAGGTTTCCAGAACCTCCCGGTCTACACGCGGCCGGTAATAATAGCCTTCTGTAAACCCCCGGGACACAATTTTCATCAGGTTACTGTATCCCAGGTTATTTTCCGCCAGCAGGATCAGGTGGAAATAGCGGTCTTCCCCCTCCATCTTTTCCCGGTCAAAGCGGGAGCCTGGGGCAACATAGACTTCGCAGCCTAAAATGGGGTTAATGCCTGCTTCCCTGGCCGCGCGGTAAAAATCAATTACACCGTACATCACGCCATGGTCTGTGATGGCAGCTGCATCCATGCCTAGTTCCTTGACCCTGGCCACATATTCTTTTATTTTATTGGAACCATCCAGAAGGCTGTACTCTGTATGGACATGGAGATGGGCAAATGACATGGGGTTCCCTCCTTTTCGCATTTTATTCTCTGTGTTTGCTTCACTGTGTCAGATTTTCCTTGTTCTTCTATGGTTCTGGTTATTGTGTATTTTGCATGCTTTTTCTTTGGGTTTGCACTGCCTTTTCACTTATGCGTTTTCAGGCATTGCTTTTATTTTATCACAAAATCGCCCATTTTCCTATCCTAAAATCAGATAGGGGGATGGCAGCAAAATACTGGGGAATTGATAAGAGTCCGTCCCCTCCCTGGCAGACACCTGTCCACTCCCATCGCCAACCAATAAAATCCCCTAGGTTACTGACATTAGCCGTGAATAGTAACATCAATTATAAGCTTATCCTGTCAGTACATGGGCAATATATTGACTATAAATTAGGGATAGAATATAATAGGGAAAAAGGAGGCGGTTATTATGAAGGCATTGAGAAAGGAAAAAATATATACGATAGATGATATTTATGCTTTGCCAGATGGAAAACGGGCAGAGTTGATTGACGGACAAATGCATAGGATGGCTCCACCTGGCAGGACACATCTAAAAATACTATTTTCATTCAGCAGGACAATCGCCGATTATATTGATTCTAATGGGGGGCGAATGCAAAGTAAGCATTGCGCCATTTGCAGTATTTCTCAATGAAAACGACAAAACATACGCAGAACCGGATATATAAGTAATCTGTGGCCAATCCAAGCTGGATGAAAAAGGGTGCCATGGCGAGCCAGATTGGATTATTGAGATTGTTTCTCCTGGAAGCAAGACAATGGACTATTTTACAGAGTTGTTCCAATACCGTGCTGCTGGCGTACGGGAATATTGGATTGTGTATCCGATAAAAAATCAAATATTGGCGTATCATTTTGAACGAGAAACGATGGAACCATATTCCTTTGGCGAAGATATGCCAGCAGGAATCTACGAAAATTTTTCTATAATTGTACACAACACCTAAGAAAGGACATTCCCTATGAAAATTTTAAAAAAAGCAGGAAGCATTTTATTTTGCCTGCTCCCAGCTCTATTGGCACTGGGAATCCAGATTATAGTAACCTTTGCGGGAGTCTTCCTGAAGATTCTATTTGTAATCGCAAATGACCCAGCCGTCTTCCAAGGCTCATCCCTTTACAATGCAGAACAAACCATTGCCCAATTAAGCAGCGACAGCCAGTTTCTGGCTGGGATTTCTGCCATATACGCCCTCTTAGCGGCAATCGCCCTTGGCATATGGTACAGGCTCCGTTTCGTGCCAAAGCACAGGGTCCGCCGCAAGGCTTCCTCCCTGATGAACCCCTGTATACTGGGAGGACTGCTCCTTTTAACGGTTGGGATGCAGTACATATCCTCCTATATGGTAATGCTCATCGCCGCTGTCAGCCCTGGATGGTTTGAGTCCTACCAAAGCATCATGGAAAGCATTGGCTTTGATAATATCACGCCGCTTCTGGCCATTTACACCGTCCTGATCGCGCCTGTAAGCGAAGAATTGATCTTCCGCGGCGTCACGCTTAAATACGCCTCCAAAGCCATGCCCTTCTTTTTTGCAAACATATTCCAGGCATTTTTGTTTGGAGCCTTCCATGGAAATATGGTACAGGGAATCTATGCCTTCGTGGCAGGCCTGTTCTGCGGCTATGTCTGCTATAAAGGGGGGAGCTTATACCTGTCCATCCTGTTCCACATGATGTTCAATTTATGGGGAGCATTTGCCCCAGGCTTTTTATCTTACAGCGGGGAATCTATCTGGATCCACCTTGGCATTGCCCTACTGGCAGCGGCCATATCCGTTGGAGGCCTTTTCCTATACCGAAAAGGAATTGACCTACGGGAAGAAAAAGCATATCCTGACAGGAATCCATAAGAACCTAAAAGAAATTTCTATTTTGGTTGGGCTGCCATTTCCTGGCAGCCCCACTTTTACTATTAACCTATTTGCTGTTAACCTATTTGCTATTTACCTATTTGCCATTAAGCTATTTCTTCACTTTCACAGCATTTGAAATTTTTCCACTGCTGCCTAAGGCTTTCTTCTTTGTAACCACCTTATAATAGTATGTCTTATTGGATTTTACCTTGGTATCCACATAGGCCTGTTTGGAGGCAGATACCTTGGCAATCTTTACAAAACCTTTGTTTTTCTTAGTGGAACGGTAAATATCATATCCTGTTGCGCCCTTGGCCTTCTTCCATGTCACTTTCACGCGCTGTTTCCCATCCTGCTTGGCCGTTACTTTTTTGGTATTTGCTGGCAAAGCAGCCACGCTTACAGCGTTGGAAACCTTACCGCTGCTATATTTTCCTTTCGTCCCCGAAACCACCTTATAATAATATTTCTGATTCACCTTTGCCTTTTTGTCCAGGTAAGCCAGTTTGGAAGCGGAAACCCTCGCAACCTTCACAAATCCTTTATCCTTCTGGGTGGAGCGGTACACATAATATGCAGATGCGCCCTTCACTTTTTTCCAAGTGACTTTTACACACTAACGTATCTTGCCCCACCAGGGCCTTCTGGCTTGCTGTCAGCCCTTCATAAGCAGCCCGGGCTTCCTGGATCTGAGCCTCTTTCTCCAGGGTCACCGTCCCGATGGCATTGATTTTTTGAGCCACTGCATTGGCTGCATTTTGATCCGCTTCTTCCTTCTTTAAATCAGCAAGAGCCTGCTCTGCATCTTCCAATACTTTCAAAAGCCCTGCCCCTACCAGCTCTTTCTGAATGGCTGTCAAGGCTTCATAAGCAGCCCGGGCTTCCTGGATTGCCGCTTCTGACTCCAGGGTCACCGCCCCGATGGCACTGATCTTTTGGGCCGCTACATCGGCTGCATTCTTGTCTGCTTCTTCCTTCTTTAAATCAGCAAGAGCCTGCTCTGCATCTTCCAATACCTCTAAAAGCCCTGCGCCTACCAGCGCTTTCTGCGCCGCTGTCAAGCTGTCATAAGACTGGCGCGCAGACTTTATAGCCGCCTCAGATTCCAGGGTTACCTCACCAATGGATTCAATTTTCCGGATCACTGCATCAGCTGCTTCCCGATCCGCATCCCTGATTTCTATTTCAATGGTATCCGTTAACCCAGAAGCTATGCTTCTTACCGTAATTTCCGCCGTTCCTGCTGTAAGGGCCGTTAATTGCCCGCTTACGCTGACAGAAGCCACCTTTGGATTGCTGCTTGTAAAGGCCACTGCCTGGTTCGTCGCATTTTGGGGCAGGATATCCGCTGCCAGACGGTATGTATTCCCACACCAGAACACTTCTTCTGGAGCTTTCAGCTTTACAGACGTCACCTTAATATGCTCGCCGTAGTATGGTTCAACCGTAACCTGGCACTCTGCCCTCACAGACTCATCTGCTATGGAGTAAGCAGCGACCACTGCTGTTCCGGCAGATCCTTTTGCTGATACCGTGCCTTCGGAGGAAACAGCCACAAGTTCTGGATTGGAGGATTTCCAACCTATGCTGACCTGGTAATAGAATCCCTCAAAGATCAGCAACACATAATATTTTCGCTGCATTGCCAAACACAATGCAGCGAATTTTTGTAGAATGCAGCCGTGCCATCCGGATCCATTTCCAAGTTATAAAATCCAAAATATATGCTATAATGAATGTGGATTATCAGTAACCTACCCTTTCAATTTCTCCACAAAATCTGCCATAGCCTCTGAAACCTTAATCTGCTGCGGACAGACTGCCTCGCAGCTTCTGCACCCCACGCAGGCGCTTGGCTGCTTTTCCTTTGGAACAGCCATCAATGCCATAGGCGCAATAAATCCGCCCTCCGTAAAGCTATGCTCATTGTAAAGCTCAATCAAAGAGGGAATATCCAACCCCTGGGGGCAATGGCTGACGCAATAATGGCATGCGGTGCATGGCAGCGTCTTATTCAGCATATCTGACGCAACCCCCAGCAGGGCTTCCATCTCCTGTTCTGTCAAAGGCCGTTCTTCCTCAAAGGTCTTGATATTTTCCTGAAGCTGCCCCATATCCGACATCCCGGAAAGCACCACCGTCACCTCTGGAAGGGATTGCAGGAAACGGAACGCCCAAACCGGAACCTTTTCATCCGGGCAAATTGCATTCAGCTTTTCCCCTGCAGCCTTTGGCAGCTTTGCCAGCTTCCCGCCCCGCAATGGCTCCATTACCCAGATTGGGATCTTATGCTCCCGCAGCAATTCCACCTTCGCCTTTGCATCCTGGAAATCCCAATCCACATAGTTAAGCTGGATCTGGCAAAATTCCATATCCTTCCCATAAGCGTCCAGAAAACGCTTCATAACCTCACAGCTCCCATGGGCAGAGAATCCCAAATGGCGGATACGCCCATTTTCCTTCTGCTTCATCAGATATTCATAAATGCCATACTGCTTGTCTAAATAAGCGTCAATATTCATCTCACAGACATTGTGGAACAAATAAAAATCAAAATATTCCACCTGGCATTTCTCCAACTGCTTCTCAAAAATTTCTTCCACTTTGGGCATATTTGAGAGGTCATACCCCGGAAATTTTGTGGCAAGGCAAAAGCTCTCCCTTGGGTATTTCTTTAATGCCTTCCCGATCACAAGCTCTGAATTGCCTGCATGGTAGCCCCAGGCCGTATCATAGTAATTGATCCCCTGTTCCATGGCATAAGCTACCATTTCCCCTGCCCGATCTTCATCAATCCTGCTGTCATCCCCCTCTATAACAGGAAGGCGCATTGCCCCCAAGCCAAGGGCAGACAGCTTCAAGCCCTGAAATTCCTTATAATACATTCTCTGCTCCTCCTTTTCCTGAAATGATTCCTGCCCTCAGGCAGTGCAGCTGCAGGCATTTCCAGCCTATTCTGATGCTGAAGCTATAAACATTTCCAGCCTATTCCAACACTGCAGCTGCAAATTCATCTCATTTCAGTATAAAACAAATCAGGAAATATGGCAAATACTTTTCTCCTATGCCTTCCCATAGCATTTAAGTATCATTACGGTTCTCTCACTGAATGCGCACCCCCTACCCCCGTTTTGTTGGGCTGCTAAGTGGATCTATATCCTCCTTTTTCGTCTTTGATCGTGTAACTAAATTCCTTCATGATTCTTTCTCCTTTTTGAAGATATAATAATCCATATATTCTTTGTCACCTGAAAGCGCTTTCCGAAACCATTCATGCTGTGTAGATGTATGGTTGAATACCATATCAAACATAAGGCCTATGCCACGTTCTTCTGCTTCTGCAATCAATTCATCCACATCTGCCATCGTACCAAACAGCGGATGAATCTTCCTGTAATCTTCTACATCATACCCATTGTCATTCAGGGGCGAGGCAAAAAACGGCGTGCTCCAAATATCATCAACTCCCAGGTCTTTTATATTATCCAGTTTTTTGATGATTCCCTGAATATCTCCGATTCTATCTCCGTTGCTGTCACAAAAAGATTTCGGGTAAATCTGATAAACTGTGCTTCCTCTAAAAAATCTTTCAAGGAATCTGCCATAAGAAATAATCAAACTCCCACAACAAAAGTCTTATGCTTTGCAGAAATTACTACAGATCAAAAAATATCCAATAAGACTGGCTTTCATCTTTGCATCATAGCTGACCCGTTTCTGTAGGAGCGGAGGAAGATACCCCTTCCGCATATAATGGCTACCCGGACACACTTTGTTCAACCAGGAAAAAACGATTTGTCATTGATGATTCCATTTGCCGCCCCCCTCCCTCAATACCCTTCCGGTATCTCACAAGGCTCCAGTTCATAATACACGCCATTAATTTCAACGCCCGCCATATCTTCCGGATCTACCATCAGATTGCGGTTTATAAAATACTCCAATGGGCTTTCTTGGTTTCCGTCATCCTTATTATTCCCATAATAGTGGCTTGCTGCAATACACATCTTGTCCATAACTGGATTATCCGGCCAATTCTCCCAGATAATCCCTCCCCCATAGGAATAGATAGGCATTTTTGTCCCGTCTTTCCGATAAAAAATAACCTCCTTGTCGCCAAGCTCCAATTCATCCCCATATTTCTCGCATTCCTCCACATACCCTTTATCCGGCACTACAATAAGGTTTCCATAATCATCCTGTTCTTCCACATAGGCCCCATGGTTGTCCCCATAAATCCCAAAGGACAGCTTTGACGCCTTCAGATACCTTGGCGTATAATACTTGCTGGGCGACCCTTTCCCCACAAGCCTGTAAGAAAAAACGTCCAGATTACTCTTCAGCGTGATGACGCCTATCCCCTGCTTATGGTATAAGGGATAAAATAAGGTTTGCTTGACATTGTCATACTTAAATTCTCCTTGGTCACGCTGGCAAAATGTAAAATACCTTTTGGTATCTGTGGCCATATCCTTCCGCTCTGCAAAAAAATATGCGCCGCCAACATGGTTATCCCCAACGTTTGCAAACCGTATCTCCGGCCAGGCGCCGTGTATACTTTCAAAATTGTACAGCGCCAGCCATTCCTCACCTTCCTTATCCAATGCCTCATAGCAGATATTAAAATACATGCATGCGCCGTCAGACATCATTTCCTGAATCTGCATCCTGACATGCTCATCCTGGTCCTCATATACATTATGCATCACCTCTGGAGCCCCATCCGTATCCACAAACAGGAATTCATGGAATAAATTCTTCATGCCCTCTGCCAGCCCTGTCTGCGGTATGAAAAGGATTGACACAAACACGGCTGCTGCGAGCCCAAAGGCCCATTTGGCAATGCGCTTTTGCCTAACCCGTTTCTTCCTCTTTGCAGCCTTCTCCTCAATGGCTTCCCAGATCCACTCCCTTGTCTCCTTGCCTGGCAGCAAATCCTCCTGCATCCTCTGATAATCTTTCCTCATATCATCACCATGCCTTTCTTATCTTTCCCTCTAGCTCACCCTCCTGGGAATTGTCTTCCTGGCCTTTCCCTGGCGAAAGTTCCAGCCGCAGCAGTTCCCTGGCCTTAGCCAGGCGGCTGCGCACTGTGGACGCATTGGTATGGAGCATTTTTGCAATTTCCCTGCTCTGGTACCCTTCAAAATAATACAGGTACACTGGCAGCCGGTATTTCTCATCCAGCTCCTCTACCATCCGCAGCAATAAATTATCCGGATCCTCCCTTCCTGCATCATGCAGGGCAGCATCATAAGCCACCTGCCTCTTGCGCCAGCTTTTCCGAAGCTGGCTTTTACAGCAGTTAGAGGCTGTCACGATCAGCCATGCCTTCGCTTTTTCCCCATCCTGGTATTGGAAACGGCTCTGCAATAGCCGCAGGAAAGTTTCCTGCACCATGTCACAGGCATCTGCCTCATTTTTCATATAGAGGAAGCATACACTGTACACTGCCGCAAAATATTCCTGGTACAAACTTTCTGCTTCTTTCACCCGCATCCTTTCACTCCTTCCTGGCACACTATCTATTCAAAACAAGCGTCTCCCTCTGCAGTTTTTGTAAGCGCTTACATAGATAAAACGGCTTAGACTGTGGATCTGTCCATGGAAAAAAAAATAGCATAAAAATGAAAATAATACAAGATAACATACAGCTTTGAAAAATAGAAAAATGGCGTAAGGGCAACGCATGATACAAATAAAATGCAAAAATTGCCCTACGCCATCTATTATTACCTGGCCAATAAGCCTGGCATCATCAAACTCTCACTTTTCAGCAAAATGGGTTCTCGGTAGGATACCGCATTCCTTTGGGCTGGTTGAACCCAATCTCATCTACTGGCACTCCCAGGTATTTGAATACCTCATACAAGGCTTTTCCAAAGTGTCCAAATGCAACTGCGCCGTGATGGGGGTAATTTTTCTCAAGCAATACATGGCGGTAAAACCTGCCCATTTCCGGGATGGCAAATACCCCGATTGCCCCAAAGGACCGCGTGGCCACTGGAAGCACCTCACCCTGCGCGATATAAGCCCGCAGCCTTGCATCCGATGTGCTCTGCAAACGGTAGAAGGTGATGTCGCCTGGCACAATATCACCCTCTAAGGTTCCCTGGGTCACTTCTTCTGGCAGGCTCCTTGCCATAATCAGCTGGTACTTCATCTCGCAGAAGGACAATTTTGGGGAAGGGGTATTCCCGCAGTGGAAGCCCATAAAGGTATCCTTTAAGGTATAGCCATATTTCCCTTTGATCTCACTCTCATACATATCTGCCGGGACAGAATTGTTAATATCCAGCAATGTCACGGCATCCTGGCTGACCACTGTGCCGATAAACTCACTTAAAGCGCCGTAAATATCCACCTCGCAGGATACCGGGATTCCGCGCTGCGTTAGGCGGCTGTTTACATAGCAGGGCACAAAGCCAAACTGTGTCTGGAATGCCGGCCAGCATTTTCCTGCGATGGCCACATACGCACGGCTGCCTTTATGGGCCTCTACCCAATCGGTTAATGTAATTTCATACTGGGCTAATTTTGCAAGGATTTCCGGCTTTTTATTGCCTGCCCCAAGCTCTGTTTCCATTTCAGCCACAACTGCCGGGATCCTCTTATCCCCTGCATGCTTATGGAAGGCTTCATACAGATCCAGCTCTGAATTTTCCTCAATTTCCACGCCCAGGTTATAGAGCTGCTGGATGGGCGCATTGCATGCCAGGAAGTTCTCTGGCCTTGGCCCAAAAGAGATGATCTTCAGGTTCCGAAGCCCCAGGATTGCCCTTGCAATGGGCGCAAATTCATGGATCATATCTGCGCATTCAAAAGCCGTGCCTACCGGATACTCCGGGATATATGCCTTCAGGCTGCGGAGCTTCAGGTTATAGCTTGCATTCAGCATCCCGCAGTAAGCATCGCCCCTGCCCTGGATCAGGTTGTCCCCCCTCTCCTCTGCTGCGGCGACCACCATGGCAGGGCCGTCAAATTCCTTGACTAAAAGCGTCTCTGGCGTCTCCGGGCCAAAGTTCCCCAAATAAACTGCCAGCGCATTGCAGCCGGCCTCCTTGAGGTCTGCAAGTGCTTCCCGCATATGGATCTCATTTTCCACACAGACAGGGCATTCATAGATATCGCCGTATTTTTCCTGGTATGCCTTTATAACTGCCTCCCTCCTAGAGACAGACAATTCCATTGGAAAACAATCCCGGCTGACTGCTACAACTCCTATTTTTTCTTTGGGCATATTATTCATGTTTATTCCTCTCTTTCTCGTTTTTATAACTCCGGCGGTTAAATATCGCAGGAGTAATATTTTCCTGGACAGGCGCATCGGCGCTTAGCATCCAAGCTTCTCAAATAAGGGCTTGCACACCGGGTAGATCTCCCGGAATTGCTGATACCGCTTCTCATACAGCGCGGACAGCCCTTTTTCTGGCTCAATTGTTTCCGCAACCCTTACAATTTTCCGGGCTGCCTCTGCCACAGACCCGTATTCCCCACAGGCCACCGCTGCCAGCATAGCGCCTCCCAGGCCAGGGCCTTCTTCATTTTCCAGCACATCTACCTTAATATTCAGCACATTGGCCAGTATCTTCCTCCAAAGGGGGCTTTTCGCGCCGCCGCCGCAGATTTTTGTCCTTTCAATCTGGATTCCCAGGGATTTTGCCACCTCCAGGGAATCCCGCAATGCAAAAGCCACGCCTTCCAGAACCGCCTGGGTCATATCTGCCCGCGTTGTGTCCATGGTCAGCCCGATAAACGTCCCCCTGGCATTGGGGTCATTATGGGGGGAACGCTCCCCCATCAGGTAAGGCAGGAAAAATACATGGTTCTCCCCAAGCTTTGTGGCCTGCCCTTGCTCCTTGGCGTAATCCTTTGTCCCAATAATCTCATCCATCCACCATTTATTGCAGGAAGCGGCGCTCAGCATGCATCCCATCAGGTGGTAGGTTCCGTCTGCGTGGCCAAAGGCATGGAGCGCATGGTGTTTGTCTGCCCCAAAGGACTTAGCAGAAATAAATACCGTGCCGCTGGTTCCCAGGGAAATGTTGCAGGCGCCATCCCCGACTGTCCCAGTCCCAACTGCAGCCGCTGCATTGTCCCCAGCGCCTGCGGCCACGACTGTTTTCTCTGGCAGGCCAAGCTCTGCCGCAGCCTCTGGCTTCAGGTGCCCAACCGGCTCATAACTCTCAAAAACCCTGGGCAGCCATTCCTCCCGGATTCCGCAAATCCCGCACATTTCCTTTGACCAGCGCCGATGCTCCACATCAAAAAACAAAGTACCAGAAGCGTCTGAAACATCTGTACAATGAACGCCGCTTAAACAGTAAGCCAAATAATCTTTTGGCAGCATGACTTTACAGATTTTTGCAAAATTTTCCGGCTCATTCTCCTTCATCCACAGAACCTTTGGCGCTGTAAATCCCGGAAAAGAAATATTGGCGGTGTGTTTTGCCAATGTCTCCTGCCCAACCACCTGGTTCAGATAATCGGACTCCTTCGCAGTGCGCCCGTCGTTCCACAAGATAGCCGGACGGATCACCTGATCCCTGGCGTCCAACGCCACCAGCCCATGCATCTGCCCGCCAAAGCTGATGCCTGCCACCTGAGATCTGTCGCTTCCCTCCAGCAATTCCTTCAATCCTGCCATGGTTTCCTGATACCAGTCCCTGGGATCCTGCTGGGACCAGCCGGGCTTTGGGAAGCTGATGGGATATTCCCGGCTTACAGCCTTTAAGATTTTGCCATCCCCCTGCATCAACAAAAGCTTAACCGCAGAAGTCCCTAAATCAATTCCTATATAATTCATATCCTCCTCCTTAAAATAGCCACAGCGCATAATGTGCACGTGCACGTTTTTGCTATCATAACTCCAAACCAGAAAATTTACAACTGTTTTTTGACAATTAAAAAATTTTTATGCAATTATACTAATTTTTCCTTTGGGATTTGTGCAATATTCACTTTGCAAAGAAAGGAGCCCATTGATTGTCCCCCAATAGAAACCCATAGATTGTATTTACTAAAATTTCATCCAAAACCTTCCTGGAATAACCCGAATCACTGATTCTATACTGCCAAATTCCCTGCGGCCTGCTGTGCGGCGCCAAATTTGCCGCACAGCAGGCCTGCAGGGGATTTGCCCCATAACAGCGCTATGATGTATTATTCCATCCGAAAGCCCCTGCCATAATAACTGACTTATTTTAAACCCTCAGATTCTCGGCAGCTGCGCAATGGATTTTTGCAGGTCTTCCTCTGTTGGGATATAATCATTCATTTCCCCATCGTTATATTTTTGGTAAGCAACCATATCAAAATACCCTGTGCCTGTCAATCCAAATACAATGTTTTTCTCTTCCCCGGTTTCTTTGCATTTCAGCGCCTCATCAACGGCAACCTTAATCGCATGGCTGCTTTCCGGCGCAGGCAGGATTCCTTCGATTCTTGCAAACATCTCAGCTGCCTTAAATACCTCTGTCTGCTCCACGCTCCTGGCCTCTAACAGCTTTTGGTCATACAGTTCTGATACCACAGAGCTCATGCCATGGTATCGCAGCCCTCCTGCATGGTTGGCAGAAGGAATAAAGCCGCTCCCCAGAGTGTACATCTTTGCAAGGGGGCAGACTTTCCCGGTATCACAGAAATCATAAGCATACACGCCCCTGGTCAGGCTTGGGCAGGAAGCTGGCTCCACGGCAATTATCTTATAATCTGCCTCTCCCCTTAAGATCTCCCCTGCAAATGGGGAAATCAGGCCGCCCAGATTGGATCCGCCTCCTGCGCAGCCAATAATCATATCTGCCTTAATGCCATATTTATCCAATGCCGCCTTAGCCTCCATGCCAATGACCGACTGATGCAGCAGCACCTGGGAAAGCACAGAGCCAAGCACATAACGGTACCCTTCCTGGCTGGTAGCCGCCTCAACAGCCTCAGAAATGGCACAGCCAAGGCTTCCGGTCGTCCCTGGGAATTCTTCATTGATCTTACGCCCCACATTGGTGTTCATGGATGGGGATGGGGTAACCTTTGCGCCATAGGTGCGCATCACCTCACGGCGGAAGGGCTTCTGCTCATAAGAGCATTTCACCATATACACCTGGCAGTCCAGGTCAAAATAAGAGCATGCCATAGAAAGCGCCGTGCCCCACTGCCCTGCCCCTGTCTCTGTAGTCACGCCCTTCAATCCCTGCTTCTTCGCATAATAGGCCTGGGCAATGGCAGAATTGAGCTTATGGCTCCCTGAAGTATTGTTCCCCTCAAATTTGTAATAAATATGGGCTGGCGTGTCCAGCTTCTGCTCCAGGCAGTATGCACGGACCAATGGTGAAGGGCGGTACATTTTGTAAAAATCCTGGATTTCCTGGGGAATGTCAAAGTATGGCGTTGTCTCATCCAGTTCCTGCTTGGCCAGCTCCTGGCAGAAAATGCCAGAAAGCTCTTCCTCCGTCACTGGCTGCAGCGTGCCTGGGTTTAAGATGGGCGCGGGCTTTTTCTTCATATCCGCCCGGACATTATACCATTGCTTTGGCATCTCCTGCTCTTCCAGATAAATTTTGTAAGGTATCTTCTGATTCATATCCTTTCCTCTCTTTCCTAAAATTTGTTATGCCCTAAACTGGCATATTCGCATCCTGCAAAGGCCACAGAAGTTTTTTCCAATCCGCCGCAGCACCTCCACTATGGCAAGCCCTGCGGTTCTGCCTGGAGGGCTTTTTACCTTAAACCAAAAAAATCCCTTCAGCATTGCCTAACCAAGAATTATCTAAATTCAAGATAAAAAACTCCTGTCCTATAGAAAAAATAGGACAGGAGTATCATCTACTTCTGCGGTGCCACCTAATTTCATTCCGAAGAATGCACTCTGCTGTGTACTGACATACACTCCTGCTGTAACGTGCAGCCACGTCTCCCCTACTGCCGGATCCCCGGTTTCAGTTCGCCCTCACGAGTCCATTCCCCTATCTTCCCATTACTGCACTCCCACCGCCTGCAGCTCTCTGAAATGTTCCAAAAAGGTACTTCTCTCGCTCAAAGGTTTCTTTTTCTTAAAATAGGATATCTGATTTTGCATTTGCTGTCAAGTATTTTAAATAGATTTCTTCTACAGAAAGTTCCCCATTGTTACTATTCACGGCCTGGAGGCCGCTCATAGCAACAATTCGGGGCGAAATTTAAAGTTTTGCTACGCAAAAATCGCCCCTCACTCCTGAATCATGTTCTCACGGAATGCGCAGTTCAGCGCATTCCTGAGCCATGAATAGTAACTCCCCATTTCCTTTATAAACTGCTGCTTTCACCTTTATCCCTCCTGACTGGTTAAGAATTTATCACTAACGCTATGAAAACTAACTCTTCCTTTTCTTGATTCAATATACCATGTTCATCCCCGTCCAGACAGATTACCGCCTCACCAGCTTTAATCTCATATTCTTCTCCATTATCTGTATAAAGTCCACGTCCCTGCATAATAAAGTAAATTTCGCTTTCCTGCTCATGACGGTGTATTCCTAATGAGGCACCCTGTTTCAGCCGGATTGTAATAAAACATCTGTTTTTTGAGTGCATCATATCACCTGATGCAATGTCACAGATATAGGCATCCCCTTTTCCCTGAAATAATTCGTGGGCAACCCTATCTTTTATTTGCAGCTTCATATCTTACCACCTCCTGCAACCAACACCGAACCGCATGATAAATAGCAAAAAACTATAGCGATTCACCATTCGTTGCAATTACCTTCTTATACCATTCAAATGATTTCTTCTTATAACGTTTCCCACTGCCAGAGCCATCATCATTTTTATCTACGTAAATAAATCCATACCGTTTACGCAGTTCCCCAGTGGTGAAAGAAACAACATCAATACACCCCCATGGAGTATATCCCATCAAATCAACCCCATCATACTCTACTGCTTTGATCATCTCCTGAATATGTGCCTTCAGATATTCAATCCGGTAACTGTCATCACAGCTACCATCCTCGTTTAGAACATCCAGTGCGCCAAATCCGTTTTCGACTATAAACAGAGGTTTCTCATAGCGCTCATACATGAGATTTAATGTATATCTAAGCCCAACCGGGTCAATCTGCCATCCCCAGTCCGAAGCCTCCAGATAAGCATTGCGCACTGTATGGACATTTCTTCCATCTGCATTTTCATCCCCTTCGAGAACTGCATTTGCCTTTACCGCATGAGACATATAATAGCTGAAACCGATATAATCTACTGTCCCTTCCTCCAGAATCTTCTCATCCTCGCTTTCCATCACTGGTGCATTATTTTCCCGTTCCCAAATTTTCTTTGCATAAGAGCCATAATGCCCCCGTGCATGGACATCCATAAAATAGAAACGTTCATGCATGGACTCATGGGCAGTCATGACATCCTCTGGATTCATGGAATAAGGATAATATGGGATAAATGAACACATACACCCAATCTGAAAATCAGGATTAATCTCATGCCCTTTTTTAACTACAATCGCAGAAGCCAGCAATTCATGATGTGCAACCTGATGCAATGCCTTTTTCGGATCATCAAATTCAGAATATTTTACGCCGGAATTCGTCCATCCATAAATATCCGGATTGGTCTTCACCTGATTATTGATTTCATTAAAAGTCATCCAGTATTTTACTTTATCTTTATACCGCTCCATAACCGTAAGTGCATAGTGTAAAAAGAAATCAATACACTTGCGGTTCATCCAGCCGCCATAATGTTTTGCAAGATAGTATGGCATTTCAAAATGGCTCAATGTAATAACTGGTTCAATCCCATAACTTAACAAAGTGTCAAACATGTCATCATAAAATTTCAGCCCTGCCTCATTAGGCTCTTCCTCATCTCCATTTGGGAAAATACGGCTCCATGAAATGGAAGTACGGAAACACCGAAAGCCCAACTCACCAAACAATGCAATATCATCCTTATAGGTATGGTAAAAGTCAATCCCCTCATGATTTGGATAGCTTTCCCCCTCAATCACCCCATCCGTAATCCGGCGTGGGACACCATGCGCCCCCGCCGTCAAAACATCACTGACAGAAATACCGCGGCCATCCGCATCCCAACCGCCTTCCAACTGGTGCGCAGCAACAGCGCCACCCCAAAGAAATTTTTTTGGTAAACCCATAATGTCCTCCCTTTCTTTCCCAGCACACAATCCAGGGAAATATGCTATATTTGTAAGAAAACACTTATTGAACCTCGTACAATGCCTCTCCTGCTTTTACAGAACCTGATTGTTTTATGAAATTAATTTCCCCATAATCATCAGCATTCGTAATCAGGATAGGCGTAATTGTTTTGAAATCATTGCTCATTGCATCCAAATCAAATTCCAGCAATAAATCGCCGGTTTTTATTTTATCTCCATCCTTTACTTTCGCATCAAAATATTTGCCATTCAAAGTCACTGTCTCTAAACCGACATGAATCAACATTTCACATCCATCCGGACCACACAGGCAGATAGCGTGCTTTGTGTCAAACACAGAAGATACTGTTCCCTCAAAAGGCGCATATAATCTGCCCTCTGAAGGAATAATGGCTGCCCCCTGTCCTAAAATGCCTTCGGAGAAAGTAGCGTCCGGGACTTCGGAAAGCGGCTTTACTTCCCCATCCATAGGTGCACAAACCGTAAACGAACTATCTTCTAAAATTGGGGAGGCCACTTCACCCTCATTCGTCTCTGGTATATCTTCAGGACTCTCGACCGGATCATCAAAACCAACAACCTGAACTAATATAAAGGTTACTAAAACAGCCACTACTGTACCTATCAGAATACCAATAACAGAATTGGAATAATTGCCTGCATATCCCAATGCCTCACAATTCGCTGCCGCACTGTCTGTATAAATGGAATTGGGAATGGACAAAAGCCCCGGTAAACCAGCATAAACAAAGTACCTTGAACCAAAGAAGGCTGTAATCGCACAACCAATCGCACTACCAATACAGCCACATATAAAAGGCTTTTTAAAACGAAGGGTTATACCATAAATTGCTGGTTCTGTAATACCAAATAATCCTGTAGCTGCTGAAGATGCTGCCATATTTTTCACTCTAGCATTTCTACTCTTCCAGAATACTCCAAAGCATGCGGCAACCTGAGCACACACCGCAATGCCATTAAATGCCTGCAGGGTATCAAATCCCATATTCTGATAATTTGTCAACGAAATTGGCGTAAAACTCCAGTGTATTCCAAAGATAACCAATACTTCCCATATCGCACCAAACAGACCAGAAACCAGCCACGGGATTAATTTATACAGCATATTATAAGCAGAAGCCAAACCATTTGACAGCACCGTGGAAACCGGACCAATTACTAAGATTGTCATAGGCACCATAATTGCTGCACAGATAAACGGTGTGCCAATTGGGCGCACAACTTCTGGCAGCCGAGGTTCCACCCAGTGTTCCAGCTTACTAAGTATTGCCACCAAAATAATAGGCGGTATCACACTGGATGTATATGTTACTGATGTAAGTGGTACAAACAGGAAATCCAGCGCTGTTCCTTCACTGATTGTCGCCGCGATATTGCCCCAGGTAGGATTTGCCAAAGCCATACAGCACCACAAAGCAATATATACATTACACTTAAAATGTTTTGCACCTGCCACAGCGATAAACACAGGCAAAAATGTAAAAGGTGTCCACGAAATCATGTTATAAATCTGTGCCGCACCAGTATTCCCGATATCCGCAAACATCTTAATAATGATTAAAATACCCTGCAATAACCCCGCTGCTGCCATGACGTAGACATATGGCGCAATACAACCGGACATTACGGCAATTACCCTGTTGACCAGGCTCTCCTTTACTTTTGGAGCTTCTTCAGAAAAATTGACCATGCCCGACAGGTGCCCATATACGTCTTTCGCATGTGTGCCAATAACAATCTGATACTGGCCACCAGACACCACGACCTGAATCACACCAGACATCTGTTCTATTTTTTTTGTAGCAGAATCATCAGGCATCTGTTTTAATACCAAACGGAGTCTGGTAGCACAATGAGTTGCTGTCACAATATTTTCCGCACCAATTGTGTCCTTAATATCTGCAGCAAGTTTTTGATAGTCACGAACTTTATTTGCCATATCACATTCCTCCTGAATTTTTTTCTGCCAGATGGCCATTCCAGCAGTTTCCTGAATTGATTCCAGCACTGAAATTCTTTTCTGTTATTATTATAGCAACGGAAAACGACAATGTCATTGCTTCTGACATCAAAAAAAACAAGTCCGCTCTTTTGGAACTTGTTTTTTCTAAAAAACAACTTTGTTTTATTCCTCCTGCAATCGACTGGCAACCCGCTTTGCAAGTATCTCCGCAACTATAACTGCCGGTGCCTGAGAGGTGTAGTCAATGATTGCTTCCACTCGTGGGCTCATAAAATCAGCATTATTTTCGCCTCTCCTCATTGTAATATAATGGCACAAATTCAATTCAGCAAGCTGGGCAACCGTACATTTTTCTGTATTTGTAATACTGATAATACGGCAATTGTGTTGTTTCAACTGATTTGCAATCTGCGTTATCTGTGAGACTTCACCAGATATGGAAAATACAAGTGCCACGGTATTCTCCATATCATTCATTTGCCACATTGGATAAAATGGATCTGTAATAGCCATACTGAATTTTCCAAACCCGGAAAAATACCGTGCCGCATACTGGGCAACATAACCTGAGTTTGATACGCCAACACAAAAAACACGGTCAGCCTGAGCAATCATAGAAGCTGCCTCATTCAGTTTCTGCTGATATGCTTCTGAGTCCACTCTCTCCAAAAAAACTTTCAATTCTGATAAATCCTCTGGAACATGGACATTTCCCTGGTTTCCTAAATTCTCTTTCATTTTCAATTTAAATTCTAAATACCCATCACATCCTAACTTTTTACAAAATCTTAAAATTGTTGTTGTAGACACGTGGGCATTTGAAGCTAATTCCCGGATACGCATATAAGGAATCGCGTCCTGATGCTGCATCACATATTGATAAACACTCATTTCCAAATCATTTAGGTCTTGAATGTTTTGTATGGTAAACATCTACTATCTGTCCCCCGCTTTCTTTTATTAAAATTATGGTGTCATAATTAACAAAGCATCCGCCCCCGCTTCAGCAGCCTCTTTACTCAGTTGCACTGCGGTCGCTGTACAGTTTGAACTTGTTCCTGCAATAACCGGAACCCTGTGATTAACCCTGTCAATAGCAAAACGAATCACATCAATATGCTCCTGTTCGCTCATTGTAGCAGATTCTCCAGTAGTCCCACAGATAACAATTGCATCTGTACCCCCTTCAATCTGTTCTCCAAACATTTCATCCAACTTATCATAATTAATTTCCTGATTATATGCCCAGAGAATGACAATGCAGGATGCCAGTCTCTTCGGCACTTTTTCCTTTCCCATGTCCTCTCGTGTTCCTGCAACATCCGACATGTTACTCATAAAAAGTGTGACCTCTATCTGCTATTTTTTAGAAACGATAGCATAATCCCTTTCTCATGTCAATAGCTGGGCATTGTTCTTGTTTACATTTAACCGCATAAAATAAAAGCTCTGCTTGTTCGTCTTATTGTCATGCACTGGCAGAAATTTATCTAACGTATGTTCGATGGATTTCTGCTTATTTTATACCCAGCAAACACCAGAATTTCCTATAAAGCAAGAAAAGCACCCGCCATATCTGACAGATGCCCTCCTGTTCAGTATTCGATTTCTGTTTCACTAAGCTGTCTGCGGATATCCCTGCCGCCGTACATGATGCGGACAATGCCCACTGTGTTTTGGGTTTCATCCGGCAGGTAAAACACAAGGTAATTATCAACAGGGAAAAAACGGAGCCCTTCGCTGTGCCATGGCTCTTCCTCATACAGCCGGAACCGCATCGGCATTTCATCAAGGGCGCGGATTTCCTTCATGATCCGCTGCGTCTGTCCCGCTGCCGTTTCCGGCGCAAGCAGCTCATATGCAATATACTCGTATATACCCCTCAGATCACGCTTCGCCCCGGCCGTGTACACGATATCCCAGCTCATATCCCGTAATCCCGCCGCATTTCTTCTTCCACTGCATCTGCTGGATATACCCTGCCTTCCCGTATATCCTCCATGCCCTTTCCTATCTCTGCATCAAACTGTTCTTTTGTAAGGGAACCGTACGCAAGGGGCGCCTTCTTCGGCAGCTTTATTTCAAACGGGATTCCCTGCTGAAGCACGACCTGCCTTAAAAACATACCGACTGCATTTGACATCGGTATCCCAAGCTGGTCAAGCACCCGTTCCGCCTGCTCTTTGATCTCCGGCTCCACACGCGCGAATACGTTTGATGTCCTTGCCATCTAAACCACATCCTTTCACTATATAGTATACCGCTTTTGCTTGCGGTATGCAAGCGTTCCGCTTAATTTCGTATAAATGCACAAATCAGAACACCAGTAATTTTCAAAAATCCTGAAAAGTCAAGAAAAATAACAAACCTGCAGCCCTGTGTTTCCATAGCGCCCCGCTTTATCACGGTATTTCCGATGCCGCCACGCCTGAAACATACCTGTCATACTGCTTAATTGATTCCACCGCCTTTACCACGCCCCATGTTTTCCAATGCCTGTGGTAATACTCTGTCTCCTGGCTGTGCTTATGGTAGATTACGATGGATCTATCCGTGCCATCCGGCTTTTTGCAGATAATCCAGCAGTGCTTCGTGCTGTTGGAGAGGAATTCAATATACTGCTCCGTTTCCCTTATGATGGTAAAATGTTTTATTGCATTGGACGCGTCCAGGGCGGTTCCGTCCGCATGATACAGCTTTTATGGAACTGCTTAGAAACTCTTAATCCCTGGACGCCGGAACAAGGGCAGCCCCTTATGCCCCGGCTCCCCCTGACGGCCTCTTATCCACTCCATCACCCGCCCATCCCCCTTTAAGTAAATGCCATTACCCATAAATATCGACTATTTGCCAAAACTTTCCCAAAATTTCTTTAGATTTATTGAGAAATCATCTTGCATTTTCCAGGATTTATGTTATACTTAATCCAATGGGGCATTAGCGCAGTTGGGAGCGCGCCACACTGGCAGTGTGGAGGCCGTGGGTTCAAGTCCCATATGCTCCACTTAGATGAGTGCCAGCCGGACATTCCGGCTTCGGACTCATCTATTTTTTATGCCCTCTGTATCCCTTCCAGTACTTAACCCTAAAACACGGCAGCCCGCCCTCAATGGAATTTCTTCCAGGCCCTAAGCCCCCAGGCCTTGTAAGCAGCGTTTCCGTGGCTCCCACCCTATCCATATCCTACAGCACAAAATTTCCCCCAGGCAGAAAAAACACTAGACTATTTCCCCAAAATATGGTTAAATATAATTAGGTGTGTTAAACAAATAACATTGTTTTAACATGATAAAAAAATGTACATAGTGAAAGGAGTCTTAAAATGATTTACACGAAGGAAGTTGAAAACATGTGTCCTGTAGCCAAGGGCGCAAAGCATGAACCAGCTCCAATCCCAGAAGAAGGGAAATGGGTTCACTCCAAGAAAATTGAAGATATTTCTGGTTTTACACATGGCGTAGGCTGGTGTGCTCCCCAGCAGGGCGCATGTAAGCTTTCGCTGAATGTAAAGAACGGCGTGATCGAAGAAGCTTTAGTAGAGACCATCGGATGTTCTGGAATGACCCACTCCGCAGCAATGGCAGCAGAGATCCTGCAGGGCAAGACTATTTTGGAAGCACTGAACACAGACCTTGTCTGTGATGCAATCAACACAGCTATGAGAGAGCTGTTCTTACAGATTGTCTATGGACGTACCCAGAGCGCATTCTCTGATGACGGCCTGGCAGTAGGCGCTGGCTTAGAGGATCTGGGCAAAGGCCTCCGCTCCCAGGTTGGCACCATGTATGCTACCAAGGAAAAGGGCGTTCGCTATCTGGAAATGGCAGAGGGTTATGTAACAGGCATCGCTTTAGACGCTGACGACGAAGTGATCGGATACCAGTTCGTAAGCCTTGGCAAGATGACCGACTTCATCAAGAAGGGCGACGACCCCAATACTGCTTGGGAAAAAGCTAAGGGCCAGTATGGCCGTGTGGCAGACGCTGCTAAGATCATTGACCCACGTGTAGAATAGTCAAAAATATACGCACCATTGTTCAAAAAGATAGGAGGACATTTCAAATGGCTTTATTTGAATCATATGAAAGAAGGATTGACCAGATCAATTCTGTTTTAAATAATTATGGAATCAGCTCCATCGAAGAGGCTGAGAAAATCACAAAGGACGCTGGGCTTGACGTATACGAGCAGGTAAAGAAGATCCAGCCCATCTGCTTTGAGAACGCTTGCTGGGCATACACCGTAGGCGCAGCCATCGCCATCAAAAAAGGCGCAAAGAGGGCTGCAGACGCAGCCGCAGCTATCGGGGAAGGCCTTCAGGCTTTCTGTATCCCAGGATCTGTTGCAGACCACAGAAAAGTAGGCCTTGGCCATGGCAACCTGGGCAAGATGTTATTAGAAGAAGAAACCGAGTGCTTCTGCTTCCTGGCAGGCCACGAGTCCTTTGCAGCGGCAGAAGGCGCAATCGGCATCGCTGAAAAGGCCAACAAGGTACGCCAGAAACCCCTGCGCGTTATCTTAAACGGCCTTGGGAAAGACGCTGCACAGATTATTTCCCGCATCAATGGCTTCACATTTGTAGAGACTCAGTATGACTACAAGGAGGCAAAATTAAATGTCGTATACGAAAAGGCATACTCAGACGGCCTCCGCGCTACTGTAAAATGCTACGGCGCAGACGATGTACAGGAAGGCGTTGCTATTATGCACCATGAGAACGTCGGCGTTTCCATCACTGGCAACTCCACCAACCCCACACGCTTCCAGCATCCAGTTGCAGGTACATACAAGAAGGAATGCGTAGAACAGGGCAAACAGTATTTCTCTGTTGCATCCGGCGGCGGGACAGGCCGTACCCTTCATCCGGACAACATGGCAGCAGGCCCTGCTTCCTACGGCATGACAGACACCATGGGGCGTATGCACTCTGACGCACAGTTTGCAGGCTCCTCCTCTGTTCCAGCCCATGTAGAGATGATGGGATTGATCGGAATGGGCAACAACCCAATGGTAGGCGCTACTGTTGCCGTTGCCGTTTCCATCGAGGAAGCTGCAAAGGAAGGGAAATTCTAAGAAAATCCCTTAAAACAGGATAAGATAACATCCTGATATATTGCATTCTAAAAGGAAAGTTTCCTTCCAAAAATAGACGGTAGCAATATATAGCCACATTTTTATATTGCTTCGCTTATCTTTAGGAAGGAAACTTTTTTCATGCAGGCTATCAATGAAAATTTTTCATGGAAATTTTTCATATGCCATGAGATAACACTTTCAGAAATTTTGCAAATCAGAAAGTTTCTATTTATGGCAATTTATATCACCTTGCCATTCACAGGAATAATCCACAAAATAACTGGCATACTATCTCCATACTACAATCTAAAAAGAATGGAGTGAAGATCATTATGATAGAACCAGATACCATACGGCTGCTGCGGGAATGCGACGCAGGGATCAAAATGGGCGTCGACGCCATTGACGATGTGTTAGACTACACCCAGAACAACAGCCTCCGCCAATGCCTGGTAGACTGCAAAAACAGGCACATTGTACTAAAGGATGAAATCCGCATCCTCTTGAATAATTACCATGACGAAGGCAAAGATCCCAGCCCTATGGCCAAAAGCATGTCCTGGATGAAGACAAACGTTAAGCTGGTTATGAACGAATCCGACAACACGATTGCCGACCTGATCACAGACGGCTGCAACATGGGCGTAAAATCCCTGAGCAAATTCCTAAACCAGTTCAAAGCCGCAGACGAGCAGTCCAAAGACATCACCAAGCGCCTGATCACCCTGGAAGAAAAGCTGGTAGGGCAGATGCGGCCTTTTTTGTAACTTTTCACAAGCTGCCAGGGCATTGTCTGTTACTATTCACAGCCTGGGAGCGCTCATAACAACAATTCTGGGCGATATTTAAAGTTTTGCTTCGCAAAAACTACCCCTCACTCCTGAATCATGTTCTCATGGAATGCGCAGTTTGGCGCATTCCTGAGCCATGAATAGTTTCCAAAGATCATGCCGATATCATAACTTTGTATGAATAATTTTCCGGGGAACTGCAGCCCCTCCACATCCATCTGCAAATCCGGCACCATGCGGATGATTTCATAGTACTTCATGTTCAGCAGGGTATCCACGGCTGTGTTTCCCGTCTTAAAGCGGAATTCCAGTCTGTCCCTAGTCTTGTCCAGTTCTTCCAGATTTTTACCCCGCTCCGCAAATGCCTTTTCCGTTTCGTACCCAATGCCTGAACTTGCCCCTGTTATGACCGTATATTTTCCTGTTCCCTGAACCATTTAAAAATCCTCCTTCGATTTGGTATAATCCAACCATACAATGTAGAGTAAACTCTATGCCAAGAGGATTGAGGTAATTTTTTATAGAATATTCCATTTGGGATTTTTCAAAACAGACGGAGCTGGGTATCCATACCCTGCGCTATTATGAACACGAAGGCTTGATTACACCAGAAAGAAATTCTGGCAACCACCGCTGCTATTCTGATAAAGACCTCGCATGGATGGAATTTATCAAACGCCTGAAAGATACCGGAATGCCTATTAAGGAAATCAGGCACTATGCCGAACTCCGGGCTGACTGTGATCCCATCTTTTCTGAAAGGATGGAAATGTTGGTGCAGCACCGACAGGCGCTTAATGAGCAGATAGCGCAGCAGCAGGAGCATACATACGATAAAATTGGATGAGAAAATAGAATTTTACGAGAAAGAAATAGAGCGTGTAAACACCAGATGGGCAGGATAACCCGCCCCTCTGTATGATCGGTAGTGTAAAATAGTTTGTGTCTTTGGTTAAAAATGGCTCCTTTTTGGTAAGAATTAAGATATGACAATCCTTACTCTATCTGAACACTTTCCTCTGCTGATACGTTAATAAGCGGAACTGTCTTTTCATTATTCGCTTCACTAAGCGAGTATTTCAGAGGAGAGCCGGAATATCGAATCTCATCTCTTCCAACTTTCTGGGGAGAATGAATATGGCCTAATGCCACATAGTCAAAATCATCAAAGCAGTCATATCCAATTTTTTCAACCAGACCCACGCTCTGTGTTCCAACGCTTTCAGAACCTGCAAGCGCGGGATCCTCTTCTCTCCCGGCGACAAATTGATGGGCCACCAAAATATTTTTATGTTTTCTATTTATAACTGTATTCTTTATGATAGCCCGAACCGCATCATCATAATTCCTTATATCCTCGTCCGGGAAATAATGTCTGACCTGAGAAGCTTTTACAAACGGCAGCATGTATATAGCAATCTCTGTATCCCCGTCAGCAAAGCTCTGCTTATGAAGTGTTCCGTCAAAGACAGCCGATATAAATATCTGATTGGATGCAAACAAAGCACTTCCGTAATTCAAACGATCATCCGAATCATGGTTTCCACTCACCATAAATACTTTTATTTCCTTTTTAGCCAATTCAATCAGAAAATAATCTAAAAGCCGCGTAGCCGCCTCGCTTGGAATCGATTTATCATACACATCTCCAGCGATAAATACACCGTCTATGGATTCCTTATCTGCGATACGAAGGATCTGATCAAGGATATACCTCTGATCCTCAATCAAATCAAAATCGCTTAGTGTTTTTCCTAAATGTAAATCTCCTAAATGTAGAAATTTCATGCTTTTCCTTTCTGTTCTTCAAACTTTTTTATTAAACATCCTATTATATTAAAGTTTATAATTACATTTATATTATAGCACATTAGCAAATACTTCGCTGCTAAAATATAGGGCACAGCAGCATTGACGCTTAAATTTATATATTTTATTCCGATGCACGAGGATTTTACTTTTTTATTTTTTTCTGTCTTTTATTTTTGTTTAGGCCGCAAAATCCCCCTGCACTTTATCTGCCGTTTCTTCTGCTGTTCCCTGATTTTCTTCACCACCGCCTTTCTTCCTGGCTGCTCACACCAATTTCAACCTTATTTGGATTTTTTTCTCTAATTCTAATTTATATTCTTTTAACAGGGTCTCTTTCATAGATTCCAATATCCGTTTATGTTTCTGCCCCATGCTCTGCCGGATCCCTTCCCATATCTTTTCCCACGCTTCCATCACCTGCGCTATCATATGGCGTAAATCGGAGTATTATCAGCAGCTGGGTAAAGCAGCTTTCCCCAATCAAGGTATCTGGGGAGTGCACCCATGTCAAGATTTTGGACAAATTTTTTAGTATTCCCTGTGGACGGAAATTTTATTACCTTTCCAGATAAGCCATTTCCTGTTCTCACGTCCGTTGTTGTATGCCATTCTTTTTTCCTCCAATCTGAAATTTTTGAAATGTAAAATCCAGATTGGAAAGGCGGCGAACGGCAGCCAACGGCAGAAACAGCCCTGCGGCATATTCCGATAAAAAACGACAAAAGAAAAACCGCAAAGGCTCTGTGACCTCTACGGTTAAAAGTAATCATAATTCTGTTAAGTGGAGATTCTACTTCTGGTTTCATGGTGAGAAGTAGCGTTGTATGGGTAGGGATTTTTTTAACTGACTTCCTGCCATTCCCCGATATGCTATGCATGGGTAAACTCTGCGTTGCATGAGCAGATAGATTACTGACCGAAAAAAGAACATAAAAAATCCCTCTAAACTCTAAAACCGGTCTGGAGAGTGTCTGTTAAGTCTTTTGGGCATAGCAATACCGCCCACCACACGCCGTTTTTTTATTTGGTGGGCGTTTGCCTTGAAACCTTATGAAATAGAATAGAGCCAATAAACCTGTGAATTGCTCACTTGTTCATCGGCTCTGCGTCTGTGCGTCGGGCTCTGTGATGATATATTGTCCTACCCGATAAATACGGTTTTCATATCAATAGGATAAAATCATTTGTCTTTATCTTGGTTCTATTTCATAGTTTTTAAAAAACCACTTGACCAAAAGAATAGCGGCAATAGCTATCGATGGCAAACCCAACAGATTGTTAAAGTTTATTTCTGGAAAGAAATAATTCAAAACCATATTAAGCACAAAAAATGAACTGAAAGTTACAATCAAAATTTTCAATATAGAATTGTATTCTCCTTGTGCTTTTTCTTTTTTCGCCTGTAATTCCAAAAGGTTTTCTTCTGCTCTTTTCTGATAATCCTCCATAATAATCCTTTCCCCGCTAAGCAGTTCATTTACAGTTAAGTCCAGTATGTTGCACAAATCAAGCATTAGCGAAACATCTGGCATACTTTTTCCTGTTTCCCATTTTGAAACGGCTCTATTGGTAATATTTAATTTTTCAGCCAACTGCATTTGCATAAGCCCTTTTTCTTTTCGACAGGCTGATATAAATTTTCCTATCATTACTTGTTCCATGTTCCACCTCCTAGCAGTTATTTTACAAACTAAAAACGGATTATGAAACGAACTAACAGTTGATTGTATCTAATTCAACCGCCAGTTGATTCGGCGATTATCCGCTATTTTCCCTTGTTTATCTGTGGATTGGATTTTTATCGCAACAGCTCACCCATAAACTGTGATTCGCCGTTCTGTTGTTTAGCTCTGTGTTCTCGCTTCAATCCCTTCAATAATCGTTACTTGTAAATCCTTTTTATAGTGTTAAGTTTGAAACAAAGAAGTAGTGGATAGCCAAGAAATGAAGGGTATAACAAACAAGACATCTTTCGGTGGCTGAAAACCAAATATAGACACAGCACCTAATCAGGTAACCGGAACAGCATCATCTTTGATGACATATCCTCGTTGCTTAAGTAGATTAAGTGCCTGTGAAGTGGTCAATACTCGTGATTCATTCACAGGACGTGATTCAAGAAAGCCTTCTGGAGTATATGGCTTTAAATCTGTAAGTATGTGCCAGATAGCGGTCAGGATCATACGACAGATAGCAATGATAGCTTTCTTGTGACCACGACGTGCTTTTATACGTCGATAACGGGTGGTAAATTCAGGATGCTTCTTCGACTTGATTAAAGCATTTGCAATCTGCACCAAAACTGGTTTAAAATAAGAACCAGCATGGGAAATCCTAGTGGATTTGATTTTATGATTGCTTTGGTCATTACGGGGGCAGCATCCGGCCCATGAGACGAGGTTTTTAGCTGTGGGGAAGACAGACATATCACCTCCGATTTCGGAGAGCACCTGAATTGCGGTCAAGGGGTTCTTATCGAATCCTGGTATGGTTCGTATAAGATTAAGGATGTCTTTGTACTTATCACTGAGACGAAAGATTTCCCGTTCTATTTCTGCTTTGTGCTTTTCTAATTCGTCGATGTGGTTCAGACATTGTCTAAGCTTTACGGCTTGTTCTGCAGAGATAGCGCCATCAACAGCGGCCTGTATTTCTTCAATAGGGGTTTTGCATCTGCGGTCAACAAAAGGCGCTACATCAAAAGTTTCCCCAGGGTGTTGTAAAATCTGTTCTGTGATGGAACGGGAAGATTTACCAAATATATCAGAAAAGACATCGTCCAGTTTTAAGTTAGAAACGGTAAGACAGTTATGCACACGGTTCTTCTCACCAGTGATCATACAGGTGGGCTTAAAGCGGTATCTTACCAAATCTCTTAATTCACGGATGTCAGCAGGTGGGATAAAGGAAGGCTTTACCATACCACACATATATAAATCACAAATCCACCTGGCATCCTTGCGATCCGTCTTGTTGCCTTTTTGCGGCTTAGTATATTTGGGGTGGGAAAGAGTAACCCAGATGTTATTCTTCTCCAAGATGTTGAAAACAGGAATCCAATACTTGCCGGTAGATTCCATGCAAACATCAGTACAATTGTATTTTGCAAGCCAGTCACACAGCTCTTGCAAACCTTTTGTAAAGGAAGAAAAGCGAGCCTGCTTATATTCTGTACGCTTGTTGGAATCTGTAATGCCAATACAGGCAAAGATCCATGTTTTGTGGACATCAAGTCCACAGCAATTATTTTTGATAATTTTAAAAGACACTAAAATAACCTCCTGATATTTTGTAGGTATAGGGCTGACAGTGACTGGCCATCCGGCAAAATCGAGTCGACTTTGGAAGAGATAAGTTTACGGGCTACTGTAATGCGCCAATCATTGATGCCTTAACGGATGACCGACAACATATAAAAATGCGAGGTCGCCGCTATACAGCCCCGCCACTCACCTCCACGTGTTCTGTAGTGTGTCAGTCTTATAAAGAAATAATATCAGAAAAGGAATAGATTATAAAGTGAAAGCCAGCCAACATGTTTCATGGCATATTGGTGCCTTTCGCAGAAAGGCGGATTATAAAAATGAAATATAAAAATGAAATATATATGTGGCTTCCAGAAGATTTGGTGCGACTGGAGTTAACAACAGGACGTAATAAATATATTTCTATATGATGCGGGTTCTACTGGACAGAGAACTTCTGCAATATTGACATTATTATTGCAAATGAGCAAAGAACCTATTATTGATCAGCCTGAGGATGACTTGGACACAAAAAATATTACTGATTTTATTGTAAAGGAATTAATGAAAAGAAACAAAGTCAGCAAATTATTGTGGTAACACATAATCCCAATATTGTTGTGAATACAAATTCAGAACAAGTGATTCATATGGAATTTGCAGGTGGAGAAATAAATGCATCTCATTCAGGCGCTTTACAAGATTTTGAGATACGAGATGCTATATGTGATGTAATGGAAGGAGGAAGAGAGGCTTTGGAGAGTAGATATTATAGAATTACTAAAGTTCTTGAATAGGAAGAAAAAGTAACGCCCTTAGAGGAAAAAATACTTGCAAATCATGTATAGATGTGGTATGGTATGAATAGAATAAAACTGTAACGAGTTACAGTTTTGGTCTGGGCGAAAGCTCTTTGGACCACCGTAGGCGGGAAGAATTTCCCGCCATTTCTATTATTTATAAAGGATAATATGATGAAAGAACTGAGTGTATTTATTGATGAATCAGGAGATTTTGGAGAAATAAAAGAGAGACCGGCATATTATTTGGTAACGTTTGTTTTTCATAATCAGGACGATTGTATAGAAGAACAGGTTTCAAAGTTGGAAGAAAGTGTCCGCAGTTCAGGATTTAATGTAGAATATATACATACAGGTCCGGTCATTCGACGAGAGGAAATATTTGCAAGATATTCTATAGATGAGCGAAGGAAGTTGCTGTATAAAATGCTTAACTTTGTGAATCGATGTCCGATTTCTTATTTGACAGTTATTGTGGACAGAAGAGAGGCAACAGATAAGATTGCCTTGTCTGGTAAATTGGCAAAGGCAATTAATAGAGTGTTAAGCGAACATATTGCGTTTTTTTCGTATTTTGACAGGATTATTGTTTATTATGATAATGGGCAGGTTGAACTTAGCACAATTCTAAATGCGGTATTTTCAATACAATTCTCGAATGTAGAATTTAGAAAAGCTGAACCGCAGAAATACCGGCTATTACAGGCTGCAGATTTTATTTGTTCTATGGAATTGTTGAGGATTAAGCGAGATGAAAAACGATTGAGTAAATCAGAAGAGCATTTTTTCTATAGGCCGCAAGAGTTAAGGAAAACCTTTTTGAAAAGTGTTGATAAAAAGAAATTATAGACAAGTGTGATTGCAAAATGCTTGCAAAAAGTTCCCAAAAGAGAAATAATGTGTGGAATACTTAGAATAATTATACAAGATAAGGTTGCTGCAAGATGAAATAGACACAATATATAGTTGTCAAAATCGAGTTCGAGTGATGGAAACTGAATATCGGCAAAGTCTTTTTTATGCTTTCTTCTTTTTCTGTTTTTTCTTTTCTTCTTTCTCGATTTTCTGAAATTCCTTCATAAGCATATCACTGACTGCCTGTGAGGGGACTTTCGCCCAATGCTTTGAAGTGTCCAGTTCGTGGTACTTGTACCGCTACTGGTCGTATTCTTCTCTGCTTATCTCGCCCTGTTCTAGTTTGGCGGTTTGCTCCTGCCATGCGTGGAACATATCGAACATGGACGAATAGGTGGAATAGTCCGACTTGTCAAGTCGCAGGCAGATTTCACCGTCAATCTCCCCGATTTTCAGCCCGTACATATCTTCCAACGCAAAGAGTGTGTGCATAAGCCCGATATAGGTATCAATATCCGGCACGGTGAGGGCGTGGGTGCTTACATCAAAGATTCTGTGTCATGCCTTTTCGGTCGCGGAAAAAGCGGATACATTTGCCGATTGCCATAATAAAACCTCCGTTGCAGTTAAGCTGATACAGTCATTTTTTGACTGTGCTTAAACAAATTTGTTAAATTTAGTATAACATGGTGCAATAGAAATAGCAAGAATAACTCAATGCTTGCGCTCACGCCGTCCGATTTTGACTTTGAGAAACAGATGGTTACAAAATCCTCTCTCAATCACGAGATGGAGAGAGGGGCGAAACAGGCGGGCGTTAAGAAAATCCGTGTCCACGATATTCGCCACCCGTATGTCAAGCCCACGACAAAAAAATTTACAACTTTTTTTGAGGATTTCCGGGCAGCCGCATAGCTGCCCGTAGCTACTTAATACGGTATTCATGGCTCATGCCTCCTTTCCTGGTTCGCTTATTCCTAAGAAATCCTGTGTCACATATTCAATCTCGATCCGGTCTCCCGGAAAGATATAGACCTTACTGATAAGCCGGTCAATCAGGGCTTGCGTCAGTGTGTCGGCGCTGCCTACTTCCTGAACGATCTCACGCTGTTTCAGCTTTGCTTCATAATCGCTCTGTATCTGCCTGGTCTGTGCGGTAATGGCGGCATGGACATTCCTTGCCTGCACCAGATCCACATCATATACCGCCTTGCGCTCCTGGTAGGTTTCCAGGTCAATCTCTCCAAGTGCATACTGTTCATAAAGCTGCCGTTTGCTGTCCTGGATAGAGCGCAGCTTATCTTCATGCTCGGCCTGCTGGACCGTCTGCAAATTCAGCTTATCCTTGCTGCTGTCAATCCCCAGCGCCGGACACATCTGTGCCCGGATTGTTTCAAGGACCGCCTGCTCCAGATCAGCCATTTTCACCCTTACCCCATGGCAGGGAAGGGTTTCTGCCACTTCGGAGTGACGGCAGTAAAACCACGTTCCATTTCTAAGTGACATAGCATGGTCGCAGCAGCCGCAGAATACTTTCCCTCGGAGAAGGTAGTCGCGCCGTTTTTTATTCGGAAGGGAGAAACGCCTGATCGAAGCGTTGGCTTTCTCAAACAGCTCCATGCTTACGATTGCCGGGTGGTGGTCCGGTATTTTGAACCATTCGCTTTCATCCTTTAGCTTCATGCGGCGGCTGCCGATTTCCTGTACCTTACGCTTGCCGATCACATAAGTGCCGATATACCGCTGGTCCTCCAGCATCCGCAGGACTGTTGAGCTGCTCCAGACGCCGTGTGTCCTGGACACATTATAGTGGTCTTTCCCTTTATCCCTCCGGTATTCCCCAGGGGTGGGGATATTCATGGCATACAGTTTCCGCGTGATCCCGGCGGCCGTATTGCCGTCAGCCGCCCATTCAAATATCTGCCGTACAATCCCTGCAACGTCCTCGTCCGGCTCCATGCGCCC
Source organism: Lachnospiraceae bacterium (assembly GCA_910575035.1). GTDB lineage: Bacteria > Bacillota > Clostridia > Lachnospirales > Lachnospiraceae > Petralouisia. Next base: position 265,486 of record CAJTDL010000005.1, read on the forward strand.
GTCCGCGCTCTTGCGGTAGCCATAGGGACAGATGACGCTCTGGTATTCGCCCCGGCGCATCTTTGCATATTTGGCGCTTTTCGTTTTCATGGACATATCCCGGCTGTAACATTCGCTGATAAGATACTTAAAGGCAACGTCAATCCCTCCGGTATCTCCTTTGAAATTGGCGGTGTCAAAATCGTCACTGACGGAGATAAACCGAGTATGGTAGAGCGGAAATACCCGCTCTATGAAATAGCCGGTCTCAATGCTGTTTCGCCCAAACCGGGAGAGGTCTTTTACGATGATACAGTCGATCTTCCCGGCCTGGACCATCGTCAAAAGCTCCTGTACCGCAGGGCGCTCAAAATTCGTGCCCGTATGGCCGTTATCAACAAATTCCAGCACTTCGCCGTTATCCCATTCCGGCAGCGACATGGCCTTTTCCCGGAGGATCAGCTTTTGGTTGGGAATACTCAAACTCTCGGTCTTAAAGTCCTCCACGGACAGACGGATATAAAGGGCGATCACATATTTTTTGTGCATGGTTCCACCGCCTTTCCCTGGAATTCACTCTTGAAGCGGAAAGTTACATGGATATTCCGCTCATGGTCGATTTCGATCCGCTCAATCAGCCGGTCAATCAGTTCTGCCGTAAGCGCATGGTCTTGTGTCAGCGATTTCGCATCCTTTTCCATTGCCCGGTAGCGCACAAGCCGGCTGTCCAGGGCGTCCATATCTTTTTCAAGCGCCTCAATCTCGCCGGACAGTGTACGGATGGATTCCTCATAATCCGCTTTCAGCTCAAAGTATTCCTCGTTTGTTAAGATACCCTGGACGAAGTTCTCATACAGTCCGCGGATCAGCCGGCGTTTCTTTTCGGTTTCCTGCCGCCTGGCCGACATCTGGGTTTTCAGCCTGTCTTTGTCCTTTTTCTGTTTTGCCTCCAGCTGAAAGAGGGGGAGGGACATTCCCAGGGCAACAGACAGCTCTTTTTCCAGAATAGCTGTGACCGTGGCGATAAGCTCCGTTTCCTGCATCATCACGCCTTTACAGCTATCCTTTGCCACACGGCTGTTGGTGAGGCAGTGGAACCAGTAAACATCCGGCCCTTTCTTGCGCTCGGCGCGCTGCCGGTGGAGGCTCCTGCCGCAGTCGGCACAGAACACCTTCCCCTTGAAAATGTTTGGGGTGTAGGGCCGCTTTGGGACCGCCCGGCTTTCCTCACAGATTTGTTTCCGGTATTCCTGCACCGCTGTAAAGAGCTCATAACTGATGATTGGTTCATGGGTGCGTCTTGCAATAATCAGGTTGTCCTCCCCGGCCTTAACCTGCTGATGGTCCACGATCTTTGTCTTTCCCTGCACCAGATCGCCGGTGTAGACCTCGCTTTCCAGAATCTTCATTACGGTGCGTGTCTGCCATTTCCCGCTCCCGATCAGGCCAGGGCTGGTGATCTCCCCGGTGGATTTTTTGTAATGGCTGGGCGCTGTGATCCCCATTTCATTCAGGTTGCGGACGATACGGTTCAGCGCCACATGCCCATGCGCCCACTCAAAAATCTGCCTTACGACAGGGGCGGTATCTTCATCGATCAGCAGTTTATGGCAGTTGTCCGGGTCTTTGCGGTAGCCGTAGGGCGCCCGTGCGCCGATATAATCGCCGTCTTTCATGGCCTGCCTTGCCTGGGCCTTGATCTTTCTGCCAATGTCCAATGCGTAAGCCTCGTTTATCATATTTTTCAGGGGAAGCATAATACCGCTGTGGAGGCTGCCGGGGTCTGCCGTGTCAAACTGGTCCGTGACCGCAATAAAACGGACGTTGTGGGTATGGAAATACTGTTCGATATAATAACCGGTATCAATGGAATTCCGTCCCAACCGGGAGAGGTCCTTGACAATCACACAGTCAATATGGCCCGCCTCGATATCAGAAAGCATCTGCTGGAAACCGGGGCGGTGGAAGTTCGTGCCCGTCGCCCCATTGTCGATATAGGTATCATAGACAACGAAATCCGGTTTGTCCGCAAGGAAATCATTCAACACCAGCTTTTGGTTTTCCACCGAACAGCCCCGCTTTTTATTATCCTCCACAGAAAGACGGATATAGAGCGCCACATGCACATATAAGGACGGGGCCGGCATGGGAGCCAACCTCTGTTTCCTGCTCTTTCTTGCCATTTAGCCCACCTTCCTTTCTTTGCCCTGTACGGCAATCTGTTCCGCCAGGGAAACCGCTTTCTGGTATTCATCCTGGTAATTAAATTCAATATGTAGCTCGTCTTTCCCCATTACCCGTATGCTGCGGATAAGCTGCATGACCGCCCTCCGGTCAATTTCCTCCATCGTGGAGAATTGCATAAAGTGGTTGATCCAGCGGTTCCGCTCGCTGCGGTTCTCCAGTACGTCCGTCAGCTTTTCGTTCCACTCGGCAACCGCTTTCTGCAGCAGTTCAATATCTGCATTGTATTTCCGCTTATAGGAGAGGAATTCTTCTTTGGTAAGAATCCCGCTCACCAGATTTTCATAGAGTTTTGCCTTGAAACCCTCAACCTGCGCCATACGTTTCTCATTTGCTTTGATCTGCCCGGCGTATTCCTGGGCCAGTTCCCGGTTGATCCGCTCCTGGCTGATACTGGACAGCAGCGCATCCAGGGAAGCCACATTTTCAATATGCCCTTTCAGGCTGCCCTGCACGCACTCGATCAGGTCGGACTCTTTCACCATGACGGAAGATTTACACCCGTTCTTTTTGCCGGTAGGACAATAATAATAGTGGTATTCCTTATCCTTATAGCGGTTGGTCTTGCGCGTCATACGGCAGCCGCAGCAACCGCAGATCAAAATGCCGGAGAACAGGTAAACTTTATCCGATTTTGGAGATGTCCGGGTATCAATCCTGCGGAGGCGCTGCACCAGGTCAAAATCATGTTTCTGGATGATCGCCTCATGGGCGCCCTCCACACGGACCCATTCAGAGGAAGGCCTGTCCTCACGCTCTTTCAGCTTGAAGTGGGGCGTGGTCTGTTTTCCCTGCACCAGCGTTCCGGTATAGGTTTCATCCTGCAAAATGCGGATGATCGTTGTGGCAGACCATTTACAATCTTTACGGTCCGTATAGCCGCCTTTGGCGTGGGGCATCCCGTTGTTGCGCTTATAAGCCAGCGGTGAGAGAATGCCCATGCGGTTCAGCTCGTCTGCAATATGGGAAGCGCTGAACCCCTCCAGCCGCTTTCTGAAAATATCCCGCACCACGTTAGCGGCGTATTCGTCAATTTCCAGGCTCTTGTGCTTATCACCGGCTTTTATATATCCGTAGATGGGAAACGCACCCACAAAATCACCGCTGCGCCGTTTCACATCCAGGGCACTCCGGGTCTTGACGGAAATGTCTCGGCTGTATGCCTCGTTCATAATATTTTTTACCGAAACCGTGAGATCGTCGGCAGCGTCATTCTCTGTGTCCACGTTATCGTTGATGGCGATAAAGCGGACGCCGTAGGCCGGAAATACCCGGCGCATATAGCGGCCGGTCTCTATGTATTCACGACCCAGGCGGGAGAGGTCTTTGACGATCACACAGTTGGCCTCGCCCTGCTCGATCATCCGCATCATTTCCTGAAATGCCGGGCGGTCAAAGAGGACCCCGCTGTAACCGTCGTCAATCTTTTCTGCCACGACTTCAATCTCCGGGTGCCGGGCAATATAATCATCAATCAGCCGCCGCTGGTTGGCGACGCTGTCGCTTTCCACCGTCTTATCATCGGTATAAGAAAGACGGATGTACTTAATGGCTTTGTAAACCTGCATAAAAAAACACTCCTTTCATTGCGCAGAAAAATCCCCGCAATCCAAGAAGTGTGGCTGTGCCGTATTCAATTCCTTTTCCAGTTCTTATTGTACCACGCCCCTGCGGGAAAGTCAGCCCTTTTCCTAAAATAATCCGGCTCACCGTAAGATTCCCTTGATACATTCCTCCAGGGTGGCGCCGCCTGCGGCAAAGCTGGCCTGTACGGTGAACCGCCCGCATTTGAAGCGGTAAGGGTCTTTGATCTGCCGTACAAATTCGGCGATCCGTTCCTCACGGGAAAGCTCCTTATCAACGGCAACCTCCCGGATGTCCACCAGTGCGCCGGTCCTGCCGGCAACAACCGTATTCTCCATAATACCAACTCCTTCCTGAAAATTTCTGGCTATCGAAACCACATGAATAAGTCGGGCCTGCGCTCTTACAGTCACAGACCCGGCCCATTGTATCTGATTTCGATCATCTGCCGTATTTGCCACGCCCCCCGGCAGGCCCTGCACGAACAAGGCGGGGCTGTTACAGGCTGCGGATAGCGTCGCCGCATCATAGCCCCGCATACGCCGCCGCTTTGCCAGAGCAGGCGCACGCCGCAGGAACTCTCCCCAAGTCTTTAGGGAGCCGTGAGGAAGTACCATTGTGATCTGTGCCGTTGTCGCGTCCGGCCTGCCACAGCCGGTTTCGTGGGTTGCGTTTACCGCTCGGACAGCCTGGATTCATCACCTCCTTAGGCCGCCTGTCACCGCGCCGCCCCATCTGCCGCTCGGAACACAGAATGAAGTACCTGTAACAGCGTGTATTCGATTGTCAAGGAGCAAGCGAGGGGCGTGGCAGTTATGACAGTTTTTCAGTTGGAGCGGGCCGGAGCATATGCTGTACGGCCACACCCGCCAGGCTTGTCCCGCCGGATAAATATGTCCCTCTATTATTCATTTCATTTTTGAGGTTAAAGTTGCCGTCTGTCAGGAAATTTTTTCAAAATTTTTTCCAGGCTGTGCAAACCAGCGTTGATAGAGCGGGTGATTCTGCTCTTATGAGTGCCTTCCGCTTTTGCAATATCTGCTTTGCTCATGCCAAGAAAATAATGTGCATAAATCCGGTTTTTCTGTTTCTCCGGCAAAGAAGCAAGCGCCCGATACAGCCGGATATTTTCTTCTTTCTGTTCCAGAATATCAAGAGGCGACAACGCAGCCATTAGAACATCCCGCTCAACGTTCACGTCATAATCCAGAGAAAAATATGCTTTGTGCCGATATGTACGCAGGAAATAGGCGGCTTCCGCCAACTTATATTCCCGGAGCAGATCAGCCACCTCGTCCGGTACTTCAACAATCGTGTCCTGCGTATAAAGCGGGTAATACTCCCGCAGATTGATTTTTTTCATGGGTAATTCCTCCAATTTCGATTTTTTAGTTGACTGGCAAAATCGAAATCAGAGGGTGGGGAGCGGCATCCTGGGACATTGCCCTTACCGGTACCGCAGAATAATATAAAAAGGCGTACCCCTAAAATAGCAGGTACACCTATACAGCCATATTTCAGAAAAACAGAAGGACACTGTTGGAAAATATCTTTTTCTGTCGAAACAAAAAATGCCGTAATCCACAATATATGGACTACGGCAAATAAAACATCACATACAGGACAGCGCTTCCGCCTCCCGGAACCTTTCGACAGCATCCCTATATCCTCCCAAACCAGGAGGAACGATAACTGCGCCTGTTAACAGCCTCCTATCTTATTGGGCGATATTATACAGAACGAACACCAAGCCTTTGCCTCGGTACAGCCTCGCTACAATCATTATGGCCGCAAATTCTCCCATATCCCGACACATTAAAGCAGAAAAAAGTGTGTACCTGAAATCACAGATACACACCCATAACTGTCTGTCTATGTTGTCCCACGGCAGTCACTGTCAAATTTATAACCTACGCCACGTATACTTTTTATATAATCCGGCACCGCATCAGAAATTCTCAATTTCTTTCGCAGATTACTGGCATGGTTGATAATGACCTTCCGGGAATAAAAAGAATCTTCCTCATTCCAGACCAAATCCATAATCATTTCAAATGTAAATACCCGCCCCGGATTGCGTATCAACAGGGCGAGAAGGTCAAACTCTTTTGCAGTTAAATCGATTTTCTGATCTTGCACACAGACTATCCTTTGTTCCAGACAAAAAAACAGATCGCCTTCGTAAATCTTCGTCAAAGGGTATCCCTGATGTTCCGATGAATCATGATTAGGGGTAATGACAACGGGGTTATCAACATCACTTTGTTTATCTCGTTCAAAAATATATTGCGTTAATTCTTTCTTCTGTTTAGATTCAAGAACAGCAAACAATTTTTTACCAATTTGCCGACCACTTTCTGATATATCGAGCATTGCTATTTTTTCCATGTCATCACCTCCTAGTATTTGTTTATTTTTGTAATAACATATTCTTATTCAAGAACAATAAGATAGTGCTCTCAATATTCTGATATTTTTTGATTGGTAATCGCAAAAATAGCCATAGCATATTTTCACTATAACACCATGCTCTTGCAATTCTTTGATTGCATAAGCGCAGTAATGATTTCTGTACTATTTACGCCGCCATGCCATATTTGCCAGCTAATTAGATATACACTGTTTACCGCTATATTCAATACAAACTATGCTCCGATATAATCAAGAAAACAACAGTAGTGTCATTGCTGAAATCCTTATTTTATCTCGGCTTTTCTGAAAACTAAGTGTGTTGCTGTTAGTGAAATAACAATCACCGCTGCTGCAAACAACGCCGATAATGCAAGTGTTCTGTTATCGCTCGTTTGTGCAAGGCTAAAACAGGTCAGCCGGAAAACGCTCTCGCTGATGAAGTTTCTAAGGATATTGCAGGACACAAAGCTGAACACAACTGTTACAGCTATTCCCGATGTAACTTTTTTGAGGGCAAAGACAATAAACATAACGATACAGATGTTAGCACATATCTGCAATATGACAACCAGCAGCCAAACAAAATCCGTTACAGAAAATATACTGGTGTCAAACCTGTACTTAACAGCAAATCCAATAACTGTTGCAAAAACATAGGTTAAATGAAGCAGCACTGCCATGATAACGGTAGTAACAGTTCTTGCAATAAATATTGAAAAACGGCTGTACCCTGCCTTTATCTCATTATGTATCGTTCGGTTTAGAAAATCATTTCCAGCAAACCAAGCTGCAACAAGTGAGATGATAAACATAAAAGATGTATCGCAAACCGAAAGAGAAAACACCGTTGCTGTATCAAGATTTTCCGGGAGTTTAAGAAGTCCAAGGAAAAATCCTGCTGCTGCAAGAACAACCGCCGCAAGATACATGATAATAAATCTTTTCGCTTTGTATTTTTCAATGATTAGCTGATTATACATTGCTGTCACCTCCCGTAATGCTAAGGAAGTATTCTTCAAGGCTTTGCCCCGTAACTGAAAGTTTTTTGTCAAGTTCATCATGGGTGATCGACTTGATTATCCTCCCCCTGTGGATAATATAATAATCAGTAGCAAGCAGATAAAGCTCATTAAGGATATGACTTGACAGGAACAGTGTTACGTCATTTTCCTCATTCAGCCTTTTGAGCAAGCTGCGCAGTTCGGATATGTTTTTAGGGTCAAGACCGTTTATCGGCTCGTCAAGTATAAGCAGCCTCGGCTTACCGACAAGAGCCATTGCTATGCTAAGTCTTTGCTTCATGCCCATAGAGAATTTTCCTGCTTTCTTATCCTTAACCTCGGTCAGCCCCACCATTCCAAGCAGCTTATCACATATTTCCTTGTCGGGATTACCGATAAGGATACGCTGCAATTCAAGATTACGGTAAGCAGAGTATTCCGGATAAAGGGCAGGAGCTTCAATGGTACTGCCGATATGTCGGCGCATTTTCAGAATATCACACGGTTTATTCTTCCCGAACAGCGAAAAATCACCGTTTGTCGGATAAAGCAGCCCTG
>CAJTDL010000005.1:273467-275764 GCA_910575035.1 Lachnospiraceae bacterium
TTTTCCATTTTGCAGCCCTCCTTTCATTATCCAAATGTGCGCTTGATCTCGTCACGTTCTCTTTGTGTTTCCACCCAATTTTCAACATATCCGCAATCACAGCAGACATAGCGTATAACCGGGATTTTTTTCATCAATGTAAAGGTCGAAGTATAAATATTGTTCCCGCTGGCATGGCGGTTTTGGTTATCGGGAACACGGACAATATTTTGTGAGCTGCATTTAGGGCAGCGTTTTGTATTTTTCATGGTATTATATCCTCCTTACGACAAGTGATAAGCTTAAAACTTCAGCTATGACAATGCAGAGCAAAACCCATATACTTATAGACCACATACCGATAAGCCCTGCAACCAAAAACATAATCAACGGTACAATATACTTTCGTGGGTGGTGCCATAAATCATTTTCAATCTTCCAGTTACGGACGGGACAAAACCACTCCAACAGGACAGACAAGATTGCACTTTGCAGCGCGATTATAAGCGCAGTAATGATTTCTGTACTATTTACGCCTCTTTTGCCTATTTGCCAGCTAATCAGATAAACGCTATTTACCGCCATATTGACAGAAAAGATAAAAAAGCAATAATTCGTGCAAAAGCGTTTTGCCTGTCCCGGTAGTGTTCGGACTGCCTGCTCTAAACCAGGATCACAGGAAAGCAATATACAGATTGGGGTATTCAGGCATAGAACGGCAAACCCCAGCGGCATAACATTTACTCCCTCAAATTGCCCTAATATGAATGGCATAACACCAGCGATTACGCATAATCCGGCAGTATTCAAAAGATAGTTTTTGTTTGTTATCAGATAACGCAGCAAATATAAAAATATGCTTCCTGTCCCTTTTGTGTGTTTGATTAGAAGTTTTGCTGATACTGGGTGATAGAAAACGTAAGCGTCTGCTTTCAGTAACCTTAAAAATGAAATGAGCATACTTGTAAACGCAATAAAACAAATAATCACCGTTTCCCGCACAAGGAATATTGGCGCGAAAATCGCTCCACCCCATAAAATGAAAACAGGCAGAAACATTTTTCTCTTTTTCATGGTATACCATACAGCAGCCGAAAAACAGCTATTACAGGCACAGATCAAAGATACAGCAATTTGCAGCACACTCCATTCATGTACGGCAAAGAACAAAGCCATTACAAGGAATGTTTTGGTAATCAATGTATAGCTTGTAAATGCCAGCACAAGTGAAAACGTCATTTCCCTGTTCCGAAATGGCAGCATAAACAGCCCGGTCATACGGTCTGCATTTCCCGAAGAATTAAGAGTCTGCCACATGATACCCATTGAAAAAGCCGTAGCTGTCAACAAGAGAATAGACGGTGCAATCTCTATTTCAATTCCTGCGGTATGGATAGCAAGAAACAGGATAATGCAAGCAATAGGGCTTTTTACAGCACGTTCATACTTTGCGCCGAAAAGCTGTTCCCCGAGGTTTTGAAAAATAATCATTCTTTTAATACCTCCCGTATCTTCTCTGCTTTGATTTCCTGTCCGGCAAAACATCTTTTTATCTGCCCCTGTTCTAATACCGCTACCCGGTCAGACGTAAGGCAGATACTTTCAAGAATATGGGACGAAAAAAGGATTGTTCCGTATTGCCGGAAGCTTTCGATCTGCTGGTACAGGTATTCGGTACTCTGAAAATCAAGTCCATTCACAGGCTCGTCCAGTATGAGCAGTTTGGGCTTCAAAGCAAAAGCTGTAATTAAATAAGCCTTTTTCAGATTGCCCGTTGACAGTTCTTTCAGCAAAACATCAGTGTATTCTTCAAAGTGAAAACCATGTATCAATTCATTAATATCAGATAACTTCCTGCCGTAAGACGCTGCCACATAGGAAGCATACTCGCGGAACGTAAAAAACTGAAATGAATGATCTTCGGCAAAAACAACATACCGTTCTTCCTTAAATTCCCGGTCACGGAATAGAAGCGGTTTTCCCTGCCACCAAGCAGCTTTCACATGAAAAGTGTTAAGCAGTCCGGAAAGCGTTTTGATAAAAGTGGTCTTGCCCGCTCCGTTCAATCCAATCAGTCCTATCACTTCATTCGTTCCCAGCTCCATAGATAATTTTTCAAGAACAGGTTTTCCCGGCGTATACCACACATTCAAATCATTAAGGACAAGCATTTTCCCGTTGTTCATTATGTTACCCCCGTTTGTCTTTGATAATCTCTCGGAATCTTTAAGCCAATAAACACAAGGCTTTCAGATGCCTTTTTTATTAAAATCCCCCACTTTTTTTGCCAAAAGCACTTGACAAATATATCGAAAAAT
>CAJTDL010000006.1 GCA_910575035.1 Lachnospiraceae bacterium
CCGATGATCTTGCGGCTGCATAGATCCATAACAGATGCCAGATAGGTCCATCCTTCTTTCTGAACATGGATGTAAGTAATGTCCGTACACCATTTTTGGTTGATGGTCTCCGTTTCAAAATCACGCTTCAAAATATTTACCTTATTATCTGGGATGCTGCCATGATTGGCACGGTGGTTGTACTTCCTTACTACAGCAGAGCACAGCCCCTGCTCTGCCATATGCCTCTGCACCCGCTTGACACTGCAAGGTGTACCATTATCATTCAGTATGCGGCATATTTTGACAGCCCCATATCCCTGTTTTGGGTCCTCATATGCCTGTTTCACTTTCCGGCCGAATTCTTCAAACTCCTTTTGCTTATTTGAAGGTACACGAACCAGGGCCTTGTAATTAAGTACTCCTTGGGAATTTCAAGGCACTGCAAAGCTGGGATACAGAGTAATCGGCCAGGTTGTTCTGGATAAAAGTCACAATTTCGGCTGTTGTTCTTTTGCGAATATGGCGGTCGCTTTTTTTAATATTTCATTCTCAGTCTTAAGACGCTGGTTCTCTTTCTGGAGAGCCTTATACTCCCTGAGGGTAACCGTTTCCTCCTCCGATACTTTGATGGGGGAAAGCTGCTTTACCCAGCCACTGATAGTACTCCGATTTACGCCATATTCACGCTCCAGTTGTGGATACGAGGTTCCTCCGGCATTGTACAGATCCACGATCTGCTGTTTAAATTCCAGAGTGTAAGATTTTTGGTTTTTTGCCATTTTGAACATCTCCTTTGCTCTTTCACTTGATAGTATAAGTTGTTCAACTTTTTCTGTCCACACTTATATACTAACACCAGCTTCATCAAATAGCTTATGATACACTTTCTTTATATTCTCATTGCAATAGTCTACATTAAAGCGTGAACGCTCTCCATCCACATTTTCAGCCTTAAATTTTCGGCTGTTATGGTTGACCGAGCCTTTCCCCACCATTGCACTAATCGTCCGTCTTATAAAATCACGCCCTTTCTTTTCGGCTGGTAGGCTTTGTTACTTTCCCGAAAGTAACGCAAAAGCACTTTTGTCAGCTGTGCCAACAAAAATGCAGCCTGCAAGCAGGTTTTGTGCTCTCCGAGGGGCGAGGGCGGCTTTTTGTAAAAAGCCCCCTGCACCCCGCAAAAACTTTATCCGTGACGGTTTGCGTCGATGTGACGGTTATTTCCGTACCGCACCCCACTCCTAAAAATACCGTCACACCGTCACATACCGTCACGCTCCCCACGGTACAGCTTTATCATACGCCCCTCGTGACACCGTTCACGTTTATAGAAGATGCCGTATTCGTTGAGTAAACGTCCCGACAGGACATTCAGTTTCCGTGCAAGGCTATTCGGCTGTAACCCTGTTTCCAGCCAAGCCGCAAGCTCCGTCGCCGTCCCCTTCCACAAGGGGCAATCGACAGTAATTCTTTTATCTATTTCCTCAAGTAAAGGCTCTGGCGGCTCTTTCCAAAGTTCTGTTTCTGCCTTTTGAAAATCCCATAACAATGTTTCGGGATTGCGGAGAAGATAGAGTTTCTGCTCTTGTTGGTCTCTGCCCGACACTTCAAGCGTGGTGGCATTGCCGATGCGTTTTTCTTTCTGCAGCAGGAACGCACCGTCAGCCGCACCGAGCAAGCCAGTAGTCCCCGAAATCATATCGAACTTATCATCAGAACCCTGCTTTCTGGTATGATGGACAATCAAGATACAGATGCCATAGCTATCTGCAAACTGTTTCAGCCTTGTAATAACCTCATAGTCATTTGCGTAACTGTAATTGTCCCCGCCGACTTCACGCACCTTTTGGAGCGTGTCAATGATAATCAGTCTTGTGTCTGTATGCTGTTTCATAAATTCCTGCAACTGTTCATCCAAACCATTGCCAAGATTACCCGCCGAAACAGAAAAGAATAAATTGTCTGCCCCGTCCGTGCCAAACATACGGTACAGCCTTTCCTGCAGGCGGCGGTAATCATCTTCAAGGGCAAGGTACAAGACCGTTCCTTTTCGGACGGGATATTCCCACAGTGGCACTCCCATACTGGTATGGTACGCAATCTGCGCTATAAGAAAGCTCTTGCCGACTTTTGGCGCGCCTGCGAAAAGATAAGTGCCAGGGTAGAGCAGACCGTCAATCAAAGGCGGCTTGCTCGGATATACAGAATCATACAATTCAGCCATAGATACAGTTTCAAGAGCTTTTCTATTGTTTTTCGGCGGGTAATTGGTTATACTGTTATTGTTTACATTAGGCGGTTGTTCCGTATCTGCGCCAACAGATACATTCGGGGCAGCCGTTTCTTTTTTATTCGCCATCTTCACTTTCTCCTTTCAGCCCGCCAAGGATAACGGCAATCAGCTCGATTGTGTCAAGCAGTTCTTCATTTACACCCTCACCCGCTTCAATCCTCTGCAATTCTGCAAGGACGGCGGCAAGTTCATTGCGGAGTGCCTTATACACCCTCGGATTGCCCTGCACTACCACGTCTTGGCATAAGAGCCGCCTTGTGATATAGTCCTGTTTGGTAAGCCCCGAAATCCGCACCGCTTTGTCAATCCGCTCACTTTCTTCGGGAGATACCCGAAAGGCGACAGTCTTGTTCCTCCAACGGTTGCAGTTGTCTAAATTTTTTGCCGACATATCAAAAACCCCCTTTCCCCAAATCGTCCAGTCTGTCTGCCATTTCCGCCTGCTTTGACGGAAACAGATGAGCGTACCTATAAGTGATTTCAATACTCTCATGCCCTACACGGTCAGCAATCGCCACCGCCGAGAATCCCATGTCAATCAATAAACTGATGTGGCTATGCCGCAAATCGTGAATCCGTATGCGTTTCACCCCTGCGGCTTTTGCGCCCCTGTCCATCTCGTGATGGAGGTAACTCTTTGTTACCGTGAAAATGCGGTCTTTCTTCTTTAAACCGTACAGCATACCGATATATTCCTGCATTTCCTCGCATAGAAACTTCGGCATTTTGATTGTACGGTTGCTCTTTTTTGTTTTCGGAGAAGTAATCACATCTTCCCCATGCAGACGCTGATAGGATTTGTTAATCGTGACTGTTTCCTTATCAAAATTGAAATCAGCAGCGGTCAAAGCTAATAATTCACCCTCTCGGATTCCGCACCAATAGAGCATTTCAAAGGCGTAAAAGGAAACTGGCTTGTCCATCATTTCATCCGCAAACCTCTTATATTCCTCTTTTGTCCAGAACAGCATTTCCTTGTGTTCCTCACTCCCCATATTCCCCGCCTTTGCCGCAGGATTGGAGCGGAGGTCATAATACCGTACTGCATGGTTGAAGATAGCGGAAAGCTGGTTATGGACGGTTTTCAGATACGTCTGAGAATAGGGATTACGTTTTTCATCACGATAGGCAAGCAGCTCATTCTGCCATGCGATGATTTCCTTTGTGCCAATCCCGCTAATCTTCATCTTACCAAAGTACGGAAGAATCTTCGTCCGAATGATATGCTCCTTTGTCAGCCAAGTGTTTTCTTTCAGTCGGTTCTTGACATCATTCGCATAAAGCTCCGTAAAGGCTTCAAAGTCCATGTCAAGGTCAGCAGAATTTTGTAACTGGAACTTCCGCTCCCACTCCTACGCTTCACGCTTTGTGACAAACCCACGCTTGCACTTCTGTTTCCGCTCCCCTTTCCAGTTCACATACCGAGCCATCACATACCATGTGCCGTTACCCTCGTTCTTAAATACTGGCATTTAATCCATCTCCTTTCCCTGTTTTTCTCCTGCCCCGTAAAACCTTTCTTGAAAATACTGGCGGTTTACTCTCCCTGCAATCGTGATAAACCCCTGCTCCTTCAGCTCGTCATTTAATTTCTTGATGAGTTTATAGGCATAAGGCTTTGATACGGAAAGCTCCTGCGCCACCTCATCCACACGGATAAATTTGTTGTCCATACAACCTCTCCTTTCTCTTTCTAAGCGTTTTTGCTTAATTCATAATACTAAATATTTTTGCTACTGTCAATAGGTTTGCAAGAAAATATTAAACTTTTTTGTTTCGCTTATTCTTGACTTTTTCTAAGCATATATGCTATACTCCTTATAAACATACGAACAAGGAGTGAAACATTATGGCGATTGGCGAAAGAATACCTTTTTTCCGCATCATGCGGGGCATGACACAGAAATACCTTGGTATGCTTGTCGGGTTTCCCGAACGGAGCGCAGACGTGCGTCTGGCACAGTACGAAACAGGCTCTCGTAAGCCAAAAGCAGAGCTTACTGCTGCACTGGCACAGGCTTTGGACGTTGCACCGCAAGCACTGGACATACCCAACATTGACAGCTACATCGGGCTTATGCACACCTTATTTACCCTAGAGGACATTTACGGTCTTACCGTCAGTGAATCAGACGGTGAAATCTGCTTAAAAGTCAACAAAGACAAAAATAAGGATGCCGCCGAACTGCTGAAAATGCTCTCTGCTTGGAAAGAACAAGCAGACAAGCTCTCTGATGAGGAAATCAGCAGGGAAGATTACGACCAGTGGCGGTACAATTACCCGAAGTTTGACACCGCGCAGCATTGGGCGAAAGTCCCCTCTAATGAATTGAGCAATGCCTTAGTCGAAGCGTTCAAAGACCAGTTAAAAGATTAATACATGGAGGTATGCAAATGAGCCAAATATACAACTTCATAAAAGAATGTGGTACATTTTTCGTATTAACCTTTAATAATGATTTTCCAGCAGGCAGACCGTTTGGCGCAATTATGGAATACAATAACAACCTATACATTTCCACCTCAGACACAAAATCAGTGTATAAACAGCTTGCCAAACATAACAAAATTCAGATAGTCGCACTGAAAAACGGTACACGGGACTGGGTAAGGGTAAGCGGCATAGCAACAGAATGTGTTGACCCAACCATCAAGAAAAGGATGTTAGAGGAATGTCCTGTATTAACAAAACACTTTTCTTCGGCAGATGCTCCCCATTACAGCCTCTTTCAAGTTGAAATCGTAAACAGCGAATTTTATTCGTAAGCGACAAAAAACGCCCTTAGCCATGAGTTCCTACCCACAGCTAAGGGCGTTTCTAATATGGATTTATGCCAGCCGTCCAAACCTCTTGCAAATCATTCCCCCACCAACAAACCACTTGACAGTAAGAATAATCGCACTCAAACGACTGTTATCAATTTGTTATCAAAAGACCTTTCCAAAGCCCGCAAACCCGCATAAACACTGGATTCACTAAGCATTTTTGTTTATTCGAACTCGGCGTGTTCTTTGTTGCTCTTAACTGTATTTGTTTAGGTTTTGTGCAAATACACGCCCTTTTTTACTTCAATTACATCATTTATTATGGCTTGCTGATTTTCTGTTGCCAAAATGTTGCCACGCATTTATTATAGCAAAACCCCACAGATTAGCAAGCCATTTTTCAAATGTTACGCAGTAAAAACCTATTTTTGAGGGTAAAGGTATAAAATATCGTTCTGCATTTATTTATGTCCTAAAGACCTTGCAAAATAAGGTTTTCAAAATGGCTAAAGCGTAACAAATCGTTCACCCACTCCTATTTTCTCCTTAACTGCCTTTATTACATGGTGCTAGCACCATGTTCATATCGTTAATAAGAGAATATATTTCCCTATATACCTCTACGAAATATCGCATTGAAAATCACATTTCTGTTTTCAGTAAAGAATACATCTTCATGTCAATGACTTTCCCATTCTTCACAGCATTACTTCTCAATGTACCTTCGTACTGAAATCCTGCTTTTTCAAGCACCCGGCAAGAAGCAGCATTATACGCAAACGGTTCTGCATAAATACGGAGAATATCGCTTTTGCAAAAAACATATTCACAAATCTGCTTTACTGCTTCGGTCATAATACCCCTGCCCCAATATTCTTCCGCAACATAATATCCTAATTCAGCAGTCTGCCTATGTATGTTTTCCTGCCGGAAAACTCCGATACTTCCAACCACTTTGTTATCTACTGTAATTGCAAATGCAAAAGTATCATTTTCATTTGCAGAGAGCATAGAAGAAATATAGTCTGCTCCATCTTGTTCTGTATAAGGATATGGTAATCCGTCCCGAAGATTATCTTGTATCTTTCTATTGGAAAGAGCCACTGCTAAATCTTTTGCATCTGACAATTTCCATTTTCTTATATTGCATTTCATTTTATACCGCCTTTTATGTACGTTGACACCAACTAATTTTTAAGTTTTTTTCCATAACTTCATAGACCAGCTTCACATCATTTTCTAACTCATAAATTCCATGCCCTACAGTTTTATAACCTCTATGCTCATATAAAAACACTGCTGGAAGTGAAGCGTCTAAAACAGCAACATCAAATTTTTTTGAAATTTCCATTTCCAAACAATCCATAATATACGATCCGAAGCCTTGCTTCTGATAAGTAGGCAGCACATATAATCCCGTAATATGATTATTATCAAAGCAGCCCGTTCCAACAATCGCACCATTCTCAAATAATACGCCCATATTTCCAGACGCTATACCATCTAAAATATGTTCTTTACTATGATGTTGGCAAAAGAAATCCACTACCTCTTTGGGATAATACTTTGCATATACTGCTTTAATCGTTGTATGTAAAACATTATAAATCGCACTCGCCATGTCAGAAGTCGCCGTTACATATTCCATACTTTCCTCCCAAAATATCTAAATACAAATTTTTCTCTAACCACCTATATTACATAATATCATCATGTTAAAATCATTACTAAAAAATTTATTCTATCTTTCTCGCCATATTGGAATTTATCTGCCTCTCAAATCCTTTGCCATACACAATGATTCTGGCATATTCACATATGGAGCATAATTGGGAATAATATCAAATCCCAATTTTTTATATACAGCACAAGATTCAGCTAATAACTCTCCTGTTTCAAGAATCATCCTTTTATATCCCAATTCCATAGCCCACTCTATCAACAAGGCAACAAGTTTACTCCCTATCCCCCGTCCTTGATATTCAGTATGCACAAACACTCTCTTTAGTTCTATATTTTCTTCATCATACTTTCTTATAGCACCACCACCAACCACCTTATCATTTTCATAAACAACGATTGCTTCTTTTATTTCATCTAGCTGGTTATATTTCTTGTATTTATCTCTCTTTATCTTTTTTCCCACACGCCTGTCCAAATCAATATCAAGAAATCGGCAGTTTTCTATAAAATCTTTATTCCTGCCGTCTGTTCTAATAAAATCCATTAAAATCACCTCCACAGCTCAAATTGATAAGTTAGATTATACCACGTTCATTCTCCATTTGCCATAAAAATGTGGAGCATAGCAACCGCCACGCCCCACATTTCTTATCGCTCCAACGACTTCTCAATCTTCTGTTTCTGCCCTTTCAAGTCGTTCTGCTTCTCATACAGATTATTGCGTTCTTTGCAGAGTTCTTTCATGCGCTCCAACTGCGCCCGCACTCCTTCTCGGCAATCCGGCTCTATCTTTTTATATTCCCCGGTCAGATTGCGAATTGTATTATTGTTTTCTTTTATCTGCTCTGACAGGCACACCCAATCTATCAGATTTTGTACTTCCTTGTCCGTTTCGTAAAGGTCTGTTTCCGCCACAATTTTAGCACACAGTCGTATCATAACTTTCTTTTCCATATCCGTCATATCCAATCAATCCTCACTTTCCTATCGGCTCATTTCAAAGGCACGTTTCGGGCGTTTATTTGCCCTTTCTGCCTGTTCCAATACCTTTGACCGTTCCACTATCGACTGCACCTGTTCCCTGCCGAAATGACGCTCCAAACGCCCCAAATCAGACGCTTTTTCCTGCAATCGGTCTATGGTGTTGCTCTGCTCCATGACCTTATCCGTCAAGCGGCTAATCTGCTTTTGTTGCCCGTCCATTTTGGCGGTCAGCTTCTGGCTTTGCTCCGTAAGCTGTACACATTTGATAGTCAGATTTTTAACGACCTCTTTCAATTTCTCTACAAGCGGGAGTGCCTTTTTATCCCGATAATTCTTTGCGCTCATCAATACCCTTGGCTCTGCCAACTGCCATTTCACATCTTCATCATAGGCGTGTATATTGCGCTCCATGACTTCCTTTGACTGTACCATTTTATTTATTTCCTGCTGTAACTTTTTCTGCTGTTTCTCCAACTTCTCATTTTCGGATAACAGCTTTTCTTTATCCTCTGTCAGCGTTTCCGTCTGCTCTTTCAGCAGATGATTTGTTGCGGTAAGTTCCGACACTTCCTGCCGGATTGCTTCGCCTTCTTTCCGTATCTGCTCCGTTTCCTGCCCTGCCGCTATCTGCTGATGAAGAATATCGGCTAATTCCTCTTTACTGCCGGAGATTGTCTGTTCCAGTTCTGCAACTTCTTTCTGCCGCTCCTGCTTCTCAAAATCAAGTACCGACAAATGCTTCTCATGTGTTCCCTTTTTCTCCCATTCTATGCCATGCTGTAACATAATATCTGCAAGCCGTTCTTTCTCTGCCGCTACCCACTGGTTACGTTCCGTTTCGCTCCTTGTACCGCCTTTGAAGCCGAGTTCTGCCAGTGCCTTTTTCAATGATACTCTTGTTTCAAGCCCTCTTTTGCTTCCAGTCGTATAAGGTATGAAATCTATATGCAGATGTGGTGTTGCTTCGTCCATATGGAGATGTGCCGAAAACACTCTCAATGTGGGATTGCACCGCTGAAAATCCCGCATATATTCATCAAGTATTTCTGCCGCAAGCTGTCCGTCTTTTGTCTTTGCCCCCATATCATCTTTATTCCCGATTTGTAAAATAATCTCATGGAATGGCTTCTCCTGTTTACTGGAACAGATTTTCTCATAGTAATCATCAATTCTGCGGTCACTTCTGGTCTGCTTCTCATTGTACCGGGCAAGTGCTTCATCAAATAATTCGTGGTATACGTCTTTGATATTTTCGTTGCAGTATTCACATTCAGACAGCTCCACTCCGGGTCAATGTTCTTTGCATGGAATTTTCTGCTGTTATGGTTGATAGAGCCTTTCCCTGTCATAACGCTGATTGTCCGTTTCAATATATTTCCCTTTCTCCCTATCGGGTAATGAGCGCCGGATACGGCGCATAGCCTTTGTTACTTTCTGCGAAAGTAACGCAAAAGCACTTTTGTCAGCTACGCCAACAAAAATGCAACCCGCAAGCGGGTTTTGCGCCCTGCCGGGGGCTTTCCGTCCTAATGGACGGGGCGGCTTTTCGCCGCTTTACTGCTCCCCCATGCGTCGGTTTGCGTCGATAGCGTCGGTATTTTCTATACCGCCCCGCTATCAAAAATACCGTCGCAACCGACGCATATCGTCGCACCTTACTCTTTTTGCTCTAGCCGTTTCAGAATGATTTTTCTCTCATGCCCCCGCTTGTTGTCATAGAAAATGCCATAGTCATTAAGCAACTGGCTGTTCACTACATTTAATCTTCGGGAAAGCACGTTTGCCGATAACTGCATATCCGGCAACTGTTTCAGAAGTTCCGTTGCCGTTCCCTCCCATTCCTGCATTTCCTCTGTCAGAAATTCGTTGATTGCTTCCAGTAATGGATTGGGCGGCTGTTTCCACAATTCCGTTTCCGCTTTCTGAAATTTCCAAATACACTGTTCCCGGTCAAATTCGATTGTTAATTCTTGATCGGGCTGGTCACGACCCACAATGTCCATGACCGCCGTATTGTCCGTGCGCTTTTTCTTGTGCATGATAAACGCCCCGTCTGCCGCACCAAGAAGTCCATTTGTGCCGGAAATCATATCGAAGCTGTCCTCGGACTCCAACTTGCGGGTATGATGAACCACTAACAAGCAGACACCGTATTTATCACTGAATGATTTCAGCTTTGTCACAATCTCATAGTCACTGGAATAGCTGTACCTGTCCCCGCCGACCTCACGCACCTTTTGGAGCGTGTCAATGATAATCAGCCTTGCGTCCTTATGCTCTTTTAGAAAGCCCTCTAACTCCCCGTCCAGTCCCTCATTCAGTGTCTTTGCCTGCGTTGCGAAAAATAAATTGTCCGCACACTCCACGCCGAACATGACGGACAGCCGCCGCTGAAGCCTTGCGTAATCATCTTCCAGTGCAAGGTATAATACCGTCCCTTTTCGGACGGGATAATTCCACAGCGGAAGCCCCATTGCCACATGATAGGCAAGCTGCCCCATGAAGAACGATTTCCCCACTTTCGGCGCACCCACAAAGAGATAAGTGCCGCCATACAGAAAGCCGTCCACAACAGGCGTTCTCGGCGAGTAGACCATATCATACAGTTCTGTCATGGAAACGGTTTGAAGCCCGCCGCCCTGCCCGGATTTCTCCGGGCAATTTGTGGCTTGCAGATTGTTTTTTGCTGTTTCATTTGCTATAATTTCATTGATGTTTTTAATGTCCGGCTGTTCCCCATCTGCGCCAACAGATGATACAGGAGCAGTCGATTTCTTTTTTTCTGTCATTCATCTTCCCCTTTCAATCCGTCTAATGTGATTGCGATTACCTGTAATGTGTAGAGCAGTTCGTCATTGTCCGGGCTTACGCTTTCCATGTGCTTCAATTCCTCATAAATTGCCGCCATCTGATTTTTCAGTGCTTTATACACCCTCGGATTGCCCTGCACCACAACGTCCCGGCACAAGAGCCGTCTTGTGATGTAGTCCTGCTTTGTCAGCCCCGACAACGCCACCAAATCATTCAACAGCTTTGCTTCTTCATCAGATACTCGGAACGCCACCGTATGATTGCGCCATCTTCCCTTGTAATCAAGTGATTTTTCCATGTTCTTAGTCCTCCTTTGTCATTCTCTCCATTTCCAATTTCTCCGCCATTTCCGTCTGCACCGTGGGGAACAGGTGGGCATAACGGTAAGTGATTTTCTCCGCTTCATGCCCCATGCGCTCCCCAATCGCCAGTACCGAAAATCCCATATTGATTAAGAGTGAAACCGCACTATGGCGAATATCGTGGACACGAATTTTCTTAACGCCCGCCTGCTTCGCCCCTCTCTCCATTTCGTGATTGAGGTAGGATTTTGTGACCGTAAATAAACGCTCGTCCGGCTTAATGTCATAAAGCATTTTGATGTACTCCTGCATTTCCTCACAGAGAAAAGGCGGCATTTTGATTGTGCGGTTACTTTTCTTCGTTTTTGGGCTTGTAATAATGTCCCGCCCTTTGGAACGGAGGAAAGTCTTGCTGATTGTGACCGTCTGTTTCTCAAAATCAATATCAGCAGGCGTGAGCGCAAGCAGTTCGCCGGAACGCATACCACACCAGTAGAGCATTTCAAACGCATAATAGGAACGGGGCTTATCCATCATGGCTTCGGAGAATTTCAGATATTCCTCTTTCGTCCAAAAGTCCATTTCCTTGACGGCTTCGCTTCCAATCGTCCCCGCCCGTCTTGCAGGGTTGTAGGAGAGATTATAAAAGTTTACCGCATGGTTGAATATCGCCGTCAGTTGTGCGTGAATTGTCCTCAAATAATCTGCGGAATAGGGCTTGCCTTTCTTGTCCCGGTATGCCATCAACTCATTCTGCCACGCAATCACGTCCTTTGCTTCAATTTCTGCGATTTTGCGGTTTTCAAAGTACGGTAAAATCTTTGTCCGTATCACATGGCTTTTGGACTCCCAAGTGCTTTTCTTGACACGCTGCTTCTTGTCGGCTTCGTACACTTCAAAGAAACTGCCGAAAGTCATATCCAGTTTTGCGCCCTGCTTTAACATGGCTTCATGCTCCCACGCCTGCGCTTCCCTTTTGGTTGCAAATCCCCTCTTTTGTGTCTGTTTCCTCTCCCCTTTCCAGTTGGTAAAGCGGTAGATTACCCGCCACGTCCCCGTAGCGTTGTCCTTGTATACAGCCATCTAAACCATCTCCTTTCTATTCGCTGTAACATACTTTTTTATGAAAAAATGTAGCGTTCACACGTCCTGCCACGGTCAGATAGCCCTGTTTCTGCATTTCTGCGTTCAGTTCCCTTACAATCTGATAAGCTTTTGACTTCGACACACGCAGTTCCGCTGCCACTTCCTCCACTGTCATAAATGATTTCTCTGTCATTCAGATACCCTCTCCTTTCTTTCCCTTAACTCTTTTTAGTTAAGTTATGTTGATATGATACTAAATAAATTCCGTTAAGTCAAGTGGCTTTCAAGAAAATCTTAACTTTTTTATTTAAGTTATTCTTGCTATTCCTATTGCACCATGTTATACTAACTTCAACAGATTTGTTTAAGTACAGTCATGCAAGGCTGTACCACTTTCACTACAACGGAGGTTTTATTATGGCAATCGGCAAACGTATCTGCTTTTTCCGCAACCGAAAGGGCATGACACAGAAACAGTTAGGCGAAATCCTTGGCTTTCTCGGAAAGACCTCTGATGTCCGTATGGCACAGTATGAAACCGAAGCGAGGACACCAAAGCACGACCTTGTAAAAGAAATGGCGGGTATCTTTGATGTAAGCACCCACGCCCTCACCGTGCCGGATATTGATACCTATACCGGGCTTATGCACACGCTCTTTGCGTTGGAAGATATGTACGGGCTGAAAATCGGGGAGATTGACGGGGAAATCTGCCTGCGTCTTGACAAGTCCGACTATTCCACTTACACGTCCATGTTCAATATGTTCCACGCATGGCAGGAGCAAGCTGCCAAACTGGAACAGGGCGAGATAAGCAGAGAGGAATACGACCAGTGGCGGTACAAGTACCCGGAACTGGACACATCAAAGCATTGGGCGAAAGTCCCCTCACAGGCGGTCAGTGATATGCTTATGGAAGAATTTCAGAAAATCGAAAAAGAAGAAAAGAAAACAGCTAAAAAGAAAAAGCAGATATAAGCATAAAAAGACCTTGCCGATATTCAGTTTCCATATCTGAAAATCAGCAAGGTTTTCTTTATGCCATTGATGTAATTATTTAGTGCGTGATGTGAAAAATGTTGCCAAATTGTTGCCAGAGCTTAAACAAATTTGTTTGAAACCCGCATAAATAAAGGCTTTTTCAAGTCCATTTCCTCACTCGAACTCGACTTTTCCTAACTAATTTTGTTTAGAAATTATTCTCTGTCGAGTATGTAAATCTTTTGATTATTTGATATATCCATATTATCCTGCCTATATGAGCTAATGTTATCATTTTGTTATCGCTGTTGATAACACTTGCTCTGCAACTGCGGATAATAGCAATATGTTGTGATTTAGATTATAAGCGATTCTGCTAGGAAAATCAATCCCATTTTGGTCAAAATCAAATAAACAAAAATCCATTTTATAATTTTAAAAAAGCTGTATAATATTCGAGAATTAATCATATAAGCTTTCCTTTAACTATTTTATATTCACAGCATCCTGGAATCCGAACAGTATCATCCTCGCTTTTTCCTGCAAACATTACTTTACTTGGCAACCATGCACTTCGATATGCCCTAAACACAAAACCTTGTATAACTCTATCTTTAAGAGGTATAGTCTTATTCTCTTCAAACAATACCGGCTCCGTAATTTCAAAATCCTCTTCAAACAAATTACCTGGTAATGTTATTTCACAATTTTCTTGAAGCATCATTCCATCATACACAACATCAATGGCTTCATATAAATCATTTAATTCCATTGACCCAGACACAGGCTGTAATTCAAATTCTATTTCATAATATTCTTCAATAGCTTTTAACTTTTTCATTCCTGACAACCAGAATTCAAACATAGTTTTAGTATGTTGATTACTTTTCCACATTTCTCTTGAATTTCCAGATGGAAAAATTATCTGTAACCCTGACTGATTCTCAACTGCAACTCTTATAATATCAGCATAAAGACATTTTTCGACTAAATCAAAATGAAGTAATCTCTCAGATACACGTTTATCTAAAATATGATAACCCATTTCAAAATAAATCAACTTGTCCTTGTTATATATTGCTTCAATAACGACATATTGACTTTCAAACAAATACCTAGACATATCATTACAATAGAACTCAGTAACCTCTCCAACAATTAAAGGAAAAATCATATTATTAACATATAGTTTTGCGTTATAAATATGTCTTGGTATATCCATCATATAAGACGGTATATCATAACGCATATCATTTTGAAGCATTGAATCTGTTGTATTCAAAAAACGGCTGACTATTTGTACATTTGTTAACCCTTCAGCATTTCTTCCCATACAATCTTTTATATATGAAAGAGTTGCTTCTGGAATATCAAGTTCAGAATCTTCCGTAATAATCTGATGAATTTCATTCTCCATAACGATAAGCTTTGCATCAAAATTTTTCACAGTACAGCCCTTTTGTTTTATAGAAAGAATATTCTCATATGAAAAGTTCCATATTTCTGGTGTATTTGGCAATTCATCAACTTTTGCATCTATCACTTTAAAATCAGAAGACACTAAATTAAGAAAATACCCTTTGAAATCTTCTCCATCAGTTTCAATATATGCCACCGCCTTTGTCCACATTGTATAAAACTGCACTTGTCCCAAATCTTCTGGCATCTTACCTGGTTTTTTTGCCTCAATAATCAAAAGACTATGCTCCCGAACCCAGTCTTTGTTCTTCTGCGTATTTGTCCTATATTTGCCAAATGATTTATCATTAAAAAATATAAAATCTGCATCTTTCGCTTTAAGTGCTTCTCTTCCCCCATATCCATATACGGGAAATTCTTCTCCTCTTAATTGGGATGGATAACCTAACGCCTCTGATAATTGAACAATGAATTTTGAACGAACTTCTGATTCTGATTGGATTTCTGACAATCTATATTCATTTACTACAGACTGAATTAAATCTTTATCATATGTTTTATCCAATCAAATTTCACTCCTTCCATTTTTATATTATAGATAATAAATTTTGTTTTTGTAAATTATTTTATCACTAATTATGTAAAAATTTACTGTTCTATTTTTTAAATTATAAACAATTTCGTTTAGAAAATCAATATATTTAGTCAATAAAAATTCCATGTGCCAGAGAATTATTAACTCTTTCGCATGGAATCATATAAAATCACATCAGAAACTTCCCTGATTAAATATTCGATTATACACATTATTGACTACTTCAATATATAGAAAAAATGAATGCTTACCTTTCCCCTCATTGATATTTTTCAATTTTATTTACTCTTTCTTATATCATCCCTGCCATTATTTTCAGTACAAATATCATCCACCTTTTCTTCTATGTCACAATTTAATGATTGAAAAGCAAATTCATATTTATTTTGTTTCTTATTATTTCTCCTTTTCATCCATGCTGCCCATACAACTTTAAAACTGTATCGTTATGGAAAATCACGTTATCATATTTTGTCAAGTACTAAATTTCTGAATTTATAATCTAAATCTCATTTTTCAGCACACTCAGTAAATAACGACCACGCATATCTGAATCCCAAGCGAAATATAAGTTCGTCATTTCTTGAACTATAATCCAGTACATAGTCCTCTACCCTTTGGTAATCCTCCTTTTCTAATTTGTCCATTAGCCAATCAATATCAAGCTTATTCTTCATCAATGTATGGTTATACTCCCAACTATTTGTAAACTTCTCAAACATCTCATGTATTCTGCTCCCCACTTCATCCATTTCACAAAAAAGTGTTTCTTCTTCAGTATTACACTTTCCGATTTTGATTAAAAATTGGCTGTCATCTGGCATTTCTACCCCAAACAGGCTGTTATCTGTTTTTATCTGCTGCACATCCGCAACAGGCATTTCCATTTTCTCAATACTTTTCAAAAGCATATCAGCAAATTTTTCAATATTCATAATATCCCTTTCCTTCCAGCTTTTATTTACTTAGGTTTAGTTTTGCTGTTTCCTTTATTTTCACGCATATCCAATAGGATTGTTTCTGCATAACTGCGCACTAATCTCCAATATTCATATTCCATGTCCCCGGTATGTTCCGTCAATTCCTCCCCCAATAACTTCTCACATTCAGGATTTGCATACAGAATAAAAATTTTACCGTCTTTAAACCGCTTAATCATAAAATACCGCCTTGTATCTCTGCTGTCATCACTCTTTGCAAAAAGAAGATATACCCGCAATATATCGCTGATATTAGGGTTATATGGCGGAAGTAAAATCTGTAAGATATTGACTCCCCCTCTTTCAAAAATCCTTACTTCAAAATCTGAGTTTTCATATGGATATGGCAAGCCGTCATCCTCACATAATGTTTGGTACATATCATGGATAAAAATTTTACCGTCCTGCTTTAAAAACCCGAAAAATTCATCCCTCTCTTTTTCTGTCCCCTTATATAACATTGCAGGAATCAACGTTTCAAAAAGTTCATAACGCATACAATCATATCTGTCATACTCATTTTCCACACTTTACACCTCCATATTTTTATTACCTTTATTATAATATGCCGTCATTATGCCGTCAACAGGAATTTAGCCGTCATTTTAACGGTATAATAACATTACTAAGCCGTTAAGGAAGTGATAAACATTGAAAGTTAAACAATCAAAATTTACGTTGCGGATAAATGACGAATTACTAAAGAAATTTCACTATATTTCTGAATACAATGCACGTTCTGCCAACAGCGAATTAACAATATTAATCAGAAAGCATATTTCAGAATTTGAAAAAAAGCACGGAAGTATAAAACACTGATTATTTTTATGCCGTCATACAGCCGTCAAATCTCCTTTTTGCCGTCAGATTGACACTATAATAATGTCTGTATGGAGGTGTTGGCATGGCGACTGATACGGCTAAATTCACTTTAAGGATAGACGCTGAATTATTAAAAAAATTTCGTTTTGTTGCAGATTATAACGCACGTTCCGCTAACCGCGAACTGGAAGTCTTAATGAAAAAGCATATTGCAGAATTTGAAAAAGAGAATGGCAAGATAACTTTTGACTGATTTTTCTTTGTTCTTAAAAGGTGGAGCAGTACCCCGCTCCACCCGCAATAACTATATTTCACTTCTTCTGAATAAATAATTGTATAGCTTTCTCCGCATTAGATATAAATCATCTCACTATTTACAATCTCCCTCACACAAGCCCGAATATTATTCATTTTTTGAATCCATAAAAGCTGGTTTTCTGCCTTTAGCTGTTCCGTCACTCCCTGCCTTTCGGCATATTCTTTTACCAGCCGAGAAAACAAATCCTCTGCCTGTTCATCTACGCTTGCAAGGTATTCGTTCAGCCTACCGCTTGTCAGCAGATTGATATAAACAAACTGCTTATGCTCTTTGAGATACTGTAAATGTCGCTGCCCCCAAATACCAATCGGCTTTTCTTCTTCGGGAGGTAATGCAAGCTCTGGGAGATAATAGTCACCTTGCTTTGCATACCAGAGACTGTTGTTTTCGTCATAAATCCTGTTTTCCATAATGTTTCCTACCTTTCCTCTTTGTTGTTTTTAAAGTGTTTCCCTCGCTGTTTCAACTTCTGCGCCGCTTTTGCCTGCTCCAAAAGGCTTTCCATCTGCTTACTTCCAAATGCCTTACGGAGCAGCTTATAATCTTTGTTTTCCGCACGGAGGTTTTCATTTTCCCCTGCCAGTTTCTCATTGATTTTCCTTAACCCGTCATTTTCACGATGAAGATTACTGTTTGTGGCATTCAGCCGATAATAGCTGTCCCAAGCTTCAAAACACCTTATAAGGGCTGTTTTAACAAGCGATTTCAGCTTTTACACCAAAGGCTCTGCCACTTTATTTCTATATGACTTCGCCGACATGAACCCCTGCGGCTCTGGCAACTGGTACTCTGGAGAAGTGTCAAGCACCTGTTCCAGAGTTTTTAGGTTTTCCATTCCTTTGCCGTAATTCTCCACCCTGTCCGACAATACTTGAAATTCCTCTTTTTTCTCTGAAATCTGCCCCTCAAGCTGGATGACCTCTTTTTCCCGCTCCTGCTTTTTATAATCAAGGACCGACAAATGTTTCTCATGCGTGCCTTTATGCTCCCATTCAATGCCATGCCGCCCCATCACAGCGGCAAGGTTTTCTTTTTCGGACTGTACCCACTGACTCCACTCCGTATCGCCACGGGAGCCGCCTTTGAATCCCTGCGCCGCTAACGCCTGCTTCAAAGATACCCTCGTATCAAGCCCACGCTTACTGCCAGTCGTGAACGGAACAAAATCAATGTGCAGATGCGGCGTCGCTTCATCCATATGGATATGAGAGGAAAATACATAAAGGTTCGGGTTTCACTCTTGAAATCCATGATAATATTCATCTAAAATCTTCCTTGCAAGCTGTCCGTTCTCACTTCCCGCACTCATATTTTCTTTATCCCCAATCTGCAAAATCAGTTCATGGAACGGCTTTTCCTGCTTTGAGTTCCGTATCTTCTCGTAATAATCGGCAATGCGGCGGTCTGCCCTTGTCTGTTTCTCGTTATATCTCTGTAATGCTTCATCAAATAGCTTATGATACACTTTCTTGATATTATCATTACAGTAATCTACATTGAGGTGGGAGCGTTCAGCATCCACATTCTCTGCTTTAAATTTGCGGCTGTTATGGTTGACCGAGCCTTTCCCCACCATTGCGCTAATCGTCCGTCTTATAAAATCACATCCTTTCTTTTCGGCTGGTTGGCTTTGTTACTTTCCCGAAAGTAACGCAAAAGCACTTTTGTCAGCCACGCCAACAAAAATGCAACCTGCAAGCAGGTTTTGCGCTCTCCGAGGGGTGAGCGTGTGCCAGTGGCACACAAGCTGCGAACCGACCGAGTCGGCAGACGAGACAGGGCGGCTTTTTGTAAAAAGCCCCCTGCACCCCGCAAAAACTTTATCCGCGACGGTTTGCGTCGGTGTGACGGTTATTCCAGTACCGCACCCCGCTCCTAAAAATACCGTCACACCGTCACATACCGTCACGCTCCCCACGGTACAGTTTTATCATCCGTCCCTCATGATACCGCTCCCGCTTATAGAAAATGCCGTATTCGTTGAGTAAACGTCCCGACAGGACATTCAATCTCCGTGCAAGGCTGTTCGGCTGTAACTCCGTTTTCAGCCAAGCCGCAAGCTCCGTCGCCGTCCCCTGCCACAAGGGGCAATCGGCAGTAATTCTTTTGTCTATTTCCTCAAGTAAAGGCTCTGGCGGCTCTTTCCAAAGTTCTGTTTCTGCCTTTTGAAAATCCCATAACAATGTTTCGGGATTGCGGAGGAGATAGAGTTTCTGCTCTTGCTGGTCTCTGCCCGACACTTCAAGCGTGGCGGCATTGCCGATGCGTTTTTCTTTCTGCAACAGGAACGCACCGTCAGCCGCACCGAGCAAGCCAGTAGTCCCCGAAATCATGTCAAACTTATCATCAGAACCCTGCTTTCTGGTATGATGGACAAGCAGGAGGCAGATACCATAGCTGTCTGCAAACTGTTTCAGCCTTGTAATGATTTCATAGTCGTTTGCGTAACTGTAATTGTCCCCGCCGACTTCCCGCACCTTTTGGAGCGTGTCAATAATAATCAGTTTTGTATCGGTATGCTGTTTCATAAATTCCTGCAACTGTTCATCCAATCCGTTTCCAAGATTACCCGCCGAAACAGAAAAGAATAAACTGTCTGCCCCGTCCGTTCCAAACATACGGTACAGCCTTTCCTGCAGGCGGCGGTAATCATCTTCAAGGGCAAGGTACAAGACCGTTCCTTTTCGGGCGGGATATTCCCATAGCGGCACACCCATACTGATATGGTAGGCAATCTGCGCCATAAGGAAGCTCTTTCCAAGCTTCGGCGCACCTACGAATAGATAAGTCCCAGGGTAGAGCAGACCGTCAATCAAGGGCGGCTTGCTCGGATATACAGAATCATACAATTCTGCCATAGAAACAATTTCAAGGACTTTGCTATTGTTTTTCGGCGGGTAATTGGTTATACTGTTATTGTTTACATTAAGCGGTTGCCCCGTATCTGCGCCAACAGATACATTCGGGACAGCCGTTTCTTTTTTATTCGCCATCTTCACACTCTCCTTTCAGACCACCGAGGATAATAGCAATCAATTCGATAGTATCTAATAATTCGTTGTCAACGCTGCCGCCTGCTTCAATTCTCTGTAATTCTGCAAGGACAGCGGCAAGCTCGTTGCGGAGAGCCTTATACACCCTCGGATTGCCCTGCACGACCACATCTTGGCACAAAAGCCGCCTTGTGATATAGTCCTGCTTGGTAAGCCCCGAAAGCCGCACCGCTTTGTCAATCCGCTCATTTTCTTCAGGAGATACCCGAAAGGCGACGGTCTTGTTCCTCCAACGGTTGCAGTTGTCTAAATTCTTTGCCGACATATCAAAAATCCCCCTTCCCTAAATCGTCAAGCCTGTCTGCCATCTCTGTCTGCTTTGATGGAAACAAATGTGCATAGCGGTAAGTGATTTCAATGCTCTCATGCCCCACACGGTCAGCAATCGCCACCGCCGAGAACCCCATGTCAATCAGCAAGCTGATGTGGCTGTGGCGTAAATCGTGAATCCGTATGCGTTTCACCCCTGCGGCTTTTGCGCCCCTGTCCATCTCGTGATGGAGATAGCTTTTTGTTACCGTGAAAATGCGGTCTTTCTTCTTTAAGCCGTACAACATACCGATATATTCCTGCATTTCCTCACAGAGAAACTTCGGCATTTTAATTGTGCGGTTGCTCTTTTTCGTTTTCGGAGAAGTAATCACATCTTCGCCATGCAGACGCTGATAGGATTTGTTAATCGTGACTGTTTCCTTATCAAAATTGAAATCAGCGGCGGTCAGGGCTAATAATTCGCCCTCTCGGATTCCGCACCAGTAAAGCATCTGGAACGCATAATAGGAAACTGGCTTGTCCATCATTTCATCCGCAAACTTCTTATATTCCTCTTTCGTCCAGAACAGCATTTCCTTGTGTTCCTCGCTCCCCATGTTCCCCGCCTTTGCCGCAGGGTTGGAGCGGAGGTCGTAATACCTCACCGCATGGTTGAAGATAGCGGAAAGCTGGTTGTGGACGGTTTTCAGATACGTCTGCGAATAGGGATTGCGCTTTTCGTCACGGTAGGCAAGCAGTTCATTCTGCCATGCGATGATTTCCTTTGTGCCAATCTCACTAATTTTCATTTTCCCAAAGAACGGGAGAATCTTCGTCCGAATTATATGCTCCTTTGTCAGCCAAGTGTTCTCTTTCAGTCGGTTCTTGACATCATTCGCATAAAGCTCTGTAAAGGCTTCAAAATCCATGTCAAGGTCAGCGGAATTTTGTAGCTGGAACTTGCGCTCCCACTCCTGTGCTTCACGTTTTGTAGCAAACCCACGCTTACACTTCTGCTTACGTTCACCTTTCCAGTTCACATACCGAGCCATCACATACCAAGTGCCGTTGCCCTCGTTCTTAAATACTGGCATTTACTCCATCTCCTTTCCCTGTTTTTCTTCTGCCCCGTAAAACCTTTCTTGAAAATACTGGCGGTTCACTCTCCCTGCAATCGTGATAAACCCCTGCTCCTTCAGCTCGTCATTTAATTTCTTGATGAGCTTATAGGCGTAAGGCTTCGATACGGAAAGCTCCTGCGCCACCTCGTCCACACGGATAAATTTGTTGTCCATATAACTTCTCCTTTCTTGTTAAGCGTTTTTGCTTAATCCATAATACTAAACTTTTTTGCTACTGTCAATAGGTTTGCAAGAAAATATTAAACTTTTTTGTTTCACTTATTCTTGACTTTCTCTAAGCATATATGCTATACTCCTTATAAACATACGAACAAGGAGTGAAACATTATGGCAATTGGCGAAAGAATACATTTTTTCCGCATCATGCGGGGCATGACACAGAAATATCTTGGTATGCTTGTCGGGTTTCCCGAACGGAGCGCAGACGTGCGTCTGGCACAGTACGAAACTGGCTCACGCAAGCCAAAGGCAGACTTGACGGCTGCACTGGCGCAGGCTCTGGACGTTGCGCCGCAGGCTCTGGACATACCCGACATTGACAGCTACGTCGGACTTATGCACACCTTATTTGTCCTTGAGGACATTTACGGTCTTACCATCACTGAAGCAGACGGAGAAGTCTGCTTAAAGGTCAACAAAGACAAAAGTAAGGATGCCGCCGAACTGCTGAAAATGCTCTGCGCTTGGCAGGAACAGGCTACAAAGCTCTCTGCCGAAGAAATCAGCAGGGAAGATTACGACCAGTGGCGGTACAATTATCCGAAGTTTGACACCACGCAGCATTGGGCGAAATCTCCCTCTGATGAATTGAGCGACGCCTTAGTCGAAGCGTTCAAGGACAAACTAAAAACCGATTGACAAGCACGACAAAAAACGCCCTTAGCCATGAGTTCCTACCCACAGCTAAGGGCGTTATAATATGGATTTATTTCAGCCGTCCAAACCACTTCTTAATCATTCTCCCACCAACAAACCACTTGACAGTAAGAATAATCGTACTCAAACAACTGTTATCAATTTGTTATCAAAAGACCTTTTGAAATGCCGCAACCCCGCATAAACGCTGGATTTACTAAGCATTTTTGTTTATTCGAACTCCTCGGCGGATAGCTTGAACTGGCTATTTTTCTATGATTTTTATTGGATTTATTATCCATATTCTTTAAAAATCACTCTTGTATTTGTGCCAGTCAAAATTTTTAGAGCCAAAATAGAGCCAGTTTAATCAATTATCAATTATTATATCATCAAAAATAACTGGTATATGTTCCTGAAATCGTTTCAAAAGTGGAATAGATACTTCTCGCATTTGAGGATGTGCTCTATTCGCTGTTCTCAGCTTAAAAAAATGTCTCCATTCACGTAAATTCATTGTTACAATAATTTCTGTTTTTAGACTATTAGGTAGGATACTTCTTGCTTCTTGAGCAGTAGCACCTTCTTTTATCATTTTTAGATAAGCTTTTTCACACTCTTGCATTACATTTTTCCAAGTGATAAAATTTCTGTCATCTTCCGGCCAAAAACAAGGTTTTATAAAAGATAATTCACCATCAAACTTTTCTTTACTATAATTACAATACCTTGTGCTTTCTTGACTATAACTTGCAATTCTATGTCTTACAATTTCGTGTGTAACGCCACGATCACAAATTATACGAACAGTAATTTTTTCATGTTCCAATACTGATTCATGTCCACTTTTAATTATATTTTGTATAAATTTCTGAGCAGATTCTTCTGTAATAGCATTTTCACTTTTATAGCATACACGCCCACATAGTTCTATCTTTCGCAAAATTTCCATTCCATTGATTTCATCCATTATTTGAAAACTTGGACTAATAATCTTCATTATCATTTTCTCCTTCACTAATTTTTCTATTTAATGCAATACAATTTTTATATACACATTCTTTTTTTTCAAACAATTCTATACTAAACATATTATTTATACTATATGTCTTAGAAACAAACTCGTTATTTACTTTAATTCTATAATTTGGTCTATAAAAAATAGTGTATATGGAATCTATCCTCGTTTTTAATCTGTATTTATCAATTGCCTTCAAAATAGTATCATATGTTACAATTACATCTGTTATCAAAATTATATCACTGGTGTTTTCAATACTTAATTCAATTTCTGGACTAGCATTACTTAATTCCTCCTTTTCCGATACTATGTATGATAATGGTTTTTGTAAAGCAAACGCAATACGAGATGCCAATAACGATCCCACTAAATCAATTCCAATAATTGCATAATCATTATGATTATTTGAATTTATATCTTTAACAATTACATCTACTAATTTATTAAGTATCTTTTTTGTTTCTACCACTTCCCTCGTATCAATCCAATCTCTAGCACAATAGAGTTTATTTAACAAAAAATGCCCAAATTTAATCAAATTTCTTTTTGTTATTTCTCCATAAATACATTTTTCCAATTCTTCATCTAAAACATTTGGATATTCTCCGCTTTTTATAATAGGTTTTTCTGTATTTAAAACTTTATCACTTTTTTGTGAAATTAAACGTCTTACACTTAATCCATCTGATATTTCCTTGTCTAATACTTCATTTTCCGTTACCAATAGAATTTTACTTATGGGAACATAATTGCTAAATTTTTTCTGATTAAATGCGATACCCATTATTTCATTTAACTTCTTTTCTATTTCATTATATATGTCTATACATTCCCTTGCTATGGATTTTTCTGTTTTCCCCTCATCAAGGCAAATGTTTATATAGTCATCATCAATTTGTAGTTCTATTGTTTTCCCATCCTCATTTCTCTGCACTGAGGATATCAAATGTAACCTCTTCCAATGCTCTAACGAAATAATAAATCCTTCCCATTGTTCTAACGCCTTTCGATTTGCCTCTAATTCACTATGCTTCTTCAATTCTTCATACTGTTGTTTACCTTCCTCAATTTGTTGTTCTATTTCCCCCGTCCCCAATCTATCAGAAGAAACATCTAATTCATCAGCTAATCGTAACACTCCTGCTAAAAATTTTGCTCTTATTTTACCTTCCTTTGCATTGTAATCCTTTAAATCAGGAGATTTCATACCATTTTTTTTATCTTCAATGGTTCTATCTTTAACATCGCTATGAGCAATTATTATAGCTTTTAAAGCTTTTAGTTCATTAACAGTCAAATCCGATTTTTTCTTAAATACACTCCTACTATCATCATATTCCTTTTGAACATAATCTGCAGATTTAATAGAATGGTTTTCTCTAGTCGCTCCTAACACATTAAACATTCCTATATCATGAAATAATACAGCAAGATTCAATATAAATAATTCCCTTTGCGAAATCCCGTAATCTGTTTTATATATTAATTCTTCATCAAACAATACTTCACTAATTATTTTATAAATATCAAAACAGTGATGTTCAAAATCATGCAATGTAAATGCACTCCCATTCATAATTACTCTCTCAGATAATTTAGGAGCATATTCATCAACAATACTGTCAAATCTATCAAGATAATCTTCATCCATTTTTTTTATACATTGTATCTTCTTATATTCGCTCATAGATTTTACCTCTTTTTCTTTGTAATATCTTCTTTTGCACCTGCTATCTTATAATCAATTCCCATATCTTTTGTATCTGCTAAAACCACTAATTTACTTAAAAGATGAAAATCAGCATCTTTTTTATATTTCGCAATTCCAGCTGCATATGGTAAATATGCCTTTTTAGAATTAATCAAAGCACTAACTATCTTCAGTTCAGTTCCTGTACACATAAAATCAAAAATGTATACATATCTTTTACCTTCTTTTATACATTCAACCGAGTCTCCTAATTCCATTGAATACTTTGGACCTACTCCTATTAAATGCACTTCTTTTACGTCTAATAATCCCCCTAAAATATTTGCTAAAATAGCACCATTTTTGCTTGATGAAATAAATGCATCAATATGACCCTCAAAATTATAAAGTTGCTCTGCTAAACTAAAAATGATAAAGTAATATTTCTCAACATCAATAAATAGTTTTTTTACATCAACATAACAATTACTATATAAACCTGATGAATCCAATAATTGGATATGTCCATTCCCATTATCTACAACACTTTTAATTATTTTATATTCCTCTTTTTTCCTTGCAGTTATACACTCTGTGTCAACAAGTTTCTCTACTGTATAATTGTCTTTATCAAAATAGCACGCAACCGTGTCTCTAACCCAAGTCAATTTTTCTATTTCTTCTATCAACAATTGCTTAACATTTTCAGATTCAACATTAAAGAAAATCAATTTTTTATTATACACATTAATTCTGCGAAATAAATGCTTTGGACATGAAACAACATTTTTCATATCAATTGAAATATTTTCCTTATGACTTTCAGAAATAAAACTTTCAAGTTCATCAAAAAACATTTCAGAAACAACACATTCTTTTGAATATCTAATATTTTTTTTGTATTTTTTTGCTGAGCAGAAAAATACATTAAAATCCATGGGTATAATACTAAGATTGTCATTCTCAAAACTATACACAACGTTCCCTCCGTTCTAATGGTAACTCCACTTCAATATGAACACCGTTAAAGGGTATATTACTTTTCAAATTATATTTAACAAATCCATTAGCTTCAAACAATTTATTGTCAATAAACTCCTTTAAAACCCTCTGCGTAAAAATAATTTGTGCATTATTGGAATGTATCCGCACTTTCCCTCCGAAATTTAATACTCTTCTTATTATATTATATAAACCATATACTTTGCTATCCTTTCTTTTATAAACCCCTAATAAAATAGCATTAATTTCATTCATATATGGCTTTTCACTTCTTATTGTATTTCCAAAACCGCATCCAAAATCTGAAACAGAAATATATATTTTTTTCATTGAATACTTGGCATGTAATGTTGTAAATGAAAAGCTTTTAGCATGTTGCTTACAATTCAAAATCATTTCTTCCAAAAACTCTGCTATTTCATTAACATAATATATTCCTTGGTTACATTCCCGCATACTTTGAAATTTATATAAATACTCATCCGCAAAAGGGATAATGCAATTTTCTACTTTTTGATTAATTATATCTACCGTATCATCTACATCAAAATATATTGTACCGCATATAGGATCAATATGTTTTCCTTCTAATCCACCATATGGCGATGAAACAAAATCATATAATCCAAACCTTTGTGCGTATTTTATAAAATCTATCTCATTTAAATAATTTTTCAATTCTCCCGAATAACTCACATCAGGAATATAAACATAGGCTGCCCTATTATATTGTTTTCTCAATTCATATCCCATACATAACAAATTTGGAATTACTACAGGTTCCACCCTAAGAGTTCTGGAAAAATCCAAAATGATATTTTGTTCATTACTTATTTTTGCTTTGTTTTTTTGGAAAATCACGTTATTATAAAACTCATAAGAATTCAAATCTCGTGGAATATCAATATAAACATTATTTTGCATCATTATTCCTACTTTCTATAGTATATAAACAATTATACCTCATTTTATTAACAATAATCCCCAAAAATGATGTTTGAATTATATAACATATTATCTGCCCCTATGCTTTTCTTTCCTTTTCTGCTGTTTCAGTTCAAACTGTCGTTGTTTCTCCGCTTCCCGTTGTTCCCGGCTCACAGTCTTGCGTTCAGTTTTCAACTGCTCCTGCTGTAATTTCAAAGCCTGTTGCGATTTTGTTCCTATCCCAGCATTCTGCACCTGTTTTCGCACCTCACGCTGTACCCGTTTGGGATTGCGACCAGTTTCTTTTACATTAGTTGCCACAGCCGAACTAAATCGTAACTGATAGTATTTCTTCAGAACGAAATCATATATCTCATAGTCTTTTGGTTCTGCGCCAAACGTAACTTTACACACAGATAACTTTCCATCTGATACACGTTCAAACACTCCCACCCAAAATGGTTCCTCAAAAAACACTGTCAACTTTCCTGAAACTTTGTCCATGACAATTCCTCTTTAAAATAATTGTACTGAACAAAGAACGGACGACCCTAAGGAGGGAGGGCTACTTACACCAAAATGGTGCGACTGGACTACCTACCAGTTCTGCAAGATTACCTTGCGTTGTGTTTTTATCTTTGCTCCTATATATTACCACATAACCGCTTATTTGTAAACGGTAGATAGTACATACCTCGACTGCGAAGGAAAAATGTGTGACAATAGACTATATTTCTATCAAGGTATGAAAAGTTAAGTCTCAACTTTTGATACCGACATCAGGAGGTAAGTCTATGAGTTCAGAAACAACCTTAATGGCTGAGCAGTGCCGTCTCCAGGAATGGGCTGCACAGATCCGGGACTGCCAGAGCCGTCCGTCCGGCATGAGCGTTGTCGAATGGTGCGCCGGCCACGGCATCACAAAAGCGAATTATTATTACCGGCTCCGCCGTGTAAGGAAGGCCTGCCTGGAAACCATTCAGACGAAAATGCCTGCACAGCAGGTGGTCCCTGTGCGGCCTGGACTTTTACAGCATCAGGAGCAGGAAGATGGAAATCCGCAGCCAGGGCTGGATATTTCCATAAAGGGATTCTCCATCCATGTAACAGGAGCCACATCCATGCCCCTTCTTGCTGAGGTCCTCAGGGTGGTGCAGCATGCTGAATGACGCCGCCTGTTTCAAAGCCGTTTATATCGTCTGCGGTTACACTGACCTGCGCTCCGGCATGGACCGGCTGGCGGCGCTTATAGAGGCGCAGACCGGGAACCGTCCGTATGTCCCTGATACGCTTTATCTGTTCTGCGGCAGACGGACGGACCGCATCAAAGGGCTTGTATGGGAGGGGGACGGATGGCTCCTGTTATATAAGAGGCTTTCCGAAAGCCGTTTCCAGTGGCCCCGCAATCCGGAGGAAGTGCGCCAGCTGACGCAGCAGCAGTTCCGCTGGCTGATGGAAGGGCTGACAATCACACCGAAAAAATCCGTCAGACCAGTGGAGCCGCCGGAATATATGGGATGATTTTGTGCAAAACGCAGAACTTTTCAGGAGGTTTTGGCATTTTCAGAACTTGTGTATTCCGGCAGTACAGCGCCAGTTGTGCAGGCCTGAAAGATGGTTTCAGCGTATGGCACACAAACCGGCTCCTTAAAAAACACCATAAAAAAACGTCCTTCAAAAATCATCTCAGCGCCGCGTTACAGCACAGGCATTATGACGAATGCCGGAAACGCCCCGGTTAGCAAAAATCCCATATTCATGGTATAATAAGGCTATCAGGATACCGGGAGAAAAAAGCATGGCCTTAAAATATACGGAAGAACAACTGAACAGCCTTGACAGGGAAACGCTTATCAGGCTGTTCCTGTCGCAGCAGGAGCAGCTTGAAAATATCGACCATACGCTTCAGCTTGTTTTGGAACAGGTGGCGGATTTAAAACGGCACCGGTTTGGCAGGTCATCGGAGAAACATGGGGCCGAAGAACAGATCTCCTTTATGGAAGTGGACGGGAAAATGGTATTCTTTAACGAATCCGAAGCTGTCGCTGCGGAGGAAAGCACAGATGAGCCGGAGGACGTTCCCCGCACAAGGCCGAAGAAAAAGCAGGGAAAACGGGAAGAAGACCTGGACGGGATTCCGGTAGTTGTGGTGGAACATTCCATGACGGATGAGGAACTGGAAGATAAATTTGGAAAAGACGGCTGGAAACAGCTCCCGGATGAAGTATACCGCAGGTACAGCTTTACTCCGGCGAAAATCGAGGTGGAAGAACACCGCGTAAAGGTATATGCAGGGAAAAAAACAGAAGCGGTCATCAGGGCACCGCATCCGCAGGCTTTATTAAGGGGGAGCCTTGTTTCCCCTTCGCTGGAGGCGGCGGTAATGAACGCCAAATATGTCAATGCCGTGCCGCTTTACCGGCAGGAACAGGAGTTTGAACGTTATGGCCTGCACATTTCAAGACAGAACATGGCGAACTGGACGATCCAGTGCGCAGACCGTTACCTTGCGGTTCTTTATGATTACCTCCACGAAAAGCTGTACGGTTACCACGTTTTGCAGGCAGACGAGACGCCCGTGCTGGTGAATAAGGACGGCCGCCCTGCCGGGAGCAAAAGCTATATGTGGGTATACCGCACCGGACGGATGTATACGGAATGCCAGATCGTCCTGTATGAATACCAGAGGACGCGCAATGCCAGCCATCCAAGGGAATTCCTGAAGGATTTCAGCGGGGTATGCGTCACGGACGGCTATCAGGTTTATCATACGATCGAAGAGGAACGGGAAGATCTGAGGATTGCCGGGTGCTGGTCCCATGCGAGGCGCAGGTTTGATGAAGCGGTAAAAGCGCTGCCGAAAGCAAAGCAGAAGGAGAGCCGCGCGTACCTTGCACTGACAATGATACAGGCGGTTTACCGGGAGGAAAAACAGTTAAAGGATCTCCCGGCGGAAGAACGGAAAAACCGCCGCCAGCTGAGCGTAAAGCCCCTGGTGGAGGCTTATTTCGCATGGGTTCGTGAAAACCTCCCGAAAGTGCCGCAGAAAAGCAAGACGTGGGAAGGTTTCAATTATTCCCTGAACCAGGAGAAATACCTGAAAGTGTTCCTGGACGACGGCGAAGTACCGATGGACAATAACGCTGCGGAACAGTCCATCCGCGGATTCTGCATCGGCAAGAAAAACTGGGTAATGATCGATACCATTGCCGGTGCAAAGTCCAGCGCCATCATCTACAGCATTGCGGAAACCGCGAAAGTAAATAACTTGAAACCGTATGATTACTTTGAATTTCTGCTTACCGAGATCCCAAAGCATCTGGATGATACAGACCGCAGTTTTCTGGATGACCTGCTCCCATGGTCACCAAGCCTGCCGGAGAACTGCCGGAAGCCTGATAAAAATGAAATGAAATAAATACTGGAGCAAATCTGTTTCTATCATACAGGTTTGCTCCAGTTTTGTATAGGTACCCACTATCTACCGTTTACGCTTATTTTTCCATAAAAATGTGGCAATCCGCTTAATACTGCAAACTGCCACATTACTACATTTCTCTTATCTGCATTAACTTACATGGTGCTAGCACCATGTTCAAATCATTACTAAGGAAAAATCATTTGCGTTTCTTTCAGATAAGAAATTGTAAAAAAATAAATTTCCGTAAGAATGTTACAAATTATTCCAAATCCCAAATTCTACCCGATTGAATCGCCGCAATGTTTTTCTTAATCCTGTTTTCAGACCAATTCCACCATTGGACTTTCAATAATTCAGAAATCACACCGTCAGAAAACCGTTTTCGTATCGGTTTTGCAGGAACACCTCCAACAATCGTATAAGGTGGTACATCTTTTGTAACAACTGCTCGTGTCCCAATAATTGCTCCATCACCAATTGTTACACCAGATAGAATAACTGCTTCAAAGCCAATCCAAACATCATTGCCGATTACAATATCGCCTTTGTTGTCCCATGCACTTGCAATCTCTTTTACGTCCAATCCCCATTCCTCAAAAAATATTGGAAACGGATATGTTGAAAGTGAAGACATTGCATGATTTGCACTGGTAAACAAAAACTTTGCTCCACAGGCGATAGAACAAAACTTGCCAATTTGTAGCTGATCTCCATTAATCGGGTAATGATATAATACATTATTCTTTTCAAATTCCCGTGGGTCATGCACAAAGTCGTTATACATTGTATAATCGTCAATTTTAATTCTGTCATTGGTAATCACATTTTTTAAATAAACCGTTTGGGTATCACCTGTTCGGGGATAAATTTTGTTCTCCGATATAGTCATTTTAAAATCCTCCATGTTCTGATAGTTATTATGCGACTATATCGGTTACTACAATGCAGCGTTTCACTTTTTTACCTCCTCAACCCAAATTTACAGATTTGATTATACCACTCCCTCTCTCCATTTACCACAAAAATATAAGGGATAGCAACCGCTACTCCCCACACTCCCTAATACCCCAATAAATTTATAACTTTTCAATTTCCGCCAAAGAGTTTTGAATATCTTTATAGACCAATGACTGCATACTGTCTGCATAAATAGATATATCCGCTTTTTGCAGTGCGGAAACAATATCACACTTTAATTCCGGCTTATTCTTTGCAATCATAGGCAGTAATTTTATACACTGTCTTGCTGTTATCGGTTTAACATCTTCTATATGCTTCAAATATCCGTCTATAATTTCATCAATTTTATTATCTTTATCCCATTTGGCATTGTAAGCAATCAGGGTAAGCCCTCTTGTCCGAATGTAGGAATTATCACTGTCAATCAT
This sequence comes from Lachnospiraceae bacterium, assembly GCA_910575035.1. Taxonomy (GTDB): domain Bacteria; phylum Bacillota; class Clostridia; order Lachnospirales; family Lachnospiraceae; genus Petralouisia. The sequence continues at coordinate 31,775 of CAJTDL010000006.1, forward strand.
ATCAGCTAACTGATCAATAAAACAATATACCCTGTCCGATTCCTCACATTCTTTTTCTAACGTCTGTAATGCTTTGTATGCCGTATTATTATTTCTATCAAATAACAGCGTAAAAATATCTCCAACATTTATTTCCATTGCATCTCATCTCCCATATCTTAAATCATGCTTTCGATTATAGCACTTTCTCCTAGTACCTGCCACTATAAAATACAGGGCATAGCAACCGCCACGCCCCACATTTCTTATCGTTCCAACGATTTTTCTATTTTGTATTTCTGTCCTTTTAAATCGTTCTGTTTTTCATACAGATTATTGCGCTCTTTACAGAGTTCTTTCATGTGCTCCAACTGCGCCCGCACTCCCTCCCGGCAATCCGGCTCTATCTTCTTATATTCCCCGGTCAGATTACGGATTGTATTATTGTTTTCTTTTATCTGCTCCGACAGACATACCCAGTCTATCAGATTTTGCACTTCTTTGTCCGTTTCGTAAAGTTCTGTATCTGCTACGATTTTAGCACACAGCCGTATCATAACTTTCTTTTCCATATCAGTCATATCCTATCAATCCCCTTTCTTATCGGCTCATTTCAAAGGCACGTTTCGGGCGTTTATTTGACCGTTCTTCCTGTTCTAACGCCTTTGACCTTTCTACTATCAACTGTACCTGTTCCCTGCCGAAATAATGCTCCAAACGCCCCAAATCGGACGCTTTTTCCTGCAATCGGTCTATGGTGTCGCTCTGCTCCATAACCTTATCCATCAAACGGCTAATCTGCTTTTGTTGCCCGTCCACTTTGGCAGTCAGCTTCCTGCTCTGCTCCGTAAGCTGTACACACTTGATAGTCAGATTTTTTATCACCTCTTTCAATTTCTCCACAAGCGGAAGTGCCTTTTTATCTCGATAATTCTTTGCGCTCATCAATGCTCCCGGCTCTGCCAACTGCCATTTCACATCTTCATCATAGGCATGGATATTTCTCTCCATGACTTCCTTTGACTGCACCATTTTGTTGATTTCCTGCTGTAACTTTTTCTGCTGTTTTTCCAATTTCTCATTTTCGGATAACAGCTTTTCCTTATCCTCTGTCAGTTCTTCCGTCTGCTCTTTGAGCAGATAATTGGCAGCGGAAAGTTCTGATACTTCCTGCCGGATTGCTTCGCCCTCTTTCCGTATCTGTTCCGTTTCCTGTCCTGCCGCTATCTGCTGATGAAGAATATTGGATAATTCCTCTTTATTGCCGGAAATGGTCTGTTCCAGTTCGGCAACTTCTTTTGCACGCTCCTTTTTCTCAAAATCCAAAACTGATAAATGTTTCTCATGTGTTCCTTTTTTCTCCCACTCAATATCATGTTGTAACATAATCTCCGCAAGCCGTTCCTTTTCTGCCGCTACCCACTGGTTACGCTCCGTTTCGCTCCTTGTGCCACCTTTGAAGCCGAGTTCTGCCAGTGCCTTTTTTAATGATACCCTTGTTTCAAGCCCCCGCTTGCTTCCAGTCGTATAGGGTATAAAATCTATATGCAGATGTGGCGTTGCTTCGTCCATATGGAGATAGGCAGAGAACACCCTCAATGTAGGATTGCGCTGTTGGAAGTCCTGCATATATTTATCAAGTATTTTTGCCGCAAGCTGTCCGTCCTCTGTCTTTGCCCCCATATCTTCCTTATTACCTATCTGCAAAATAATCTCATGGAACGGCTTTTCCTGTTTGCCGGAACAGATTTTCTCATAATAATCATCAATCCGGCGGTCACTTCTGGTCTGTTTTTCATTGTATCGGGCGAGTGCTTCATCAAATAATTCATGGTATACATCTTTGATATTCTCATTGCAGTATTCCACATTCAGACAACTCCGTTCCGGGTCAGTGTTCTTTGCATGGAATTTTCTGCTGTTGTGGTTAACAGAGCCTTTCCCTGTCATAACGCTGATTGTCCGCTTCAATAAATTTCCCTTTCTCCCTATCGGGTAATGAGCGCCGGACACGGCGCATAGCCTTTGTTACTTTCTGCGAAAGTAACGCAAAAGCACTTTTGTCAGCTACGCCAACAAAAATGCAACCCGCAAGCGGGTTTTGCGCCCTGCCGGGGGCAAGCTGTCCGTTGGACAGCATACCGTCCTTACGGACGGGGCGGCTTTTCGCCGCCTTGATACCGCCGCTTCCCGGCTTCCTCCCAACAGCGCAACATTGCAATGTCTATAATTTTTGCAACCTTGCAATCTTCAAGAACGCAATTCCAAGACTGCAAAATTCTAATACCCTGCATTGTTGCGCTGTTGCCTTGCTCGTCCGTCACTGTCTGATTTTATCCAATTTCCAATACCATGTATTGTTTATCCGCTTCGCCCGGACGCCTAACTCTTTCTTTGCATTTTCCAGTGTCCGCTTCGATATGCCCTGTTCATCCGCTAGACTGAAAATCTCATTGCTCTGCATGGCGTTGTTTGTTTCTGCCAGTTCCCGAAGCAGACGCTTCGCCTGTTCCATTTTATTTGCTTTTGGGGCAATGCCGCCTAACACTTCATCAGCGGTAATCTCATAATCCCCTAGCCATTGAAAACCGTCCTCCGACAGTGCAAACGCTTTTGGGTGTCCGAACGCCGCAAGGTTGTTTTTAATCTGCACCACAGCCCTTATATTTTCTTCCCCCTCAACCCTGCCGACTAAGAGAACGCTTCTTGCGACTGCAAAAAAATCAATCGAACCCATTCCCCGGTATGCCGCCTTATTTCCCGCCGCTTTATTCATGTGACCGACAAGGACAATCGCACACTGGTATTTCTCTGCAAGTGCCGCTAATTTCTTTGTCATATCCCTTGCTTCGTTTGCCCGGTTCATATCCATGCCGCCGCCCAAATAGGCTTGTATCGGGTCTAAAATCAACAGCCTTGCGCCTGTCTTTATAACAGCTTCTTCCAAGCGTTCATCTATCATAGAAAGGGATTTTATCTTTTCATCAATGACCGAGATTTTCTCACAGTCTGCCTTTGCCTGTTCTAACCGGGGCTTTACCGTATCGGCAAGACCGTCCTCCGCACTCTGATAGATTACATTCAAAGGCTCTGTAAAGTTCATTCCTCCGTCTAAACTTGCTCCCTTAGATAGCTTCGCCGCTACATTCAGTATAAATGTTGTCTTTCCGTCACCCGGATCGCCTTGAACAATAGTCAGCTTGCCATAGGGGATAAACGGAAACCACAGCCAAGAAACTTCCTGCGACTGTATCTCTGACAATTTAATCAACTGTAATTCGATTTTTGTTTCTTCCATAAATGCCCTCCATTTCTGAAAAATCGTTGCCACTGGAAGAAACCTCTGCTATACTGATAGTGTGATTGTTGATAACAGAGGTTTTCCAGTTATCACAGCCCTAACAGTTGCCGCTGTCGGGGCTTTTTTCTTCTCCGTTGGTGCTTCCCTGCCACAGATATTTTGCTCCGTCTAACACCCACAGGATAGCTTTCAGCATATCAAGACAGTCATTCCGCATATCTTCCAATCCCTCCAGCGTTAAATCAATCTCTGTCTTTTCAAACTGTTCTGTCACTTCCCGGATATTTGTCTGCATTATCTTTAGTTCCTCTACCAACTGATAAACCAGTTCTTTTTTGCCGACCACGCACACCCGGTTATAAATACAGGAACGGACAAAATAATCTTTCTTAGAAAGTCCGCTTGCCAAAATCTTTGCTTCGATTTCTTCCCTCTCTCTAGGGGAAATGCGAAAGCTGATTGTCGGATATTTATGCACTCCACTCATTCTTCTTCCTCCCTGCTGTTCTCAATCTCCAATTTATCTGCAAGTTCCCCCTGCTTATTGGGATATAAATGTGAATAAGTATTTAATGTTGTTTCGATTTTCTCATGCCCTAACCGTTCCGCAATCGCTAATGGCGTAAAACCCATTTCCACGAGCAACGAAGCGTGGGAATGACGAATATCGTGCAAGCGTATTCTTTTCACTCCCGAAGCCTTGATACCCCTGATAATTTCATGCTCCATATAGGATTTTGTAAAACGGAACATTCTTTCGTCTGCCATAATTCCGTATAAATGCGAAATGTACTCCTTTAATTCTTCCGTCAAAAACGGCGGTATCGTTATGATACGCTTACTCTTTGGTGTTTTAGGCGGTGTGATAATGTCCCTGCCCTCTATCCGCTGATAAGATTTGTTTACGGAAATGGTACGTTTCTCTAAATCAATATCATTATAGGTTATAGCAAGCAATTCCCCAATCCTCATGCCCGTCCAGTAAAGGAGAAGAAACGCCATTTTTGTTTCCGGCTTGTTCTCCACAGTCACAAGAAACTGCTTAAATTCCTGCTTTGTCCAAAACTCCTTTTCCCCGGCGTGGCTCTTTCCGATACTCCCGGCTTTCCGGCAAGGATTATCTTTCAAATCATAGTACCGAACCGCATAATTGAAGATTGCCGACAACTGATTATTGACTGTTTTCAGATACGTTTCCGAATATCCTTTTTTCATCAGTGCATTTTGCCAAGCCCGAATGTCGGAAGCCTTAATCTCATTCATGTTCTTTTTCTTGAAATACGGAATGATTTTCAAATCAATAATGAATTTCTTTGTACGCATGGTATTTTCACGCAGACGGTGTTCCATATCCTCATAATAAATTTGTACGAAGTTTTCAAAATTGATGTCTAAATTCCTCTGCTGCTGTTGCAGGAAGTCACGTTCCCACTGTTCCGCTTCCGCTTTTGTCTTAAATCCCCTCTTGTTCTTCTTGTGGCTTACGCCCTGCCAGTCCTTATAATAGAACTGACAGCGCCACATCTTTCCGTCTCTTGTCGCTGACATAAAACCTCTCCTTTCCTACATGGCTACGGTCAGACCGTAGAATTTTTCTTCAAAGTATTTTGTCGGGACTTTGCCGCAGATTGTCCGATAGCCCTTTGCTTTCAGTTCCTCATTCAGCCCCCGGATAATCTTGTAGGCATAACCCGTTGATACACCAAGCATTTCAGCCGCTTCCTCTGCCGTCACATACATTTTCTTTCCATTCTCCATATAATCCTGTCCTTTCTTTTTTTTATTTTAGGTACACATATGTGACCTTTGTGTTTTTATTATACGGTACACTTTTGTGAACGTCAAGTATTTATTTTAATTTTTTATACACAAATGTGTCCTAATGTGATAGAATTGAATTAAGCACTAACGAAAATCACAAAAATCGGAGGTATTGGCATGACTACCGGGGAAAAGATTAAACACTTTCGGAATTTGCGTGGCATATCACAGGAAACGCTCGGTCAGCTTTCCGGCATCAATTCCGCCACAATCAAAAAATATGAGTATGGCATCCGCAATCCCAAGCCCGACCAACTGATGAAAATTGCAAATGCTTTGGGTATCAGTATCAATGTTTTCATGGATTTTGATATAGAAACAGTGTCAGATGTATTGTCTTTGATTTTGAAAATGGACGAGCAATTAGATATGAACTTTGAAGCAGAGAGGTACGAGGACGGAAGTTTCAATCCCGCTACAATCAAAATATCCTTTCAGAACTCCCTGCTCAATCATAAGTTGGGCGTATACATGAAAGCAAGGGAATTGCAGGAGAACCTTTTGAATGATACGGAACGCTTCTCGTCAGAAGAAGAACACCAACGGGCGATTGAAGCACTCTCAAAGGATTTAGACGCTGTTAAGCAGAGTATTCTTGATGACAGTAAGATTGTCAAAAAGGGTGTTAGAGGTATATCCGTAAAAATATATCCTGAAAATGAATGATAAAAATTTTGAGCAAAAAGTATTGACTTCCACGTAACGTGATACTGTATTCTTTTCTCATAGGAGCAGAATAGATATAAGCCGGCAATCTCTGTCTTGCTTCTTCACAAATTTAAGGAGCTGATAAGAATGCGAACCATAAGCCAAGTTGCAGAATTAACAGGCATAAGCACACGAACACTACAATACTATGACGAAATTGGATTGTTAAAGCCAAGCGAATTGACCGAATCCGGCTATCGCCTGTATGATAACGAAGCCTTACAAAAACTACAACAAATTCTGTTTTTTAAGGAATTGGGATTTAAGCTGAAAGAGATTAAAGAAATTCTGCAAAAACCCGACTTTGACAGAATTAAGGCTTTCAAAAGGCAAAAAGAGTTGCTTTTGCTGAAGCGCAATCGGACAGACAAACTTATACAGCTTCTTAGCCGCTTAGAGAAAGGAGAGCAATGTATGAGTTTTAAGGAATTTGACCTGTCTGATTACATCACCGCATTAGAGGATTTTAAAAATAACAGCACTGATGATGTTATCAAGCACTGGGGAAGTATTGAAAATTTTGATATGTTTATTCAAAAAATTAAAGATGATGAAGCAGAGGTAGCTAAACTTGCTATTCACCAATTCGGCAGTATTGAAAAATACACCGAAGCCATGAAACATAATTTAGAGCATTTCTCTGAACTCATGGAAACACAACTAACGGAAGAAGTGAAAGAAATTGGAAAACAATCTGATATTCTGTATGGCAGACTAACCACTAATTTGTCAGAAGATGTTTCCTCCCCTAAAATACAATCCATTGTACACGAACTATTGCGGCTTATACAGGAAAATAGCACCAGCGTATCCCTCGATAAGCCCTATATCAATGTTCTTATCGACACATATTCAAGCAATTATATCAAAAACATGACTGATAACAAATATGGAGAGGGGGCTTCTGATTATATCGTAAAAGCGTTCCATTACTACTCGGAGAATAACGCTTCCGAAAACAATTAGAGGCAACAGGCTCTCTCTAAAAAATATATCCCGACAACTAATCATTCTCGCTATGCCGAAAAATAACTTGCCACACTTTAGAGAGCCTTAGTGACATTTGAATTTTCTTGTGGTATAGTGGACTTCCACTTTTAAGAAAAGGAGTTGATGATATATGCCACAGATGAACAAAGGCGGTAAATTTATTTTCGGAAAGTCACTGATACGACATGATTTGACAATCCATCTTCCATCACAGGCACTTGCAGAATATAACGCCACATCAGAGGGAAAAGTCTATCTTTTTACCGGAAGCAAAGTCACTGGTGGCTTTTGTGTGACAAGAAAAGGATTGTTAGAACCGTCAAAATTAGGACACATTCTTACTGATAATCCAACTTTACAGAATTATCAGACCGCAGAGGGCGAATTTGTCAAATATAAAGGGCGATCATATTGTTGGGTAAATATTTCAGAGAATGGTATAATTCAGCTTAATCAACAGATATTAGATTTTCTAAATCTGAAGATTGGAATGGAACTATTGTCTATCCGAAGCAGTGATATAGCTTTTACAATGGGCGCATCGGGTCCTCTGTTGGAAAGAGCCGATAACTATGAGGGCGAAATTCCTTTGTATTAAAAAAACAGGTATCATGATACCCACCCAAAGTCCAGTATTCCTCAAATAATTAGAGCCATTTTAGAGCCAAACGGCATAGAACACTCCCGGAAACGCCCATTTTATCAGCATTTCCGGGATTTTATCCGTTATTCGAACTCGACTTTTCCTAACTAATTTTGCTTAGGATTTATTCTCTGTCGAGTATGTAAATCTTTTGATTATTTGATATGTCCATATTATCCTGCCTATATGAGCTAATGTTATCATTTTGTTATCGGTGTTGATAACACCAACTCTGTAACTGCGGATAATAGCTATATGCTATGGCTTAGATTATAAGCGATTTTGTTAAGAAATGCAATAGTCAAAAACCACTACTTTATCATAATTTGCAAATCATTATGTATTCTTCTTTGTTCTCGTCAACCACTTCAAATCCTGCTTTTCTATACATTTTGACTGCATAATTCGCTTTCTGCACAGATAGAGATGTCTGCTTATATCCTTTCACTTTTAGAAGTTGCAACATAGCTCCCATAAGTGCTGTACCAATACCCAAATTTCTGTATTCCTCATACAGTGATATGGCAAATGAGGGCGTTTTGTCATCAATATGCCCGTAATCGTTCATAATACGCACCCATACTGCACCCACAATCTGCTCTTTTGTTTCCACAACCAAGCACCAATCGTCTGCTTTTCCAAAATCTTTAATATATGCTTGTAACTCTGGCTGTTTGATAATAGATTTTAGCGGCTTATCCATGCCCTCTGGAATAAAAATTGCTTCATACAAAAAATCAGATAATATTGGATATTCATTTTTTCTAATTTCCCGAATTTTATAATCCATATCTTTTTAAAACCTCATTATTCCTAAATCACATCTCTATTTCTTATAATCAATAATTTATTATCTCCCTTTTGGAACTCATATTCTGTCTTAACAATTTCCACATTATAATCCCTTTGGAAGTAATCTATTACGTTTTTAATTAAGTCTGTCTTATTTGCATCCAAATCTACAATCGGGAAAATTCTAATTTCTTTGCATACTCTAAGCATTTCTGTCATTGATGCTATATGAAAATTATATCCTAATGATGTATACATTAGCAGGAAGTGAGAACTCAACCCAATATCAAAGTAATCTGCTCCATAGGGTAATTTATCAGGCAGTTCATGGAATACATAACGTCTCTCTGCTTTTCCCTTCTCATAATCAGACAAAAATTTTCTCATAGCAGACATACGGGTACTTTCAAGTTCTTCTAAACTTTTAATGTTCTTCCACACATAGTTATCCATATTTTCCCGCATTTGCTGCATTATTGTAGTTCGGACTTCCCCAATACGTTTTTCTATATCTTCTTTCGAAAACTGATATATCAAATCAAACGAAATAACACTTCCATTTCTTTCAGTCATCTCATAATTAAAACAGGCTGGACCATCGCCAAACCCTGCAATTTTTTTGACATATCATTATCATCTAAACGGAACATCAATTTGTATTCTTCCATATTTCTGCCCCAAGGTACAACGCCATCTAACTTAAATGCTATTTTCTTTTCCTCCATAATTCCCGGTTTTCCAGTATGAAAAAACGTAACTTGTAGCTAAAAACACTTTTCCATCAAAAAGAATTTTCCTTTTCGCCAGTCAGCATAGCCAACTTCCGAATAACCTAAAGAATTATATAGCCTTAATGCAAATGGATTATTAGAGAATACATCTAATCGAATAACATGAATACCCATTTCCGTTAATTGCTTTTCAATATATAATAGCGTAGATTTAGCAATTCCTCTATTCTGAAAAGTCGGATTCACACAAAGTCTATGTACGATATAAAATGGCTTATCTTTATATTTCCACTTGCCGTTTTCATATTCTTTATCACATTTTTGGTTTAAGGTATATACAACCGCTATTTGACCATTCACTGAACCAACATAGAGTTGACTTTTATCAACATCTTCCTGAAAATCTTCTTTAGCAGGATACAAATCATCCCATTGAAAAATATTATCTCGCTCCATAGCATCTATAGCAGTGCGAATTATACTGTATATTTCTTCAATATCATTTGGAGTTGCGTTTCTATATTTTAGTATCATTACTTTTTCCTCGCAAATTCTAATTTCTCATTCTAATTATTTTAAGTATACACGAATTTGTAAGATTTTTCAATTCCCCGAACTATTTTTGCTTAATTGAACGGCACTCCCACATATTGCAGGAGTGCCGCTTATCACTACGAATAGATAAACTCGCTCTCCACAACTTCCCTCACACAAACCCGAATATTATTCATTTTTTGAACCCATAAAAGCTGGTTTTCTGCCTTTAATTGCTCCGTTACTCCATGCTTGCCGGCATACTCCTTTACCAGCCGAGAAAACATATCCTCTGCCTGTTCATCTACGCTTGCGAGGTATTCGTTCAGCCTGCCGCTTGTCAGCAGATTAATATAAACAAACTGCTTATGCTCTTTAAGATATTGCAAATGTCGCTGTCCCCAAATACCAATTGGCTTTTCTTCTTCGGGAAGTAATGCAAGCTCTGGGAGGTAATAGTCGCCTTGCTTTGCATACCAAAGACCGTTATTTTCGTCATAAATCCTATTTTCCATAATGTTTCCTACCTTTCCTCTTTGTTGTTTTTAAAGTGCTTTCCACGCTGTTTTGATTGCTGTATCACTTTTGCCTGCTCTAAAAGATTGTCTATCTGCTTACTTCCAAATGCCTTGCGGAGCAGCTTATAATCTTTGTTTTCTGCACGGAGATTTTCATTTTGCCCTGCCAGTTTCTCATTGGTTTTCCTTAACCCCTCATTCTCACGGTGGAGATTACTGTTTGTAGCATTCAGCCGATAGTAGCTGTCCCACGCTTCAAAACACCTTACAAGTGCCGTTTTAACAAGCGATTTTAGCTTTTGCACCAAAGGCTCTGCCACTTTATTCTTATACGACTTCGCCGACATGAACCCCTGCGGCTCTGACAACTGGTATTCTGGCGAAGTGTCAAGCACCTGTTCCAGAGTTTTTAGGTTCTCAATTCCTCTGTCGTAATTCTCCACCCTGTCCGACAATATTTGAAATTCCTCTTTTTTCTCCAAAATCTGCCCCTCAAGCTGGATGACCTCTTTTTCCCGCTCCTGCTTTTTATAATCAAGAACGGATAAATGTTTCTCATGTGTCCCCTTATGCTCCCATTCAATGCCATGCCGCCCCATCACAGCGGCAAGATTCTCTTTTTCGGACTGTACCCATTGGCTCCACTCCGTATCTCCACGGGAGCCGCCTTTGAATCCCTGCGCCGCTAACGCCTGTTTCAAAGATACCCTTGTATCAAGCCCACGCTTACTGCCAGTCGTGAACGGAACAAAGTCAATGTGTAGATGCGGCGTTGCTTCATCCATATGGATATGAGCGGAAAATACATAAAGATTAGGGTTTCGCCCTTGAAATCCATGATAATATTCATCCAAAATCTGCCTTGCAAGCTGTCCGTTCTCACTTCCTGCACCCATATTTTCCTTATCGCCAATCTGCAAAATCAGCTCATGGAACGGCTTTTCCTGCTTTGAGTTCCGTATCTTCTCGTAATAATCGGCAATGCGGCGGTCTGCCCTTGTCTGTTTCTCGTTATATCTCTGCAATGCTTCATCAAATAGCTTATGATACACTTTCTTGATATTATCATTACAGTAATCTACATTGAGGTAGGAGCGTTCAGCATCCACATTCTCTGCTTTAAATTTGCGGCTGTTATGGTTGACCGAGCCTTTCCCCACCATTGCGCTAATCGTCCGTCTTATAAAATCACATCCTTTCTTTTCGGCTGGTTGGCTTTGTTACTTTCCCGAAAGTAACGCAAAAGCACTTTTGTCGGCTTTGCCAACAAAAATGCAACCTGCAAGCAGGTTTTGCGCTCTCCGAGGGGCAAAGAGCCGCCTTTGAAAAGGCACTCTCTTCACTCTCCGCCAAACTTCAAACGGTGTCAATGTGTGACGGTGGTGACAATGTTTGAGATACCGCCTCCGCTCTCAAAACATTGACACCTTTGACACCGTTTGTCACACCGCTTCATCGGTTTCTTTCCAAAGCGAAACTTTTCTGCCATTGTGGGTACGGCTGTTCTGATAGCGGATACCGTAATCACGGAACAGTTTGCTTGCGTTGATGCTAAGCCTAAGGGAAAGCACATTCGGTTTTATATCCACGCCGAGCCTTTCACAAAGCTCCGAAGCTGTCCCCTCCCATCTGTCACTCTCCGAAAAAAGAGTAGCTGCTATTTTTTCAAGTAAAGGCTCTGGCGGCTCTTTCCACAGCTCTGTTTCCGATTTTTCAAAGTTCCACACCAAACGCTCGGCATCTCTCACAAGATGGACTTTCATATCCTGCTGGTCTCTGCCTGCCACATCAAGCGTGGCGTTATTGGAAATTCGCTTTTCCTTGCTGAGAACAAATGCTCCGTCTGCTGCACCCATCAGTCCATTTGTTCCCGAAATCATATCAAAAATATCTTCCGCTTTCTGCTTTCGGGTGTGATGGACAATGAGCATCGTAACTTTGTAACTGTCTGCCAATGCTTTGAGCCTTGCCACAATGTCATAGTCGCTTGCGTAACTGTAATCTGCACCGCCAGCTTCACGGACACGCTTTAAGGTGTCTATGATTATTAAACCAGTTTCGGGATGTTCCTGCATAAACCCTCTGATTTGTTCTTCCAAACCGCCATTGACCGTTTTACACTCTGTTGCAAAATATAGGTTGCCTGTTTCTTCTGCACCGAACATCTGGAACAGCCGTTTCTGCAGACGTGGGTAATCATCTTCAAGCGCAAAATATAAAACCGTCGCTTTCCGCACCTTGTATTCCCACAACGGCATTCCAATGCTGATATAGTAGGCAATCTGAGCCATCATAAAACTTTTCCCCACCTTTGGAGAGCCTACGAAAAGGTAGGTTCCCCTTTGGAGCAGACCATCAATCAGCGGCGGCTGTATATCAAATACCGTATCATAAAGTGCCGCCATAGATACGGTTTTCAGATAGGACGGGTCTAGCTGTCGCAGCATTTCCCTCTGCATTTCCTCAAAACTATTGATATTTTCGTCATAGTTGGATATACTATGGTCAGTACATTTTTGAATTGGCTGCTCCGTATCTGCGCTAACAGATACATTTGGGGGAGCCATTTCTTTTTTATTCGCCATCTTCACACTCTCCTTTCAGACCGCCGAGGATAACGGCAATCAGTTCGATTGTGTCAAGCAGTTCTTCATTTACGCCGCCCGCTTCAATCCTCTGCAATTCTGCAAGGACGGCGGCAAGTTCATTGCGGAGAGCCTTATACACCCTCGGATTGCCTTGCACGACCACGTCTTGGCATAAGAGCCGCCTTGTGATATAGTCCTGCTTGGTAAGCCCCGAAAGCCGCACCGCTTTGTCAATCCGCTCATTTTCTTCGGGAGATACCCGAAAAGCAACAGTTTTATTTCTCCATCGGTTGCAGTTATCTAAGTTCTTATTCGACATATTAAAAATCCCCCTTTCCTAAATCGTCAAGCCTGTCTGCCATTTCTGTCTGTTTTGACGGAAACAAATGAGCGTAACGGTAAGTGATTTCAATGCTCTCATGCCCTACTCTGTCAGCAATTGCCACCGCCGAGAATCCCATGTCAATCAATAAACTGATGTGGCTATGCCGCAAATCGTGAATCCGTATACGTTTTACGCCTGCAGCTTTTGCGCCCCTGTCCATCTCGTGATGGAGGTAACTCTTTGTTACCGTGAAAATGCGGTCTTTCTTCTTTAAACCGTACAGCATACTGATATACTCCTGCATTTCCTCACAGAGAAACTTTGGCATCTTGATTGTGCGGTTGCTCTTTTTTGTTTTCGGAGAGGTAATCACGTCCTCCCCATGCAGGCGTTGATAGGATTTGTTAATCGTGACCGTTTCCTTATCAAAATTGAAATCAGCGGCGGTCAAAGCTAATAATTCTCCCTCTCGGATTCCGCACCAGTAAAGCATCTGGAACGCATAATAGGAAACTGGCTTGTCCATCATTTCATCCGCAAACTTCTTATATTCCTCTTTTGTCCAGAACAGCATTTCCTTGTGTTCCTCGCTCCCCATGTTCCCCGCCTTTGCCGCAGGGTTGGAGCGGAGGTCATAATAGCGCACTGCATGGTTGAAGATAGCGGAAAGCTGGTTGTGGACAGTTTTCAGATACGTCTGCGAATAGGGATTGCGCTTTTCATCACGGTAGGCAAGCAGCTCATTCTGCCATGCGATGATTTCCTTTGTACCAATCCCGCTAATCTTCATTTTTCCGAAGTATGGGAGAATCTTCGTCCGAATGATATGCTCCTTTGTCAGCCAAGTGTTTTCTTTCAGTCGGTTCTTGACATCATTCGCATAAAGTTCCGTAAATGCTTCAAAATCCATGTCAAGGTCAGCAGAATTTTGCAACTGGAATTTCCGTTCCCACTCCTGCGCTTCACGCTTTGTGACAAACCCACGCTTACATTTCTGTTTCCGTTCCCCTTTCCAGTTCACATACCGAGCCATCACATACCATGTGCCGTTGCCCTCGTTCTTAAATACTGGCATTTATACCATCTCCTTTCCCTGTTTTTCTCCCGCCCCATAGAGTCTTTCCTCAAAATACTGGCGGTTGACACGCCCTGCAATCGTGATAAACCCCTTTTCTTTCAGCTCATCATTCAACTTTTTAATGAGCTTGTAGGCGTAAGGCTTCGATATGGAAAGCTCCTGCGCCACCTCGTCCACACGGATAAATTTATTATCCATACAACCTCTCCTTTCTCTTTCTAAGCGTTTTTGCTTAATTCATAATACTAAACATTTTTGCTACTGTCAATAGGTTTTCAAGAAAACATTAAACTTTTTTGTTTCTCCTATGCTTGACTTTATCTAAACATATATGCTATACTCCTCATAAACATAAAAACAAGGAGTGAAACATCATGGCAATTGGCGAAAGAATACATTTTTTCCGCATTATGCGGGGCATGACACAGAAATATCTTGGCATGCTTGTCGGGTTTCCCGAACGGAGCGCAGACGTGCGTCTGGCACAGTATGAAACAGGCTCTCGTAAGCCAAAAGCAGACTTGACGGCTGCACTGGCGCAAGCTCTGGACGTTGCGCCGCAGGCTCTTGACATACCCGACATTGACAGTTACATCGGGCTTATGCACACCTTATTTACCCTTGAGGACATTTACGGTCTTACCATCAGTGAATCAGACGGTGAAATCCGCTTAAAAGTCAACAAAGACAAAAATAAGGATGCCGCCGAACTGCTGAAAATGCTCTCTGCTTGGAAAGAGCAGGCAGACAAGCTCTCTGCCGAGGAAATCAGCAGGGAAGATTACGACCAGTGGCGGTACAATTACCCGAAGTTTGACACCACGCAGCATTGGGCGAAATCTCCCTCTGATGAATTGAGCGATGCCTTAGTCGAAGCGTTCAAAGACAAGCTGCCAGACTAACCAATCCAGATTGGAAGGTGTAAAAAACGTGATTATCAGAGAATACCGCCCCTCGGACTGTAAATACTTAGCGGAGCTGTTTTATCAGACTGTCCATTCCATAAATGCCAAAGACTATACAGACCAACAGTTAAACGTCTGGGCAACTGGCAATGTAGACATAAATGAATGGAACCTGTCTTTATCCGAGCATTTCTCACTTGTTGCCATAAAAGGCGGCATCATAGCAGGGTTTGGCGATATTGACAAAACAGGCTACCTTGACAGACTTTATGTCCACAAGGACTATCAAAGCCAAGGGATTGCCGCCGCTATCTGCGATAAACTGGAACACGCTTTTGAGGTAAGCAAAATAACCACACATGCTTCCATCACTGCAAAGCCGTTCTTTCTTCACAGAGGATATAACATAATTAAAGAACAGCAGGTAATCAGGTCAAATATCCCCTTGACGAATTACATTATGGAAAAACCGCTTTAACCATCACCCCAATTCACTAATCAAAAAACACAACAAAACGCCCTTAGCCATGAGTTCCTACCCACAGCTAAGGGCGTTTCTAATATGGATTTATTTCAGCCGTCCAAACCTCTTGCAAATCATTCCCCCACCAACAAACCACTTGACAGTAAGAATAATCGCACGCAAACGACTGTTATCATTTTGTTATCAAAAGACCTTACCAAAGCCCGCAAACCCGCATAAACACTGGATTTACTAAGCATTTTAGTTTATTCGAACTCAATCGTAGCCGGTGGTTTCGGGCTCATATCGTAGCATACCCGGTTGACATTTTCCACTTCTGCCAATATCCGATTTGTCACCTTCTCAAGAACTTCCCAATCCACCTTCTCAATGGATGCAGTCATTGCGTCGATGGTATTGACCGCACGGACAATTACCATATACTCAAATACCCGCACATTGTTTTTCATGCCAACAGATTTGAAATCTGGCACTACCGTGAAGTACTGCCACACCTTTTTATCTAACCCCGCCTTGGCAAATTCCTCCCGTAGGATCGCATCTGATTCACGGACTGCCTCCAGCCTGTCCCTTGTAATGGTTCCTAAGCACCTTACGCCAAGTCCTGGGCCTGGAAATGGCTGGCGATATACCATGTCATGGGGAAGACCCAGCTCTATGCCGCAGGCGCGCACTTCGTCTTTGAAAAGCTGCTTCAAAGGCTCCACCAGCTCAAATTTCAAATCATCTGGCAGCCCACCTACATTATGATGGGATTTTACCATTTTAGCGGTTTTAGTGCCGCTCTCAATAATATCGGGATAGATTGTCCCCTGCCCAAGAAAATCAATTCCTTCTAATTTTTTAGCCTCTTCTTCAAATACCCTGATAAATTCACTGCCTATAATTTTTCGTTTTTGCTCTGGATCTGACACATTTTCCAGTTTGCCTAGGAAACGTTCCACGGCATCTACATATATGAGGTTTGCATGGAGCTCATCACGAAAAACCTTTATAACGCTTTCTGATTCATTTTTACGCATCAGGCCATGGTTTACATGGACACACACTAGCTGCTGGCCAATTGCTTTTATGAGCATTGCTGCCACTACAGAGGAATCCACGCCGCCAGAAAGTGCCAGCAATACCTTCCGCTCCCCTACCTGCCGACGGATTAGCTCTACCTGATCCTCTATAAAATTTTTCATGTTCCAATTTGTTTCTGCCTTACAGTCTTTAAACAGAAATGCTTTTAGGGCTTCTGTATCTGGAAGGCTTGGCAGCTGCTTGCCGCATTTTGACTGAGGGTAATCAATTGACAGCATGGGGTAGCCCAAATCGTAAAGTTCTGGCCTGATTTCCACTGCCTGGCCGTCTACAATACGGTTTTCACCGCCGTTTAATATAATTCCTTTTACATTTTCAAGTGCCTTTAGTTCTTCTGCCGTAATATCATGGGGATAAATCTCACTGTATACGCCAAGGCTGCGGATTTCACGGGCTATTACGGTATTCTGCGTGCTGCCCAAATCCAAAATGATGATCACATCTTGTTTCATGGGGTATCTCTCCTTCTCTCTTTTTTCTGTGATGCTATCCAACCCATGCCCTTGCATATAGATAAATCTTCGCAGCTTCAAAATATCTGGCATAATGAATAGCATTTCTTGATATTATGTTCCACAAACCTCCAATCCCATTCACAGCCTGCATGCCAGCTGCAAACGCGCACACATGTTAGGGTATTACCAGACTGCGCCTCCCTAATCCACTTTGCCTTTTGAGCGCAGGCACATGCGTGTATTATATTACAGATTAAATTGCTGTAAAATTCGCTTAAGGGTAACACTATCATACTGTAAAATACTGTATTTTTCAAGAAATTTTATCTAATATCTTGGCATAGGCCTACAAACTGCAAAATTCTTCATTCTCACATCTTTGCTATATTATGGACAAAAATTGGATGCATTCTTAATAATCCCCACCAAAATACAGGGCGGTTACCCGCCCTGCACGTCATCACAAATCTGCCCGTTCTCTCAATACAATTTCTAGATCAAATTCATTCTCTTAAACTCAAAATAAACCCCATCCTCCTCCACACTCTCGCAGACAACATCAGCGCTGTCTTTTAATTCCTGGCAGGAATTCCCCATTGCAACGGCAATCCCCGCATATTCCAGCATCTGCTGGTCGTTCATACTGTCGCCAAAGGCAACCGTATCTGCCAGGCATGCCCCATAGTGTTCACAGACGCGTTCCATGGCCTCGCCTTTATCCATATCTCTCCGTATGATCTCGCCATTATAGCAGTCCGCATCTTTTGCATAGGGATGCACTACATAATGAAACTCCTGCTCCAGATACGGTTTTGTTTTCTCAAGGTCTGCCAGGTCTGTACAGATAAAGCCCAGCTTATACGCCCCCTTGCGGGGATATTCCGTATACGGCTTTACCCCTGCGTCAGAAGCCAGTTCCTTTTTCATCCGAATCAGCTCCGAATTAGACAGATCTGCCGTTGCGCCCGTAAGGATTTCCTGAAGGCTGCTGTCAATGTAAATCCCCTCTGGGCTTTCTATGCGGCAGTAAATTCCAAATTGGTGAAAAACTTCCAGGCACTTCTGGATGGTTTCTTCTGGAAGCACAC
The DNA here is from genome assembly GCA_910575035.1 of Lachnospiraceae bacterium. GTDB lineage: Bacteria > Bacillota > Clostridia > Lachnospirales > Lachnospiraceae > Petralouisia. The sequence goes on from CAJTDL010000006.1 coordinate 49,801, forward strand.
TGTCACGGATTACTTTCCCATCAATTTCTATATGCCTTCCTGCGCTGGCAACCACACCGTCAAACCCTACCTCTAGAACATCCCCACTTACAATAGGCATATTACGGCCTGTGCTGACCAAAACCCTGTGCCCATTTTTTCTTGCTTCCCGCACTGCCTTTGATGCAAGCTCTGTGGGTTTTTCCAACGGGACAGTAAATGTCCCGTCGATATCTAAAAACACAATCTTTTTTTCTGCCATTATGCTTCCTCCAGTTTGATAAGAGGCTCCATGCAGTGAATTTCACCGTTCTTTAAGCCCTCCACATTTTTATAATCGTCCGTGTTGGCAATGATTACCGAAGTCGCCACAGGATAGCCTGCTTCCTGGATTTTCTGCATATCAAAGGTGAGAAGCAGCTGCCCTGGTTTTACCGGATCGCCCTGGGATACATGAGCCTTATAATACTTCCCTTCAAGCTCTACTGTATTCACACCCACATGAATCAGCAATTCTGCCCCGTCTTTTGCAGTAATGCCAATGGCATGTTTCGTATCAAACAGCGTCGAAACCTTACCATAACAAGGCGCAACCACTTTCCCCTCCGAAGGAATCACTGCCATTCCCTTTCCTAATACTTCTGCGGCAAACGTATCATCCGGCACCTGGCTCATTGGAATTGCTGTTCCTGTAAGCGGGCTGCAGATTACATTCTTTCCAGCTGGCGGAAAAATGTCCGCAGGCGTATCTGCTATTTCTTCTTCAGAGGCTTCTTTTTCCCCCAGTTCTTTATTAAACTTTTTCATGTTTGACATGATATATGTAAAGATAAATCCCGCCGCAATAGAAATTGCCGCACCAATCAAGAAGTTCAGCATACTGGATGCTGGCACGCAGACAAAACCGACAATTCCTGCAGTTCCTGGAGCCGTATTCAAAACATTTGCCATCGTTACATACCCGCCTCCAAGGGCAGCGCCGGCCATAGCGCCATAAAACGGATATTTCAGCTTCAGGTTTACGCCAAACATTGCAGGCTCTGTAATGCCCAGCATGGCAGATACGCCTGAAGTCGCTGCAACGCTTTTTAATTTTTTATCCTTTGTCCGAAGCATGGCGCAGAGGGTTGCGCCGCCCTGCGCCACATTATTGCAGGACGCAATGGCAAGCAGGAAGGAGCCGCCTGCCGCTACCATCTGGATATCTACCGGAAGCAGGCTATGATGCATACCCGTCATGGTAAGGGGAGAGTATAAAAAACCCAAAACCATGCCGCCAGCAATGCCTAAGGTATCATGCATCCACACAAAGCTGTTTGTCAGCATATCGCCTGCCGTCCTCATAATCCCGCCTACAACCGTAAACGTAACAAAGCCGGTAATCATAACCGTAAGAAGCGGCGTCAAAAGATTATCCAGGATCTCCGGGATATGCTTATGCAGCTTTTTCTCCACAAACGAAAGGATATAAGAAGCAGCCAGCACCGGAAGGACCGTTCCCTGGTATCCTACTTTTTCAATCGTAAGCCCCATAATGTTCCATACCGGGATTGTCCCCTCAGTTACGGCAGTACCATAAGCATAAGCATTCAGCAGATCTCCCGAAACCATGATCATGCCGATAACCGCTCCCAGATACGGATTGCCCCCAAACATTTTTGTAGCGGAAAATCCGATCAGGATAGGCAGAAAGGCATATGCGGCGCTGGCAAACGTATTGATCATAGCGGCAATATCAGAAAGCGCTGGGTATGCTTCTACTAAAGACTGGCTCGGAACAAACAGCCCGTTTGCCGTCAGCACATTATTTAATCCCATCATCAAACCACTGGCAACCAATGCCGGAATCAGCGGCACAAATACGTCAGACAGCGTCTTAACAAGCCGCTGCAGAGGGTTCATCTTCTGGACGGCCGCCTGCTTCACCTCACTCTTCGTTGATTCCGCAATCCCTCCTGTTTCAATGAAGCGTTTATATACTTCGTTTACGGTGCCGCTGCCGATAATAATCTGGAACTGGCCTCCATTGGCAAACTGGCCTTTTACCAGATCCACCTTCAAGATTCCATCCACATCTGCCCTAGACTCATCTTTCAAAACCAGCCTGAGCCTGGTGGCGCAGTGGGCGGCGCTGATAATGTTTTCTTTTCCGCCGACCAGCCTCAAAAGCTCTTCGGCAGACGCCTGATAGCGTTCTTCCTTTGTCATGATTCTTTCCTTCCTCCTTTTTGGTTATATGATTTCATAGATGGCTGCTTCATACGGGCGCAATTCCATCTGCTCCAGACGGGTTTCCTGATTCTGCCCATAATTCGACAGGAGCGCCCTGCCCTTTCCAGGATAGCTGAAGCCTGCCGGCTCCTCATAGAAATTGCAAACCACCAGCCATTTTTTTCCCTTCCATTCCCTTATATACGCAAAAACATGCGCATCCTCCGGGCAGAGCAATTCAAAAGTTCCATAGATGAGTATGGGTTCTTTTTTTCGGAGGCTGATTAGATTTTTATAATAATAGAAAATGGAATCCTGATCCTTTAATGCCTCTTCTGCATTGATTTCTGAATAATTGGGATTTACCCTACACCAGGGCGTCCCTTCTGTAAATCCTGCCTGGGGGCCGCTGTTCCACTGCATGGGAGTCCTTGCGTTATCCCTTGACTTTGCGCAAAGGGACTTCATAATTTCTTCTTCTGGATATCCCATCTGCTTCCGCTCCTGGTACATATTGACAGACTCCACATCAAAAAAATCCTCAATACCAGAAAACGGATAGTTGGTCATCCCAATTTCTTCTCCCTGATAAATATATGGCGTCCCCTTCATTCCATGGAGCGCAGTTGCCAGCATCTTTGCGGACTCCACACGGTACTCTTTGTCATTTCCCCACCTGGAAACGATTCTTGGAAGGTCATGGCTGTTCCAGAAAAGGCTGTTCCACCCTTTCCCCTCCAATGTCCTCTGCCATTTGGCAAAAGACTGTTTCAATTTTCTCAAGTCAAGCGGCTTTAAATCCCACTTTTGTTTCCCTGGAACCTGATCCAGCAGCATCTGCTCAAACTGGAAGACCATATCCAACTCTTTCCTCTCCGGATCCGAATATAAACTTCCGTTCTCAATATCCGCCCCCCAGCATTCCCCCACAGTCATCAGATTCTTATCCCCAAATGTCTCCCTGTTCATTTCCTGGAGATATTCGTGAAGCTTCGGCCCGTTTTCCTTAATCCCCTGATCTGGGATTTTTCCGATGACGTCAATCACATCCATCCGGAAACCGCCGATGCCCTTATCAATCCAGAAATTCATCATTTTCCAGATTTCTTTGCGCATCCCTTCATTCTCCCAGTTCAGATCCGGCTGCTTTTTATGATAGAAGTGCAGATAATACTCTCCCGTTTCTTCCGAATATTCCCATGCATTGCCGCCAAAGCAGGATTCCAGCCCATTGGGCGGGCTGCCCTTTTCTCCCTTTCTCCAGATATAATAGTTCCTGTATGGGTTATCCTTTGATTTTTTCGCCTCCACAAACCAGGGATGCTCATCAGAAGTATGGTTCACAACAAGATCCATAATAATTTTAATGCCACAATTTTCACATTCCCGGATCAGAGCCTCCATATCCTCCATCGAACCATACTCTGGTGATATCCCATAATAATCGGATATATCATAGCCGTTATCCGCATTAGGGGAAGCATAGACTGGGCTCAGCCAAATTACGTCAATCCCAAGTTCCCCCAAATACTGCAATTTGGAGCGAATGCCGTTAATATCGCCGATTCCGTCGCCATTGCTGTCGCAAAAGCTCCGCGGATAGATCTGGTATACGGCGCTTCTCTTCCACCACTTTTCTTTCACCATTTTTTTCACCTCGCTTGTTTTTCTTTGGTGATTTTAGTATACTGGAAGGGAGCCTTGATTGCTTGCATAATTTTATCAGATAATAACACAATTTTACGATTTATGAGGTGGTAGATATGTCACACGCTTATCATGAAGATAAAACCCATGGCACTTCCGTTTTTCCTTTACAGGTATATTCCCACCATGACAAAGACGGATTTTATTTTGTATCCCAGCATTGGCACGAAGAACTGGAATGGGTGTATGCAGAACATGGGATTCTTAATTTGACCATTCACGGAGAATCTTTCGTTTTAAATCCAGGCGAATTTTGTTTCATCAATTCCGGTGAACTGCATGAAATTAAATCTGTTGGGGAATCCCTGCACCATGCCGTTGTCTTTAACCCTGGCTTTTTGGACTTCTCACTGTATGATGCCTGCCAGCATAATTTTATCCGGCCGATTACCAATGGAACATTACTGTTTCCAACCTTCTGCTCCACGTTTTCACCAGAAGACCATAAACGGATCCTATTCCATATGCAGGAGATTATAAAACTTTACCACACACTGCCCACTTGCGCCCTTTTAAGCATTAAACTCCACATATTACAGATGATCGAATTATTTTTTCAGGCAGATTATTTTTTTAAGAATACGTTATCATCCAGGGGAAAAGATTCATTAAATAAATTGAAACAGGTAATTGAGTATATTCACACCAATTACGCAGAATCAATATCTTTGCAGGCTTTGTCTGAAATATGCTTTATGAGCCCCAATTATTTTTGCCACTACTTTAAGCAGGAAATTGGGAAGACGCCGATTCGTTTTATCAATGAGTATAGAATAGAAAAGGCCTGTGAAATGCTGTCAGAATCAAAAGCGCCGATTTCTGATATTGCGCTTTCTGTTGGGTTTGACAATTTTAGTTACTTTATACGAAAATTCCGGGAACATAAAGGAGTTGTGCCGAAAAAATACCGTTCCCTTTGCCTAAAATAATATGGAGTTTGGCTGCGCTGCTTCTGATTTTGCAGATTACGCACAGCCAAACTCCATTGTGCTTTTTTGGAGCCTTATCTTTCCAACCATTGCCCCAAAATACGCCAGGTAATGAAACCCGAAAATACGCGAAGATACACCTTGTAAATAAACTGCCGGAACAATTTCAAAATAGATGAAGCGGAGGGCATGATAAGCTTGCCCTTTATATCAGGCTCTCTGCTTACGTAGCCTTTGATACAACAAAGCTGCTGTAATCATTAATAGCCCTGCCGCAGACAGCCACAGCTTTGCCGTACAGCTTCCTGTCCTCATGGAAAACAGATAAAAACTTCCCAGCTTTGGCCCCATGCCGATATTAAGGGCATAATACAGAAGGGGCGGCATGTATCCGATAACCGTATTTCCTGTAAGCGCGGCTGTCAGCATTCCCATGGAACCCAGGAATATGGCGTCTGCCATTGTTCCAAGCGCCAAAACCGTCGTAACGTCACAGTTCTGTAATTTCATATATATACTGAACAAAACAATCAGCAAGGCGGCAATTACAACAGAATATATGGTTCGTATCAGCCAAACCTTTGCTGTGCTGCAATACTTTGAAGATACCAGGCCGTCAATATCCCCATTCTGCTCTGGCTGGAATACAGGCGTCAGGAGTACAATGCCAATCAAAGAAACAAACATCTCCAGCGGCATGGCTGCGGAATTGCGGTCCAGGTTAGATGTGCCGATAAAAAACGGCGTGGCCAGGCATAAGATGGCAGCCACTGCAATAGATAAAAGCGAATTATGCCTGAGGTTGGTTTTTGCGATTTCTAATGCCAGAAACCGCTTGTCTGAAGAATGCATTTCCACCGAATTTCCCCTTTCTTTTTGCTTCATAAACCAAGATTGTGAATACAGCCAACAACAGGGAGATCCCTGCCATCAGCAGCCTGTTCTGCATAAGATTCTGGAAATTATCCAGATAATCCTGTGTGCGGAACAGTGACTCTGCGCCTGCATTGTGCCGGGGAGCCAGACGGAACAGGGAATACCCCGCTTGGACCGTCTTGATTCCCATATTCACATCAAACATCCACCAAAGACCCTGTACTGCAATGGCAATGGGCGTGCCGGTCAGCTCCGTCAAGAACATGCCAATGGCTGTGGAAATCATCACGCTTGGCATAAGCCAGCCCAAATCGTATTTCAGCGGAGCCAAGTAGTCAAGATTCATTCCGCTGTAACTGCTCCAGACTATCATATTTGACAGATAAGACAGGATAATTACCGGAAGCATAGCTGCTATAACAAGCGCCAAGTAACGAATCAAGGTCAGCTTGGCAGCGGACGTTTCCTTTGTATAGATAAGCGCTTCCATTTTGGCATGTTTGTCTTTCATGCCCAGGATGGCCGCTAGAAACACTGGCAGGATTGACAGTACCATTACGCCCGCATAGTCAGAGAACAGACGGGCATAACCGCCGGTTACCTTATCGGAATTTACCGCAAGGCCATACCGCTCTTTTGCCTCCTCATAAGTCAGTGGAACTGTTCCGTACTTAATCAGGGAATCGGCTGCGTAGTTGGAGCCGCCGCCCAGAATATCGTCCGCCTGCCCCATCAGTTCCTTGAACCGGTCATAGTCCATGCCATCCTTTACTGTGAATACTGTTGGACTGCCCTGCTGTATGGCATCCGAGCCTATTGTAAATCCTCCGTCGCGATCCTGCTGTATGGCATCTGAGCCTATTGTAAATCCTCCGCCGCCATTCTGCTGTATGGCACCCCCGCCGATGCTATCGGGCGTATTCCCAGCTGCTTCCTGCATTATTTTTTCCTTATCATTCCCTGTAATCTCAGAAATGATTTCAGCCATTTTTTCCCGTTTGCTTTCGCTGAGTTTTACATGCTTGATAAATCCAATCGGATAGGTTGCATAGTCGTTATTGCTAAACTCAGCCAAGAGATCCTTTAGTGCAGCCGGCATAATCAGTTCCGGCACTTCCTCATTCTTAAATCCATAGTTGCCGCCTGGCTGGGGTTCCTGAAGGAAATCATTCTGAAAGCTGAATACTCCTTGGGAGAACAGGCCAACCACAACAGCTGCAGCATAAATCAGATAAGGAATGGATTTTACAATCTTTTTGGTTTCCTGCAACAGCAGCATTACCATTCACCCCCTATTTCACCCAAAATCTCACGGACTCCGCTTGTATGGAGATACAGCATATATGCATCCTCAATATTCGGCTCGCATGCCTCAGCCCCCTGCATCAAAGTATCTGCTATAAACCGGATGTGGACTTTGCTGCCCTGGGTGTGCATACTGGTAATGGAAAGCTGCCTCTTGCACAGGGGAAGTTCCCGCTTGGAAATAGTCATGGTAAACACCCTGCCTTCTGCTGCCTGCAAAAGCCCATCTACTGTGCCGTTATAAATGACCCTGCCTTCGTTGATAATGGCAATATCCTCACAGGTAGCCTCAATGTCCCCTACAATGTGAGTAGACAGGATAACGGTTTTATCTTCGGCAATCTCAGACAGCAGGTTCCGGAAACGGATACGTTCTTCTGGATCCAGCCCGGCGGTAGGCTCGTCAACAATCAGCACTTTGGGGCTGTTCAGCAGAGCCTGGGCAATCCCAAGGCGGCGTTTCATGCCGCCGGAAAGCGCTTTTACTTTTTTGCCCCGGTGCTCTTCCAGATTCACTTTTTTTAATAGAGCATTGATCCGCTCTTTCCGTTCAGAGCCATTCATCCCTGAAAGGACAGCCAGGTATTCCATGGCCTCCCCAACGTTCATAGATGGATACATGGAAAACTCCTGAGGCAAATACCCGATGATCCTGCGGATCTCTTTGGCATTTTCTATTGGAACGCCGCATATGGTAATTTCCCCGTCCTTCTTTTGCAGTAATGTGGCCAATGTCTTCATCAGGGTAGTCTTGCCCGCGCCGTTGCGTCCCAGCAGGCCGAACATGCCCTGGCGGATGGAAAGATTTACATCATAAAGCGCCTGTTTCTTTCCATAAAATTTATTCAGCCCTTTGATTTCAATGGAATTGTTCATATGAAAAATCTCCTTTCTCCAGATGGCTTTCCCATCTGACATGTATAGGATAAAAGGAAATTTTCAATTTTTTGTCTACACTTTAAAAAATTTTTGATATTATATCAAGTCACTGCCTGAAGGCCGCGGTTACTACTGCACCCTTTTGATTGCTGAGCCGAATATACCCGCCATGCCTCTCACAAAGGATCTTACAGATATTCAGCCCCATGCCGAAATGCCCATTGTCTGTTTCACGCACTGTTTTATAAAATGGCTTTGTGGCATTCTTTAAATCCTTTTCCGCAAATCCGGTTCCATCATCGGAAACAGCCAAATACAGATACCCATCCTGCGACTCTGCCGATACCGTAATCTCTTCCTTTGCAAACCGCACTGCATTGGCAAGCAGATTTTCAAACACCCGCAAGACAATAGCGGTATCAACATGCAGCCTTTCATGCTTGCTGCCTATCACTTCATAAGAAAACACCTTCCCATCGCATACAGCCTCCCCTGTTTCCCGGAACTGCCTGCAAAGCGCATCCATCGTGACAGGCTGGCGGACGATTTCAATATCCTCCATCCGCTGCAGCTCTCCCATGGTCTGCACATACTCCTCCAGCCTTATGATATGCCGGTACATCATCTCTGAGGTATCACGCACTTTTTCTGCAGTCATTCTCGGCGCATATTGCCGCAGCAGCTCGCTCTGTCCCTTGAGGACTGTCAGCGGCGTCCGCAAATCATGGGAGAACGCTGCATTCAGCCGTTTGCGTTCCTCCATCTGCTGCCACATTTCTTCATTGCCCTCCTGCAGCGCCTGGCGCATTTTCTCAAAGGAAGCGCACAGGTTCCCCAATTCATCTTTTTTATCATAAGCAATTTTGAAATCCAGGTTGTTGTCAGCAATCTGGGCAGCGGCATGGCCCAGTATGGCAAGTGGCTTCTGTAACTGCCGTTTATAAAACAAGACACTAGTGACTGCAATGCAGAAAATAAAAAAAATAGGATATACGGCAATACTCATAAATGTAAGGATATTATACATGGTCTGCTCCATTGGCGTAAGGCCTTCCAAATGATTCTGCGTATGGTATATGCCTCCTTTATTCTGGAATTCGCCTGTCTGTCCAAATTCAATCACTATTTTAGTATCGGATACTTCAAATTGAATTTTTTTATATAATTCTGATGCCCACCATTGGCAGACACCCGCGAAAAACAGCGAGAGCAGCAGGGCAGAGACAATACCAATAAACATAGTTGCAGCAAAGGCCGTTTTTATCGAATTTTTTTGGAATAAATTTATTTTGCCCATTTGTATCCTACTCCCCAAACTGTTTCCACATACGGCTTTACGCCTGTAGCCGCCAGCTTCGCGCGGATCCTGCGGATATGTTCTGCCACTACAGAAGATTCTCCCTCGCTGTCATACCCCCAGATTAGCTCATAGATACGGTCTTTGCTGAAAATCTGGCCTGGATGGCTGGACAGCAGTTCTATAATGTCAAACTCCTTTTTGGCAAGGGAGACTTCCTCACTGCCACAGAATAAACGCCTTTCTGTATAGTCAATCGACAGCTTATCGTCAAACCGAACCTTTGGCGTATCCCTCCTGCGGCGTTCCCGCCGGAGGTGTGCGGCAACCCTTGCACCAAGCTCGTCCAGGGAGAAGGGTTTTACAATGTAATCGTCCCCGCCCATCCCAAAGCCTTTGACCTTATCACTATCCTCTATCCTGGCGGTCAAAAACAAAATCGGACAGCTAACAAAATCCCGTATCCGGGCGCAAACCTCCAGCCCGTCCACATCCGGCATATTGATATCCAGCAGAATGATATCTGGCTGCTTTCCAGATTTTTCAATGGCTTCTGTCCCATTTGTTGCTGTCATTACATTATAGTCATTATACAGAAAAAAATCTGCAAGAGTGGAAACGATGTCTGCTTCATCATCTACAATTAAAACGGTATTTCTCATTCCACATGCCTCCTCTTCCTGGATTCCAGATTACGCCCTAATTTTCAATATTTTATCTACTATTTCCAATACAGATTTCCCCCATATTTCAATAGCGGAAAGGAATCCTACATTTTCACAAATACCGGAAAACAGTGTACATCTGCCACTATTTTCCGGTATTTATAGTTTCTGTTCCGTATTATTTAAGAGATAACAGTATGATGCCTTTTATCCTTCCTTTCTATCCTCATGCCCCCAGGTTCGTATACCCCATCAGGCTCTCATCCACTGCCCGTGCAGCCTCCCGGCCTTCCCGGATGGCCCACACCACCAAAGACTGCCCTCTGTGCATATCCCCTGCTGCAAATATGCGCTTTATATTAGTCTCATACTGCCCTTTTTCCGTCTTTACGTTGGTTCTCTCATCCAAGCCAATGCCAAATGCATCCGCCACATATTTCTCTGTCCCCAAAAACCCTGCCGCAATCAGCACCAGATCTGCATCCATCTTCTGCTCAGATCCAGCTACCTCTTCCATCGCCATGCGCCCGGTCTTCTCGTCTTTTTTGCCTTCCAGCTTCACTGTGACCAGCCCGCAGAGCCTCCCGCTTTTATCCTTCAAAAATTCCTTCACCGTCGTCTGGTAAATCCGCGGGTCATTGCCAAACACCGCAATGGCTTCCTCCTGGCCGTAATCCGTCTTGCACACCTTTGGCCACTGGGGCCATGGATTGTCCTCAGCCCTTTCATCTGGCGCTTTCGGCATCATCTCCAGCTGTACCACAGAAGCTGCCCCATGGCGGATGGACGTCCCTACGCAGTCATTCCCTGTATCGCCGCCGCCAATGACCACCACTTTCTTGCCTTTGGCAGAAATATATCGGTTGTCCTTCAGTTCCGAATCCAGCAGGCTCTTAGTGGTAGACGCCAGAAAATCCACTGCAAAGTAAATCCCTTTGGCGTCCCTGCCAGGCGCTTTGATATCCCGTGGGTTCTTGGCACCGCAGGCCAGGATCACCCTGTCGTATTCCTTCAGCAATTTTGCCGCCTTCACATCTTTCCCCACGTTAGCGCCAGTGACAAACTCCACTCCTTCTTCCTTCATAATATTGACTTTTCGGTCAATCACATGCTTTTCCAGCTTCATATTGGGGATCCCGTACATCAAAAGCCCGCCGATGCGGTCATCCCTTTCAAAAACAGTCACTTGATGTCCCCGCTTGTTCAGCTGGTCTGCCGCTGCAAGCCCTGCAGGGCCGGAGCCAACCACAGCCACAGATTTCCCCGTGCGCACCTTTGGCGGCTTCGCCTTGGCAAAGCCCTGCTCATAAGCATTTTCAATGATCCCATGCTCATTTTCCTTTACAGAAACCGCATCCCCATAATGCCCGCAGGTGCAGGCCGCCTCGCAGAGAGCCGGGCATACCCGCGATGTAAATTCCGGGAAATTATTGGTCTTTGCCAAACGGTTATAAGCCTGCTCCCAATTCCCTGTATAGACTAAATCATTCCATTCTGGCACCAGATTGTGCAGGGGACATCCGGATACCATCCCCATAATCTCCATGCCTGACTGGCAGAAGGGCACGCCGCACGCCATGCAGCGCGCCCCCTGGCTTTGCTGCTCTTCTTTGCTTAAGGGGGTATGGAATTCATTGAAATTTTGAATCCGCTCTTTGGGTGGCGCCGCCTCTGCCGCCTGCCTGCTATAATCCATAAATCCTGTTGGTTTTCCCATTTTCGCTTCCCTCCTTAATGATTCATATTGGCATAGAACGCCTCAATCTGCGCCTGCTCGGAACTTAGGCCTTTTTCTTCCATCTGGACAATGGCCATCATCATGCGATGGTAGTCATAAGGCACAATCTTTTTAAACTTGGGCAAATATTCGCTGAAATGATCCAAAACCTCTTTCCCTTTCTGGGAATTCGTCAACGCCACATGCTCCTTGACCATGTCCTTTAATTCCATCACGTCATATTTTGAGGTAATCTCCTCCGAGAAAACCATCTCTTTGTTGATCCTGGTATACAGGTCATTGTCCTCATCCAGCACATAAGCGATGCCGCCGCTCATGCCCGCCGCAAAATTTTTCCCAGTTTTCCCAAGGATCACAACCCGGCCGCCGGTCATATACTCACATCCATGGTCGCCCACGCCCTCTACCACTGCGCTGGCACCGGAATTGCGGACGCAGAACCGCTCTCCGGCCACGCCGTTGATGAAAGCCTTTCCGCTGGTAGCCCCATAAAGAGCCACATTTCCGATAATGATATTCTCATCCTGCCGGTATTTCACTCCAGTAGGCGGGTAAACCACTAATTTTCCGCCTGACAGCCCCTTGCCAAAATAATCATTGCTGTCACCCACTAACTCTAAGGTCAGCCCCTTGGGGATAAATGCACCAAAGCTCTGTCCGCCAGCCCCAGTACATTTTACCAGGAAGGTATCCTCCTCTAAGGTATCGTCAAACCGCCTGGTAATCTCCGACCCAAAAATCGTGCCAAAAGAACGGTCCGTATTGCTGACTTCCAAGTCAATGCTCCGTTTCTGCTTATTTTCCAGGGCATATTTCAGCTGCCGCAGCAGCACCTTCTCGTCCTTCGTCTTCTCCAGCTCAAAATCATACACCTGCTTCGGGTCAAAGATCACCTTGGATTTGGGCCCGGCAAACGGGTTATTCAGGATTTTAGATAAATCCAGCTCTTTTTCCCGCTCTGTCAGGTCTTCCCGCACCTTCAGCAGGTCGCTGCGCCCCACCAGCTCATCCATGGTACGGATGCCTAGCTTTGCCATATATTCCCTTAATTCCTCTGCAATAAACCGCATAAAGTTAACCACATATTCCGGCTTTCCTGCAAACCGCTTCCGCAGCTGGGGATTCTGGGTGGCTATCCCCGCCGGGCAGGTATCCAGGTTGCAGACACGCATCATCACGCAGCCCATGGTCACCAACGGCGCTGTGGCGAAGCCAAATTCCTCTGCCCCCAGCATAGCCGCAATGGCCACATCCCGCCCGGTCATCAGCTTACCATCTGTCTCAATCCGCACCTTATTGCGCAGCCCGTTTAAGATCAAAGTCTGATGTGTTTCTGAAAGCCCCAGTTCCCAGGGCAGCCCTGCATTGTGGATGGAACTGCTGGGCGCCGCCCCGGTTCCTCCGTCATAACCGGAAACCAACACCACCTGTGCCCCTGCCTTGGCAACGCCTGCCGCAACGGTCCCGACCCCTGCTTCAGACACCAGCTTCACGGTGATCCTGGCATTTTTATTAGAATTTTTTAAATCGTAAATCAGCTGTTCCAAATCCTCAATGGAGTAAATATCATGATGGGGAGGCGGCGAGATTAGGGATACGCCTGGCGTAGACATCCTGGTCCTGGCGATCCAGGGATAAACCTTCTGCCCTGGCAAATGCCCCCCTTCCCCAGGCTTTGCCCCCTGAGCCATTTTAATCTGGATTTCCTTAGCGCTGACCAGATAACGGCTGGTCACCCCAAACCTTCCAGAGGCCACCTGCTTAATGGCTGAGCAGCGGTTCTTCCCATCCTTCCCAATCACCAGGCGTTCCGGGCTCTCCCCGCCCTCCCCGCTGTTGGATTTCCCATGCAGGCGGTTCATGGCTATGGCAAGGGTCTCATGGGCTTCCTGGGAAATGGATCCATAGGACATTGCCCCTGTCTTAAACCGGGTGACAATGGAATCCACGCTCTCCACTTCTTCGATAGGCACCGATTTCTTTGGGAACCGGAAATCCATCATGCCCCGGATATTGGCATCCCTTTCCTGGGCGTCCGCCGCAGCCGTATACTGCTTAAACAGTTGGTAATCCCCCCGCTTTGTGGACTCCTGAAGCAAATGGATGGTCAGCGGATTGTAGAGATGGCTGTCTGCGCCACTGCGCATCTTATGCCTCCCCCGGCTTTCCAAAGTCAGGTCTGTTTCCAGACCCAATGGGTCGTAGGCGCTGGAATGGAGCGCGTCCACATCCTCCTCAATATCCTTCAAGGTAATGCCGCCAATCCGGCTCACCGTATTCGTAAAATATTTCCCAATCACATCAGAACTGATTCCGATAGCTTCAAAAATCTTCGCCCCTTGATAGGACTGGATCGTAGAAATGCCCATTTTAGCCGCAATTTTCACAATCCCATGGATAATCGCCTGGTTGTAATCTGCAACAGCCGCATAATAATCCTTGTCCAGCATATGCTCATCAATCAGCTGCTTCACTGTATCCTGCGCCAGGTATGGATTGATGGCGCAAGCCCCATATCCCAGCAATGTGGCAAAGTGATGCACCTCCCTGGGCTCCCCGGACTCCAGGATCACCGCCAGGGCCGTACGCTTTTTCGTCTTGATCAAATGCTGCTGCAAAGCAGAAACCGCCAACAAGGAAGGAATGGGCACATGGTTCTCATCCACCCCGCGGTCAGACAGGATTAAAATATTCGCCCCATCCCTGTAAGCCCGGTCCGCCTCCACAAACAGCCGGTCAATGGCCTTTTCCAGGCTGGTGTTCTTATAATAAATAATCGGTATCTCCACCACCTTGTAGCCTTCCACCTTCATGGCCTTAATCTTCATAATATCCGTATTGGTAAGGATTGGGTTATTCACCTTCAGTACCTGGCAGTTCATGGGCTTTTCCTCCAACAAATTCCCATCCTCCCCTATATACACCGTGGTGCTGGTCACCACTTCCTCCCGGATAGAGTCAATGGGGGGATTCGTCACCTGGGCAAATTTCTGTTTAAAATAATTAAACAAGGGCTGATGGTCCCCCGCCAACGCTGCCAAAGGCGTATCAATCCCCATGGCTGCCGTAGCTTCCTTCCCATTCTGCGCCATAGGCAAAATCGCTTCCTTCAAAGACTCATAAGTATACCCAAAAGTCTTCTGCATCCGCTGCCGCTCTTCCTTGCCATATTCCGGCACGCGCTGGTTGGGAATCTTCAGATCCGCCAGGTTGATCAGGTACCGGTTCAGCCATTCCCCATAAGGCTGCCTGCCGGCATATTTCTCCTTCAGCTCATCATCGTCAATTACCCTTCCCTGCACCGTATCCACCAAAAGCATCTTCCCTGGCCGCAGACGTTCCTTTGCCACCACCTTCCTGGGGTCAATCTCCAGCACCCCAACTTCCGAAGACAGCACCAGGTTGTCATCATCTGTAATATAATACCTGGAAGGGCGCAGCCCATTCCGGTCCAGCACCGCCCCCAAAATATCCCCATCACTGAACACAATGGAAGCCGGCCCATCCCAAGGCTCCATCATGGTGGCATAATACTGATAGAAATCCTTCTTCTTCTGGCTCATCAGCCCATTGTTCGCCCAGGGCTCCGGAATAGTAATCATCACTGCCAAAGGCAGCTCCATCCCGCTCATAACCAAAAACTCCAATGTATTGTCCAGCATAGCCGAGTCAGACCCTTCCGCATTTACCACTGGAAGCACCTTCTGCAGCTCTCCCTTCAAATGCTCCGACTCCATGGTTTCCTCCCTGGCCAGCATCTTATCCGCATTCCCCAAAATGGTATTGATTTCCCCATTATGCACAATCAGCCGATTTGGATGCGCCCGCTCCCAACTGGGATTGGTATTCGTGGAAAACCTGGAATGCACTGTAGCAATAGCCGACTCATAATCCGAATCCTGCAAGTCCGCAAAAAACAGCCTTAACTGCTCCACCAAAAACATCCCCTTATAAACAATCGTCCGGCTGGAAAGGGACACCACATAGGTATTGTCATTAGACTGCTCAAACACCCTCCTGGCCACATATAGCTTCCGGTCAAAATCCAGCCCCTTCTCTACCCCTTTCGGCCGCTCTACAAACCCCTGCAAGATGCAAGGCATACAGTCCACAGCCTTCTGCCCCAGCTTCGCCGGGTCAATGGGCACTTCCCTCCACCCCAGGAAATCCATGCCCTCCTTCTTCACAATCACCTCAAACATCTTCTTGGCCTGGTTACGCTTCAATTCATCCTGAGGAAAGAAAAACATCCCAATCCCATAATCCCTTTCCTCCCCCAGAGCAATCCCCGCCTCCGCTGCGGCTTTTTTAAAAAACTTATGGGACACCTGGAGCAAAATGCCCACGCCATCCCCCGTCTTCCCCTCAGCGTCTTTCCCAGCCCTATGCTTCAAATTCTCAACAATCTTCAAAGCATCTTCCACTGTCTTATGGGATTTTATCCCTTTGATATTCACAACTGCGCCAATCCCACAGTTATCATGCTCAAACCTTGGGTCATACATGCCCATTGCCATCCTCTTAGCTTCCTGCATTCTATCATCCTCCTTGCCTTCTGGCACTCTATGCCCTTAAGCATCCCAGCGCACCATACCATTCATAAATTGCCAAAAAAATATCTGCAAAGCCCCATCAAACATAAACATAACTGCACACTATCACGGTAAAGCACTGCACTGAAATTACTATACACCTTTTCCTTCTGTTTGTAAATAGTTTTTTTCTTTAAATAGTCTGATAACAAAATAATTATATAATTATTTTGTAATTTTCAGATAATAAAAAAAGATATTCCTAAAAAAATACCTCTTTTAAAACAATTTAAAGAGATATTTTTTCATTTTATAAAAAAATATTTTTTATTTTATTTGTTCCAAACCAAATTTTTATAAATTGTGTGAAAATTGTACATTAAAAATATGCATACTCTTTCAATGTCTTTTCTATAACTTTAAAAAAGATATTCTGCTATCCTGGCAGATCTACCTTAATTTTAACCAAATGGTTAGCTTCCTGGAGCAGGCTGTCCCGGTAAGACACATTTTTGTAGCGTTTTATCTGGATCTGGGTGACACCCATTTGCCGGGCAACCTGTTCTGGCGTGGCCCGATAGGAAAACAGCGTAAAGGCACAGCTATTCCTCAAAGCCTCTGCACTATAATTTGGCACGCCTGCAAGCTCCGTATACTTTTTCATAAGCCGGCTGATGTACATGGTATTCAGCCTGTTCCCGCGGCTGTTGCTGAACAAATATTCATGTTCCTGGCGTTTGGCCAGGTATGTTTCCAATATGGCAAATGCGTCTTCCGGGATAAAACAAGGGTTCTGCCTGCCAGGAACCGACGCAAATACCCCATTGTCATATGCTATAAAATTTTCCAGCTTCAACGCGGTAATTTCTGTAGAGGACAGGCCTGCCCGATGCAAAAGGGCAAAGATGCAGTAAGCCATAGGGTTATCCTTGGCTGCCTGGAATAGCTTGTCAATATCTTCTATGGGAATAGATTTTGCATATTGCGCCACTTTGGCTACTGCTTTTAAATATGGGTAGAAATAATCCTGGAAGGTATCCGGGATATGATAATGCTCTTTTTGCCCTTCAATAAATTCTGCCAAAGAATGCAGTTCCCGGAATTTTTTTGCCATAGTGCTTGGCTTAAGGATATTATTTTGGACTTTTTCTTCCATTTGCTTATAATAATCCTCTACCATTGCATGGTCTATTTGAAGGAAATCGGCTTGGTACATCTGCATAAATTCTTTTACGTCTGCCTGATAGGAAGCGCTGCTGGAACTGTTTTGGAAATGCGCCGTAAAATCTGGCCAGATTTTTGTGGAAAATAAAGTGGAAGCATAAGGTGAATCCATAAAGAGATCCTTTCTTGTGTGTGAATCCGCGGAGCGGAATTTGTTTTGTTAGTTATATTATTCATACTATAACATAACTATACATAATACACAACCCTTTTTTACATTTTTTTCCATATTCAGAAACCGCACTGCAGGCTCATGTTACGATTCATGGCTTAGGAATGCGCCAAACTGCGCATTCCGTAAGAACATGATTTATGTAGCCCGCATTAAAAAAACACGCCTCCCGCCAGGCTCACCAAAAATGCGCAAACCCAGGCCACCAGGCATTGCTCTAGCACAATACCCAAAGCCCATTTCCCCCCAAGCTCCCGTCGTATGGATGCAATCGCTGCCACACAGGGCGTATACAGCAAACAAAACACCAATATGGAAGCTGCCGCCACGGGCGATATTGCTGCTAAGAGCGCCTCCCTGCTCCCAAACAGCACATTTAAGGTAGACACCACACTTTCCTTTGCCATAAACCCTGTCATCAGCGCGGTAGAAATCCTCCAGTCCCCAAATCCCAAGGGCGCAAAGACTGGCGCAACAATCCCCGCCGCCACAGCCAGCATGCTATCCTGGGAATCCTCCACAATATTCAGCCCAAAATCAAAAGTCTGCAAAAACCAAACCACGATCGTAGCCACAAAAATAACCGTAAATGCCCGCTGCAGAAAATCCTTTGCCTTATCCCACATCAGCCGCAGCACATTCTTCGCCCCCGGCATCCGATAATTGGGCAGCTCCATCACAAAGGGAACCGCCTCACCCCGAAAGGCAAACTGCTTGGACACCAGCGCCACCAGCACAGACACTGCAATCCCTGTAAAATAAAGGGCAACCATCACCAGCCCTCCATACTTTGGAAAAAATGCCGCCGCAAAAAACCCATAAATCGGCAGCTTCGCCGTACAGCTCATAAAAGGCGTCAAAAAAACCGTCATTTTCCGGTCCCGCTCTGAGGGCAGCGTCCTGCTGGCCATTACGCCTGGTACCGTGCATCCAAACCCTACCAGCATAGGCACAATGCTCCTGCCTGAAAGCCCAATCTTGCGCAGCAGCTTGTCCATCACAAAAGCAACCCGCGCCATATAGCCGCTATCCTCCAAAATAGACAGGAAAAAGAACATCACCGCAATCACTGGCACAAAGCTCAGCACGCTCCCCACCCCATTAAAAATCCCATCAATCACCAGGGAATGCAAAACCTCGTTCACGCCCCCTGCCGTCAATGCACGGTCCACGGCTCCTGCCAGCCAATCAATCCCCATTTCCAATACCCCTTGCATCCACGCCCCAATCACACTGAACGTCATCCAAAACACCACGCCCATAATCCCCACGAAAGCTGGAATCGCTGTATATTTCCCTACCAAAAACTGATCCAGCTTCCGGCTCCTCTCATGCTCCCTGCTCTCCTTCGGCTTCACTACCGCATCCTCGCAAAGCCTGTGTATAAACGAATACCGCATATCCGCAATGGCTGCCGCCCGGTCCATTCCCCTCTCCTCTTCCATCTGCGTAATAATATGCTCCAGCATCTCCTCCTCATTCTGGGAAAGCTTCAGCGCATCCAGCACCCTGCCGTCCCCTTCCACCAGCTTGCTTGCCGCAAAGCGCACAGGGATCCCTGCCACCTTCGCATGATCCTCGATCAAATGCATGATCCCGTGCAGGCACCGATGCACCGCTCCCCCATGCTCATCCTTATCACAAAAATCCATGCGCCCCGGGCGTTCCTGGTACTTCGCCACATGCACCGCATGGCTGACCAATTCCCCAATCCCTTCATTTTTCGCCGCCGAAATCGGAACTACCGGAATCCCCAGCAATTCCTCCATCTCATTGATCCGGACTGACCCGCCGTTCCCCCGCATCTCATCCATCATATTCAAGGCCAGCACCATGGGAATCCCCAATTCCATCAGCTGCATGGTCAAATACAGGTTCCTTTCAATATTCGTGGCATCCACAATATTGATAATCCCCGTGGGCTTCTCATTTATAATAAACTGCCGGGACACAATTTCCTCACTGCTATAAGGAGACAGCGAATAAATACCTGGCAAGTCCGTCACCTCAGTCTTTGGATGCCCCTTAATGGCTCCGCTCTTGCGATCCACTGTCACCCCTGGAAAATTCCCCACATGCTGATTGGCCCCCGTCAACTGATTAAACAGCGTCGTCTTCCCACAATTCTGATTCCCTGCTAGGGCAAAGGTAAGGGTCGTCCCCTCCGCCAACGGATGCTCATCCGCTTTCACATGGTACTTCCCTCCCTCCCCCAAGCCTGGGTGCTGCCGTTCTGCCCTGCGCTCCTTAAGCCCCTTTTCCTGCTTCCTTTTTTCCCCTGCTTTCTTCTGCACCTCAATTTTCCCTGCATCTGCCACCCGCAGCGTCAATTCATACCCATGGATCCGAAGCTCCATGGGATCCCCCATCGGCGCATACTTCACCAATGTGACCTCCGCCCCCGGGATCACCCCCATATCCAAAAAGTGCTGCCGCAGCTCGCCTCCCCCTCCAACTGCTGTAATCACAGCCGACTTTCCAATCTCCAATTCCTTCAATGTCATCTCTATCACCTTGCGCTTTCATTTCTTAACATTTCATGTATTCATTTCAAACCAAATAAAAAAAATAATTATCATTATATGTCAAGCCATTGGATAAATGCTGTTTTATCCGTATTATTGTAGCCTGCATTTCTGTAAAAATCCAGTATCTCCTTTTTCCTGCTTCTTGTCAGCAGCATCATTTTGTAACAGTTACATTGTTTTGCTATCTGCTTTGCATATTCCAGGCATTCTGATGCGAAACCCTGCCCTCTGAAATCTATATGGGTAACAACATTTTCTACAAATGCATATGGACGCACGCTTCTTGTCAAATTGGGAATGATGACGCATACACAGGAAGAAACAATTTTTCCAGCAACCTCGTTTACGATCAGATGATGGCTCTCATCTTCTAAGATTTGTTTCCACGTATTGGACAAACAACCGGATTCTCTTACCATTGTTATTTAAACCTCTGCATATGATTATGATTTCGTTTAAGCATTTTCAACAATGCAAATTATACCATAATTATGCCATTGCCTCAACCAATATATGAGGTAATTTACTTTTGGATTCTCATCCTTAAGCTACTGGCATTGGCCGTGAATTATAATGGCCAATGCCAGGATATTTTAAATTAATTCTCCCTTGACAAATAGATATCATTATGATATCATTCAAATATCAAAAAATTATACAAAAAGAAAGGATGTGCCCAATATGAAGGAAAAAGTCTTAACCATAGGAAAGCACGGCATGGCAGTCCTGCTGCTTTCCTTCCTGATCTATGCTGCTGCCATCATAGGCACCATATGGAGCGCCAACCAGGGAGCCTATCCCCTTTTAATCCTATGCATCATCTTATTAGCCACCACCTGGCTCCTCTGGCCTGGCCTAAAAGTCCTGCGCCCCCAGGAAGCCCTGGTACTCACCCTGTTTGGGAAATATGTGGGCACCATTAAGGAGCCTGGCTTCTATTTCGTAAACCCCTTCTGCTCTGCTGTAAACCCAGCAGCCAAGACAAAACTAAATCAAAGCGGGGACGTCAACAATGGAAGGCCCCCACAAAGCACAGCTACGGAAATCGCCTCCCTTTCCAACAAGATTTCCTTAAAGATCATGACCCTGAACAACAGCCGGCAAAAGATCAACGACTGCCTGGGCAACCCCATTGAAATTGGCATCGCCGTCACCTGGCGCATCCAGGACACCGCCAAGGCTGTCTTTAATGTGGATAACTACAAGGAATTCCTCTCCCTCCAATGCGACAGCGCCTTGCGCAACATTGTGCGCATTTACCCTTATGACGTGGCTCCCAATGTGGATACTACCGGCGATGGCATTGCCGATGAAGGCAGCCTCAGGGGCTCCAGCGAGACCGTAGCCGCAAGGATCCGCGAAGAGATCCAGACACGTGTCCATGAGGCTGGCATCGAAGTGGTAGAGGCTCGTATCACCCACCTGGCCTACGCCCCAGAGATTGCCGCTGTCATGCTCCAGCGCCAGCAGGCATCCGCTATTATCGATGCCCGGAAAATGATCGTAGACGGCGCTGTGGGCATGGTGGAAATGGCCTTAGATCATCTGAGCCAGAACCAGATTGTAGAGTTAGACGAGGAACGGAAGGCTGCAATGGTATCCAACCTCCTGGTAGTGCTCTGTGGAAACCATGACGCACAGCCAGTGGTTAATTCCGGAAGCCTCTATTAACGCCTATGGCAGAGAATACTAAAAAGCAAATCCCCCTGCGGCTATCCAAAAAGCTCTATGACGCAATTGCAGCCTGGGCAGAGGATGATTTCCGTTCTGTCAACGGCCAGATCGAATACCTCTTAACCGAATGCGTCAGGCAGCGCAAAAAAAACGGCAAATACGTTTCTGATAACATTGATGTGCCGCCAGAACTGGATATCCATTAAGCTATGTACCCATAATAAGCCGGCCATTAGCAAATGGCCGGCTTGGGTGCAAAGAATCCTTTTCCTCCTTCTTATACCTTTTTGCCAATATCAGTTCTGCACAGGAAACTGTTTGGGAATAAAACACATACAGGGGCAGTGCCTTTCTGCCAATACCAGCTATATACCGGGCCAGTTCGGCAGTGAATCTGCTTCTCTTTCCTTTCCCTGAATCTGCTTT
The DNA here is from genome assembly GCA_910575035.1 of Lachnospiraceae bacterium. Classification (GTDB taxonomy): domain Bacteria; phylum Bacillota; class Clostridia; order Lachnospirales; family Lachnospiraceae; genus Petralouisia. Next base: position 71,943 of record CAJTDL010000006.1, read on the forward strand.
CGGAATACACGCTCTGCCTCATCTGCCTTTTTGGCGCTCATAAAAAAAGTAACCCTCGTCCCACAATCCGTGTAAATTTCAGCAAAAGGCATCATTTCTTTTGCATGTGATGAAATATACAAGACACGGTTTATGGGCATGCGGACTTCTTCTGCCATAAGGCTGAAGCCAGCACATCCCTCCACATGGCTTTCATAAATTTTCAGATAGGGCTTCCGCCCATGGATCACAGCCGCAATCGAAAAAATGCCTATGCCGCCTGTACCACAGCAGACAATCAAATCTGTAAACATCTGCCCTTTGGAAACCTGATGCACCTTTGACAGCCCCATCTCCCCCTCTTCCCTGGCTTCATAGGGCGGCCACTCTATACGGGCTTCTGGCTCCTTGAACGCATTCAAAAAGCATACCAGATGAAAAACCGCCATACCCAGCCACATGATCCCCGTTAGGGTAAAGCAAAGTTTGTTTCTTTTTGCCATGCCATGGCTTTCAAAAAGCACTCCGTATGCATCGTTTAATTTTGTTTCCTTCCTCTTATCCATACAATCAGCTCCTATTCTTTTGTACTTAGTTTACTAGTTTTTATTTTCTTTATCTATTATAACTTAATTAGTTATGACTTTCAATACTTGTTTCATGCCTATTTTTATAAACCTAAAATGTTTATTACTTTTTTGTCAAAAATGCATACAATGCCGCCGCTTTCTGCCTTCACAGCGTGGATTAATTTTCGTTACTATGCACGGCCATGTCAGTAACTTAAAGGATTTTAGCGGCAGGCAACGGGGGATGGATAAGAGGCCGTCAGGGAGGAGCCGGGGCTTGGGAAACAGTGCTATCAGGAAATAGGCAAGCAAAACATAAGGTTATTTAGCGCAGGTTATATTGTACATCGTAAAACAAATAGCTGATATATCCGCGCAGGATATTTTTCTGAAAGTATGTGCCAAAATACGTAGGCGCAGCGGGCTGCACTGAAAATTTTTGACATATGCTATCAGTAAAATAAACCAGCGAATATATCAGCTATTTATTGGGGGTGTGCTAGTGTACTGGCACACTAGTACGACATTGCACAAATAACGCTGAAAAACATGCATTAGCCGTGAATAATAACCTATTTTCCATAAACCAAATACCCCGCAGCAACCTGCAGGGCATCAAACCCATAAAAAAATAAAAGGGGCACAGGCTTCGCATAATCATTGATGCAAAACCTGCCCCCAGTATATCCTACCTCTGGTTCAGTTCCTCTACAATATCCTCCCAGGTCACCCCTTTTTCCACCATCAGCACCATCATATGGTACAGAAAATCGGAAATCTCGTATTTCACTTCCTCTGGCTCCGGATTCTTGGCAGCAATCACAATCTCTGTAGCCTCTTCCCCCAGCTTCTTCAAAATCTTGTCAACCCCTTTGTCAAACAGGTAATTGGTATAAGACCCATCCTTCGGGTGCTCCCTGCGGTCTTCGATCACATGGTACACATTCTCAAAAACCTTTAAGGGGCTTTTCGTCATATACTCTTTCTTCACCAGCTCCCGGTAAAAGCAGCTGGTATTCCCGGTATGGCAGGCTGCGCCAATCTGGGATACCTGAGCCAGGATCGTATCCTGGTCACAGTCAATTGCCAAAGATTTTACATATTGATAATGGCCAGAAGTCTCCCCCTTCACCCACAGCTCCTGTCGGCTCCGGCTGTAATATGTCATTTTTCCCAGAGACAAGGTAGATTGGAAGGCTTCTTCATTCATATAGGCCATCATCAGCACTTCCCCTGTCTGGTAATCCTGGACAATGACCGGGATCATCCCATCGCTGTTTGTCTTGAACTGGGACCATTCCATAACAGAGATAAATTTCTTCGTCTCAATCCCCTCTGCCGCCAGGATCTTTTTCACCTGGGTCACATCTGTGTCATAGCGGCTGATGTATTCTCCGCCAATGCCTGTTACGCATTCTTTTTTCAGGATCTCCACCCAACGGCCTTCGTCATAGCCCTGTATGATTACGCTGTAAGGGAGGTCTGTAAGATTTGCCAAAGAATCAATAATCACAGGGTTTAAGACGACTAATTTATGCACATATTCCTCTACTTCTTTTTTATGCTTGAACAGCAGGTCCACATTTTCCATGGAGATCAGCAGTTTTTCCCGTCCAAACCGCTGCGCCCCTTCCTCCGCGATCTGGATGGTGTCATGCTTAGATCCATCCAGAATTGCGCCCTTACACCCGGCATAAAGTATTTTCTTAACGTCCTCCATCCTCTGGATATTCCCAGCCCCATAGATGGGGATCTCAATCATCCGGCACAATTCCTTCATGATGTGCAGGTTAGCCTCATGCTCCCGGTCTGTATTGGACAAATCAAAAACGTAAAGCTTGTCCACGCCGCTGTCGTTGTATAACTTTGCCAGCCCCTTCAGGTCGCCGGCACTTTCCAGGTCATTTTTCCCTTTTACAGCCATGCCATCTTTTAGGTAAATGGTGGCAATCAGGTTCTTATGTTCCATAAAATCACCTATAAGCTTCCTTTCGTTGACATAATATCTATAATCCTGGAATCCTTTTGAGTAGCTTCATCCAATGCCCTGCCAAAAGCCTTGAACAGCCCTTCTGCCATATGGTGGTTGTTGGTTCCAGACAAGAATTTCATATGCAGGTTCATCCCTGCACTATAAGAAATGGCGTAGAAAAATTCCCTTACCATCTCAGTGTCCATATCTCCGATCCGCTCTGTGGTAAAGGCGCCATCCAGGGCGAAATAAGGCCTTCCGCTCAGGTCTATGGCACAGAGCACCAAGGTCTCGTCCATAGGAAGGATGCTGCTCCCATACCGTTTCATGCCGCGCTTATCCTGAATGGCGGCACGGATGGCGTTTCCAAGTACGATTCCAGTATCCTCGATAGAATGGTGGGTATCTACCTCTAAGTCCCCCTTGACCTGTACGTCCAAGTTGAAAAAACCATGGCGGGCAAATCCGTCCAGCATATGGTTGAAAAAACCTATGCCGGTGTCCAGGTGGGTCTCGCCTTTCCCATCCAGATTTAGGGTGAGCTGAATGTCTGTTTCTTTTGTTGTCCGGTGCTGCCGGGCAATCCGTTCAAACGGCATTTGTGGTCGCCTCTTTTCTTTCTATATTGGAATATACGAAGATCGCCTTCGGTTACTCCTCAAACCTTACCTTAATGGAATTGGCGTGGGCTGTCAAGTGCTCAGAATTGGCAAATTGCACAATATCCGGATAAATAGGCGCCAACGCCTCTTTGGAATAAGAAATGATGCTGGACTTTTTGATAAAATCGTCTACACCAAGGGGGGAAAAAAATTTAGCCGTGCCGTTCGTTGGAAGCACATGGTTCGGGCCGGCGAAATAATCTCCCAACGGTTCGCTGGCATATTCCCCTAAGAACATGGCCCCGGCATTTTTTACCTTCATCATTACCTCGTAGGGATTTGCGGTTAAGATTTCAAGATGCTCAGAGGCTATCTCATCGGCTGCCTCAATGGCGGCTTCCATAGTTTCAGCCACCAGGATATAGCCATAGTTTTCCAAGGATTTCTCAACAATCTCTTTTCGGGAAAGTCTCTCTGTAAATTTGCTTACTTCTGCTGAAACCTGCCCCGCCAGGGTTTCGCTGGTGGTAATCAGGATGGCGCTTGCAAGCTCGTCATGCTCTGCCTGGGATAAAAGGTCTGCGGCTACATAGCGTGGGTTTGCAGTCTCATCTGCAAGCACCAGGATTTCGCTTGGGCCGGCAATGGAATCAATGCTCACATGGCCAAATACAGACTTTTTGGCCAAAGCCACATAAATGTTCCCAGGCCCTACGATCTTGTCTACCTTAGGGATACTCTCCGTGCCAAAGGCAAGGGCTGCAATGGCCTGCGCCCCGCCTGCTTTATATATCTCATCCACGCCTGCCATGTCTGCTGCCGCCAGGGTGGCGGGATTTACCTTGCCTTCCCGGTTACAGGGGGTCGCCATAACAATTTTCCCAACCCCGGCAACCTTGGCTGGAATTACATTCATTAAAACAGAAGACGGGTACGCCGCTTTCCCGCCTGGCACATAGACGCCTACGCAGGCAAGGGGGCTTACCTTCTGCCCCAGCAGAATCCCATTGGGCTTGCTGTCAAACCAGCTGTACTGCCTTTGCTTCTCATGGTAAGAGCGGATATTTTCCAGGGATTTTTTCATAACAGCAATCAGCTTCCCATCCGTCTGCCCATAGGCTTCCTCTATTTCTTCCCTTGTTACCCGGACGTTGCCAGCCGTAATATCTGCGCCGTCAAACTGCCTGGTATAAGTAAACAGAGCCTGATCCCTGTGGCTGCGCACCTGATTAATGATTTCTTTTACCTTTTCTTCATATTGCGTATAATTGTTGGGGCTGCGTTTCAGCAGCTCTTCCAAAAGCCCTTTTCTGGATTCTTCCGTTAATTTTAATATCCTCATGATCCCCACTGCTAATTCTACACAGCTTTTCCTTTCTTAAAATTTATGTAATGCCCTTTATCAGGGCAGCATCTGCCTTTTATAATATCTCCTTTAAATCATAAATCAACTTTGCGATCCTCTCATTTTCCATTTTCATGCTCACCTGGTTTACCACCATCCTGGCTGACAATGGGCAAATCTCCTCCAAAACCCCCAGCCCGTTTTCGCGGAGGGTAGATCCTGTCTCCACAATATCCACAATCACTTCTGAAAGCCCTACAATGGGCGCCAGCTCAATGGATCCATTCAGCTTAATAATCTCTACTGTCTGCCGTTTCTTATTATAAAAATAGTCCTTCGCAATCCGAGGATACTTTGTGGCAACGCGGATCAGCTCCTGATGCTGCAGCAATTCCTCCGCCTCCTCGGGGCCGCAGACGCACATACGGCATTTCCCAAAGCCTAAATCCAATACCTCATAGATATTCCTGCCTTCTTCTAATATGGTGTCTTTTCCCACCACGCCAATATCCGCTGCGCCATATTCCACATAAGTAGGCACGTCCGGCCCTTTGGCAAGAAAAAATTTCAGCTTCAGCTCCTCATTGGCAAAAATCAGCTTCCGGGTGTCCTTATCCTTCATTTCCTGGCAGGTAATGCCTATTTTCTCAAAAGCCTCCAGCGTCTGCTTTGCCAGCCGCCCTTTGCCAAGGGCAAATGTTAAATATCTCATGCTTCCCTCCGTTCTGTCCCATTCCAAAAACCTTTCACGAAATCAATCTCACATTATAAATAAGATCTCTGGCATACGCATCCGCTTAGCATAAGCCTGATAATCCTCCCGGGATTTTGGCTCCTCCCACCTTACCATAGAAACCCATGTGCCACCCTCCCGCAAGGAAGAGGCTTTCTGGATGGCTTCTTCCTTCTTCGCATCCCTGTATACGATCAATGTCCCATTATCTTTTACTGGAATTTTGATTTTCTGCCTGGCCAGCGCAGCCATCAGCTGGTCTGTCACCACCGCAAACCCAATGGAAGGCGCATCCTTCCCAAAATACGTCAGAAGCTGGTCATAACGCCCGCCTTTTACAATGGGCTCTCCGCTTCCAAAAGTATATCCAGCAAATATAATGCCTGTATAATATTGGTAGCTGCTCAGCATGCCAAGCTCAATGGACACGTATTTCCCCACGCCATAATAGGACAGCATTTCCATTAATGCTTCCAGGCGGCCTAAGGCATTCAAGATGGTAGGGAAAGAAGACGCCAGTTCCTTGGCCCGTTTCAGCATATCCTCAGACACACAGAGGCTGCCAAGCATGGAAAACAGTTCCTTCAGCTCCTTTGGAAACTGCAGGGAATCCACCAGCTCCTCTACGCCAAAGAAATTTTTGTTGGAGATCAGCTCCAAGAGCTCCTGTTCGGTATCTTCTTCCAGCCCTGCCGCCTGCACAAGGCCCTGGAAAATACCCACATGCCCAACGCCGATCTGAAATTCCTGCAAGCCGGCCGCCTTCAGGGCATGCGCCACCAAAGCAAGGATCTCTGCATCTGCATCTACAGAATTATCCCCGATCAGCTCCGCCCCCAGCTGGGTGCTCTCCTTGAGCCTCCCCTGATAGCTGCTGTTATTGATAAAGGTATTGCCCATATAGCACAATCGTACAGGAAATTCTTCATCCCCATAATATTTTGCCACGCACCTGGCAATGGAAGGGGTCATATCCGGCCGAAGCACCAGCGTATTCCCCTCCCTGTCAAAAAATTTATACAAATCCCTGGATGGCGTTGTACCAATCTCCTTGCTGAATATATCGAAAAACTCGAAGGTCGGCGTTTCAATGGCATGGTATCCATATTGCCGGAGAAGCTCATGCAGGCTATCCTGCAAAATCAGCTTCCGTGCGCACTCTCTATTGTAAATATCCCGGACGCCCTCCGGGGTATGCAGTAATTTCCGCTTCATAATATATGCATCCTTTCTCAGCCGCATGTAAAATGCCAGATAGCCCAGCACTTCATTACGCTACTCTGTTGCTAACCCAAATACACATATTATATAAAAAACCCCCTTCCTTGTCAACTGCGTATTTCCAAATCCTTCTGCAGCAGATCCAGATAGGGAACCAACAAGCCTCCTTTTGGCTCCATAAAATACCCTTGCTCCAATTCCTCATACCGGAAGCTTTTGCGCCCCCCTTCCTGGGCGCGCCGCCAAAATTCCATCAGCTTTGCATGGCGCATGTAATGGAACTCGTTCCGATGGGAGTAAAAGATCACCAAAAAGGAAACCCCCTCCTGCCGCTCGAACCTTTCCATAAAGGAAATCTGGTGGGGGTGGATATTCTGTATGGGAAATGTATCCGTATGGCATTCCTTTGCGTCAAAGCAGACTGGAATCCCCTGGACTGCCCCGATATAGTCCACAGTGCTTTTCTGGTCAAAATAAGCCAGTGTAATATGCCGGCTTTCCTTATCAATTCGGACCGGCGTAATGGGGGTTGGCACCTTTTGGATCAATGCCAGCCCCTGCGCCGCATATTTTTCATTGGTAAGGTTAATAAATTCCTCCAGCGTTGAGCCCCGCAGCCCCCGGGAATTCCATGTCGCCATCACAGCACCTCATTCAATCCAAATTTTCGTTGCGATTCACGGCCTAAAGGCCGATATAGCAACAATCCGCGGCAATATTTTAGCTTTGCTGCAAGGCTGAAACGCCTTATTCCAGCACTTCCATCCGCTTAAAGGACACGGAAGCAACAGCCGCCCCGGCAAATGTCAACGCCCCCATAACTACGATCAGCACAAAAAAGCCCGCTTCTCCCCCTATCAGGATCCCTGCGATCACGGTGGGGATAATCGCAATGCTTAAGGCAACCATCTGCAGCAGCATCTTCACCAAAGTCCGTCCCGTGCTTCCTAGGATATTCCCTATCATAGCGTCCGCAAGCATCCCATAATACAGCCGATTGGCCTGCAGGCAGACGTATGTCAGTATGGTGAGCACCGCCATCAAAGGGCTAATCCCCAGCACCACCGCCCCTGGAAGGGTAAGCAGCACCCCATCTGTAAAGGAACGTATATGCTCAATCTTCGTGGCATACCATACCTTCCGCAAAGGAGTGTCTGGAATCAGATACGTGTAGGCATTTTCCAGCTCCTTAGACCATTTGGTGGCATAGCCGCTGAACACAAAGACCATATAGCTGGAAACGCCTGGGATAATAAAAATCTTCGCCTGGCCAAATTCATCCCCCAGACCATTGAAATAGCAAACAGCCGCAACCAGCGCCCCAATCCCCAAACACAGCAGCGTATTCCATCCAAAAATAAACGTAGGGTTCTTTTTATATTCCAGCATCTGCCGAAAATAAATGGCTTTTGCATAGATTCCTTTATATTCCACAGAGGCCTGCTTTAATTTCTTATGCTTCTCCAGCCAGGGGACAGAGACAATGCCCTTTTTTTGCTTCTCCCTCCGTGCCTGGTAATCGTCTGCAAACTTCATGGCATCCTCATAGTATGCCCCTGTGCACTGCATCCTCCACGCAGCCAAAAACATCCCCACAGTAGACACTGCAAACAGCGCTGCCCCAGCCATATTCACAGGATCCGGCCCTAAAAAGATCATTCTGGTAGCCGCAATATTCCAGCCTACTACAGGGATGAACTGTATCACCGGCAGTGCAAAAAATTCCCGCAAAAGCCCAAAGGATGGCTCCTGCGTTATCATCAGAAAAGCTGCAATCCCCACAATCGCCGCGATGAATAAGTACATGGCAATGACAAGCCCCCGGAAGAACCCCCTGGGCATCCGTTCATTCCCATAACACAGAATAATAGCCGAAGCCTCTAAAATACTCTCAAACACCGTAAAAAACAGAAAATACAGGCATACCTGCAAAATTCCCGCCTCAAACCACAAAACACTCAGCACGGAGATCACAAGCCCTAACAGCACATTCACGGCAAAGGATTTGGCTCCTGCAAACATCAGCACCATCTTAGGGCTGACCGGGGCCGAAAACACAAAATGCACCTCGCTTGGCCGAAACAAAAGCCCCTTGCGCTTGGCATAGCTGATCAGATTCCCAGGAATCAGCCAAAATATGAGGATTGACAAAATCGTAACCAGATTGCCAACGGTATCAAAACCCCCTTCCGGGATCATAACCCGGAAGCTCTGGTAGATCATCACAAGATACAGTGTAACAAATATGACAGCCAAGTATGTTACCGGCCGTTTCAGGGCTTTTTTGATACGGTTCAGGATCGTCCTTTTGTATAAGTAGACAAAGCTTCTCATGATGCCTCACCGCCTCCCGTGATCTGGAAGAAGAGATCCTCAATATCTGCATCCTTGGCCTGTTCCCTGGTAAATGTGCCGATGATCCTGCCGCGCTCCATAATAAACATTACATCCCAAAGCTCCTTCACCATCTCCAGCATATGGGTGCTGATCAATATGGTAACGCCATAGCTTTTCAGTTCCAGCACCATTTCCTTCAGCTCCTTGATAGCAGCCGGATCCAGGCCCACCATGGGCTCATCTAAAAGGATCACCTTAGGCTGGATCGCCAGGGCGCAGCAGATGCTCACTTTCTGCATCATGCCCTTGGATAGCTCATTCCCCAGCTTATCCTGCTTATCCCCCAGCTCGAACCGTGCCAGAAGCTGCTGTACGCCTTCCTCTGTAATCTTAGAATCATAGGCGCGCCTGACATATTCAATATGCTCCCGCACCGTAAGGGCATCAAACATAGCCGGGATCTCTGGCACATAGGCAAAAATGCGCTTGGCTTCTAAGGTCCTTGCCGGCATACGCTCAATACCCACGCCCCCCTCATAGCGCAGCAATCCGGCAATGCTTTTTATAATCGTGGATTTGCCTGCCCCATTCGGCCCTAGGAGAATACCTACCTGGCCGCTGGGGACAGTAAAGGTAACATGATCCACCGCAAGGTGTTTTCCATATTTTTTTGTAAGGTTTTGAATTTCCAGCATAGTGATTCGTCTCCTTTTGTATTATACTAATAATACAATAGTATATCTGGAGGCTTCTGTCAATATAATTTCACAATATCAATCACAGGCTTTTCACAGGAAACCCAATCATTTTCAAAAGCTTCTCCGCCGCTGCAGACACCGGGATATGGGCGTCTGTCACTACGCAGAACTCCCGCCTGGGGATACGCCTGTCAAACTCCAGTAAAAACAGCTCCCCCCTTTCTAAAAATTCCTCGGCAAAATCCTTCACCACACTGGCAATCCCTAAGCCCTTCCGGGCAAATTGGATCAGCATATTGCTGGTGGCAAGCTCAAATTCCGGATGCAGCACCACCCCATTTCCCTTTAAAAAGCCATCTACATAATTCCGTGTGGAAGTGTCCTTTTCCAGGCATATAATGGGAAGCGCCTCCAACTGACAATAGCATAAAGGCTTTCCCTGCAGGTATTGGAACTTCTCCCCGGCCACGAACACATCCTCAATCTGCCTTACCTTCTTCATTTTCCATTTCCGATCCTGGCTGATAGGGGTACTGACCACCCCAAAATCAATCTTTCCATCCTGAAGGTGCCTCAATGTCTCTGGCGTAGGCGCATTGGTGACCGCTACTTTGATATTGGGGTAATGCTCATGAAACTGCTCTAATACCTCCAGCAAATAAAACTGCAGTGTCATATCGCTGGCACCAATCCGAATCTCACCCGTCTCCAGATCCAGCATTTCCTTAAATTTACGCTCCCCCTGCAGAATGTACCCATATCCACGCTCCACAAAGGAATAGAGCATCTCCCCCTCTGGCGTAAAGCGTACGCCCTTGGGAATCCGGACAAACAGCGCCTTTCCCAGGCTCTCCTCCAGGCGGCGGATGGCCTGGCTCACCGCTGGCTGGGAAACCCTCAGCTGTTCTGCTGCCAGGGTAATGCTTTTTAATTTTCCTACATAGTAGAAAATTTTATAATATTCTAAATTGATATCCAGCATAAATGTATGACCTTTATCTAAAAAAATATTTTGACTTTCAATTCTGGGCTGTCAAACCGATTCTATCATAATTGTTTTCCGTATTCAAGGCATGAGGGAATGAAAAACCTGTTTCTGGTTCTATTTTTGTTGCCGTTTATGGCCAAAGTCAGTAACTTAAGGATGCTGCAGGCAGGGGCGGCTAAGCCTCCGTCAGGGCGAGGCCAGGGCGGTTCCGTCCGCATGGTACAGCTCATATGGAACTGCTCAGAAACCCTTATTCCCTGGACGCCAAAACAAGGATAGCCCCTTATGCCCCAGCTCCCCACTGACGGCCGCTTCCCCCCCATTCTCTGCCTATAAACCACTATAAGTAATAATATTGCCCCTGAATACTAATCTTTTTCTGCAATTTACTAATTTCTATCACATTCTTACGCTAGAGTATTAAAAGATTCACTAAACCAAAAAGAAAAACAACTCGGAGGCACGACATGAAACAATGTAAAATATGTGGATTACGGGAAAATTACACGAATATCCATTTTAACAGCGAAGGCATCTGCAATTACTGTGAATTTTATGAAGCCCATAAAGATGTGCTAGAAGATAAAGAAAAATTAGAGCAGATATTCCGCCAAAAAATGGAAGACGCAAAGGCAAAGGCCAAGGCTGCCGGGGCGAAATATGACTGCCTGGTGGGTTTTAGCGGCGGTAAGGACAGCACCTACATTATTTACCAGCTAAAGGAAACCTACGGCATGCGCGTGCTGGCTTTTACCTTTGACAATGGCTTTTCCACAGAATATGGACGGAACAATATTGAAAATGCCCTGGAAAAATTAAATGTAGACCACATCACCTTTTCCATGAATGACAAGCTGCTGCGGAAGCAATACTCGGCCTGTGTGAATATCATGCACAACTTCTGCTCTGTCTGCTTCCACTATATGCATTATTACAGCTACCTGTTTGCCGGGCAGAATAAAATTCCCCTGATCGTCAATGGGCGGACAAGCGGCCAGATTTTGCAGTGCGCTGACAGCACAAAGGGGATTGAGCCTTTTGAAAGCTCCTACAATCTGAAAGATTTTGAATACCAAATGTTCCATGGCTTAGAAGAACGCGCTGACAAGGCAGGAAAAATGGATTACCTGAAAGATACCGAAGCGGAAGCCGTTTCCTATTTTGCCTACCACGATATCAGTGAAGAAGAAACCATGCAGTTTTTGGAGGAAAAAATCGGATGGACACGCCCACAGGGCGTAAGCGGACATGCAGACTGTTTTGCCCACGCCATGGCAGAGCATATGAGCATTGAAAAGAGGGGCTTTCCTGTACGGGAAGGGGAGCTGGCTGTGCTGGTGCGGCGCGGGAAGCTGACCAAGGAAAAAGCCCAGGCCATCCTGCAGCAGGATATTGAGAATTTTCACGAGGTTCCAAAAGACATCCAGGATCGGTTTTTCCGGCGGATTTCCATTCAGCCAAATACCTCCCGGAAATAAAAATAACTGCGCTTGCAGCAAATCAGAAAGGAGAAACGCCATGTACTGTAATGTACTGGAATACCTGGAAGAAGCAGAAGCATCTTATCCAGAAAAATTAGCATTTGGCGATGAATCCACTGAAACCACTTACCGCACCTTTGCCCAAATGGCACGGCAAATTGGGAGCCGCCTGGCCGCACTTGGCGCTTATGGAGAGCCTGTTGCCATATTAATGGAAAAAAATGTAAAAAGCATTGCAGCTTTTATGGGGATCGCATACAGTGGGTGTTTTTATGTCCCCATTGACAAAACATTTCCCATTGGGCGCATCCGCACCATTCTTTCCGTGGTAACGCCAAGGTTTATTATTTTAGAGAAAAAGGAAGAAGCGCTGGCCAAAGCTCTTCCATCAGAGGCATCCATACTATTTTTAGAGGATCTGCTGTCCGACGGCTCCATAGGCCAGGCGCAGCTACGCCAGATCCGGGAGCGCCATTTGGACACCAACCCTTTGTATATGATGTTTACCTCTGGCTCTACCGGAGTCCCAAAAGGGGTTTTGGTTTCCCATAAATCCGTAATTGACATGGCGGAGCAATTTACAAAATCATTCCAATTTACCCATAAGGATGTATTTGCCAACCAGGCGCCTTTTGACTTCGACGTATCTGTAAAGGATATTTACCTGACCCTAAAAAACAGCGCCACGATGCAGATTATACCCAAGGGCATGTTTGTCCTTCCCAAACACCTGGCAGAGTACTTAAACGAAAAAAAGACAACCGTCCTGATCTGGGCAGCCTCAGCCCTGGGCATTGCCTCCACCCTGGATGCATTTAAGGAGGAGCCCCCCCAATGCTTAGAAAAAATCATGTTTTCTGGTGAAGTGCTGCCAATAAAGGTATTGCATTATTGGCAGCAGCACTGCCCAAAAGCCACCTATGTGAATTTATATGGCCCTACGGAAATCACCTGTAACTGTACTTATTATATCCTGGACCGCTGCTTCCGCTTGGGGGACACGCTGCCCATCGGAAGGCCCTTCCCCAATACAGAGATCCTCCTTTTAAATTCACAGGATCAGTTGGCAAAGCCAGGGGAAGTAGGGGAAATCTGCGTGAAAGGCTCCTGCCTTGCCCTAGGTTATTACAAAAATAAGGAAGCCACCCAAAAAGCATTCTGCCAGAACCCATTACAGGACGGCTACCCAGAGCTTATTTACCGCACAGGGGACATGGGATACCAAAATGAGCAGGGTGAGCTGGTGTTCAAGGCACGGAAGGATTACCAGATCAAGCGTATGGGGCACCGGATTGAGCTGTTTGAAATTGAGGCTGCCGTACATGCAGTGGAAGGCGTGGAAAAGTGCTGCTGCATTTATGACCATGAGAGAGAAAAAATCCTCCTGTTTTATCAGGCAAGGCAAAACCTGGAAACAGTCATTATCCACCACCTCCAGGAAACCCTTCCCAAGTATATGTTCCCAAACCTGTTTCATCATTTAGAGCATATGCCTGAAAACAGCCATGGAAAAATTGACCGACCTTTGCTAAAACAAAAATATATTGAAAATTCCGCCAAGATACGCTAATATAAAACTTGTTTGAAAATAAGGACAAAGAACCTTCACTTGATATCACTAAAAAATAAATGGAGCTGGGACAATGAGTAAAAAAATTAATAAAATCTGCGTCATTGGAACTGGGAAGCTTTCTATCCAATGCGCCATCCATGCAAAGGAAAAAAATCTGCCTGTCACCTTATACGATATGGGGCAGAAAAAATCAGGCATTATCGAAAACCAGGCAAAGGCAGCGGGAATCCCTTTCTTTTTTGAGCCGCCCAAAGAGGTATTCCAAAAATTGAAGCAGGAAACAGAGCCTTTGCTGCTGGTCAGCGCCATCAATGAGCGGATCATCCCCTCATACGTATTGGAAAATAAGAATATTCGGTCCATCAACCTCCACCAGGCGCTCCTGCCTGCCCATCCCGGGCGGAATGCTGAGGCATGGGCAATCTTTGAACAGGATAAAAAGGCTGGGATTACCTGGCATGAGATAACAAATGAAGTAGATGGGGGCAGGATCCTGACCCAGAAGGAAATTTTATTGGACAAGTCCATTACCTCCTTCAAGCTTTTTCAAAAGCAAATCCAAATGGCTTACGAGGCCTTTACAGAAATTTTTGACAGTGTGATCGACGGCTCAATCCAGGGGACACGGCAGGAGCATCGGGACAAGCATAAAATGCATTATAAAAAAGATGTACCTGGGGAAGGGATCTTGGATATCCGCTGGAGCGGGGAGAAGATCAGCGCATTTTTGCGGGCGATGGATTATGCAGGGCTGGGCGTATTTGAGAAGCCGGTGCTTTATTATGGGGGGAAGGTCTTCCAGTGGAAGAAGTATGAAGTACAAACCGCAAAAAATGAGAACGGAAAATCCCAGAAGGTTGGGCGGCAGACGGTACTGTTCCTGGACGGGGATAATATTGTAATATCGAAGGGGAATTACCATGTTGTGCTGAAGGATTATGTAGTTGTTGAGGATGGGAATGAGGCGCTGTTTGCAGAGAAGCTGGCATCCTCTGAAAAGTCCCCAGCATCTTAAAAATTCATTTTTCGGACAACGATGTTCCTGCAAATATTTCTGAATACAATCTCTTTGGAATCTTCTGATATATTTTGCAGGTGCGCCAATGCTTGGAAATACTGTCAGAAACATAGTTGGAATATACAGGAAAAAAGCACTGCTGCATTTGCATATGCGGCAATGCCTTTTTGTTATCTGCTAACTTATTTTGTAACCTTTGCGTTTTTTCCAAGGCCGCGCTTTTGTATAATAGCCCTATAGGATTTCCATTTGCTCTTTGGCGCCTTGACTACGGCTTTTCCAGACGTTTTTCGGAATGCGTTGCTTCCGATGGTTTTGCTGGTGAGCTTCTTGGTCTGGATCGTAATATTCTTCAAGTTCTTACAGCCGTCAAAGGCTTGCCTGCCAATCTTGGATACCTTGGATGGGATCGTAATTTTCTTCAGGATGATGCATTGGTAGAATGATTTTGTGCCTAAAGAAGTCACATTTTTGCCAAGGGTTACGGAAGACAGCTTTTTGCAGCCGCCAAAGGCGCTGCTTCCGATTGCCTTTACCTTGCTGCCAATCTTTACTGTTTTCAGATTGGCGCATTTGCCAAAGGCGCTGCTCCCGATAGACGTCACATTCTTTCCAACCGTAACGGACTTCAGGCTGGCACAGCCATAAAAGGCGCTGTTCCCAATCTTTGCCACGTTCTTTCCGGACACAATGGATTTCAGGCTGGAACAGCCGCAAAAAGCGCTGGTTCCGATGGTTTTTACATTGCTGCCTATGGTAACCTTTGTCAGTTTTTTCTGGTTCTGGAATGCCTTTGCGGCAATGGAAGCCACACGGTAGGTAACTTTATCGATTGTGACCTGGGCTGGGATGCTGACGGTTTTTACGGAAGCATTTCCCGGTTTCTGGTAGGATACCGTTCCCGTAGCCTTTCCATTGGAAGTTTTAATGGAAGCTACCTTATAAATGGCTTTTGAGGATGGATCCCTTAAGGTATCGCCTTTTTGGGGCAGTTTTCCAGGCGTAGGCGCGCCGTTCCCTCCTGTGGCGGGGATTTCTTCTGTCCTTGTGGCGCCGCAGACGGTACAGGTAAAGGTTCTTTCCCCCTTTTCTGTGGCTGTTGGCTGTTTCGTCACAACACCCTGATCCCAGGCATGTTCCGTATGCCCTCCCCCTGTGGCGGGGATTACCTCTCCATCTGCAACCTTTCTTCCGCAAACAATACAATATAAATCCCCTGTATACCCAGGCTCTGTGCTAGTTGCTTCTTTTTTGTTCCATTCGGCAGTCTGGGAATGGTCGTCCGCTTCCTTGCTCTCGTCCTGTACCTCAATCTTATCTGCTACGACCACACAGTCTGTGGCTGCACTGTTCTTTTTTCCGGTTACCCGAACCTTTAAGGTATGCTGGCCTGGCTGCAGGCCAGCAGCCTGATATGCCAGAGCCTGGTCTTCCTTGCTGGCTTGGTAAAGGTCAATTTCCTGTTCTTCCCCATTATCAATGGAAAAGGCGGCAATCCCAATATTCCGGTTCTTGGTGCTGTAATATTTCAAAGAGGTTCCGTTGAATTGGAAGGAAAGCTGGGCTCCTGCCTCATTGGACCAATAATTATCCCCTTCATAGCATGCGCTGTCGCTGCTCCTGTTCCAAGTCCCTGTATAGTTGAACTGATGCTCCCCTGTCCCTGTCACCGTGTCATTGAAAATAGATCCTTCCACGCCTGTGGAAATTTCCACCCGGTCTACATTAATATAAAAATCAGACGCGCTGCCATTCTTTTCCCCGGCTACACGGACGGCCAAGGTATGCTCCCCTGGCTTTAAAACGCCTGTGTCAAAGAGCAATGCATTGCCATCCCGTGAGCCGCTGTAGCAGTCTACCTTTACCTCTTCCCCGCCGTCTACGGAAAATGCGGCGATGCCATGAGCTGGCGCTTTTGCCCCATAGTATTTCAGCCCAGTGCCTTCAAAACGGATGGTACAGGTATCCCCTGCCTGTTTTGAGTAATGGTTATCGTTCTGGTATGCCGTCCTTTCTGAGCCAAAAATCCAGCCGCTGCCCTGATACTCAAACTGGAATGTGCCATTCCCTGCCTTGCTGTCGTTGATGACATAGGGGCTGGGCAGGGAAGGCTTTGCCCGGCCAGATGCCTTGGATGCCGGCACCAGGTTATTTGCCGTAAACGGCTCAATATTGATATTTATGTACGCCGCCTCCAGCCCCTCTGACGTAACGGCAAAAGAAGCTGTCCCCACAGAATCCCGGACAGACTGTACCAGGAATGCGATCTTCCCATCCTCCAGCTCTACGTTCCGCTCAGCAATCAGCGTAGCCGCTGCGCCGCCTGTCTGCGCCACATTGACCCTGTTTGCAGCAAAGGGGACGGGATTCCCTTCTGCATCTACTGCCGTAATGGAAACGCTGGTCATATCTGTCCCATCTGCTGTCAGCGTACTGTAATCCGCCTCTGCAATCAGGCGCACAGCCGCCCCTGGCGTCCTGCGGACACATTCCCCTGCCGCGGCGCCATTCTGATAGCCCACTGCCTTCAATTCCCCTGCTTCATAGGCAATCCCCTCAAAGGAAAAGATGGGATAGGGCAGGGAGGTATATTTGTTGCCTTTGATCCTGCCCTTGGATACGCCGTTCACAAACAGCTCCACTTCCTCACAGTTGCTCATCACATAAACGGTGCTGGAAGTACTGCTGGTCCAGTTATTAGAAATATAGACGATGGGCCCTGCCTTCTCTATATCCTGCTGGGTTTTATACAAGTAGGCAACCGGTTTTTCATGGCGGAACAAATCATAGAGGCCGCTGTAAAAGACATGGCCTGACTGGGTATAATTCACTTCATTGTTATAGTCAAACATACTCCAGCCGAATCCGCCTGCCACTTTCTCATTTCGGTAAAAATAATCCAATGGCTCTGCAAAGGAATCAATAAACTTATTGGCATTTTCATCGGAAGCCCAGCTCATGCCATCTCCCCACCAGTCATTGGAATGCTCCGTCACCATATAGGGGATATGGGGCGGATTTTCCGGATAACGGTAATTCACGGTTAAAATATCGTCCACAACCTGGTCATCTGCCGCAATATGGTTCCCGCTTGCCTCTCCCGGAAGGGCAAATTCCCATCGCACCCCATGGACTGGCCTTGTGGCGTCTAATTGCAGGATCAGCTCCTTGCACTCCTGGTTAAATGCCGTATCCGTCCTGGATTCGTTTGGCCTGCTGGACCAGCTGATAATGGAAGGGTGGTTCCTGTCACGCAAAATAAGCTCTGTCAGGTTGTTTTTAAACTCTTCCTTCCAGCCATCGTCCCCAATATGCTGCCATCCTGGCGCTTCTGCGAACACCAGCAAGCCAATCTCGTCACACCGATCCAAAAAAGAGGGATCCTGGGGATAATGGGAGCAGCGCACCGCATCAATCCCAGTGGCTTTGATCAGGTCTGCATCCTGTACCTGCAGCTTATCTGGCACAGCCCGCCCAATCCAGGGCCACTGCTCATGGCGGTTAATGCCTGCAATCTCCATTTTCCTGCCATTCAAGTAGAAGCTCCCATCCTCAGGCCCCTGGGCAAAGGAGAAATAGCGCATCCCAAACTGCACGCTGTAGGAGTCAATTTCCGTCTCCCCATCTTTGACCTTTGTCACAACCGTATACAAATAGGGGTCGTCCACATCCCATAAATGGGGATTTGCAACCGCTCCCATCTGCAGCTCCACCGTTGCCTGGGAATCCGCCGCCACATCTGCCTGTCCCGAAGCAGAGGCCACTGCATTCCCTTCTGCATCCTGCACAGACATTTCCACCCTATAGGATCTGGCCTTTCCAGACTTATTCTGGATATCCACGCTGTTTTTCACCATGCCATTGCCATTTTGCACCTCTGGCGTTGTGACAAACACACGCTCTAT
Organism: Lachnospiraceae bacterium; assembly: GCA_910575035.1. GTDB lineage: Bacteria > Bacillota > Clostridia > Lachnospirales > Lachnospiraceae > Petralouisia. Next base: position 90,364 of record CAJTDL010000006.1, read on the forward strand.
ATAGGTAGGCTCCGTTACTGTCATCGTAACGTCGCGCACAATCCCGCCAAACAAGCAGTAATCTACATTTCCGCCCTCTGGCGGAACCTGTGCCTGCCGCTGGGAATCCACACGGACTGCCAGCACATTTTCTCTCCCGTCCGTATAAACTGCGTCTGTAATATCCACCGTAAATCCTGTATAAGCCCCCTTATGGGTCGCCAAAAGCTGCCCATTCAGATAAACATCAGCAACTGTAGCCACTCCCTCAAAATCCACCTTAATATTCCTGCCTGCATAGGACTGGGGCAGCGTAAAATGCCTGCGATACCATGACACAAAACGGTATCCTGCAATCTCATTTGGAAAATCATCCCCTTTATGGGTTTCCAAAACCGTATTCGCATGGGGCACGGAAACCGCTTCAAAGGAAGAGTCATCCAGCCATGGAACCTCTCCATTCTCATAATCTACGCTGCTGTACAGCCAATCCGTATTAAAATTCAGGACTTCCCGCTCCTGTGCCTGGGGGGCGGCATTTGCAGCAGGGGCATTTCCTGCGCCTATCCCCATTCCGGCTGCAAGTAAGCTTGCAGACAGAAGCATGGAGATTTTTTTCTTCCAACGCTTGAGGTGTTTGTATTCCATTGTTCGTATCTCCTTCCCTTTTTTACTTAAAAGCTGCGCCCATCCTAGAAAGCTGCATCCGCTAAAAGGCCGCGCCTGCTTAAAAGCGATAGATACTTTTATTTTACCTTAGTTTTCCGGGCATTTACATGGAATAACTTTTGTCTTTTTGGTAAATTATTCGGCATCCTGCTTCTTCCCCATTTTCCGAAACTTACTAGGCGCCATCCCCTCCACCTTCTTAAATACCTTGTTAAAATAAAAATAATCCTTAAACCCTACCTCTTTGGCAATCATTTCCAAAGAAAGCCCCTCATCCCCCATCAGCTCTTTTGCCCTCTGGATGCGCATGGATGCCAGATAATTCGGAAACGACATCCCAAGGCGTTCCTTTAGCTGGACGCTAAGCCAGCTGTCGCTGATATAATACTTATCTGCCAGGGCTTTCAGCGTAATATCCCCGCAATACCCTTCCCGGATATCCCGAATCACATCCTGAACCACAGAGGAATGCCCTCCCTGCCCATGGCTTCCCATATTCCCGCCTGTCTCCCTTTCCCGCTCCCCATCCAGCTCCAGCACCAATGCCTCCAGCACTTCCCGCAGCTCTTCCTCCTCCACCGGCTTAAGAAGATAATCTGCCACCCCCATCCGCAGAGCCTTTTTCGCATAGGCAAACTCCGCATACCCGCTGATAAAGACAACCTTTGTCCCTATCCCTTCCCCGCGCATCCGCTCCACCAGTTCCAGCCCGGTAAGCCCTGGCATACGGATATCTGCCAGCAAAATATCCGGCCTTTTTGCCTTTATCCCTTCCCATGCGGCTATCCCATCCTCAGCTTCCCCATCTACGAGAAGCAAAAGCCCCATGTCCTCAATGATCTTTTTCATCCCTTTCCGTTCCCAAATCTCATCATCCGCCAGAAAAACCCGATACATCCACAATCCCCCTGTCTGTCACCTGATCTGCAATCTCAATCACAACTTTTGTCCCTTCGTTCCTCCTGCTCTCAATGGAAAATTCCATCTTTTCCCCATAAAACAGCTTGAGCCGATGGAATATATTCGGCAAGCCAACCCCTCCATTTCCACTCTCTTGCCCAGTATCCCCTGCCCCCTGTCCCTGCCCCTCTGCCAAAGAAGTATCCTTCCCCTGTTCTCTGGACAAAGAGGCCTGAAGCCGCGCCAGCGCTTCTTTTGACATGCCGCAGCCATTATCCTCCACCACAAGCCGCAGCCTGCCTTTGCCTGGCATGGTAACAGAGGCCTCTACCCTGCCGCCCCCAACCTTCCGCTCCAGGCCATGGAACACTGCATTTTCAATGATTGGCTGCAGAAGCATTTTAATCATGGGCTTGTTGGCGGTTTCCTCCTCTATTTCCACCTGTATTTTAATTTTCCCATTGAAACGGTAATCAATGATCTTCGCATATTCCCTGATATAGCTTACCTCCTCCTCCACTGTCACCACATTTTCCTCCCTGACGGCAAACCGGAACATTTTGGACAGAGCCATGGTGATGGCGGCAATGGGCTTTTGGCCATTCAGTACTGCCATCGCGCGGATGCAATCCAAGGTATTGTACAGGAAATGGGGATGGATCTGGTTGCGGTATACCAGGATCTGTAACTGTTTTTTCGCCAGCTCTGCCTGATAGGCCCATTCCTTCACCTTCTGTATTTCTGCATTCTTCTGGGCAAGCTTGTCCAACATCTGATTCAGCCCCTGCTCCACCTTGCCAATCTCATTTTTCTCCTTTACCTCTATGCGAAGCTCTGGGTTCGAAGCCACTTCCTGGACAAAAGCATCCATTTTCTGAATGGGGCGCACCAGGCTCCGATAGCAGATAAACAACAGCCACAGCACTAAGGACGCCGCCAAAAGATAAGCTGCCGCAATCAAGGCTGTATTTTGGGATGTTTCCTGGGATAGCTCCAGGCATTCCCTTTGAAAAACCAATGTCCATCCCTCCATGGCAAGGGGCTGGGCATTCCTTTCTGGCCAATCGCCCTCTCCCTCCATTCCCATGCGCTCAAAATCCGCGCCTTTAGAGGAAGCCAGCACCTGGCCTTTTGCATCCACCAGGTAAAGCCCTCCTTCCGAAAAGGACTGTGCCTCAGATAGGATGTCCTCCAGCTTCTGCGTCCTGGCCACCAAAACACACATGCCAATCTGTTCTGCATAATTTTTGCTGTCCAAATCAAATACCGGGAAAAATAAGGCATAGCAGGGCGCCTTTGTGCCTGGCATGGCAAACAGCCCGCTATAGGCCATCTTCCCTTTCCATTGCCTTAAAAACCCAAGCTCTGCCAGCTCCTCCGTTTCCTTCCCTGCGCTGGCAATCCGCTCCATCTCTTTATCATACAGAAAAATATCTGCAATGGCAGGGTCTAAAAGGAATGTATTGGAAAAAACCATCGAAATATCTTCATTCGCGATGACCCGCTCTGCGGGATCCTGAAAAAAGCAGGAATACACCGTAGGGGAATAGGCCATAGCCGTGGCAATCTGAGCCATATTCTGATGGCAGTCCTCAAGCTTGCCCACCATTTGCCCCATCAGGCTCTGCTCTGCCTGCCGCATGGCCTCCCGGGCTGACTGGACAATATAATGCCTGGTGAGCAAAAACGCCCCCAGCAGCACGAAAAATACCAGCCCGCCAACTAATACAAGTTTTCGAAAGGTAGCTCGGTTCATTTTTGCAGGCATAGGCTTTCCCCCGCCTCCCTGCATTTCTCCTGGTAGAGCCGGTCCTTTTCCCTGTCCAGCTTATGGATCCCATTCTGCTCCAGGTATTGGAGCAATCTTGCATATGTTTCCTCAAAGGCTTCCTGGCTCTCGGCTAAAATCAGGGAAGAAACCGTTTTACGGATATAGGCGTTCAAAGCTTCCTCCTGTTTCATAGCCTCTCCCTCCAGGCTCACATCCAGCAAAGAGGCATTGTAGATTTCCGTTCCCTCTGCCTTTGCATAAGCTACCCTTATCTGGCTTAAGGCTTCCTCCTGGCTCCCCTCCTCATAAGGAGCCAAAACGCTCCACAGCCATGCAATATTCCCAAAGGGCCACCAGACGCTGGTTTCATTCCGTTCTGGGCTTTCCTCTGGGCTCAGGCGCCTTACCAGGCCAGAGCCATCCAGCACATAGTCCACCCCTTCCTGCCCGCAGTCCCAAAGCAGCAGCCCTTCCTCACTGGTCATATAATCCAGCCAGACAGCCAGCTCCTTGGGATGCTCACAGGATTTTGACACAAATGTGCTGAGCCATCCCGTGGTAGCTGTCCTTCGCTTCCCCCAGACAGGGGATTTTCCCGATTCAGAACGCAGCTGGCCGGAAGATACCCATTCCAGGGCATTGATATCTGTATTTGCTATATTCCCAATAAAGCACAGCACCTGGCCGCTGGCAAGCTTGTCCTTCACCTTTAGGTTCTGCCATGTCATCTGCCCTGGCGTTACATAACCCTCCCGCAATGCCAGGTTTAAAAACTGCAGCGCTTCCTTTGTCTCCGGCTGCAGGATGGGGGAAACATATGCGCCATCCTCCCCGATCGGCAGCATCCCAAAGCTTTCCTGCAAAAAATCCAATGTATAATCCTGATAATCTTCCCCATCCACCAAAAGGGGGATGATTTCCTCCCTGTTCTGGCTCTGGTTCCATTCCTTTGCCCTGGCAAATGCTTCTATCGCCTGCTCCTTTTGCCCCAATTCCTCCAGGGAGATCCCTAATATCTCCAGCAGCTTCCTGTTCCAGATAATCCCGCAGTTCCACAGGTATTCCTCTTCATCTGCATAACATTCTGCACTTGGGAGCCAATGCTTTCTGGCATCGTCCGAATCAATATGGGAAGGCCAGGCATACCATCCCCCATCCCGTTCCTCCAGCATTTTTCGCACATCCTTTGGAAAATCCTGAAGGATATGGGAATCCGGCAGGTAGGTTTGGAAAAATTCTTCCAAATCCCATACTTTCCCGGAATCTACCAGCTGGCTGATTACAGTGGGGTCTGTGACAGAGGACAAATCTGGCAGCTCCCCATTGACCAGCAGGAGGCTTAATTGCTTATCCGCATCCTGGGCAGGGACAGTCGTGTCAATCACAACGCCAGTCTTTTTAGATATTTCGCCTGTGATTGTACCTTCTTTGGTTTCCCATTGGGGCGGCTTCCAGAAATTCACGTCGCAGAACAGGGAAAAGCGGATGTATCCCATTTGCGGGGCTTCCTGGGTTTTGGGCTTGCCCCGGCAAGCTGTAAGCGAGATGGTAAGCAGGAGACATAGGGATAGGAATGGGGATAAAGTATGGGATTTGGAACTAGATGGATGGAAAAAAGATGTCTGTTTCATGTTTTTATGCCTTTCATTATTACCCTATGGTATTCTTCTGCAATTTCCTTTAGCGTAATTGATTGCAGGCTGTCTTTCAGGCTGCTGCGTATTTTGCCGTATGGCATTTCCAATACGGTATGGATATTCTGCCCCACAGGACAAAGGGGTGACGGCATGGCATGCACACCGATAAACTTTTCCAGCGCGTCCGGCTCCACTGCCATGCAGACCTGGTATAAACTGATTTCTTCCGCAGGGCGGCTCAAAGCGGCGCCGCCTGTACCAAATTTCACAGACACTATGCCATTCTTTTTCAATGCACTCATAATATTGCGGATTGTAACAGGATTACATCCTGTGGACATTGCCAGAAGATTACTGGTCACACGTTTGCTTTTCCCATACTCATTGATAAAAATAAGGCAATGGACAGCAATTGAACATTTTGTGGTAATATGCATAAGCTTCATTCCTCCAAATCTTTTATTACTATTCACGGCCAATATCAGTAACTTAAGGGATTAATAGACAGGGGGCGGGGATGGCAAGAGGCTGCCTGGACTCGGGTATGGCCAAGCGGCCGTCTGGGCTCGGGGATGGCTAAGCGGCCGTCTGGGCTCGGCTGGGGCTTCAGGGTTTGCCCTTGTTCCGGCGCTCCGGGATTAAGAGTTTCTAAGAAGTTCCATGGAGGCTGTGCCATGCGGACGGAACCGCCATGGACACGCCGTCCGTGGCGTGGCCATGGCTTTTGCGGACGTCCCTGTCCGCAAATCCCTGACAGTTTGGGGAACTGCCAAGAAACTCTAAACCCCTCCGCAAGTCACAAGGGCAAACCCTGAAGCCCCAGCCGCTCCCTGACTACGTTTTCCAAGGCCGTAAGGTGGAAAACTAGCTCTTGGCTTTCAGTTGATGGCATTGCCCATGAAACAATGTGATTTTATGAAGTATCCGGTTTGATTCTGCATAGAGCCTAATTAAGATTTCTGTAAAAAAGACCTGGCTGACAAGTTTATGGGTTTTGCCTTTAACCAGCAAGGAGGCAAACACTTGCCATTCTTTCAGCTTACGGGCATTGAAAACGTAGTCGGGGAGGGGGCGGGGCATCCCCCATTACCTGCCGCTAAAATCCCTTAAGTTACTGATATTGATTCACGGCCCGGAGGCCGCTCATAGCAACAGTCTTTTCTATATATAACAAGAAGCGTTCTTAATGTAAAGTTTGACACTACACCTGCAATATGCTATACTGAATCCAGGGTGTAAATCTAAATATTACACAAGGAGGTTATCACATGAAATATTTTCAATTTATTTTCAGCCCTACTGGAGGTACAGAGAAAGCTGCAAACATAATTACATCGAAGTGGAGCCCGTCCACAATGACTCTGGATTTATCAGATCCTGCCTGCGGCTTTGAAAAATGCGATCTGGGCCCAGACGACCTGGTACTGATCGCAATGCCATCCTATGGAGGCCGCGTGCCTGGGATTGCTGCAAAACGGCTTTCCAAAGTCCATGGAAACGCTGCAAAATGCGTGCTTCTCTGCGTCTATGGAAACCGTGCCTATGAAGATGCATTAGTTGAAATGGCAGATATTGCATCCGCCTGCGGCTTCACTGTCATTGCCGCCATTTCAGCAATCGCAGAGCATTCTATTATGCATCAGTATGCATCCGGAAGGCCGGACAGCGAAGATGCCCGGCAGCTAAAGGCTTATGCCGATAAGATCATCCAAAAAATTCAATCCGGCCAGCCAAACGCCCCATTAGAACTGCCCGGAAAGCGCCCTTATAAAAAAGCTGGCGGCGCGGGGCTGACGCCAAAAACTTCCAAACAATGTACCAATTGCGGGTTATGCGCCCAGCAATGCCCTGCACAGGCCATAGACTTTAAAAACCCGAAAGCAACAGATTCAAAAAAATGCATTTCCTGCATGCGGTGCGTGGCAAAATGCCCTCACACTGCGAGAAAAGCCAACAGTGCATTGGTGGCCATTGCATCACAGGCAATCAAAAAAGCCTGTACGGTAAAAAAGGAATGCGAGCTGTTTATCTAATTGCTTCCCGCATTGCAGGATGCGGCTTATCCCACTTTGCCAAATACTGAATATTACAGCACTTGAAATCCATTGGATTTTCCATGCTTTTCTGATGCTTGCACTCCACTGTGCCATACTACCCCAGCGGTTAAATATGAAAGAAAGGCATTACAGCGGACCGCTTAATGCCTTTCCGCATGCCCGGACAGAGCCAACGATCAAATACACGATCCGTAGCGAGTATGCCATTATGGCAGTGGCGGAGGCCGGGCTTGGGATAAATATATTTGCTGGAATCTCTAATCTTCCTCGTCAGGCGCCTGTCCAACATGCGCCAGCCACTTACACTCTGTAATCTCCATATTGGTAAATACGGATTTAAAGGATGAGTCCTCTGCACTACAGGCATATATGCCAAAGGAAACCGCATCAGCAGCATGGAACATATGGCAAATTCGCATTTGATTATAGTTCACGCCATCTGCTGAATTTTCAACACAAAAATCATTGCCCCTGCGGCTAAGGCGGAACCACATAGACTTAATAGAGGCGCTTACATCTGTTGAAGACTAATCCGAATATCCGTTATTGGTTACCACGGCGCCTAAACGCTGAATCTCTTCATTTTCATATTCCATGGAAGCTTTCAGCCAATTCTCACTGTCTAAATACACCACAATGCCACATTGGTCGTAACGATGTTTGCTTTCAAACTCTGTCTTGGCCACAAAGGAAAAGTATTTTTCATCTGTGGCCATCTGCAATACAGGGGCATTATCATTGCGAAAATGGTAATACGTCCTTTGCCATAAATCAGTATGGGGCTGTGTAATGATTTCTATTCTGTCCTCAGTTATGGCATAATGTTCGGGCTCCCTTGTCCATTTCAAATGCTCTGCAGTCCATTTCATATTTATATCTGGCCTCCTTTACAAATTATCAAATTCCTGTTTTCCAAACACTTTAATATCTAAATTATACCTTAATTCCTTGGAAATTTCCATACAAAACATGGGCCCTTACTGGCAGGCAATTCCCATGTTATTACTATTCACGGCCTGGAAGCCGCTCAAGTTCTTTTTTCTGCTGCCTGGTATGTTCCAATGGGAACCCATTCCTTGGCAGAATGCCTCAGCTCCACAAAAAATCCGGCAGTTGGAAGCCTCCGTTTGCTGAAGGGGGCAACGGAGCCATCTGCAGTGGGAAAATAGTAATCGGCTCCTCTGCCCGGAGAGCCAATGGATTTGTTGAGCTTGTGCGGCATGGCTTCAACTACTTGTGGTATGTGTTTGCCCCGCTGCTGGTTAAAGGCAAAACTCATAGGCCTGTCAGTTCCCCACCTTACAGCATTAGAAAACGTAGTCATGGAAGCCACAGCCTATCCATGACGGACACCAAGCCTATTTTTTACGGTATTCTTTAGGCAGGACTTTAAAATATGCTTTAAATGCCGCAGTAAATTTGCTCTGGCTGTCATAGCCGACAGCCCGTGCAATTTCCGCTATGTTTTTATCCGTTTCTTTTAACATTTTTGCCGCCTGTTCCATACGGTGTTCTTTGATGTGCGCTGCAAGGGAAGCGCCATAAACAGACTTAAAGGCATTTTTCAAAGTTGTTGGATTGATGAGGTATTGCCTGGAAAGTTCCTCTATGGTAACCCTCTGTTCCATGTGAAGCAAAAGCTGGTCATGGATTTTGCGGATAGCTTTCATCAGCTCAGATTGATATTCAGCCAGTTGGTTTTGGGGCGTAAACTCCATTTTGCCAAGGTAGAGCAGCAGCTCCAAAACCTTGATTTTTTGATACGCCAGTTTAAAGGCTTCCGGCTGGCCATAAAATGCGGAAAAGATGTTTTCTGTCTGTTCATTTCCTGCAAGAAAAACCGGGCGGCCATTCCAACAGAATTTTTTCGGCAATATGGCTTCAAAAATATTGCTGTCTTTCAACAATTCCGGCGGATTGCCAGAGGCTTCCTGCAAATTAATAGAGATTGCAAGCCCCTGATAGGTACCGCTTGGAAAGTTAAGCACAGAATCCGCGCAGGCTTTCATGGTATGCAGGGAGAAATCTCCCGGATTCAGATAAATGCAGTTTCCATTTCCCATCTCCCATATAAGCTGCCCAGCTTTGCAATAGTTAATCTGAATGATATGCGGCATGGCTTTATGCTGCACGGAAAAAGAATCGGACGAAAATGCCAGATAACATAACTCTATTCCAGGATAAAGCAAAATGGTTTCACCTGCAGCCTTTTGATGCAGCTTTTCCACATCTTCCCGTATTCTTATTAATTCATCATTCATAAGGCAGGCCTCACAATTTCGGGCAGGTGATTTCCATAACCTGCTCAATCATTTGATGCAGCAGGCGGCCCTGCTCCGTATCTGCGGCGCGATAATAAACCTCTTTTCCTTCACGGCGGCAGACAATCAGGCCGCTGTTTTTCAATGGCCGGAGATGATGGGACACAGCGGGGCTTGACATTTGGAGCATGGCTGCAATATTGAGGACACACTCCTCACAATGGCATAAAAGCCAGTAAATGCGGATTCTGGTGGTATCGCCAAGCTGTTTGAACACTTCCGCCACAGCCTGAAAATAATCTACATGGCTTAACTGCGTTTGGATTAGCGCAGCCTGCTGCCCTTCCCCATGCTGGTGCGGCAATTTCATATGATCCATATTGTTTTTCCTTTCTTTTCGTTTGCATTCCGCCCATTTGGGTATACTTTCTACCCATTTGGGAAGGAATGCCCTTATGATATTGACGTGTGCCTTTCTCTATATTATACTACTGCCACAACGATTAAACAAGTACTTAATTCTTCAATTATAAAGCCATCTACATTTCACCGTATCATCCCCAACAGCACAAACTTTGCATTGCCAAACTCATAGCTGCAGGTTGAAAGCGTTATAATCCGGTCTGTGGCTGACGGGGCAATTTCGCTTTTAAAGCAGAAACGTTCTTCCGCCTCCTCCAGCCAGTTTTAAAATTACATTTTCAGCAATTTTATTCTATTATTTATTGCAGTTTGGCACATCAATTCCCCTCCATATGATTTTCTATCAAATCGTAATCCTCTTTGGAAATCATATATACTCCATTGTCTGTTTGCTCAATAAAATATTTCCCCTTATCTTCATATAGAAATAATCTGCATATCACTTTCTCTTTGCTGACAAAGTCTGCATTGATAATGTTTTCAACACGGACGGGAGTGCCTATTTCACCGCTCTTTGTGGTAGGTTCCACACCTTCTAAAATACCACAAATTTCTTCCATATCTTCTTTACTGCTTATCACGATTGGACTGTCAGAATTTTTTTTGAGAGAGATATATTCTACAGTCCCTGTGCCTGGCAATGCAAGTTCATAAGCCAATTCTTTTGCCTCTATAAAATTGGGGATCGCTGGTTTCCCTTTTTCCCCGAATTTCACACTATAAAACTTGTCCGCTTTTTCATCATAGAGCAATATATGTTCAAAATTACATATCGGCAAATCCCATTCCTTTTCTGCCGTTAATGTTTCGTCCATTTGTCCTGGCCGGACAGTATACCCATCTTCAGAAACTCCAAAAATCGTATATTCTGGCACATATGTCGTTACCAGCATTTGCGTATCAGAGACTTTAAGAGAATATGCCTTGTCGTCTTTTATATTCATATCTGTATAATGGGATACGGCTTCGTTTAAACAATCGACAATCACTTGTTCAGCAGACTTATTCTCTGCCAAAAGCCAAATACATACCATTCCAGCCAATACGATCCCCGTTATAATTATGAGCAGTTTCTTCTTCATAGCATCCTCCTAAAATCTATTGTTTCCTGTAATGACGGCTTACAGCCCCTTATCCGCTAAAATTTTATCAAGAGAGGCATCCTTGCGCGGGTTATACTAGATTTCCAACCGCCTACATTGATACCAATTCTTTTTTTAATGCCCCTATCCATTCTTCGATTGCCTGTACCAAGAAAGACTGCTGGCGCAGGACTGCCATGCCCGTAGCAGGAATGCCGGGGGCATTTTCTTTCAAGGCAGTATTTTCTGCAAGATAAGATTTCAGCACATTGATATTGTTTTCAATATTATCCAGGCATTCCTTCTGCTGTTCCTTTGCCATGCTTTCTAAATTCACAATGACAGCATTGAAATCCAAGAATATATTTACCGGCTTGCAGGATATTTCAAGCATCAGCCTTTCAAATTCTTCCTTGCCTGCAGCGGTTAAGGAATATACTGCCTTTTCAGGCATCTTCCCGTCTTTTTCCGTGCGGCTTGTAATAAGCCCTTTTTCTTCCAACTGGATAACCTTTTTATAAATGGACGGCGTGCTGATTTTTACCCATTTTGAAATGTTCCTGTATTCCACCAGCTTCTGAATGTCATATGCACTCAAAGATTCCCTTTTCAGCATCCCCAATACAACCAAATCAATCGTTGCCACCGCAATCACTCCTCACTAATATTTTTCTAAAAATATAAAAAACACAAAACAAGCCCGCAGCACCTCTGAAAATGCCGCGGGCTGTTTTGCTGTCCTGCAATAGCTTTTGCACCTAGCGTCCGGATTGCAAGATTCATCTATCCGTCTGCCTTCCATAAATAAATCGTATTTATGGCAGTATTTCCTCTTTCCTATCCAGGATTGCTGCGGCCGCTGTGCAGGCTGGACAGTCGCAATACTTTGCCCCTGCTGCTTTGATTTCCTCTGCATGGGCTAAAACGCCCTTTGCCCGCTCCGCCCCAAAAACCTCCGCGCCCATTTCTGACCCTGCAAATGCAATCAGGCCATCAATAGGCATAATGTCACCTTCCAGCTCAGCGACCAGGTTTTTCGATGCCTCTGCTTCCTGGCCTGTGCCAACGGACTCCAGCCAGTTCCGGCAGGCTGCTTTTGCCTCTGCACAGCAGGAGGGCGCCTCCATAAGCTCCTTTACTTTCTCTGCTACATACTCTTTTACATTTGGGCTCATCACATCTCTTCCTTTCTCTTTCTTTTTGCAAGCCATGCTAATCCCTATCTCATCTTTGGCTTGCAGGAACACCCAATCCCCAGCCCTCCTTGGCCAATATGGCAGGAAACCCCCAGCGACAGCTTATCGCACATCACCTCCATGCCTGGGAATGCCTCCTGGATCTCCTGTAGCCATCCCTCTGTAACTTCTGGTGATGCACTGGAAGCTGCCAGAAGGTACACCTCCCCCTTTTCCGCCCATTCCTTAAAGACAGTCTCCAGGTCATGCTGCATAGCTTCAATCATAACCCTGCGGGCTTTGGCGAATCCATGGCATTTCTTAAAGGGATCCAAGGTGCCCACATCAAATTTCAAAACCGGCTTAATGTTCAAGACAGTGCCAAAGGCAGCGGCAGCCTGGGAAACCCTTCCGCCCCGCTTTAAATGCTCTAAAGTCTCTACGCCAACATAAATCACCATTTTATCACGGTATTCCTCCAACACCTTCTTGATCTCCTGGGCGGAATACCCTTCTTCTATCAGTTCCAGGGCATCCAAAACCGAACGGTGCAGGGGCGTGGACACCCTGCCGTTATCCACCACGAATACTTTGCCGAAATAAGGCTTTTCCAAGGCCAGGGTAATCGCTGTGGCACAGGAGCCGCTTAAACCGCTGCTGATAGGAATGTAAAGGATCTGCTCAAATTCCTCCAGCCCCTTGTCCCATAGCTTCATCACATCTGCCGGGGCTGGCTGGGAGGTTGCAATCTTCACGCCGGAATCCAGCTTTTCAAAAAATTCCTCCCTGGAAAGGCTGACATCCTCGTAATAGCATTCCTCATTAAAATAGAACGGCATGGGAAGGACCCGTATGCCCAATTCCTCTGCCTGCTGTTGTGTAATGCCGCTGTGGCTGTCTGTAATAACTCCGATTTTCTTCATGGTATCCTCCAATCTTTGGGTAGGCTTGGCCTATCATGCCAGTGCATCAAATCTGATAATTCCCTTTCTGTCAAAGCCCTGTATTCCCCGGGCTTTAAGGCCCCATCCAATACCAGGCTGCCCATGGAAAGCCGTTTCAGGTACAGCACCCTTTTCCCCACCGCTTCAAACATCCGCTTTACCTGGTGGAATTTCCCTTCGGTAATGGTAAGCTCAATCTCAGAAATACAGGAAGAACCGCCTCCCCTCCCAGATAAACCTTGCCCAGAACCCCCTTCGCCCCCTTCCGGCATGCCATAGCGCCTGGACAGAACCTTCAGCTGTGCCGGGAGGGTAAGCTGCCCCTCCCCAATGCAAACGCCTTCCAGAAAACGGGCCTTATCTTCCTCCGTCACTTCCCCAGACACCCTGGCAAAATAAGTTTTAGGGACATGGTACCCCGGCGACAGCAGCTTATGGGATAATGCCCCGTCATTTGTAATCAGCAAAAGCCCCTCCGTATCCAAATCCAGCCTGCCCACTGGAAACAGATCCTTCCGCCAGCTGCCTGTAATATAAGCAAGAACCGTCTTATGTACCGGATCTGTTACTGCGCTGACACAGCCTTTTGGCTTATAAAGCATATAGTATTCCTTCTCTGTATACACAACCTCTTTCCCCTGGAAAAACACATGGTCTTGCTTTGTGTCCACCTTGTGCCCGGCCCCATCCGGCCAGCCCCCATTTACTTGTACCTGCTTTTTTCGGATATACTGCCTCACCTCGCTGCGGGTCCCAACTCCCATGTCCGCAAGGTATTTATCCAACCTCATCTGCATCCCAGAATCCCCCTCTCAGATACAATCTGCTATTTTGCCAACGTTTGCGCATAAATGCCAGCTACCCTGCCCTTCCATGAAACAGCCCCTCATGCTGCCTTTCCCACCATCTGTTACTAGGATAACACATAATCCAAAATATTTCATTAATAATTATTATTTAAGTGTCAGCGTTGGAATTTTTCATTTCTTTTTTAGCCACTGCTGCAGCTGGTGTAGCTTGCCACTACATCATCAGATGGTTAGACAAATATGACAGGGGCAGCCCCTTATGCCCCAGCCTCTCCCTGACGCACGCTTACCCACCCCTGCCACCAAAATCCTTGACACACGCTTACCCAACCCCGCCTATAACATCCACATCCCAAAGTTACTGACATTGTCCGCAAATAGTTACGGTTATTTAGCCATATGCATACCGTAACCGCTTCCTTTCCAGCCACCGCAGCACCCAATAGGGATTGACGCTAACCTCTTCTCCCTGCTCCCCATTCACATAAATCCCTACATGCAGATGCACCGCAAACTGCCCGACTGTGCCCTCTTTTTCCCCATAGCCGCTGTCTCCCATAAAGCCCAGCAATTCCCCTGCCTTTACTTCCTCCCCTTCCTGAAATTCCCTGGCATAGTCATAGAGGTGGGCATAATAAAAATACCCCCCATTGGGCGACCGAATCCCAATCCGGTATCCCCCCAGCTTCAGCCACCCAACCTTTTCCACCACCCCATCCGTCATGCTGACTACCGGATACTGCCCTCTCTCATTGAGGGAAGCCATTATATCTGTCCCTTCGTGCCCACGGTTACCGCCAAAGCTGCGGTCAAACATCCAGGAATTTTCATAGGAAACGCTTAAGCTGCTCCCCTGCCTGGGAAGGGGAATAGGAAAATATGCCAGATCCTCCCAGACAGATTTCTCATATTTTTCCAATACCCGGATCTTTTGGGAATGGTATTGGTGCAGCAGGCTTAGATATGCATCCAGCTCCTGTATCCCATCCTCGCCTGTCATAAGGTAGCCCAGGAGGTAATCCTGCCTGGAATACTCCGAATCCTCTGCATAATCACAAAAGGACTCATATTTTTCTGTGGGAACCTCCTGCTGGCGCAAAAGCTCCATGGCATCTTCCTCCACCAACAGGTGGGTAATCTTTGCAACGCGCTGCAAGTGCCCTGTGAAGGTTGTGATAAAACAGAGCGTTGCTGTGAGAATGAGCAAACGGATGAACAGCCTTTTTTTCATAATTGAATTACCATCCTCTGGACATTCTAAAAATATCAAATATTACTCTGGCGGTGAAATCCCAAAAATGATATTCCATCCAAAATGGACGCTAACGGGAACGCTTCAAAAACTCCAGGAGCAATTTCCATACCCTCTCCGTGGAAGAAATGCTCAAATGCTCCTTGGTGGTATGGATATCAAAATTGTCCGGCCCAAAGGAAATGCAGTCCAGCCCTTGGATTTTCCCAGAGAAAATCCCGCATTCCAGCCCTGCATGGATTGCCTTGATCTGGGGCTCCTTTTGGAACATCTCCTGGTAAAGGCCTGCCAGCAGCTCCCGCATCGGGGAATCTGCCTGATATTCCCAGGCTGGGTAATCGCCGCTGGCAGACACTTCCCCGCCCAAAAATTCCGTAAGGAAAACCAGCCGGCCGGCCACCTCATACTTCCTGCTGGTAAGGCTGCTGCGGATAAAGGCGCAAATGGAAAATGCCTGATCCTCCAGCACCATAATGCCGGGATTCAAAGAAGTCTCCACCAGGCCTTCAATATCCATGCTCCAATGCTGCACGCCCCAGGGCATAGTCCGCAGGAAAAACAGGACCTTTGCCTGGGCGGCGTCAGCCAGCGCTTCCCTCCTGCCCGTACCAATTCCCTGGCAGGAAATGGTGACTCCCGGATCAGAGCTATGGTATTCCTGCTTCCATTCCCGGCCAAGCCTTTCTATCTTTTCCTGCAATCTCCTTTCCACATCCTGTATTGGCAATTTCCGTCCTTGTGACGGCGACCGCCCTGCCAGCTCCTGCATGTTTTCTTTTCCAGCGCCGCCCGCACAAAAATCATGATCCACCAGGATCACACAGGAGGCTTCCCAGGGAATGGCATTGTCCTTAGTGCCGCCCTGCAGGGACACGATGGCATACGGAATTTCCTTCCCCAACGCCTCTAAGGCACGCCCCATCAAAAAAATGGCATTGCCCCTCTCTCTGTGGATATCCGCGCCAGAATGCCCCCCTTGCAGCCCTGAAACCTTCACCTCATATAGATTTCCCTCCCTCTGCGCCCGCTCCACAGGAACCTTACATTCCATCTGCAGGCCGCCGGCGCAGCTTACGAAGAAAATCCCTTCCTCATCGGAATCCAGGTTCAGCAGCTTCTTCCCCTTTAGCATGGAAAGGTCGACCTGTTCCGCCCCCAACAGCCCAATCTCCTCATCTACCGTAAACACCACTTCCAACGGCGGATGGGGCAATGTATCATCTTCCAGCAAGGCAAGGGCATAGGCCAGGGCAATGCCGTCATCGCCTCCCAGGGTCGTTCCCCGCGCCCGCAGGAAATCCCCTTCCACATACAGATCCAGCCCATCCTTCTCAAAATCAAAGCCTATGCCGCTTTCTTTCTCACAGACCATGTCCATATGCCCCTGGATGATCACAGGCGCAGAGCCCTCATACCCCTGCGAACCCTCTTTAAACAGGATCACATTCCCGTTTTCATCCTGCAGCCATTTGAGGTGATGCCCCTTTGCAAAATCCACACAGTAATCGCTGATCGCCTTCGTATTCCCAGAACCATGGGGAATCCCACAAATCTCCTCAAAATAATGGAACACCCTTTGCGGCTCTAATTTGTCACAAACTCCCATAGCTTTTTTCCTCCATTTCTATGCATTTTCTGGCTCCCTTTTACCCTATATGCCCAAAACCATGAAAATTATCCCCATTCCATTTTGCTTCTCACAGGGCTTCCCCATTGGTCATATTTATTTTATTCCATCATAAAATAAACTATGAAAAAATTCATTTATACCATTATTATTTCCATCTTTTTACTTTACATATTGATCTTCCCCCAGGACGCCGTCCAGGCTGCCGCCCTTGGGCTCAGCCTCTGGCATGAAAAAATGCTGCCTACGCTGCTGCCTTTTTCCATCCTGTCCTACATCCTGATCCACTCTGGCGTTTTAGACGGCTTTGCCAGAGCCATGCACCGGCTCCTAAAGCCCATCTTCCCGATTAGCAGCGCCGGGGTTTTCCCCTTAACAGCCGGGATGCTGTTTGGCTTTCCTATGGGGAGCAAGATCACGGCCGAACTGGTCAGCGCTGGAAAAATGACACGGGAAGAAGGGGAACGCCTTTACTGCATCTGCAACAATATCAGCCCTATGTTTATCAGCAGCTTTATCCTGAACGACTGCCTGGAACGCCCTGACCTAAGGCTCCCCACCTACCTGATCCTATATGCCCCGCCCCTTGCCCTCTATATGCTCCAAAACAGAAGGCGCCATTTTGCCTCTCCCCTGGAGGCTACCCAAAAAAAGCCCACATCCATGAGCTTTCAAATCATAGATGCCGGCATAATGAACGGTTTTGAAACCCTGGCGAAGCTTGGCGGCTATATCGTCATGTTTGCCATCCTGGCACAGATGACAATGCTGCTGCCCATAAAAGCGCCCCTTGCCCACTGCTTGTTCCTGGGCTTCACAGAAATCACCAACGGGATTGCATACACGGCAAAGCAGTCCCTGGACTTCCAGGCTGCCTACCCAATGATCCTGGCGTTTACTGCCTTTGGCGGGCTCTCCGGGCTGGCACAGACATCTTCCATGATAAAAGAGACAGGGTTCCCCTTGTCCCGCTATTTCCAGACAAAGCTCCTGGCCACCCTCCTGTCCTTCGCCCTGGCTGTCCTGTATGTCTCCCATTAAAAATCCCCAGCCTGGGGCAGTTCCCGGATGGGTGCAGCGTCCAATCAATGCCATGGCGGGGCGCTTTATGGGGGCATCTATGTATTGGGACGCTGTTTTGTGCCGTACGGCCCGTTATTTCTTCTCCGCTGCAGGGCAAGGCCTTGGCAAGCCCTCCTTCCCTTACTCCTGCCCCCCCTCTTCTGCTCCCTGCACGTTTCCTTCTATGCTTTCCCCATTCTCCTGCATTTCCTCTCCCACGGCTTCCTGCCCCTCTTCCTGGGCGGAATGCAGCTCTGCCCGGTTGATGCTCACCATTTCATAGCACCCTTGTAAGGAATTCAGCAAATTCTCCGTCCTGGCTCTGGTAGTCTCCAGGGCATTCCCGATAATATCCTCCAGGCTTTTTAAGACATCGTCTGTATACTGGATCGCATTCAGCCGGATATCGTATGCATCATTCGAGGCTGCATCCACAATATCCTGTGCCTGGCCTGATGCAAAGGTCACCACCTCATTTGCCTGGTTATAGGCCTGCTGCATGATCTGATGCTCACTGATCAGCTCTGAGGTCTGCACCTCTGCCTGGGAAATAATGGCCTCTGCCTTGGACTTGGCGTCTGCCAGGATCGCTTCCTTGTTGCTGATCATCTTCTGGTAGCGTTTAATCTCATCCGGCGTCCTCCTGCGAAGCTCCGCCAGCAAATCCAGCATCTCCTCCTTATTTACCAAAATCTTTGAATTAGAAAGGGGCTGATATCTGCAATGTTCAATATATTCTTCTATCTCATCAATCATCTGTTCAATTCTACTACTCATTCTACCGCTCCTTTATGCCCTGCTTTCGGGTATTTTGCATAAATCCTTTCTATCAGCCTCTCTGGCACAAAATGGGAGATATCCCCTCCATAAGAAGCCACTTCCTTCACAATTGTGGAGCTAAGATAGGCATACTCTAGGCTGGTAGTCAAAAAAACTGTGTCAACCTGTGAGTTGACAATACGGTTGGTCTGGGCAATCTGAAGCTCATACTCAAAATCCGTAACAGCCCGCAGCCCACGTACGATAATAGAAGCCCCCACCTCCCTGGCATAGTCAATCAGCAAACCATCGAAAGACTGGATCCGCACATTAGGGAGGTGCCCTGTTATTTCCTCTAACATACTAACACGTTCCTCCACAGAAAACAATGGGCTTTTTGCACTATTTCTCAAAACAGCCACCACTAGTTCATCTACGATCTGCGCAGAACGTTCAATCATATCAATATGCCCATATGTAGCCGGGTCAAAGCTTCCCGGGTAAATCGCTCTTTTCATAACTCGCTCCCACTGTTCTTATGTTTTAACTGTAAAAATATGTGCTGGTTGGTTTTATACGCCTTCTGCCTTGTGGCCAAATACCCCCAATCCTCCACATTGTCTGGCATAAAGTCCAGACGGGCTTCTAAGATGACCAGCGAATCCTCTGTGATCAGGGATGAGGCCGCCAAGGCCTGGAGCGCCTCTTTTTCCAGCCCCTTTCCATAGGGCGGGTCTAAGAATACGATGTCGAAAGATTCTTTGCCTTCCAGCCAATGGATGGCAGAAACTGCATCCTTTTGCAGCAGGGTGCAGCTTCCGGAAAGTTTTGTAAATGCTATATTTTCCCGGATGCAGTCGGCGGCCTTCCTGCTGTTTTCCACAAACACAGCTTTTTGGGCCCCACGGCTGGCAGCCTCTAAGCCCATTTGCCCGCTTCCAGCAAAAAGGTCTAAAAAGCGGCTGCCTGGGAGCCAGGGGGACAGGATATTGAAAAGGGTTTCCTTAATACGGTCTGATGTGGGCCGGGTGTCCATGCCTGGAACTGTTTTTAGGGGAAGGCGGCGTGCCTTGCCTGCTATAATTCTCATATGTGTACCTCATTTATGGTTATTTTAGATGGTAAAATATCACATTTATGCTATGCCATTTTGCAGCCTGTTTCCTTTAAGATGGACTGGCGCAGGAGGGTTAAGGCGCTTGCAACAGAATATTCCCGAATCTTGCTGCGGCTTCCTGTGTATTGGTTTTTCTGGGTATAGAGCTTTCCTTTGCAGTAACAGCTGATATAGACTAATCCCACTGGCTTTTCTTCTGTGCCGCCGTCTGGCCCTGCAATCCCTGTCACAGCCACGCAGATATCTGCCCCTGCTGCCTTAGCCCCGCCTTTTGCCATTTCTTCTGCTGTCTGTTGGCTGACTGCCCCATAGGCTTCCAAAGTATCATGGGAAACGCCCAGGATTTTTTCTTTCGCTTCATTGGAATAGGTGATATAGCCTTCCTTAAAATATCCGGAAATCCCTGGCACATTGACCAGCCTTCCAGCCAGCAAGCCCCCTGTGCAGGATTCCGCTGTAGTCACCGTAAGGCGCTGCTCCTCCAAAAGGCTGGCAATGGCCATTTCCAAAGTAACCTGCGGGTCGTCTGTATAGACCAAATCGCCAAACCGCTTCCTCAGCTCCCTTTCCATTGGGGCAATCAGCGCATAGGCTGCATCCTCGCTTTGTGCCTTTGCTGTAATGCGCAAATGCACCTCTCCAATCTTAGCGTAAGGCGCAACCGTAGGATTCTGTTGGCTTTCAATCAAATCCAGAACCTCCGTCTCTGCCGAACTTTCCCCAATCCCGCAGAGCTTCACCATCCTGGAACAGATCACCTCTGGCTGCAGGCTGTGAAGATAGGGGTATACCTGCTCCTCAAACATAGGAACCAGCTCATCGGGCGGCCCTGGCAGCAAAATCATGCGGGTATCCCCCTCTTCCATAATAATCCCTGGAGCTGTCCCATTGGGATTGTACAGCACCCTGCACCCCTCTGGCACCAAAGCCTGCTTCCAGTTATTCTCTGTAATGGCCCGTCCCCTTTTCGCCATAAATTCCGCAATCTCTTTCCTGGCCTGCCCATCTTCTACCAACGGCTTCCCCATAACCTCAGCCGCTGTTTCTTTTGTCAGGTCATCCTGGGTAGGCCCCAACCCTCCAGACAGGATGACCACATCCGAACGCCCCTTCGCCGTCTGCAGCAGTTCCCTCAGCCTCCCTGGGTTGTCCCCCACCACACTCTGATAATACATAGAGAGCCCCAGCATGGCACACTTCTCTGAAAGAAACGCAGCATTAGTATTCACAATATTCCCCAATAAAATCTCCGTCCCTACACAAATCAATTCTACTGTCATAATTCCCTGCACACTCCTACTCTAAACTTTGGCATAATTACTTCTGCTCTTTCAAAACCCCCTTATTCTTCACCACATAATCCACCAGCGAGATCACCGTCAGCGCCAGTGCAATGTACGTCACCCCCTGGGCACAAATTTGATACGCTTTATTCCCGTAATCCAAAATCAGCATCACAATCATAAGCATCTGAAACGTAGTCTTAAACTTCCCCCAATAGCTTGCCGCGATCACAATCCCATTATCCGACGCCACCAGCCGAAAGCCGCTGATAATAAATTCCCGGCTAATGATAATAATGGAAATCCAGGCCCCCAGCTTCCCATTAGCCGTCAAACAGATCAGGGCTGCCGCTACTAAAAGTTTATCCGCTAAGGGATCCATAAATTTCCCGAAATTTGTCACTAAATTGTATTTTCTTGCAATTTTTCCGTCCAACAGGTCTGTCAGGCTGGCCACTACAAAAAATGCCACTGATGCATAAACCCCCGCTTCCCCAAGCCCTGGCATCAGCATACAGGCTACAAAGGGGATAATCAAAACCACCCGCAGTATCGTCAGCTTATTTGGTAAATTCATCCAATCACCTCTCCTATTAAATCATATTCAAAAGCCCCTGTTACCCGAACCTTTACAAAATCCCCCGTCATAAAAGCCTCTTCAGCATTTACAAAAATATACCCGTCTATCTCTGGCGCATCTCGGTAGGTCCTGCCCACATAAGCGCTCTCCCCATCCACTTTCCCTTCCACCATGACCCACAGCTCTTTCCCGATCATTTCCTCATTCTGGTCGAAAATAATCTCCTCCTGCAGCTCCATGATCTCATCCCGCCATGCAGATTTCTGTTCTTCCTCCACCTGGTCCGGAAATTCCGCCGCCGGTGTCCCCTCCTCTGGGGAATACGTAAATGCCCCCAGCCGGTCAAATTCCACCTCATTGAGAAAATACATCAGCTCCTCATGCATTTCCTGCGTCTCTCCCGGAAATCCGCTGATCAATGTGGTGCGCAGGGTAATGTCCGGGATTTCCTCTTTCAAATAGGAAATCTTCTCCCTCAGCTCCTCTTGGCTTGTACGCCGCCCCATACGCCTTAAGATCCCATCATGGATGTGCTGGATTGGCATATCCAGGTAATGGCAGACCTTTGGGTTGCGCTTTATGGATGCGATCAGCTCTTCATAAATCTCCTCTGGGTAACAGTACATAATCCGTATCCAGTAAATCCCAGGAATCTGGTTCAGCCCATCCAACAGCCTGTGCAAGGACTTTTCCCCATATAAGTCCACACCGTACAAAGTGGTTTCCTGCGCCACTAAAATCAGCTCCCGTACCCCCTGGCCGGCCAATTCCCGCGCCTGCTCTAAAAGCTCCTCCATGGGCACGCTGCGGTAACGCCCCCGGATTTTGGGGATGATGCAGTATGTGCAGTTCTTATTGCAGCCTTCTGCAATCTTAAGATGGGCATAATGGCCGCCCGTGGTCAAAGAGCGCCTGCCTTCCAGCTTGGGCAGCCCTTCCAGGGGACGGTAGGATTGATAGCGCCCTCCCTTCACCGCTTCTTCTAAGGCCTTTACGATTTCCCCAAAGGAATTGGTTCCCAGCACCGCATCCACCTGCGGGATTTCTTGGATAATCTCATCCCGGTAACGCTGCGCCAGGCACCCTGTCACGACCAGCGCCTTGCAGCTCCCTGCCTCTTTATACTCTGCCATTTCCAGAATGGCCTGTATGCTCTCTTCCTTAGCGTCATTGATAAAACAGCAGCTATTGACAATGATCGCCTCTGCCCGTTCCTCCTCATTGGTGAAGCTATGCCCTGCCCTCCCCAATGCGCCAATCATACATTCCGTGTCCACCAAATTTTTATCACAGCCCAGGGAAATGAATAAAATCTCCATGCCTTCCTCCATTCTACGGCTAATACAAACAAAGATTACCACACAATCCCGCCATAACAACGGAACCATGTGGTAAGGATTTTGCAACAGCCTATGATTCTTCTTCTGTATCCTCTTCCCCTACAATTTTCACCTTGCCCCCATACAGTTCTTCCACTGCAATGGAAAATGGCTTCTTATGGGCAGCGTTCTCAATTAAGGGATCCTCTCCCCCGATAATCTGCCTTGCCCGCTTGGCAGTGGCCAGGACGATGGAATAACGGCTATTCACCACTGGCTCCTCGCCTGTCTCAACCCCACTGTTCACTACCTTGATCAAGTCTGTGTAAGATGGATGCAGCATCATAATATTATTCTCCTTTCGCAAAAGCCTTTAACCCTGCCCTTATGGCCTCGATCACAGAGCCGTTCCTCGCCATCCGGGCATGCTCATTTTGTATGATCGCATGCACTTTCTGCACGCACTCCTCCAATTGGTCATTTACAATCAGATAGTCATAAGCCTCCACTCCCTGCGCCTCCTGCCATGCCCGGCTCAGGCGGGAAGCCACTATGGGCGCTTCCTCTGTGCCCCTGCCCAGCAGGCGGCTCCTTAATTCCTCCGCGCTTGGGGGGGTCACAAACAGCAGCAGGGTATCCGGGAAGGCTTCCTTCACTTTCAATGCGCCCTGGATCTCAATCTCCAGGATCACATCCTTCCCCAGCTCCAGCTGCTGGGATACATATTCTTTGGGCGTCCCATAGTAATTATTGACATATTTCGCATATTCAATCAATTCCTGCCTGGCAATCATAGACTCAAATTCATCCGTTGAAACGAAAAAATACTCTCTCCCATGAGCCTCTCCTGGCCTGGGCGGCCTTGTGGTGGCGGAAATGCTCAATGCATAAGTATCCGGATGCTCTTCTAAAAGCCGGTTCATAATCGTCCCTTTTCCAGAGCCGGAAAATCCGGAAACCACAATTAAAATACCCTTTTCCCTGCCCATAGCTTCCCTCTCTTTCCTTTATATCTTCCGTATGTGCAGCCAAATCCCTGGAGCAGGGCCATTTTGCCATGGCTCTGACGCCCGCTCTCTGCGCTGCCCTGCGGCCTACTCTATGTTCTGGATCTGCTCCCGTACCTTCTCAATCTCTGTCTTCAGGTTAATGGCAATCTCCGAAACCGTCAGGTCATTTGCCTTGGAAAGGATGGTATTTGCCTCCCGGTTCATTTCCTGGGCAATAAAATCCAGCCTCCTGCCAATTCCACCGCCCTGCTGTAGGGTGTCTTTGGTACTCTGGATATGGCTCTTCAAACGGACGGTCTCCTCGTCCGTGCAGATTTTGTCTGCAAAGATCACAACCTCTGCCAAAATCCTGCCTTCATCCACTTTGTTCTCTTCCAGCAGCTCCTTCACCTTATCGGCCAGCTTATTGCGGTACTCTTCAATAATCTCCGGGGAACGCTGCTCAACCTGCCCCACATAGCCCAGCATAAGCTCCAGCTTGCCTAACAGATCCTCCTGCAGCTGCCTGCCTTCCCGCACCCGGGCTTCCACAAACTGCTCTGCAGCCCCCCGCACTGCCTTCTCTAAAATGCCCCACACTTCCTCTTCGTCAATGGCCCGCGCCTCCATGGTGAATATCTCCGGAAACCTGGAAAGCCCTGCCGCGTCCAGCCCATAGGGCAGAGAGAGCGTTTCTGACATCTTCTTTATATAATTTGCATATTCTGCTGCCAGCCCCTCATTGTATTTTAAAGCCGACTGCTCTTCTGTCATATCTTCATATGTGATATACACATCCACTTTTCCACGCTGAATATATGTCTTTAAAAGGCTGCGTATGGCATTTTCAAAGGTATTCAGCTTCTTTGGCATCTTGATAGTAAGATCCAGATACCGATGGTTTACCGACTTCATCTCCACTGCCACGCGATGGGACTCATCCGAAATCTCACAACGCCCAAAGCCGGTCATGCTCTTAATCATACAGACCTCCCGTTCTCAGTCCGAAGGACCTTCATTACAAAAATGTGTTTGGAGAACAATCCATCTCCACACACGCTCTAGTGCATAGATATTTGTATTATAAAACAACTGGAAGGAATAGTCAAATATTTATGGAAAAATATTTTTTATCCATAAAGTTACTAGTTACTATTCATGGCTCAGGAATGCGCCGAACTGCGCATTCCGTGAGAACATGATTCAGGAGTGAGGGGCGATTTTTGCGAAGCAAAACTTTAAATATCACCCCGAATTGTTGCTATGATTGGAAACCTTTCATCCAATCTGCAGTTGACATCTTTTATACTGTGTGTTACGATGTATATATAGGAGGCACAGTATATGAATATTGACGATTGGAAATCCCAGCTCAAAAGAGGGACCCTTGAATTTTGCATTCTGCTGATGATAAAGAAAAAGCCGTCTTATGGATATGAGATTATCAGCACATTAGAAAAATACCCTATCATGGCAGCGAAAGAAAACACCATTTACCCATTGCTCCGAAGGCTGCTGAAGGAAGGATATATCTCCTCCTCATGGCAGGAAGGCCTGGAAGGGCTGCCGCCGAGAAAATATTATTCCATGACGGATAAGGGGCTGGATTATCTGTCTATGATGTTTGTGGAATGGGACAATCTGCTGCATGCAGTCACTGAACTGAAAGGAGAATAAAGCCATGGAAAAAATATTAACGGAATACCTTGAAAAAATGGAAAAGCATTTAAAGCCAATCGCTGTTGCAGAGCGTAGTGACATTATCAGGGAAATCAAAAGTGAAATGCAGGAATTACAACGCGCCAGGATCCCGGCAGAACAGATTATTGAGCGGTTAGGGAGTCCAAAAGATTTGGCAAAATCCTATCTTGGAGGCCTCCTGTCAAAAGAAAGCGGCTTTTCTTGGAACAGGCTTTTGGCTGTCTGCGCATTTTACAGCCTTGTAGGCTTTTCTGGATTATTTATCATTCCCTGTTTAGCAATCATCGCCCCTGTTTTTATTGCCTGCGGGGTTGCCGTCCCAATTTTAGCCGCAATTAAAATGGCTGACTATATTTTTAACCTTGGCCTCCCCTATATGGAAAATATCCACGTCGTCCTTGGCGGCATTGAAGAATTAAATCCCGTTGTGGAATTTATTATTTCATGTTTGGCTGGCATTTTGCTCTATTGGGCTGGACGGGGCGCTTGGAAACTGCTGCTGTCTTACTGCAAAAAGGTAAGCAGGGCCAAAAGCAGCCTGTCCATTTAATATACATACCATTTTCCGCCTTTCCATAGGGCATGGGGCTGACGCATGGGCTATTATATACATACCATTTTCCGCCTTTTCATAGGGCGTGGGCTAACGCATGGGCAGAATCCCATTATAAAACGCCGCCACATCCGCATACACCTGCTCTTTTCCTGCCTCGTTCAGGATCTCGTGCCGCATGTTTGGATACAAATGGCTGCTGACGTTTTGGTATCCGGCCTTCTTCATCAATTCCACTGCATCCTGAAATTTTTTCTCATTGATCATGCAGGGATCTGCTGCGCCGGAAATAAAGAGTATAGGCAGCCCGGGATTCTCCATAGCCCATCCCTGCCTTGCATAAGTCTGCTTCACCAGCCAAAGGAGCGCTTCATACCCATTCAGGGTAAAGGTAAAATTGCATAAGGGATCGTTATTGTATTCCTCCACCACCTTCCTGTCACTGCAGATCCATGCATGGGGCAGGTTTTCGTTTTCAAAGGGCTTCTCAAAATTCCTGGAAAACAGCGCATCAATCACGCTGCTTCTGGCATGGCCTCCCTTTCGCCTTTGGAGCAGCCTGTCAATGGCAATCCCAATGCCAGCCATGGAATTTTCACTGGGGCACCCGCACACCACCAGCCCGTCGATTGCCCTGTCATGCTTTTTTGCATAGCACCGCACAGCCAAAGAGCCCATGCTATGGCCAAACAGAAAATAGGGCTTCCCAGGAAACTGGCCTTTTATCTCCTCTGTCACCTGGTATAGGTCCTCCACCAGGGCTTCCCCGCCATTCTCGTAAAAATACCCCAAATCTTCTGGATTCCGGATACTTTTCCCATGTCCCCTGTGGTCATGGATTACACAGGCATAGCCTGCCCTGGCCATAAATTCCATGAAGGGAATATAACGCTCCTTATGCTCGCACATTCCATGGGAAACCTGCAGTACGGCCTTTGGATTTTGCGGCATAAGCAGCAATCCATCCAGACGCAGCCCATCCTGCCTGGAAATAATTTCTAACTGTTTTTTTTGCAGCCCTTCCATACTCTTAGCCTCCATCTGTTTATTCTTGTGGTATTGTAATCTCCTGATTCTCATGCCCCACTGCAAGGATTCTTTCCTGCTGCTCTGGCGGAAGCCCTTTGCGGTATTCCTGGATCAGCGCATACTGTTTCCAAAAATGCATGGGAACCACATACTTCGCCTTTACATGCTCCATAAAATACTGGATTCCCAGAAACTGGTCCTGCTCCTGGCGGGGATCTACCACTACAAATGCAAGGCCAATCTCCCGCCCAGCCAGCAGCCCAATCTGTTCTTTGTAGGCACGTTCCTGGTATTCATTAAATTCCTCTGGCTCCCCTTCCCATTTCCACCAGTTCAGATCCCCCGCATGGTAGATGGCTGTCCCAGAAACTGTCACTAAAAACGCCACGCCGCTGTCTGTAGAGAGCAGCGTCTCAATCTGAACCCCATCAACTTCTATTTGCTCATTGTGCTTCATATAAGTGATTTTTTCTCTGATCCCCTCTTTCACTCCCAGGTTCCTTAACACAGAGCTGCCCAGCTTCTTTTTTACTTCTTTGGCAAAAATGTAATGAATATTCGGATATCTCCCGCTCCACTGCAATACCTCCGGTGAAAAATGGTCTCTGTGGCTGTGGCTGGAAAATACATAAATGGGCGTATTCTCCGGCAGCTCTGGCATCTTTCCATGGTAGGTGCAGTTGGGCACGCCCACCCCATTATAATAATCAAATACAAATGCTTTTCCTTCTGTCTCCACGCAAAAAGCGCTGTGGTGTATATATGTGAATTTCATAATAAAAACGCTCCCTCTTTCATTATGCTTAAGAAAACAATTAATCATCCAAAACAATCAGCTATTGATATTATATCCCTTTCAACAATGATGTCAACATAAGAAAGAAGCTGCTGGCACATTATTTCGGAATGTGCCGGCAGCTTCCTGGTTCCCATTATCTTATTTTCCTATCCCTGTTTCCCCTGCAGATATTCCACATGCAGCAATTCATGCTCCCGGTTCTTCAGCAAGTCATTGTACAAACTCTCCACCAATGGGTTCTCCTCACTCCGCTTAATCTGGAGCGCCTTGTCGGTTTTGTAAAGACCCTCTGCCCGGAGCCTCTTTTCTGTGGACCGGGCAAATGGCTGCCCTGCCCCTGCCACGCAGCCGCCGGCACATGCCATGACTTCCACAAAGTCAAAATGCTCCTCGCCGCCCTCAACCTTCTGCAGCAGCCGGTCCGCATTCCCAAGGCCGCTTACCACCGCAATCCGAAGCTGCCTGTCCTGATAGGGAAGCTCGCATACCTTCACGCCTTCCATGCCCCGCAGCCCAATAAATTCAATATCCTTCAGCGCCTTCGGGCTCTTATCCTCTGCAACCCGGCGTACAGCGGCCTCCGCCACGCCGCCGGTAGCCCCAAAGATCACGCCTGCCCCAGAATAAATGGAGAATGGCATGTCATAAGCCTCTGGCTCCAAACGGTCAAAGCGGATCCCAATCTCCCGAAGCATGGTGATCACCTCGGATGACGTCAGCACATAGTCAATATCCGGGATTCCCTTCCGCTTAAACTCCTCCCTGGAAGCCTCAAATTTCTTGGCCGTGCATGGCATAATCGCCACAGATACCGTTTCCATGCCCTCTTTTTTATCCTGCTTCTTATAGTATTCCTTAATCACTGCCCCAAACATCTGCATCGGTGATTTTGCCGTGGAGACATAGGGCATTAAATGGGGGTACTGTGTCTCCACAAACCGGATCCATGCCGGGCAGCAGGAGGTGAACAGGGGATATTTCCGCCCTTCTTCCCCTAAGGACTCCAATAATTCTTCCGCTTCCTCAATAATCGTCAGGTCTGCCCCCAAAGCCGTATCAAAAATAGCGTCCACGCCAAGCCTGCGCAGGGAGGCGACCAGCTTCCCGATGGTGTTCTCCCCTGGCTCATAGCCATAGGCTTCCCCCACTGCCACGCGGACTGCCGGGGCAATCTGCACCACCACCCGTTTCCTGGGGTTGTGGATGGCTTCCCAAACATCATGGGTATCCTGCTTGATGGTGATTGCGCCAGTAGGACAGACTGCCGCGCATTGCCCGCAGTTGACACAGTTGGTGTCTGCAATGTCTTTGCCAAAGGCCGTGGAAATTTCCATGCTGGCTCCCCGGTGGGCAAAGTCAATAGCGCCTACATGCTGGATCTCGCTACAGACCCGCACACAGTCCCCGCATAAAATGCATTTATTGGGGTTGCGCACAATAGACTTGGAGGAAGTGTCAAGGGGGCGGATGGGCTTTGTATTCTCAAAGCGCACGCCTGGGATCCCAAACCTGGTGGCCAGCTCCTGGAGCTTGCACTTCCCATTCTTCTCACAGGTGGTACAGTCCCTGCAATGGGCCGCCAACAGCAGCTCTAAAATGCGTTTCCTGTGGTAATAAAGCTGTGGGGTATTTGTATGGATCTCCATCCCGTTTTTCGGGGGCGTAGAGCAGGAAGCGATAATGCCGCCCCATTTGTCCTCCACCACGCACATACGGCAGGCGCCGTAAATGGACAGGTCAGAATAATAACAAAATGTCGGTAGAATAATTCCTGCCTTCCGAATGACTGCAAGAATATTTTTCTCATCAGTGAACTCCACATGCTCACCGTCTATCATCATATATTTTTTCACGTCAGCCACCCTCCTACACTTCTTTTACCGCATGGAAATTACAGCCTTCTTTGCAGGCCCCACACTTGATGCATTTTGCCGGGTCAATGGTAAACGGCTTCTTGACCTCCCCAGAAATCGCCCCTACCGGGCAGAGCTTTGCACACTTGCTGCAGCCCTTGCACAGCTCTGGGTCAATCTGCAGAACCGTCAAAGCCTTACACTGCCCTGCCGGGCATTTTTTGTCCACCACATGGGCCAGGTATTCCTCACGGAAGTATTTCATGGTGCTTACCACAGGAGAGGCCGCCGTCTTCCCAAGGCCGCACAGGGCTGTTGCGGAAATGGTCTCTGCCAGTTCTTCTAACATGGTGATATGCTCCATGGTGCCCCTGCCCTCACAGATATCATTCAAAAGCTCCAGCATCCGCTTGGTGCCCTCCCGGCAGGGGATGCATTTCCCGCAGGACTCGTTCTGGGTGAAGTTCATAAAGAACCTTGCCACTTCCACCATGCAGCTCTTGTCATTCATTACCACAAGGCCGCCGCTCCCGATCATAGCCCCTACCTTCTTCAGGGAGTCGAAATCCAAATGCAGGTCTAAATGGTCTTCGGTCGGGTTGATGCAAAGGCATCCGCCAGAGGGGCCGCCAATCTGCACAGCCTTAAACCCGCCGCCCTTTACGCCGCCGCCAATGTCAAAGATCACCTTCCGCAGCGGGGTGCCCATAGGCACTTCGATGAGCCCCGTATTCATAACGTTTCCAGTCAGGGCAAAGGCCTTAGTCCCATGGTTCTTGTCAGGCCCTAAGGTCTTGTACCATGCGGCGCCCTTATTTATGATGGGGGGCACATTGCAGTAAGTCTCCACATTATTCAATACGGTGGGCTTCCCAAAAAGCCCCTTCTCCACGGTACGGGGCGGCTTTACCCTTGGCATTCCCCGGTTCCCTTCGATGGATGCAGTCAGCGCAGAGCCTTCCCCACAGACAAATGCGCCTGCCCCCTGGCTGATCTTCAGGTCAAAACCAAAGCCAGAGTTTAAGATATTCTCTCCCAGCAGCCCCTTTTCGGTAGCTTTACAGATTGCCGTCTGCAGGCGTTCCACTGCCAGCGGGTATTCCGCACGCACATAGATATACCCATAATGGGCTCCCGTAGCGATTCCGGCTATCAGCATGCCTTCAATGACGCGGTGGGGATCCCCTTCCATCATGCTTCGGTCCATAAATGCCCCTGGGTCGCCTTCGTCCCCATTACAGACAATATATTTTATTTCTTCCTTCTGGTCCAGCACCTGCTGCCATTTCCTGCCAGTAGGGAAGCCGCCGCCGCCGCGCCCGCGCAGGGAAGCCTCAGACACCTCGTCCACAATCTGCTGGGGGGTCATGTCAAACAATGCCTTTGCCACAGCGCTGTATCTGCCTACCGCTATGTATTCCTTAATGGATTCCGCGTTGATATGGCCGCAGTCCTCCAAAGCCACCCGGGTCTGCTGCTTATAGAAAGGAATCTCCTCCTGGCGCTCATAGGCTTTGCCCTCCGGGTCATGGTATACCAGACGCTCAATGACCCTGTCATTGACAATGCTCTCCTCAATAATCTCCTCACAGTCCTCCACATGGACTTTGATATATAAAATTCCCTCTGGCTCAATCCGCAGCAATGGGCCCATCTCACAGAACCCGTGGCAGCCAGATTTTTTCAGGCCGATGCTCTCATCGTGGGGCTCTTTTTCCAGCACCAGGGAACATTTAATGCCCCTGGCTATCAGTATTTCCTGCATTTTGGCATAGATGTTCAAAGATCCTCCAGCCACGCATCCAGTTCCAGCGCAGATTAAGATCTGCTTGCGCTGGGTCTTGAGGGAGTTTGCATATTCTTTCCTTTTTCTTTCCAGTTCTTCCCTTGTATTAATTCTCATCTGCAGCCTCCTCTCCAACTCCTGCCTCCGCCTTCAGTTCCTTTATCAGCTCCCTGGCCTTTTCCGGAGTCATGGCTGCATGCACTGCATCATTCACCGTGCAGACTGGCGCAAGGCCGCAGGCTCCCAGGCAGGATACGGTCTCAACCGTAAACAGCATGTCATCTGTTGTAGGATTTTGGGCAGTTACGCCCAACAGGCTGCGGATCTCATCTAAAATTGCTGTGGACTTACGCACATGGCAGGCTGTCCCGTCGCAGATCTTAATCACATACTTTCCCTTTGGATCCAGGGAGAAATTCTCATAAAAGGTTGCTACTCCATACACCTTCGCTTCACTTAAATGCAGTTTTTTGGCAATGTAGCAAAGCATTTCTTCTGGCAGGTAGCGGTATATCTGTTGGATATCCTGCATAATCGCGATTACTGCCGTCGGGTCGTAACTATGGGACTCTAAAATCTCATCCATTACTTTCTGCTCTTTCGCTTCCAACCTTTCTCCTCCTTCTTTGCGTATTTGGTTGCTTTTGGTATATTTTCAAGGGAAAACAGGGGGGCATTTTTAGGCGCTCCTCTGTTTCCTTCCTAGTATAGCATCGCGAAAACATTAACGCAATTATTTTGTTAAGAAATCGAGGGATATTTTGGTTGGAAAATCCTGGCGGGGCAATCGGCATGGCATTAATTTCCCTGTCCATGATAAATACAATAACCGTTGGCGCCTTTGTGTTTTCCTTTGCACTTATCAAAGCGTCGGGCGGTGAAATGCCGGGGGATGGATATCGGTGCCTAGCCACTCCCATCGCCAGTAACTTAAGTATTCTACAGAAAGGAGCCAGAAAGCAGCTAAGCCACTCCCTGACCCCATTTTCCAAGACTATTAAAATAAGGAACTGCCGTCCCTGCAAGCTTACATCCAGATAATCTTTCCACTATCCTGCGTCCAGATTGCAAAACTTCTTATGTATCAGACGGATCCTTTTCTACAAATTCCTTTTTATACCTCTCCATGCAATATTCAATGCATCCCACAGCCTCAATGGAGCCGCCAACCTCCCCTACTTCGGTATCCTTCCCTTCCAGGCTCTTATATGTGGAAAAGAAGTGCTGCAGTTCCTCAAAAATATGTTTCGGCAATTCACTGATATCTGTATATCCCACATAAGTGGGATCCCCATAGGGAATGGCAATGATTTTCTCATCTCCCATGCCGCCGTCTTTCATCTTCATAACACCAATCGGGTAGCATCTTACAAGGGTCATGGGCTCAATTGCCTCTGAACAAAGCACCAGCACATCCAATGGGTCTTTGTCGTCCCCATAGGTCCTGGGGATAAATCCATAATTCATGGGATAATGGGTTGCCGTGAACAATACACGGTCTAAGAGCAGCATCCCTGTGGCCTTGTCTAACTCATACTTCTTATTACTGCCCTTGCTAATCTCAATCACCGCTATAAAATCTGTCGGATATATCCGGTCTTCGCCTATATCATGCCAAATATTCATAACGCCCTCCTTTGTGCAATATAATGCCTGCTAATAGTTTCAGGGCTTATCCTCAAAGTTGCTTAGCTTCGCAGCCTGGTCAGCCGCAATGCAGGCGTCCACAATTTCCTGGATATCCCCATTCATGACTTTGTCCAGCTTGTACAGCGTCAGGTTGATGCGATGGTCTGTCACACGGCCCTGGGGGAAATTATAAGTACGGATCTTCTCGGAACGGTCGCCTGTGCCAATCTGGCTTCTCCTGGCCTCTGCCTCTGCATCGTGCTGTTTCTGGCACTCAATGTCATAGAGCTTTGCACGGAGCAGTGCAAACGCCTTGTCTTTATTTTGAAGCTGGGATTTTTCTGTCTGGCTGTAAATGACAATCCCTGTTGGGTAATGGGTCAGGCGTACGGCAGAATCCGTTGTGTTGACGCACTGGCCGCCATTGCCGGAGGCGCGCATAACGTCAATACGGATGTCTTTTTCGTCAATGACCACATCCACATCTTCGGCTTCTGGCATTACGGCAACGGTAATGGTGGAGGTGTGGATACGGCCGCCGGATTCTGTCTCCGGCACACGCTGCACCCGGTGTACGCCGGATTCGTATTTCATAACCGAATAGGCGCCCTGGCCAGAGATCATAAAGGTCACGTTTTTCATGCCGCCAATGCCGATTTCCTCACATTCCATAGTCTCCACTTTCCAGCGCCTGCCTTCGGCAAAGTGGACATACATGCGGTAAACCTCAGCGGCAAATAAGGCAGCCTCGTCCCCGCCAGCGCCAGCGCGGATTTCTACAATTACATTTTTGTCATCGTTGGGATCCTTGGGGAGCAGGAGGATCTTCAGCTTGCTTTCCAGCTGCTCCACCTTCTCCTTAGAGCCGTTTAGCTCCTCTTTGGCAAGCTCCCGCATTTCCTCGTCGCTTTCTTCCTCCAGCATGGCCAGGGAATCCTCAATGTTCTGCCTGGCCTGTTTGTATGCCTTGTAAGACTCCACAATAGGAGCCAGGTCGCTCTGCTCTTTCATCAGCTTGCGGAAACGATTGGTGTCATTTGCCACATCTGGCTCGCTGAGCTGGTTCATGATCTCTTCAAACCTAAGAAGGATATCTTCTAATTTATCAAACATGTTAAGAGCCTCCGTTTCTTTCATGTATGGATATGCTATATTTATGGTTTATACCACAGCCGGAAGATTGCCACAGACAACCCGGTCATTTCCAGAAAGGTCTTCTATTATTTTTATATTGCGAAACCCATTCTCATCCAACAGAGCCGCTACCTGCCCTCCCTGGCCATAACCAATCTCAAAAAACAGGTAGCCATTGGGGTTTAAGTACTGGGGGGCTTGCCGGGTAATTTTTTTGTAAAAATAGAGGCCCGCCTCTTTTCCGTCCAATGCCGCAATAGGCTCAAAGTCTTTGACCTCCGGCATTAAAGTAGGAATGACATCTGTAGGGATATAGGGCGGATTGGAAATAATCAAATCAAAGGCGCCTGTAATTCCCTGGAACAGGTCGCTGCGGACCAAGTTAATATCTGCCTGGTGAGCCTTGGCATTTTCCTTTGCCACCAAAAGAGCCTGCTTCGATATATCGCTGGCTGTCCCATAAATCTTTGTTTCCGCACATTTCAACAGGCTGACAATAATACACCCTGAACCCGTGCACAGATCCAGCACAGACATCCCAGGCTCTAATACCTTTAAGGCTTCCTCCACCAATGTCTCCGTATCCTGGCGCGGGATCAGCACATGGGAATTTACCTTGAAATCCAACCCCATAAATTCCTGGCTGCCTGTAATATACTGCAGCGGCACATGTTCCTTGCGTTTATTCAATAAAAGCTGATAGGCCTGAAAATGCTCTCCTTCCATTTCCTCCTGGCAATGGAGGTAATAATACCCCTTATCTATCTTACAGGCATACTCCAGCAAATACCACGCATCTATCCCAAAATCAGAAATGCCTGCCTCCTTCAGCGTCCTTCTCCCATATCCCAATGCGCCCATAAATGTCATATCTTCTCCCTGCCTTCTCCCCTCAGCTCCCTTACATAAGCCTTCCAGTCAAAAACCGCTTCCACAGAGGCAATCCCCACCTCAATCATTTCCTCATCCGGCTCCCGGGTGGTCAGCCTTTGCAGCAGCATCCCCGGCTTGCTGAGGAAATTGACAATAGGGTTCTCGCTCCTTCCTGC
The DNA here is from genome assembly GCA_910575035.1 of Lachnospiraceae bacterium. Lineage (GTDB taxonomy): Bacteria > Bacillota > Clostridia > Lachnospirales > Lachnospiraceae > Petralouisia. The sequence goes on from CAJTDL010000006.1 coordinate 125,592, forward strand.
CAGACGGATAAACTCATAAGAAACTCCTGCAATCAACGGAATAATAGCAAGCCTCAGGGCCAGCCGCAGGATCCTGGAATCCACCCGAATGAACATGGTGGCAACCACAGAAACGATGATCACCACAAACAAAAAGCTGGTTCCGCAGCGTTTGTGTTCCCTGGAGCTGTTCCTGACATTTTCTACCGTCAGGTCCAAGCCATGCTCAATGCAGTTAATGCATTTATGCTCCGCGCCATGGTACATAAATACACGCTTAATATCCTCCATCTGGGAAATCATCAGGATATAGCCCACAAACACCAGGATCCTTAAAATCCCCTCTGCCACAAGCACCAGCGTCTCGGACTTCAGGAATCCCTGAAAAAACAGGGAAGCATAAAAAGGAAGCACCATAAAGATTGCCACAGCCAAAACCACTGCCAACGCAATGGTAAGCCCTGCCTCCACCTTTTCCTTTTTCTCAGAACGGGGCTTTTCCTCCGCCTCTTCCTCTTCGTAAAAAGAGGCAGAAAATGTCAGGCAGGAAATCCCCAATGCCATGGAATCAATAAAGTTAAATATGCCCCTTACAAATACCATATTTTTGATAAATGCGCTTTTGCATATGCCAGCGTATTCCTTTTTTTCTACAATAATCTCATGGTCAGGCTTGCGCACTGCCACGGCGTAAACCTCCTGGTTCTTCATCATGACGCCTTCCATAACCGCCTGGCCGCCAATTCCAGAATATGCCAATTCCTTCACTTCCTTTTCACTGTTTCATAAGGTATACCCTCTGGGGCGCACCGTAATCCATGCCCCAAGCATTAGCATAAAACAATAGAGGATGTCCAGCTAAGCAGACATCCTCCCTCCGCAGCAAAGCCTGCTGCTATTTGTTCACTAAATCCTTACTGATTGTTCAGGCCATACTTACGGTTGAACTTATCAATACGCCCACGCGCCTGAGCAGCCTTCTGCTGTCCAGTGTAGAATGGGTGGCACTTGGAACAGATTTCAACGTGAATATCCTTCTTCGTAGAACCTGTCACAAAGGTATTTCCACAGTTGCATGTTACCGTTGCCTGATAATAATCCGGATGGATTCCTTCTCGCATCTTTCTCACCTCGCATACTATAACTTCTGCTCTTTTATCCCAGCAGGCAATCACCCGGCTTGCTGGGTATTTGATTTAAGCAACATCTCACTGATTGTAGCATAGATTTTTGCTATATGCAAGTTATTTGGGGAAATTTCTTATAAAAATTTGCCGCCCCGCACCGTCCGCTTCTCTGCCCAGTGTTCCTCATAGATATTATTGGCCTCCGCGCACACCAATAAAATGTATATACCAAAATACAGCCACAGCATCACTAAGATGACAGTGGTCAGGCTTCCATACATGGAAAAACCATGAAAATAATCCACATACACTGATATCCCAAAGGATAGGGTATACCAGCCAACTGCCCCCATAATGCTGCCTGGCAGCTGGCTTCGGATGGCCGCTTTCCGGTTGGGCAGCATCTTAAACAGCATGGCGAAAAACAGCATCAGCACAGCCATCAAAATCAGCGCCCGCAGCTGCAGGATCCCCTGGGTAATATCCGCCACGATTGGCAAATACTCCACAAACAAATGCTGCAGGCTGTTCCCAAAGACCAGAAGGGTCAAAGAAGCCACAATTGCCACAACCAGCATCACCGTATATAATATAGCCCGGAACCGCAGAAACAGCCAATTCCTGGTTTCCTCAATGTCATATACCTTGTTCAGCCCATTGGTCAGGTATTGGATGCCCTTGGCAGCGGACCATACGGCTGCCACTGCCGCTGCAGACACAATCCCAATAGAATCGCTGTAAATCTCATGGATGATCCCGATCAGAAAAGGGGAGATATAATCTGGCATTAGGCGGTTCACGCTCTCTAAGACCATGCTCTCTGTCACCGGCGTATACTGCACCAAAGATATAAACAGCATCACAAATGGAATCAGTGACAGCACAATAAAAAACGCTGACTGCGCTGCATAGGCACTGATGTCATCCTCTTTGCACTTTCCCACAAACTCCCTTGTCCCTGCAATTATTTTCCAAACCATAACCCAATCCTCATTGTGCACACTTTTGCCTTTATCCCAGGCATTTTGGTTGCCCTCCCATGGCAAGCCTTCCTTAAGTCCATATCTTAACACAACTTTGCCGCCATTGCAAATAGTTCTGCCCATTTTGCCAATACCAATTATTGTGGGAAAGGAACCCTATAGCTTCATTCATTTCCATTATAAATATTTTCAATCGTAATATCTTTATAAAATTTTGACAGAATCTCTGTATACTTCATGCCTGCCTTTGCCATGCCATTTGCGCCATTTTGGCACATCCCAAGCCCATGGCCATAGCCTCCCCCATATACCCGGAAATTATCCTTCTTGGAAGCTGCCATGCAGCAGGCGCTTGGAAGCAATGGCATATCAATGGAATTCCCATCCTGGCCTGTCACCTGGACAGAAGCCGCACCCAGCACATACCTGATATTGTACTCCGTAAGCAGCTCCACGCTCCCCTGCTCATAAGAAATGCACAGCCGCCGTATACAGCCTCCCGCCTCCCGCTCCTTCGCCGTAATCTCCACAATCTTCCCAAACCCATTTAAGTCCCCTTCTGTGCCAGGCGAGCCATCCGCTTTCAAAATCTGCACATTGCCGCTGTTTGCCTGGAGCCGCGCAAGGATTGCCCCGTTCACATCTGCAAGCCTCCCCACCGTATCCAGCTCTGCCTCCCAGCGAAAATAAGGGCTGTCGCTGTCATAGGCATGGATCTTTTTACTCTTTATAAATTTTGCAAACTTTTTTTCCTCTGACAGATCCAGTGTCTCCCCCTCCTGCAGCAAAGAAACCCCCTGCAGGTACCCGTGCGCCTCATCCTCTGCTAAATTCCACACCCCTACATTCTGCGTAAATCCGCAGGAAGTGGAGAAAAAGTAAGCTTCTGCAACCTCCCCCCCATATTTTATCACTTCCCCTATGGTATCATCCACAGCCAGATTTGTCTGCGGGTTTTCCTCCTGTTTATTGTATACCTGGAAATTCGTACTGTCATCCACATGGGCCCCATATGCCGCATAGCTGTTGTTCATAAGCTGGATACAGGCATAGCTTCTGGCGCAGACTGCCTGCACACAGAGGGCTTCCCGTTCATAAGATGCCGGCATCTCGCTTGGCACCACGCCGTATAAGTACTGCTCTAAGGGCAGTTCATTCACCACGCCATACCCTTCCGGGTACTTGCGGATTTCTAAGGTTCCCCGGTATCCCAGGGAAATGCGCTCCTTTTCCCCGTTGGAAAAATAAATCCGCCCGCTTTCCTTCCCTAAAGAGATTTTCACATAATCCTCCTCATCAGAAAAAAATTCCGACACATGGATCAGGCGGTTTTTCTTCACCTTCTTTTCCTTATCCCCTATGGCCACTGTGCTGCCTGCATCTGCCACAAATACGGGATCTGCATGGTATATGCCGTTTTCTTCGTTGAGCAGCAGCACACGGATATTCTCAATAGATGCCGGTTCCTTCAGTATAATGCCGCAGACATCTTTCCCGGCCACCACGAAATCTGCCTGCAGGTTCCCCACCACCAGCTTCGATTCATCCAGCTGCTCCACTGTCCCATAGGCTTTATATATTTTCAAATTTCCATTATGATTCAATGCCCCATAACCAGAAATCTCAATCTTCTTATCATCAAAGCTCAATACCTTGCCGGAAATTACATCCTCCTTCTTATAAATCGCCGTCACCCTATTATTTTCCCATTTTATGTCACAGACTATATCCTGTATCTCCTCCTCTAACCCTGCAATATCCAAAGACAGCTCCCGCCTCTCATAAAGGACCGCTGCCTGTCCCTCCCCAGCCTTATGTACAAACACATTTTCCAGCGTAACAGGCTCCTGGCATTTCCCCTTAATCCCAATCATGCGCCCTTCCATTACATAAACCTGGTACATGTCATAATAATGGAAATAATCAATGCCCTCTGCCACCTCAAAATACCCTTCCTGGGTCAATTTCCTGCCAGGAGCATCCTCCAAAAATACAAAATTCTGGGCAGAAACTTTCCCTTCCACATCCAGCAAGTCCAACACCTGCCCATAGATTCCATCCCACTGAGCCCGTGATAAAACCTTCCCGGCGCTCTGCCCCTCATACTCCACATACTCCTGCACAGACAGCTGCTCCAGCAGCCGCTCCAGCTTCCCATAGGTCAGCTTCCCATCCAGGTTTTCTCCCCCATTGGCCTCTTTTACCTTTTCTTTCCACCCCTCCTCCCCAAAATATGTAAAGCTCAGCTGCGATGGCAGCTCTGCCATTGCAACATATTCGTCACTATATCCTGTAATTGCCTCTTCCTTTGTAATGCCGCTGATAAAAACAGCCAGTAAAAACAGCGCCAAAACAAAGGCTGCCCCTGCCATATAGCCCCTTCTGCCAGCAAAATAGCTTCGTTCCACATTTCCGCCCCCTATCATCCTCTTTTTCCAAAATATCCTATCAAAACATAACTTATCCTAATTATACTCTCCTCCCCCAAAAGATATTCCTTTTCCCCCAAAAAGAAAAGGCTGCTTGTAAAAGCAGCCTCTCTCTTTTGTATATTATATCATCAATTATCTTACGTTTATGTCTTTTGTAATATATATCTCTTTCGCTCTTACAGGACTCTTTTGTGTTTTCTGTCTTTCGTGTTCTGTTATGTCCTCTTTCGAAACGTCTGCGCAAATCCTCTTTTGTAAAACTCATTTTCTTTTGTAAAAAGTACACCCAAAATGCCGTTTCCTGCAATTTTGACTCCTAGCCAAGCTAGGTGGGTAACCGCAACCTCTCTTCTGCCTTCCGCTGCATAATGACGGCCTGGCATCCAATTGGCAATGTAGGAATCCCATAAAAAGAAATGTAGGTTCAAAATAGCAGGGTATCGAACATCCCAGGAATACTTTTTCTCAATTTCACTAACTTGATTATACTCTATTATGCCCCGTTTATCAACTAAAAATTAATGTTAATTTCATGTTACAGGCACAATTTTTTCCAAATATATGGGAAACCAGCAAATACCCGTTATGATTCCATTCTGCTGGAAGGCTGCCTTAAGCCTCAGGCTCTGCTTCAGGCTGAGCTTCAGCCGGAACTTCTGCCCCATCCTGATCCTCCGCCTCATCCTCAGTGACATCTTCTGCCCTGGCAGGCGGCTCCTGGGTCTCTGGCAGCGCCTGCCCTTCTGATGGAGCCTGGCCGTTTGCCAAAGCCTTTCCTTCCGTCAGGCTCTGAGAATCTGCAGATGTCTGCCCGCCGTCTGCATCCTGGTTATCGGATGGCTCCTGCCCTTCTGATGGATCAGGATCCACTGGCTGTTCTGGGTCGGGATCCACTGGCTGTTCTGGATCGGGATCCACTGGAGGGTTCTGCCCTTCACTTACAACAACCTTCATTGTCGCAACAGCCACAGCATCCTGCTTATTCGGGTTCGCAACCGTATACTCTACCGTATAGATACCCATCTGCTCAAAGGTATATTCACCCTGTGTGTATTCTGGCACAGTGCCGTCTGGTGCAGTAACCTTCACAGCTATATCAGTTGTAAGGTCCGTACCGGATGCCATTGCAGCAGAAATGCCTTCCCGCAGATCCATGCGGTCCCCAACCTTTGCCTCACGGTCTGTTTCGCTTACGCCGCTGATTACAGGCACGGCACGGTCTACAACAACAATCTTCATTTTCTTGGTAGTAACTGCTTTTGTATTATTGGGGTTCGCTACAAAATATACTACCCAATAAGTGCCAACGCTGTCAAATTTGTATTTCGTGTATGTGGATGCGCTTACTTCTGCAGACTGGGCGCTTCCCGGCGTCCTCACTTTAATCCTGAGCTTCGATGTCACATTCTTGCCAGACAGCAATTTTGCTGTTACGCCCGACTTCAGGTTCAGGACAGAATTATAATCTACGGTCTTTTCACTTACAGCACAGGAAATTACAGGCTTCTTCGTATCCTTTACAGTAATGACAGTAATTTTCTTTGTAACAGCCTTCTTGTTATAAGGATTGGACACAATATATGCCACACGGTAAGTCCCTGTCTTAGTAAACTTATACTTTTTAAACTTTTTCGAAGACAGCTTCGTATAAGTCTTATTCCCTGGCGTCCTTACTTTAATGACTACCCTGGGCAATACGTTCTTACCAGATACCAGCTGTGCCTTTACGCCTGACTGCAGGTTCTTCGTGGCATTGTATTCCACTGTTTTCTTGCTGGAAACGCCGCTGAGCTTCGGCTTTTTAGTATCCTTTACCTTTACTTTGCAGGTTACCTTTGTTACAAGCCCATTATTTGGGTTCGTTACATAATAATTGATCTTATAGGTGCCCAGCTTCGTAAGCTTCAGTGTGCTCTTGGAATATCCTTTTTCTTTCTTGGTGCCCGGGTAGATTACCTTAACCTTAATCTTCTTTGTCAGGCTCTTGCCTGTTACATTAGAAGCTTTTACATTTTTCTTGATATTAATCTTGGAATTATATTCCTTCTGCAAAGAGGTTTTTACGCCTGTGATGGTTGCTTTCTGGGTATCTGCCACGGTATAGATCACATCTGCATAGGCCGTCCGCCCCAAAGCGTCTGTTACACGGTATGTAATCTTATAGCTTCCCAGCCGTCCTGTATTTACGCTGCCTGCATAGGCCAGCCTGCTGGTAATATCATTGCCAAGGGAATCCCTTGCACTGATGCCTGCATAAGGGTTAAAGCCAGCGCCAAAGGAAATTGTAGTCTGTGCGCCGCTTGTATTGATCGTAGGCATTGCATTCCGATAAGGATTGGATGGATGCGGGTCTGTGGGATCCCAGCCTTCCCTTACATCTGGAACGCGGATAAACGCCGGCTTTCCAAGGGGGTCATTGGCAGAAGATCCATAGATGATCCTGACGGTTGTGCCTAAAGGGCAGTTGTCATAGATCCATTTTGCATCTGCTACCGTCAAACGTACGCATCCGTGGGAGCATGTGGTGCCCAGCTTATTATACTCCCGGTAAGACTGGGATGCGTAATCCCCATTGCGGTAATACCATACAGAATGGAACAATACTCCGTTGACAATACGGGTACAGTACTGCCCCCAGCTAGGCCCCATCAGCTCATGCCACCTTAATTTCTGGCTGGTATTGAAGGTGCCAATAGGCGTATCACTGCCAGTGGAGCACACAAATGCCCGTTCTGCCGTGCCGTCGCTTCGGAACACCGTCACAACGTTTGTTCCTTTATTAATCTGTATCGTATAAGGTCCTGCCGCCTTTACATCTGTTTTATACAAAAAAACGGATGCCGTCAGCAAAAAGCAAAATAGAAATGATACAACAATTTTCTTTTTATTCATGTTTAACCTCTCCAGCTCCTATAACTTTCCCCTTACAGTTAAAAATTCTTCTTAGTTACTTTACAACTTACTTACAAAACGCCTAATACGCACTCTCCCACAGAACGCATACATTCTGTGGGAGATTTTATTACTTATAGTTTACAGTGTGTTTGCTTCATCTACAACTTTCTTGATTGCAGCAGCAGCGTCTTCTGGCAGCTTATTGAATCCGCCTTCTGCCTCGTCTAAATTTGTCACATAGTTCAGGCGATCCTGCATACGTGCCTTTAACTGCTCAACATATTCTTTGTCAGATAAATCTGGAACGAACCCTTCCCACTCAAAGATCTCAATATCAGAAAATGGTCCCCAAGGCTTGAACTCTGCCTTCTTCTCTACGATTGCTTCCAGAACGCCTAAGGTATCCTTTGGCTGAACCTTCTTGCCCATGAACTCGCCTGTGTTGATGATATAGCAGTCTACGTTCTTGTTCTCTACCAATGCTTTGAACTTCTCATAGTCATTTACCAGAGGATAGGTCCTGAATGGGTTTGCATAAGGCTCTACTACCAATGCATTGGGATCTACTCCTGCTGCAAGGCGCTCAGCGGTGGAACGCTTGGTAGCCAAGGTTGCGCCCATAACAGATGCCAGGGAAGCGCCCTTTAATTTTACAACTGGAGGAATGGTCGGGTCTTTCATAATCCAGAAAATAGCGTTAACTGGAGCGTCGATCTTGTCAACACGGTTTGGTGACCATAATTTGGACTTGATGGCACGGCCATTTCCATTCCTGATATCCTCTGTTACCAAAACTACCTTGCCATCCTCATCTAAGGTTGCGGAGCAGTTCTGGGCAGTCAGCAGGAACTTGTTGTCTTCGCATGCTGTTGGGTAATCTGCTGTCTTGTCAAAGTAGGTGGGCTCTAATGCCACGGAAGCGCATGTATCAGCATTGATTACGAATGCGTCATCATGAAGCACTTTGATGGATGGGTATTTGTTGTTGTGCTTTGCATGGGTCAGCGTGGACTTTCCAGATCCAGACAGGCCGAATACAGCAGCAACATATTTGGAGCCATCCTCTAAGGTGTATTCCTTCTGGCCGCCATGGCAGGAAGCGTACCCATTCCGGTTTGCCAGCGCCCATGCCAGGGTCAGGGTGCCTTTCTTGTGCTCGCCAAAATACTTCATGCCCAGGATTGCTGCGCAGTTGGTATCTGTATTGAAATAGCACAGGCAGTTCGGATCGCTGATATCTGTCTTGTCTGTCCCCCTCCACTGCGGATTGGAGAAAATATAGATATCCGGCTCATTTTCATAGAGCTTGGACTCTTTGTACATCTTTACATAATTATCAGACATATACTGGAAGTTCAGCATCCAGGAATACAGCAGGTTCTCTTCCCCTTCTGGAATCAGCAGATGGGCCTTTACCATAAACTCTTTATCTAAGCCGATAAAAACTTCTGCATGGTACATGGTCTCCCATCTGGTATCATAAACTGCATCCATTAAGATCTTATCCAGCTCTGTGGTATTCACGCCTGGCTTGCCAGTAATCCTTCTGGCTGGAGCATAACGCCCTGTGATGGAGCCGTCATTGAACAGCAATACCTTTGCATCTGGCTCTAAGCCGAATTCCTCTCCCCTGTATACAGGCATGTCTGTTACGACTGTTCCTGGGGAATTCTTTGCCAGCTCATAAGCTTCCTTCAAAGTATTAACCTTCACCACGTTGTTCCCATAGAAAGCGGCCTCAATAATGGAACGGGTCTTTGCAAAGCCAACCTTATTTGGCCCGATTTCTGTTCTTGGATAATATGCTTTTGTCGCCATTGTGTAGTTTCCTCCTTAAATTTAAAAACTTTGCTATCTTAAGAATATCCTTTTGAAAAAATTTTGTCAATCTTTTTTTGAAAATATGTGCAAAAAAATTGACAGGCCGTAAATCGTAACGGCAAGCTGTCCGTCCTGCCGCACCAGGAAGGCGCATGGCATCGCTGGCTGGCACCAACGCAGGGGTGCGCGGACAGCGAACGCCGGCTGCCAGGGTACTGCCACAACACTCTAGTATAACCTGCACTAAATATTCTGCGCCAAACACTAAGGCATTCAGCGCGGGTTATACTAGTCCTATTCTATACTATTTTCGTGGAAAAATCTACAAAAATATCTGTTAAAAATCAATAAAATTTTTATTAAAACCGCTATTATTTGAATAAAATATGAACATTTCGTAAAAACACGCAGATTCTTCTTGTGCTGAAATTGAGAAATGTGTTATGATTGATACCATACTTTACCTATTACTTTCGGTTGCATAAAAGGATTGCGTCAATTTTTCGGCATATTCGGTATTGAGCCGTTGTAATAAACAAATAACATAACAAAGGGGGTCCTACATGAATACAAACAAATTTTATGAAATCACACCAGAACTGGAGCATCTGGCAGAGCTGAGCCAAAAGGCCGCTACCATCCAGCCTGAGCTGTTCACCAAATATGACGTGAAGCGGGGGCTCCGTGACCTTAACGGCAAGGGCGTGCTGGTAGGCCTTACCGAAATTTCCGACGTCTGCTCTACGAAAATGGTAAATGGGGAATCTGTCCCTGCGCCTGGGGAGCTTTACTACCGGGGATACAATGTAAAAGACTTGATCCGCGGGCTTTCTGACCAGTCCCATTTTGGCTTTGAAGAATGCACCTACCTGCTTCTGTTCGGGAAGCTTCCCACCCAGGAGGAGCTGGACCGTTTTTGCGGGCAGTTGGCTAACTACCGTACCCTTCCCACCAGCTTTGTCCGGGACATCATTATGAAAGCGCCCAGCCAGGATATGATGAACGCCCTGGCACGGAGCGTCCTGACCCTTTATTCCTATGACAGCTATGCAGACAATATCTCCATCCCAAATGTGCTGCGCCAATGCCTGCAGCTGATCAGCCTGTTCCCATTGCTTTCCGTCTATGGATACCAGGCCTTCCGTCATTACCATGACGGGGCAAGCCTTTTTATCCACTCCCCACAGCCAGAGCATTCCACTGCTGAGACAATTTTGCATATCCTGCGCCCAGACAGCAGCTACACGCCTTTGGAAGCAAAGCTTTTGGATATCGCCCTGATCCTGCATATGGAGCATGGCGGCGGCAATAACTCCACCTTTACCACCCATCTGGTATCTTCCTCCGGCACCGATACCTATTCTGTAATTGCAGCCTCCTTAGGCTCCCTGAAAGGCCCCAGGCACGGCGGCGCCAACATCAAGGTAGTGCAGATGTTTGAGGATATGAAGTCCCATCTAACGGATTGGAACGATGAGGATGCGATCCGCGCCTACCTGACTGCCCTGCTGCACAAAGAGGCATTTGACCAGGCGGGGCTGATCTATGGAATGGGCCATGCGGTATATTCCCTTTCCGACCCCAGGGCAGAGCTGTTCCGTACATTTGTAGAACGCCTTTCCAGGGAAAAAGGGCGGGAAGATGAATTTGCCCTTTATTCTACAGTGGAACGCCTTGCGCCGCAGATTATCGCCAAAGAACGCAAAATCTATAAGGGAGTCAGCCCCAACGTGGACTTTTTCTCAGGCTTTGCTTACAGCATGCTGAACCTTCCGCTGGAACTATACACCCCCATTTTCGCCATCGCAAGGATTTCCGGCTGGAGCGCCCACCGTCTGGAGGAGCTGAATTACAACAGCAAGATCATGCGCCCCGCTTACAAAAATGTCCAGGAACACCAAAGCTATATCCCCATGGACAAGCGTTAACGGCACAGACCTGGCTTTTTCCGCCGCCCCATTCCCAAAGGATGCAGCCCTGACAGCCGCCCTCTGCCCCCAGTGGCTACCAGTATTTTTCCTTTGCTTTCCTTACCGTAAGGTAAAACCAGACACAGACTGCCAAAAACAGCACCACCATCGCCTGCATCACATGGGTAATGGGCATAACGCTGTCATTGACCAGGCTTACTGCCCCAAAGACCAGCGCCATCACCCCCATCACAATGATTCTTTTGTAAATAAAGTCAATATAGCCTTTCGTATCCCGGATAGCAGAGGCCGTTTCCATGCCTACCAGCCAATTGCTTAGCTTCTGCGTCTGTTTCATTTTTATGGAAGAATAAATTGTATAAACCCCATAGAACAAAATTACCACATCAAATATCAAAAACATGATCCGTCTCCTTTCTTTTGCTCTTTTTCCTGTGCTGTTACCATTATACCTGCTATCTGGGCGTATTGCAAATGGTATCACAAAAAAAGATTGAAACTTCCCCTTGTTTAGTGTAAAATTATAGTATATCAATTTGTACGATCAGCAAGGAGCGATTTAAATGGGAAATAATAAAATACTAATCTGCGACGATTCTATCTTGGCACGCCACCAGCTAAAGGACATTGCCAAAAAATGCGGCTATACAGCTTTCACCGAAGCAGCCAATGGCCAGGAAGCCATTGAGGCATATCGGCTCCATCAGCCAGCGCTTGTATTCATGGATATTGTAATGCCTGTCAAGGACGGCGTAGAGGCAACCCGTGAGATCCGCAGGTTCGACCCCAAAGCCTACATAGTGGTTGTCTCCTCTGTTGGTACACAGACACAGTTAAAAAATGCCATACTGGAAGGCGCCCGCGATTTTGTGCAGAAGCCTTTCACTTACTCTGCTATTGCAGAAATTCTAAAAGGACGTTTCGAAGGGAGATAAGAGCCATGATGCACACACAATTTTTCGGCAATTTTTTACTTAATAAGGGAGTGGTCACCCCTGAGCAGCTCATCGAAGTATTGAAGATCCAAAGCACCACCCATAAGAAAATCGGCACCCTAGCCATCCATGCCGGGTATATGTCAGCCCATGAGGTAGAGGATGTCTGCCGCCTGCAGATGCGCTGCAGCAAGCGTTTTGGTGAGCTTGCCGTTGAGCTTTCCTATCTGACCCAGGAACAGGTGGACGAGCTCTTGGAAATGCAGCTGCCCAATTATATGCTGTTAGGCCAGATATTGATTGAGAAGGATATCCTGTCCCGTATCCAGTTTGAAGATATCCTGACAGAATATAAGAATACTTATGAGATTTATGACCTGGACCTGCTGGATGAGCAAAAGGAAATGGTGGACAAGCTTTTGGTAAGCTTTTGCCCAGAGGAAGGAATTGAGAACCTTAAGGATATCCTCTTTTACCTGAAGCTGCTGTTCAACAGCCTGATACGGTTTATCGGGGAAGATTTTACGCCGCTGAAGTTCATTACCCTGCCAGAGGTTCCAACGGATTATTGCGTTTCACAATCCTTGGATGGGCCGTTTTCCTTCCTGTCAGCTTTGGACATGGATACAGAGGTGGCGGCCGCCTTTGCAAGCCGGTATGCAGACAAAGAATTTACGGAGATAAACAAATATGTGGAAGCTTCCATCGGGGACTTTTTGAACCTGCACAATGGGCTTTTTGCTGTAAATATGTCCAATGACTTTGCCGTGGAACTGCATCTGCAGCCGCCAATACTCCATGAAGGCACTACCCTAGATACGGATGCTACGGCTTATCTATTGCCAATCATATATTCCTTTGGGAAAATTAATTTTGTAATTTCTATTTTATAAGGTGTAAGGAGGGCAGGATAGGATAACTTAAACCCTCAAATATTTTTTACAAAAAATCAGGCGCAGCCGGCAAATTTTTCATCTGCTGGCCGCGCCTATTCTTAACAAGCACAATCTTCTATCTCTTCAAAAACCCTTTCACCACATCCTGCATCTCATCCACTTCACACACGGACGTATGCACTACTTCTGCAGAACGGATTTCCTCAATCGCCTTCGGCACTTTCACCCCAGACAATGCTTCCAGCTCATCCACCAACTCAAAATCCGGCCTGTCCTGGTACTTCTGGTCAATGGCCGCCATCACGCTCCTGGTGAACTTATAAGGGCTTGCCGTAGAGGCGATCACGGTCTTTGCCCCATCCCCAGTCTCTTGCTTGTACTTCTTATACACTGCTGCCGCCACTGCGGTATGGGTATCTATAATATAGCCCTCTTCCTCATAAATCTCCTTAATCACTGCCGCCGTTTCTTCTTCTGTGGCATAATTCCCATAAAACCCGGCCAGCCGCCCCCTCATCTCATCTGTGATCTCATATTTTCCATCTTTCTGCAAAGCCTCCATCAGCTCCCGGTTCTTCCTGTCATCATTCCCCGCAATCCAATAAATCAGCCTCTCCAGGTTGCTGGAGATCAAAATATCCATTGACGGCGAAGAAGTCAGCAGAAACTCCCGGTCTTTATCATATGTACCGGTCGCAAAGAAATCATACAGCACCTTATTCTCATTAGAAGCGCAGATCAGCTTCCCAATAGGCAGCCCCATATTTTTCGCATAAAACGCTGCCAGGATATTCCCAAAGTTCCCTGTAGGGACTACCACGTTCATAACTTCCCCATTGGCAATCCCGCCCTTCTTCACCATCTTTGCATAGGCATAGACATAGTATACAATCTGCGGCACCAAACGCCCAATGTTGATAGAATTTGCAGAAGAGAACTGATACCCGGCCGCCGCCATCCCTTCTGCCAGCCCCTGGTCAGAGAACATCTGCTTTACCCCAGTCTGCGCCTGGTCAAAATTCCCATGGATCCCTACCACAAAGGTATTCTCCCCCTTTTGGGTCACCATCTGGCGCTCCTGGATGGGGCTCACCCCATCCTTCGGGTAAAACACAATAATCTTCGTCCCTTTTACCCCAGCAAACCCTGCCAAGGCCGCCTTCCCAGTATCCCCAGAGGTTGCTGTCAGGATCACGATCTCATTCTCAACCTGATTCTTCTTTGCCGACGCAATCAGCAAATGGGGCAAAATAGACAATGCCATATCCTTAAATGCAATGGTAGCCCCATGGAATAATTCCAGATAATAAGCATCCTGCGCCTTTGTAATCGGCACAATCTCCTCTGTGTCAAATTTCCCGTCATATGCATTCTGAATGCAGCTTTTCAGCTCCTCTTCTGTAAAATCTGTCAAAAACAGCTTCATTACCTCATAAGCCGTTTCCTGGTAATCCATCCCGGAAAGCGCCTCCACAGATACATCCAGCGCCGGTATCTGCTCTGGCACAAACAGCCCCCCATCCTCAGCCAGCCCTTTTAAAATCGCCTGGGACGCCGTTGCCTTCTCATCCCTGTTTCTCGTGCTTCTATATAACATAGCCTCATCCATCCTTTACTTTAATCTTTTAACAGTCCAATACCTTAACCATTACAGCCTTTCCACATTATAAGAGTTTTCACCCTCACTGTCAATCTCCATCTCAAATTTCCCTAGAGTAAGCTGGGAGAAAGATTTCCCGCTTAAATTGCTGGCATCGGCGTAGGACAATGTTATTTAATTTACTTGCCCTGGCTCTACAAAAAATCTGGCGGCCGGTATCTTTCGTTTCTGAGGATAGCGCAGAGCTATCTGCAATGAGAAAATGGTAATCACCCCCTTTGCCCAGAGAGCCAATAGATTTATAGATTTATGAACTTATGTAACAAGGCTCCAGCTGCTTCTGGCATATGTTTGCCCCTTTGCTGCTTAAAAGCAAAAACCATGGGCTTGCCAGCCTGGGCTTTTTTACAGGAACCTTACTTAGGCTCCATGCAGAACCAAACCGGACACTTAATGAAACCGCATTGTTTCCTGGGCAGTGCCATCAGCTGGAAGCCAGGAATCAATTTTCCACCTTACGGCCTTGGAAAACGTAGTCAGGGGGCGGCTGGGGCTTCCGGGTTTGCCCTTGTGACTTGCGGGGGGATTTAGAGTTTCTTGGCAGTTCCCCAAAATAGCAGGGATTTGCGGACAGGGACGTCCGCAAAAGCCATGGCCACGCCACGGACGGCGTGTCCATGGCGGTTCCGTCCGCATGGCACAGCCTTCCTGGAACTGCTTAGAAACTCTTAATCCCGGAGCGTCGGAACAAGGGCAAACCCGGAAGCCCCAGCCGCTCCCTGACGGACGCTTAGCCACCCCCTAGCAGACGCTTAGCCACCCACTCCCTGACAGCCAGGTGCCCGCCCCCTGTCTATTAATCCCTTAAACCACTGACATTTGCCATAAACAGCAGCAAAAACTGCCTTCCCAAAACACGCCCTAAGGCAATGTATAAAACTCATGCCCCCCATACTGGAACAGCCACTTCAAATTCCGGTCAAACCAGGCCATATCATTCTTCTCCGCCTTGCTCCTGGCTGAAAAAAACAATGCCCCCTGGGACAGATCCTCTTCATGGATCGCTTTTTCCACAGCCTCCACCGTTTCCGGCATCACCTCCACCGTATAATACCTCCCGTCTGCCGTCGGCGCAAACTGCGGGCTCCCGCCTGTCCTTTCAAATACCACATCGTAAACGGATGAGGCAAACTGATCTGCCAATACCCGGTTCAATATCACCTCCGCCACCAATGTCCTGCCCTGGGGATCTTCCCCTCCCGCTTCTGCCTCCACAATCCGCAAAAGCGCCTCATAATCCTGATCTGTCATTGTAATATCCCCATAAGGGTTCACCGGCTCCTGCCTCATTTCATTATGCATGGGCTGTATATTCACAGAGGCAGCCACAATCTCCTCCTGCTCCTGTTCCATCTTCGCTTCCTGCACAGCGCTTTCCCCCTTTTCTAAAATCTGCTGGCAGGAGGACACAAAGCCTCCCCCCATCCCGCCAAGCTTCCCTGCTACGCGCTCCCCCTCTTGTTTCAGCGCCAGGCCTGGCGGTATTTCCTGCTCTTTTAGCCCGCCCTCCGAAAGCTTCCCTTCCTGTTCCTTCCTGACACTTTCTGCCAGCCCATCATCCAGGACAACCTTTCCGCCTTCTTCCTTTCCATGCTGCACAGCTCCCGCAAGCCCTTCCTCCTGCCTTACCAGGCTGCTGCATTCTGCTGCTTCCTCACGCTTTCCAACTGCCTCTCCCCCATGGGCATGCAAAGACACCAGCAGAAACACCGACAGCCCTGAAACAAACACCGCACATTCCTGGAAAGCCCCTTTCCATGTATTTTTAAAAAAACGGCCTATATTCCTCAGTAAGTTTTGAATTGCCAACATAATTGTCTCTCTCCTATCAAACCATGTTTGCATAATCTTATTCCAAAATTCCTTGCACTTATAAATATTATTTGCCTTAAAATTCAAGTGTTATACTTATTTTGCATTTTTTTCGCAAAAAACATTCATGAAAATGCAAATTTTGGAAAATACCATGCTGCCCACTATTTTAAATTTGGCCAAAGTGATTTCTTTGTTGAAATTTCGGGATAATGCCGTTTCTTTTCTTTTCAAAACTTAAGATTTTTTTAAGAAATAGATTGAGTTTTATTTCTGAAATCACTATTATAATATAGAAGCAGCATCCAAAAAGCAGAGGCAAAGACACACGCTGGAACAAGCACAAAGGAGTACAGGCATGGAAGAACAGACAATCTTAGTAGTGGATGACAACAAGGAAATCGTGTTTTCCCTGGGAAAGCTATTGGAGTATGAAGGCTATCATATTTTAAAGGCCTACGACGGCATGGAGGCGCTGGAAATATTACAGGCAAACACCGTAGACCTGATCCTTCTGGATGTGATGATGCCCAGGCTGAACGGCTTATCCGCGCTGATGAAGCTCCGCCAGGCTTACAAGATCCCTGTCATTATCCTATCTGCCAAAACAGAGGAAAGCGACAAGGTTTCCGGCCTGATTATGGGTGCGGATGACTATATCGCAAAGCCCTACAATCCCGCTGAGCTCACTGCCAGGGTAGCGGCCCAGCTGCGCCGGTACCATACCTGGGGCGGCAGCGCCCCCAAGGCGCAGGAAGACCAGCTGGTAAACGGCAGCCTGATCCTAGACAGGAAAACAAAAGAAGCGATCGTAGACGGCACAAACGTAAAGCTTACCGCCAAGGAATACAAAATCCTGGAGCTTTTGATGGAACACCCCGGGCAGGTATTTTCCGCGGAAAAAATTTA
This sequence comes from Lachnospiraceae bacterium, assembly GCA_910575035.1. GTDB lineage: Bacteria > Bacillota > Clostridia > Lachnospirales > Lachnospiraceae > Petralouisia. The sequence continues at coordinate 142,972 of CAJTDL010000006.1, forward strand.
CGAACGGGTATGGAAGGAAGTAGCGGCTTTCACGGTAGAAAATACGGTAATGGTGCATATCCGGCATATCCGTGAAAAACTGGAGATCGACCCGAAAAATCCAAAATATGTAAAGGTGGTGTGGGGAATTGGATACAAAATGGAAAAATACTAGATGGGGCGCCATTTGGGCATACTGCCTGAAGCTGCTCCAAAGGGAAGAAAAATGGCTGTTTTGGGGATTGTTAGGCTGCCTGTATGGGATTTCCCTGCTGCAAAGGCTGGAACACAGCCAGGCGAACGGCTTTCCCGAGCTGGCCATCAAGATAAACCTCTCCCTTGCCCTGGGCGGGATCGGCCTGATGAAATTTGGCATGAAGCGCAGGAATAAGCACTGGAACCTGGAATCCGGGCATTTTTTCCAGGAATGGAAACGCAGGCAGAGAAACTTATCCATACTGCTTCTGCTTGTCTGGACCCTTTTGGGCATACTGTCATACGCCTTTTATCATTCCATCATCTTAAAAACATTGTCCCTCTCCGCTTTCAGCAAGAACTATATGTATTTCAAAAACTACAGCACCGGCTACATCCTGGCTGGGACGCTGATCCTGCAATGGGGCCTATGCCGCATGGCAGGAGACCGTGAGCTGAAAAAATGGCTGAATCTTTTTATGGAAAATGAGGCGCAGATTAACCAGAAAAATTTAGAGTCTGCCATACGCAGTGAAAAAATGAAAGTGGATTTGATTTCAAATGTCTCCCATGACCTGAAAACGCCCCTGACCTCCATGGTAGGCTATATTGAGCTGATGAAAAAAGAGGCATTGAGCGACGTGGCCAAAGACTATGTGGAAATTATCTCCAACCGGGCGCAAAAATTAAAGGAAATGGTGGACAGCCTGTTTGACCTGGCGAAAACCAGCAGCGGAAATGTGGAGCTGAAATTTGAGGAAATGGAAATGAACTGCCTGATCGAGCAGGTCATGGCAGATATGGCGGAGCAGATTTCCAAAAGCGGCAGGGAAACTGTAGTATCACTGACAGCAGAACACACGGAATTCCTGTCAGACAGCATCTATATGTACCGCATTGTCCAGAACCTGATTGAAAATGCGCTGAAATACTCCCAGGAAAATACCAGGATCTTCCTGAAGACTTCCATTGTGGATGGGAAAAACCTTGGGGAGTTCCAGGCAAATGAGGCGCGGAAGGTACGGTTTGAGATTACAAATACCGCCAGCTACCGGATGGACTTTACCAAAGACCAGATTGTGGAGCGCTTTGCCCGTGGGGAGGAATCCCGAACCACAGACGGCAACGGCCTGGGATTGGCCATTGTAAATACCTATACTGCAGCCCTGGGCGGGCGGTTTGACGTATCCATAGACTGTGACCAGTTTCGGGCAATGGTGGAATTTTAGGGAGGCGCCCCCTCCCTAAAATTCCTTTTTTTGCATAATCCTTTTGCTTATGGCAAGGGAAATACCCAGGCACGCCAGCCACACCGCACACAGGATGATTCCAATCGCCCAGATATTCTGGGCCTTCACCCATTCTGTGACGCGCAGGTAAAGCTCCTCAGGCTCCACTCCCGGAAGCAGGATCTGCAAGCCTTTTTCAAGCAGCAGCGCAGCAACCATAATAACCGCCATAATCCCTACCAACACCATCCTCCCATTGTCCCCGCCAAACTTCAGCTGCACAGGAAGGATGGTAAACTGAAATAAGGACAAGATCAGAAAAATCACTGCTGCCTGCGCCAGCACCTCCTCCCAATGGCCAGCCTGCAGGGCTGTGCACAGCACAGTGGCAAACAGCCATCCAGCCAGGCTGCAGGCAAAGGAGAACACATATTTCTCCTTGGCATACAGGTCACGGTCAATGGGCATTGTCATAAGGAATGCATTGCTTTTGTCATATTCATCACTGGAAATGGTGCCCAGCACCATCATCCCTGCCACCATTGTGATATATGTGATAATAAACGCACAGTTCTCAATCCCCTGCAGAAAAAGCAGGAAAAGCGCTATGGCCAAAAGCCTCACTGCCATTCTCTTGCCTTTAAAAATAAACCTGAAATCTTTGATCAGCAGCCCTTTCATAATGCTTCTCCTTTCGCAGCCATTGCCATTAAACTGTCAATAGTTCCCTTTTCCATTACAATCCCCGGATAATTATCCTTGTAAAACTGCTTTTCCCTGGTCAGCAGCTCATAGCCAAAAGGCCGCCTCTGCTGGTACATAATATGGCTTTTATCCAGCTTCTGGTACTGCTCCACATCTACCTTCAGGGTAGCATAGTCCGACAGGATCACATCGGTATCCTCATGGAACAGGATGCTGCCTCCCTGTATAAAATACAGGTCATCGCACAGCCCTTCCAAATCCGAAGAGATATGGGAGCTGATCAATATGGCCCTGCCCTCCTGCTCCATAAACTCCCGCATCTCGTCCAACAGCTCCTCCCGGGTCACAGAATCCAGCCCCACGGTAGGCTCATCCAGAATCAAGAGCCTGGCGCCATAGCTCATGGCAACCAGCAGCTTAAACTTGGCTTTCATGCCAGTGGAAAAATCCTTGATCTGCTTTTTCAGGGGAATCCCATACTGTTCACATTTGTTCAAAAAACGCCCCTTATCAAACCTGTGGTACATTGCACGCATCACCTTAATGGCGTCTCCTGCGGTAAGCATGCTGTTAAAGGTGTTCTCCGCCAGCACCACGCCAATGGATTCCTTATCATGAGCCGTGACCTCCTTCTGGTCCTTCCCCAATATTTCAATCCTTCCCCCATCTGTCTTAATCAGTCCCAGGATTGCCTTAAAAGCAGTGCTTTTCCCTGCCCCATTCGCGCCGATCACCCCTGTCACGCATCCTTCCTCCACCTGGAAGGAACAGTCTAACCGAAAATCTTTATATTGCTTCTGAACATGATCTAATTTTAAAAGCATCGTTTCCCACTTCCTCCTTTTGCCTCTCACTCCTCTAAAATCAGCTGGAAAATTTCCCTAATCTCCCCATCCTCCATCCCACGGCTTCGGCCAGCCCGAATGGCCTGTTCCAGCATGGCCTCCACCTCCTTGCGCAGCTCCTCCTGCAAAAGGTTCTTATTATTAGGGGCCACAAAGCTCCCCTTCCCATGCACAGTAACGATAAACCCCTCCTGCTCCAGGCAGTCATAGGCCTTCTTCACTGTCAATGCGCTGATCTTCAACTCCTTTGCCAAAGACCGCACTGAGGGCAGCATGGACTCTTCCTGCAGCTTGCCTTCCAAGATCATGGATTTGACCTGTCCCACAATCTGCTCATAAATTGGCTCCATGGATGAATTACTGATGATTATATGCATATCGCTGCCTCCTTGATAAACAGTATATAACAGTATATATCACTTGTCAATACCTTTTTTCAATAACAGCCGACCATATCCTTCCGCATGGCTGCTATTCACGGCCTGGGAGCTGCTCATAGCAACAATTCGGGGCGATATTATGACCAGATACCCCACATACAATGGATGCAGCCAGCCAGAGCAGTCCAATGATTCTGTGAATATAAATATGGGTGTGTTCTGCACATCCTCCCTGGCCTGGATATGTATCGACTGAAATACCGCATTCCTGGCTTTTGCCATCTCCTCCAGTATCGGTACATACTGGCCATAAAAGGGCATTGGTTTGCATAGTACAGCACAAAGCCTTCCGGCATATCTTCATGCCTGCGCGCCCTATCCCGGAAATGGGGAAGGGAGGCGTCCTCCCCAAAGGGCAGGTACACCAGCTTAAAATAAGGCCCTGCCGTATCGGCTGTCTGATAGCCCATATACTTCGGGTCAGAAAGAAATCCCATCTATAGGACCCATGCGTATTCCTCAGGTGTATACTCAATGAAGCATTTCCCCCGCACATTGCCTATTAAAAATACAAGCCCTTCGTCCAGACTGCCTTTCAGCCAGTTTTTTTGGGACAAGACCTGAAGCTCCTTGTTAAGTGACATAAAATAATATGCTTAACAGAAAGAAAACGAAATGCGTATTTTTTATTTGAGAATCTGTAAATTTTAACCATCATCCCCAGTCATTTGGCTGCTGGCCGTTTCATCTGCCTTTAAATTATTCTGCGCTCTTTTTTCTTCTATCTTCTTATAGGCTTCCAACACCCCATTTTTGACCGCCCATTTGATCACAAAATACAATACAGCCAAAACAATAATTGCCGTTCCCGCACTGACGCCCAATTCCTGCCACAAATCGGCGAGTCCCTCGCTTATCCCGAATTTCTCCCATAAATCCATGTTGTTTTGCCCTCCTAAACATATTGATTTTTCTCTCACACAAACTACTTCTCCATCTCTGAATCCGTTTTATAAAATCCTATAAACAAGAATCCCAGCCCTACAACACCTCCAACACGGAGAGCCGCATGAACCAGGACATGAAATAAAAACATCACTGCACTCAATGCAATCTCAATAATACCCAAAGTTTTTCCAAGGGAGATGAATATATCAGGCGCAGCACTCTGTGCATAATCCCAACGTTCCCTCGTTTTTCGTGAAGCCGATGTGTTATATCCATTATTAGGATCCATGCCAGCCCCACTCCCTGCCTATTACTTCCTTAAGTTACTGATATCGGAAATAATCAGCTATGAAAAACGCAAAATACTCAGCCATATTACCTGCCCCCATATGTAAAAACTCCATATATCAGTTCCGTTCCCTCACAGATATGCCCGCAGCCTGTACGTTTTTGAGTGAATTGTGCAGTAAATACCCTCGCTGCGCTGGTGCAGGCTCTACGCAATTCTGGTTGAACCAATTACAAATCTCAGATGATCTTCATATACTGCAGGACAACACCGGAAAACTCCTTGCTCCGCAGCCGTGATACGGGAACCTCTTTGCCGCTATCCATATATGCTATCCCGTTTTTATAGCCCTTTAAATGCTTTAGGTTGATGAGATAGCTCCTGTGGCACCGGAAAAAATGGCTGTCCAGCTTCGTTTCCAGATTTTCAATCCGATCATAATAATCAACGACCTCTCCAGAAGCCAGGTTCAGATATATTTTCCGGTCTATGATCTCACAGAATACAATCTCATCCTTTGCAATGATGCGCCCTTCATATCCTTTTTGCACCAGAAAGCTGTCTTCGCCAGCATTTTGCATGGAAGCGTAAAGGCGCTCCATGGTCTTTTCAAATCGCTTTTCATCCACCGGCTTGACCAGATAATCGTAAGCCTGTACCTCAAAAGACTGGAACACCATCTCTTTCAGTGCCGTGATAAAGATCAGGAATCCCCGGAACTTATCCCCCCTCAGTTTCCTAGCCGTTTCCATGCCGTCCATGCCCTTCAACTGAATATCCAGAAACAAGATGTCGATCTGCCCATCGTAACTTAACAGCTCTTCACCGCTTAAAAATGTCCGAAGATGGATCTCCCTGTTCTTTTTACGGAAAAAATCTGAGACAAAAGCCCTTATATGATCGGACATGTGTTTTTCATCATCACAGATAGCAATACGGATCAATGCGCCACCCCCTCATCATTACATAGCCAGCGGCAAAATATAAACTTTTGCCGCTGCCATAGACAGGCATTTTATTATAACTTGCCCAAATTACCAAAACAATTTCATTGCTGTGAAATGCTGTCCTGCTGCCGTAAAATGCGGTATAAAATTCCATTTAATCACTCAGGGTATTTTTACCCAGGGCAGATTTTATTACTCTGGCGGTTAAATGCCGATGTAGATTGCGCAGAAGAGCCTGCCCCGCTTTATCGGACATAAATTTCCATCTGCAAGGCGGAAGAATGAGGCATAGTGATTGCTACGCCGATTGACGACAGCGCAGCAGACAGGGCAAGCGCCATCAGTTCTGCCGCAGGCGTTGCCAGCCAGACGCCGTTCACGCCCAGAACCAGAGGAAGCGCAAGCATCTGGACGGGCGAAAACAGAAACCAGCAGCCTAGCCAGACACAGGGAAGCTGCAACCATAATCCCGGAGATTGCCCCCATCACTTTCATGCTGATCCCAACCAGCTTCCCGCCTTGCATTTCATTGTTCCATATAGTATAATAAACCGTACAGTAACAGTATAGTCAATAGGAAACGATACATTCTTTTGAATGCAGGGAGAAAAAATATGGATGCAAAAAACAATTCACTTACCATCGGGCAATTCGCAGCGCTCCACGGCATCAACAAAAAAACGCTGATGTGGTATGATGAGATCGGCCTGTTCAAGCCTGCCGCAATCAATCCAGAAAACGGATACCGCTGCTATAATTATCACCAGAGCCCCCTGCTGGAAACAATCCTCCTGCTCCGGGAACTGGGCGTATCCATCCCAGAGATCCAGGACTTCATGAAAAACCGTTCTGCCCAAAACATGAAATGCCTTCTGGATGAAAAAATCGCAGAGCTGGACTTACAGCTTCTTCACCTGCAGGCAGTCAGAAAAACCTTATCCAGCCATCGGCAGGATATGGATACCCTTCTGACGATGGACTTATCAGAAATCTGTATCGTGGAAAAAGAAGAGCGGCGCCTGGTAACAGTAGATATAGACGAAAATGTTACATTTGAAAGGGAAGTGGAACTAATCACCGCCGAAACAGCCCGATACCAGCTTGGCCGCCTCCATGACGCCTCCTACGGTTCCATGCTCCCCGTCGCCAGCCTGCTTAAGGGAAATTTCGACGGCTACACCAAGCTTTTCATTGAAATTCCCCACCTTAGCCAGGAAAGCGGCCTGCATATACAGCCAAAAGGAAAATACCTGCGGGCTTTCCACAAAGGAGGCTGGGACCATCTCCCCCTGCGGTATCAGGAAATCCTTGCATTTGCCCATAATAAGGGTCTGGTGCTGTCCGGCTATTCTTATGAAAAAGGGATCAATGAAACCGTCATAGACCGGGTAGAAGACTATATCATACAGATCGAGATCCCCATTCCCAGCATTGTTTAAATTTGTAAGAACACGCATAAGGAACTGTTAAGAATTAACTTTGTAAAGGAACTGTTAAGAATTAACTCTGCCTGATCGTCATGGTCATACCAATACAGCAAATATTCAGAAAGGAACATCCCCAAAGCCAACGCAAGGGAAAAGGTAATAACTGCAGCGATCAGGGTGTACTCAAGGCTTCCAAAAAGTTTTCCCTGACAAAGAATTACCAGTGCGGCAAACATAACCCCGTTTCATGGCAATGCCATCAACCAAACGCCAGATCAATTTCCCACCTTACGGCCTTGGAAAACGTAGCCAGGGGGCGGCCACCTTGCCGCTCCCTGACAGCCACTTTGCCCCCACTCCCTATCTATCAATCCCTTAAATTAATGACATCGGCCGCACCCCATAACCCATATGCTGTTTAAGGAATATAGGTTCTTACGCGCAAGGATCCTTTCCAGGGAATAATACTGATCTGCCCTTTTTCCATGGTACAGAGGATTTTGCTGCCCGCCTGGGCAATCCTCCCCATGGCTTCTGCGCCTGGATGCCCATAGGAATTGCCCTCGCCGCAGGAGATGGCCGTAAGCCCAGGGGAAAGGCAGTCCAAAAATTCTTGGCTGTTGGAGCCATTGGAGCCATGATGGGCGGCCTTATAGAAATCTATGTTTGAGATATTGTATCTGCCCAAACAGCCCTTTTGCAAAATCTCCTGTTCCTGCCCTTCCCCAATATCCCCTGTAAAAATTCCAGTAAAAGACTGGTATTCCAAAGAAACCACAAGAGACGCCCCATTGCGGTCAGCGCTTCCTTTGCATTCTTCCCCTGAAAAAGCGCCATCATCTGGATGCAGCGCTGTAAATACAACGCTTCCTGCACCAAACTTCTCCCCTGCAGCCACATAGAGTATGTTACAGCCTGCCTCTTTTGCAAGAACTGTCAGCTTCCTGGCCGCCTCATCCTGCACCATCCCCTTTGCCAAGACCAGGTATTCTATGGGATACCCGCTTTCCAGGATTTCCTCAAGCCCATTGATATGATCCTGATCCGCATGGGACACAATCCACCCTCTGATGGAGGAAATTCCCTTAGACTTCAGAAATGGCAAAATACGGTATTTCCCCACCTGCTTCACATCACTGCTGCCCCCATCTATAAAAAAATGCCCTCCCCCCTCTGTCTGCACAAAAATCCCATCCCCCTGCCCCACATCCAGCATATGGATCTCGAATTGCTTCTTTCCGCGGGCAAACAGGAGAATACACAGCGCTGCTGCGATAGCAAGAACCCATTTCCTCTCTTTCCGGGCATAAACCATGCACAAAACGGCACCCAGAATAAAATAATACAAGGCTATCAGGAATAGTTCCGGCTTTCCCGTAATCAGGGCTGCCCCAGGCAAAGCCAGGGATTCCTGGCAAAGCCACTCAAATAAAGAAAAAAGCCAGCTGGCAGGCATAAAGACCACTTTTGCCGCCACAACAGAAAAACATCCCACAAATGCCCCGCATATCCCCAAAAACAAAAGTATCCCCATAAAAGGAAGGATACAGGCATTCACTGCCACGCTATAACAGGAACATTCATAATAAAAATATAAGGACAGCGGAAGCGTGGCCAATTGAATGCAGACGCTGGCCATAAGCGTTTCCCTAAAGCTTTCCCACACCCTTCCCATGCATTTTCCAAGGGCTCTCTTTCCTTCCACATAAAGGCTCTTTTCTCCTTGGGTTCTCTTTCCTTCCACATAAAGGCGCTTTTCCCTTTGGGTTCTCTTTTCTTCCCAATAAAGGCGCTTTTCTCCTTGGGTTCTCTTTTCTTTTCCATGAAAGCAGCCTGCCCCCCGGGCCCTCCCGCCTTCTACTTGGCAGGCAGCAGGCGCCCGAAGCACATTTGCAACCACGACTGCCCCCAACACTGCCCCATAGGAAAAAAGAAACCCGGCATAATCCAGCACGAAGGGATTTTCCCACACCTGCATGCCTGCGCTAAAGGCAAGCGCCGTCAGGGAATCGTAGCTATATCCCAATGCCTGCGCAGCCATAGACAGCAAAAACATACAGACTGCCCGTGTGGTGGATACTTCCATCCCGGACAATGCCCCAAAGCTGTACACCCCTCCCATCGCCAGCAAAGACGCCAGTCCCAGCGGACAGCGCAGCTTTCGCAGCAGTTTAAACACCCCCATGCCAACCAGCGATACATGGAGGCCGGAAATCGCCAAAACATGGGAAATCCCTGCGCTTTGGTAAAGGGACTTCAGGTCACTGCCCAACAGGGATCTATCCCCCAAAGCCATATTTGCCATTACGCCTGCATGTTCCTCTGGCATAGTGCTTTCTATGGATTTCCGAAGCTTTTTCTGCACTTTCGCCAAAAAGGCCCTATATTTGTCCACATACCCGGAAACCAACTTTTCCTGCTGCGCATAAACACGGAACCCTATATCCTTACTCCGGTAATATTGCTTTTCATTGAAATTCCCTTCATTACGGGAAATTTGAAATGGCGCATAAGCCCCTGCTGCCCTTAACACATTTCCTGGCTTATACGGATTGGAACTATAAATCAGAATCCCAGATGTGGGATAAGCTTTGCCGCCCTGAAGTATCTGGGCGTCTTTCAGATAGTATATGAATTGTCCTTCTCTCTCTTCTATTTTGCCAACCTGTCCCTGGACAGTGACAAAATCCCCTTTCGCAAAAGCCTTATCCGGCGCTTCAAACACCTTCTGCGCCTCCCCTGCGCGGCTTGCCCCTGCATAAAACAAAAGCAGGCAGGCCGTTCCCCGCAGCAGAACCACAAGCCCTGCCCTTTCCTGGCACCGCCTCCTAACCACGGCGGTCATATAGGCCAAAAATGCCATCATGCCCACCGCAGCCCAAAGCCCCGGCACCCTGCCATGCAGCGTCCCCAGCAAAAGGGACAGCGCAAGGCAGCAAACCATACGCTCAGCCACCCGCCCCCTCCTTTTCTGTCTCGTCCACAATCTCCTCAGAGCCCTCTTTGATTTGCTCCTCCTGTGTCTTTGCGCTGTCATCCAGATAATCCAAATTCCTTTCATATACGTCTGACAGCTTAAATTTCTCCCGATAGGCCATACTGTTATCCCCATTTACAGAAATCTGCACCTTATTCACATTCGGCAGCTCCGCCAAAGAGTTGACGATCGAATAGATTACAATCGGCTCTGAAACATCAAAATTCTGGCTTAAAAACCCTTCATTCAAATTTACAAAACAGACCCCTTCTGAAACAGAGACCCCTAACAGCTTTGTGCCATCTGGCACAGCCGGCCGCATCCCTTCCCCGCTGGGACCCTTTAACAGCTGCTCCATCACCAGTTTTTCCAGGGAAATATTGCTGCTGTAATGCACCTCCTGCACTTCCTGCATCAGCTTCGTCCCCTTTTTATTGGCAAAATACAAGGTAATGTTGGAAGTCTGGATAGTATTGATCTGCTCCCCTGGATTCTCAATAAAGCTTTCCGCCGTCATCAGCCCGATCAGCGTCCCATTGGCATCTACCAACGGCGTATCCCCCACATAAAAGGAAATACACTCCACCTCTTCCACCTGTGTCAGCGTCCGCACAAAAGCTGCCCTGCACAGCACCTCGCTTACATTGTCCATTTCTCCGTAAGCCCCGTTAAAATACAAATACAGCTGTGCGTTTTCCAGCTTCCAGGACAGCAATTCCACTTCCCTGGGCACTGCCTTGCGGATATCTGGGCTGTCCGTATCCTGGAACAGCTTCTCTATAAATTCCTGCACCATCCCCAAAGCATCCCCTGCCTGCGGCTCATACCCCACGGCCACCGTCTTTGTCTTTTCCTTATTTACATAATACAGCTTATATTCCGGGTCGCCCTCCTCCTCCCTCCCACATCCTGCCAAAGCCAAACACCCCAGAATAATCACCCAGCCAAGAAGGGCCTGAAGCCAAACAACTTTTTTCCCTCTTTCCATCCTACCCTCCTAACCTCTAAATAATCTTCCGGTTCCCCCAAACGCCCCTTGCGCCTGAACGCCCGCCATGCCCCAAAACAATATCTGGGACAGTTTTAGGCGCCTACACTTTCTCATGCCTTTACCCTACATAAGCCAAAGGCACCCTCACTGTAAATATCGTCCCTTCCCCTTCCTTACTATGCGCCTTGATCGCCCCTCTGTGCATCAATATGGCATTCCTGGTAATTGCAAGCCCCAATCCAGTCCCTTTGATTTCCCGGGAATGGGACTTATCCACCCGGAAAAACCTCTCATAGATATGCTCCAGGGATTCCTCCGGTATCCCGATCCCAGAATCCTCTACCCGCACAAAGAAGTACTTATGGTCCGCATTCAGCGTCACATGAACCCATCCATCCTTCTTATTATACTTGATGGCGTTCTCCACCAGGTTATTCAAAGCCAAAGACAGCTTCACCTCATCCACTTCCGCGCTCACCGGCCGGAAGCTTTCTAATACCAGCTCAATGCTCTGCTTCTCTGCAATGGGCCGCAGCCGCTTCATAATCGCTTCTAACAGCTCATTGATATTCACCACTGAAATATTCAGCGTACCCGCCGACTTATCCATCTTCACCAGTGAAAGCAGGTCATTGATAATATTATTTTCCCTTTCAATTTCTTCTGTAATATCTCCCATAAATTCCTTATACAGCTCTGCTGGCACATCCTCCTGGCTCAGCAAAGAATCTGCCAAAACCTTCATAGAGGTCAGCGGCGTCTTCAATTCATGGGACACATTCGCCACAAATTCCTGCCTGGAATCATCAATAGCCCGCATCCTCCCCAGCATTTTATTGAACGCTGTGGATATGGCCTCCGTTTCGGTATAATCTGGGATCATCAGCTTCTCATCTGCATCCTCCGCCTGGATCTCATCCAAAGACTTGGTCATCTTCCCAAAGGGCCGCACCAGCAGCCTGGAACAGAAAAACGCAACGGCCAAAAGGGCAATACCGCTGGCAGCCTCAATCATATGGGCATTGTCCCTTAAAAATTCATAATTCATCATAATGCTGTCCGTAGACACACTTACCAGCAGCACGCCCTGGCTCTCCTCTGTATCTGCATTCTTCAGCGGGATCGCCAGCTCAATGTAGCGGTTCTTAGAATCGTATTTTGTGATCTCTTCCCCTTGGAAGCTCCGGACCACTTCCTCCGAGATAATTGTCTTGCCCGTATCCAACCCATAGGTATCCTTTACAATCTGAAATCCTGCGTTGACCAGCAGCACCCTCCCATCGTAAATATTAGACAGCTGCTCAAACTGCGCATTGATTACCTCCGAGGATGTATCCGCTATATAGTTGTATGTAACTACCTGGCTGCCAAGCACCTTCGCCTGGCTCAAAACATCAATGCTGCGGTTGGAAACTGCCCGGCTCTCATAACTGGCAAGGACGCCCATACGCAATATGATATTGGGAACGATCCCCACAAGCGCGATCAAAACAAACAGCCGGAAGCGCAGGCTGTGCACAAATTTCGGTTTCTTCATTTTGTCCCTGCCCCTGTTTCACATAAATTTTTGGCTCTTTAACCCTGGTAATAATAGCCCACGCCCCATTTGGTGTGCACATATTTTGGCTCGCTGGGGTTGCTCTCGATCTTCTCACGGAGCCGCCTTACATGCACATCCACTGTACGCACGTCCCCAGGGTACTCATAGCCCCATACCAGGTTCAGCAGGTTCTCACGGCTATACACTTTATTGGGGTTCAGCACCAAAAGTTCCAGCAGGTCAAACTCTTTAGCAGTTACATTGATTTCCTTGCCCAGGATAAACAGCCGCCTGCTCTCGCAATCCAGCCGCAGATCCCCATGCTCCACGATCTTGGGGTTCTCCTCCTTAGGCGGGTTCGGCGCCGTCCTGCGCATGATTGCCTTGATCCGGGCTTTTACCTCCAGGATATTAAAAGGCTTTGTGATATAATCATCCGCCCCATATTCCAGGCCAAGGATCTTATCCATGTCATCCCCCTTCGCAGTAAGCATCACTACCGGAACCGTGGAAAACTCCCGGATCTGCTGGCACACCTCAAACCCATTGACCTTGGGCAGCATAACATCCAGCAAGACCAGGTCGTACTTGCCCTCTCCCACAAGCCGCAGGGCTTCCTCGCCGTCGTAGGCGCAGTCCACCTCCATGCCATCCTGCTCCAAGCTGAAACGGATCCCCTTCACAATCAATTTTTCGTCATCCACTACAAGAACTTTTTTTGCCATTTTCTCCTCCTGCTATTTTGGGTACTGCTGATACCACTACCTATTCTACTTTTATGCTGTCTTTAATTTTAGAAAATACGCCTTCTTTAATCCCCTGTACCTGCATCAGATCCTCAACCTGGGAAAAGCCCCCATGCTCCTCCCTCCACGCCAGGATGCTCTTGGCTTTAGCCGCCCCAATACCAGGCAGTGCCATTAAGTCAGATTCCGTGGCTGTATTCAGGTTCACTCTGCCGTCCTCTGGGCTTCCTCCCTGCCCTTCCTGCAATGGCTGTGAATGCGCCTGGGCAGCAGCCTCTTCCTGGCTCATAACATAGACCATCTGCCCATCTGCCAAAGGCTCTGCCTGGTTCAGGGATTTTGCATCCGCCTCGTCTGTCAGCCCGCCCGCCAATTCGATTGCCTGGAAAATACGGGCACCCAAAGGAAGCGCATAAACACCTGGCGCTGCCACTGCGCCGCTTACCTGCACATAGATTTGGGAGACGTCTTCTAGTGCTGTTGAAGCATCTTCCCCAGCGGGCGGCTGCCCGCTGCCTTCTTCCATAGAAGGCGCGCCTGAAAGGCTATTATCCTGCCCTATATCCAAAGAGCCTGGCAAAAGGAGGCCATCCTCCTGCTGCCCACATCCAGCCAATGCGCATGATAACAAAAACAAAGATACAACATGCCGTAACTTTTTTTCTATTTTCTTTTTTTCTATTCTTTTCATCCTTTTCCCACCTTTCCAAAATAACAATCAGTTACGATGAGAAAAGCCTTTTTCACGAATCCTTTTTTATTGTAGCGAAAATTTGCCTTTATGACAAGAGGATTTCAAAATTTTGTGCAAATGGGTATCGTTTGAGCTTCTGGGATAGTATGGCTATGCAGACGGCTGGACAGTGCCAAATATGGCTATGCAGACGGCTGGGTGGTGCCAGGGATGGCTATGCGGACGGCTGGGCAGTGCCAGGGATGGCTATGCGGATGGCTGGAAGGAGCCGGGGCATAAAGGGCTGCCCCCCTCTCCCTGACAGACTCTTAGCTACTCCTGCCTCCAATCACTAAATCCCTGGCACCCCTTAGCCCACCCGCCAATTTGGGTGGCCAACCATCCTCTGCAAAGGCGCAATGCTTCGATGAAATAACCGCACCTGAATTGCCTTCCAAAGACGATTGCCCACCCAAATCAGCTGAAACCGGCAAGCGAAAGCTTCTGCTTTCCCTGATGATATCCTTCTTAGGATTTCTTAGGATTCCCATTTCTTAGGATTCCCACTTAAATAAAATAATCCCCCCAATGCACACAGCCATCCCAATCACCTTGCGCCATTCGAAGGGCTGCTTCTCTGCCCCGAACATCCCAAACAGCTCTATCACATAGGCTATGATCAGCTGGGACACCACGATCAGCATAACTGCCTGTGCCGGGCCCAAGGCTGCCATGCTTTTGATTACGGTATAAGTGATAAACGCCCCGATCACGCCGCCAAACAGCATATATTTGGGCTGTATCTCCAAAAGCCCTGCAAAGCTTGTACGGTCTGCAAAAAACCAGGTAACCAGGCAGATAACTAAAGCAGAAAACTGCACCCAGCTGTTGCTTACCCATATACTGGTATTTTTCGTCACCTCTGTATTAAATACCCCCTGCACGCTCATCAATGCCCCTGATAAAAGAGCAATCAAAATTCCAACCATGGCTTCCTCCATTCTGTCTCCAAGCGCCCTCAAAAACGCTCTCTGATTTCTTTTTGATTTAGGATAACCACAGCTGGATTTTTTATACATTCTAAATTTGGCCTGTTGCAGCCCTGCCCCCTTAACGGAAGCATCAAAGATAGGACGACAGCACCTTCCTCAATTTTTCTGCCATCTCATCCACATGCACCTTCTCAATCACAAGGGGCGGCACAAAACGCAGCACATTGTTCCCTGCCGTAATCAGGATCAGCCCCTGTTCCAAAGCCTTTGTGCTCACTTCCCCTGCAGGCACTGCCGGATCCAGCTCCAATCCCTGCATCAGGCCAATGCCGCGCCTTTCTTTAACAAAGCCATACTCCTCCTGGATCTGCTCCAGCTGCTGGGCCAGATACCCGGAAATCCCCTGTACATGCTCCGTTATCTTCTGCTCCTTAAAAATATCCAGCACCTTGCTGACTGCTGCGCCTGCAAAGGGGTTCCCCCCATAGGTCGTCCCATGATCCCCTGGCTTTAAGGAAGCCTCAGCCACTTTTTCCGTCATCACAAACGCCCCTACTGGGACGCCGCAGCCCAAAGCTTTGGCACAGGCCATAATATCCGGCTTCACGCCGTATTTCTGCCAGGCAAACATATGCCCTGTCCTGCCCATGCCGCACTGGATCTCATCCAGGACCAAAAGGATATCCTTTTCCCCACAGAGCTGCTGAATGCCTTTGAGGAACTCCTCCTTTGCTGGATAAATCCCGCCTTCTCCCTGAACCGTTTCCAAAAGGACCGCACAGGTTTTTTCATTTACCAGGCGCTTTACGCTTTCCAGGTTATTGTACTCGGCAAATTTAACAATCCCGGGAAGCGGCTCAAAGGGCTCCCGGTAATGGGCATTTCCTGTTACCGCCAAGGCTCCAAGGCTCCGCCCATGAAAAGAATGGTCCATGGCAATTATCTCATGGTCGGTAGCCCCATCCTTGGCATAAGCATATTTCTTTGCCGCCTTGACCGCCCCCTCAATAGCCTCTGTGCCGCTATTGGTAAAAAATACCCGTTCCAGCCCGGAAGCGGCACAGAGCTTTTCTGCCGCCTCAATGGAAGGCTGGTTATAATATAAATTAGACGTATGGGTCAGCTTATCAATCTGCCCCTTCAAGGCATCCTTATATTCCTGGTTCCCATACCCCAGGGCCTGCACCGCAATCCCCGCCGCAAAATCCAGGTATTTTTTCCCTTCCGTATCATAGAGGTACACGCCCTCCCCATGGTCAAGCACAACCGGATAACGGTTGTATGTATGCAAAATATGGCTTTCCGCCTGCTCCATCCATGTATTTGTTTCCATTTCAGGTCCTCCTTTGATCCTCTTTCACATAAAACCGCTCCTCGCCATCTCCCAAAATCGCCGTGCCAATTCCACGGTTTGTAAAGATTTCCAGCAACAGGCAATGGGGAATCCGCCCATCCAAAATATGGACTCTGGACACGCCATTTTCAATGGCCTCAATGCAATTATTTAGTTTTGGCAGCATGCCGCCTCCAATATATCCATCCCCGATCAGTTCATGGGCCTCGGAAACAGACAGCTCCGAAATCAGCGTGGACTTATCCTCCGGATCCTTATATACCCCCTCAATATCTGTCAAAAATGCCAGCTTCTCCGCATTCACTGCCCTGGCAATGGCGCAGGCTGCATCATCCGCATTGATATTATAAGTCTGGAATGCATTATCCAGCCCAATGGGGCACACAATTGGAAGGAAATCCTTTTCCAGCAGGTCAAAGAGCACCTTCGGCTTCACATCCTGAACCTCACCCACAAATCCAATATCCTGCCCATCGGAATACTTCTTGTCCACCGTCAAAAGCCCGCCGTCCTTGCCGCTGATCCCAATGGCATTCACCCCCAGCTCCTGCACCATCTGCACCAATGACTTATTGACCTTCCCCAAAACCATTTCCGCAATCTCCATGGTTGCCGCATCCGTCTTGCGGAGCCCATTGACAAACTCCGGCTCCATGCCGGCCTTTTCCACCCACTTGCTGATCTCCTTGCCGCCCCCATGGACAATGATCGGCTTAAAGCCTACTAATTTCAGCAGCGTCACATCCTGAATCACGCTTTTTTTCAATTCCTCATCCACCATGGCGCTGCCGCCATATTTCACCACAATAATCTTACGGTTGAACCGCTGAATATAAGGCAGCGCCTCAATCAATACTTCTGCTTTCTGCAGGACTTCCTGCATATTCTTATCTCCCATAACCTTTCCATTCCCTCCTAAAAATATGATAACAGCCCAAATCTTCTGCCGCAGCCTACACCTGCGCACGGGCCTGCTGTCCCTGACCGCTTATGGCGCGCATAGTCATGAGCGGTAATCCGCATTGATTTTCACATAGTCATAGGTCAAATCGCAGCCCCAGGCTACGGCTTTTTCATCCCCCATCTTCATATCCGCCAAAAAGGTCACTTCATCTTCTGACAGGATCCTGGCAGCTTCTTCCTCGCTGTAATCCGTAGACACGCCATCCTTATAAATCTGTATCCTCCCTGCCTTGCTCTGGAAAAACAGCTCCACTGCCTCTGGGTCAAATTCCACCCCGGAGTACCCCATGGCGCATAAAAACCGCCCCCAATTGGAGTCATGCCCATAAATAGCCGCCTTGGACAGGGACGAGGATACCACAGATTTGGCCAAAACCTTCGCATGTTCCTTTGTGTCCGCATGGATGACCTTTGCCTCGAACAGAGCCGTAGCCCCCTCCCCATCCGCTGCTATCTTCCTGGCAAGGGCGGCATTTACATAATGCAGCGCCTCCTGGAATTTCCTATAATTTCCGTCTTTTTCCCGAATCTCTGTATTCCCTGCCATGCCATTTGCCAAAAGCAGCACGGTGTCATTGGTAGAGGTATCCCCATCCACGGAAACCATATTATAAGTATCCTCCACATCCTCCCGCAAGGCTTCCTGGAGCAGCTCCTTGGAAATGGCAATGTCTGTGGTCACAAAGCTCAGCATCGTGCACATATTCGGATGGATCATGCCAGACCCCTTGCACATCCCCCCTACTGTCACCATTTTCCCATCCACCTCAA
Organism: Lachnospiraceae bacterium; assembly: GCA_910575035.1. Taxonomy (GTDB): domain Bacteria; phylum Bacillota; class Clostridia; order Lachnospirales; family Lachnospiraceae; genus Petralouisia. Next base: position 160,923 of record CAJTDL010000006.1, read on the forward strand.
AAATAACAGCCACTTCCTTAGGCTTCGTATCCGTAGTCATAATGGCACAGGACGCCTGATGCCCGCTTTCCAGGGAGCCGCTTAAATTAGGAGCCATCTCCCGGATCCCAGCTTCCAGCTTCTCCATAGGAAGCTGCATCCCAATTACTCCTGTAGACGCCACCAATACCTGTCTAGCAGAAATATCCAGAAGGCTTCCCCCAGTTTCCGCCGTCCTCTTGCAATAAGCCATCCCTTCCGCCCCAGTCCCTGCATTGGCAATCCCTGCATTGATAACAACTGCCTGGGCGCACCGTTCTGTTTCCACCACTTCCCGATCCCATTTTACCGGCGCAGCCTTCACCACATTCCTGGTAAAGGTTCCTGCCGAAACTGCCGGAACCTCACTGAAGACCATAGCCATATCCGCCCTGCCCTGATACTTAATCCCAGCTGCTGTGGATGCCGCCTGAAACCCCTTTGCCGCAGTAACGCCACCTGTAATTATATCCATACAAACCATCCTTTCCTCTCTGTAAAATCAACTTCCCAATGTGAACGGATCCTTTTGCCGCACAGAACCCTCTTTAAAATACGGCCCTGCCATGTTTTCCTGCAAATCGCCCTTTGAAAGGCAAAATCTACTGAAATGTGGTAATGTTCTCATCATTCAGCACAAAATCATAGTAATTCAAATCTTCCCGGAAGGTCCATCCCACACTTTTCCAAAAAGAATTCCCCACTTCATTTTTCCGAAATGCGATGAGGCAGACCTTATTGACCTGCTCCTCCTGCAATGCTTTCATGGCATAGACCGCCATGCTTTTCCCAATGCCCTGCTGCCTGTAATCCTCCCGGACGCACACATGGTAAAAGCACCCCCTCCTGCCATCATGCCCACATAAGATCGCCCCAACCACATCCCCTTCTGCCTCTGCCACAACGCTGGTAGAAGGATTCCTGCGTATAAACCGCTCCACGCCCTCCCGGGAATCATCCACGCTTCGGATTCCAAAGCCCCTGATTGTCTTCCACAAACGATACACTTTTGGATAATCCTCTGCCTGCATCGTCCTGATTTTTACGCTCTCTTTCCCTGTCTCCATCTTTCACCCTGTCTTTCCTTCCTTTTCCGTACCACGTCCAATCAACAGCCAGTAAATAATCCCCTTATGGGAACATCGGCACCAGCTGCAGCCCTTCATTTTCCGGAAGGCCAAACAGAAGGTTCATATTCTGCACTGCCTGCCCCGCCGCCCCCTTCACCAAATTGTCAATTGCCCCCATCATAATGATCCTCCCTGTCCGTTGGTCAATCTGAAAGCCAATATCCACAAAATTACTGCCTTCCACCCACTTTGTCTCTGGGCACACCCCTGGCTCCAACAGCCGTATAAAATATTCCCCTCCATAATATTTCCCATAAACTGCCCGGACTTGCTCCTCTGTGGGAAAAGCCAGGCTTCCGTCCCCCTGCTCCACCTTACGCAGGGAAGCATACTCTGTAGCCAATATCCCCCTATTCATCGGCACCAGATGCGGCGTAAAATTAATGGCCACCTGCTGCCCCGCCGCATACCCCAGCTGTTCCTCAATCTCCGGCGTATGGCGATGGCTGGCCACCCCATAAGCCTTTATATTTTCATTTACCTCACAAAACAGATTGGGAAGCTTCGCCCCCCTCCCTGCCCCGGAAGTCCCCGACTTTGCATCCACAATCAATGTATTGGGGTCAATCAGCCCTTCCTTCACCAAAGGATACGCCGTCAAAATAGAACAGGTAGTATAGCATCCCGGATTTGCCACCAGCCTGGCTCCCTTCACCTTCTCCCGGTTCACCTCACACAGCCCGTACACCGCTTCCTCCAAAAACTGCGGGCTTTTATGCTGGATCTTATACCAGCTCTCATAAACTCCCACATCCTTCAAGCGGAAATCCGCGCTTAAGTCCACTACCTTGGCATTCTGCAAAATCCCTTCTGTCAGCGCCCCTGCCAAAAATCCCTGCGGCGTAGCTGTAAAGACCACATCCACCTGTTTCGCCAGCGCTTCCAAATTATCATCCAAACAGCAGTCCTCCACCAATTGGAACATATTCCCATACACCTTTGCATACTTCTCATCTATATAACTCCTGGACCCATACCATCTAATCTCCACATCCTTATGCCCCAATAAAATCCGCACCAATTCCGCCCCCGCATAGCCAGTCGCACCAATAATCCCCGCTTTTACCATAATATTATCCTCACTTCCTTCAATATTTTATAATTAAAGCCAAAAAATCTTACTATCATTACTTTAAACAATACAAAACAACTTCCCCTGCCGCCCATATACCTCCCCAAAAGCTATATGCTACAAGATATTTGCTGCCGGAACCCCCCGTATACTTGCCCATATACCTCTCCAAAAGCTTTCTAGGCTGGCGGCAGCATCACCTTAAACATATTAATATATCTTTCTCCATTCGTAAAGCCCTTTTTTCCATTTTATTTTCCTGGCTTTGGCTTGCAGGACGCCGGATACAGCCGGATGCAGAGCTTTTCCCTGCTGCTGCGGCTATGGAGAAAAGTGTGAAGCTCATAGCTTCCTGCTTAAAATCCAGGATTTAGGTCTACGGATATTTATGCATAATTATACATTTATATTTATTTTTATGCAACCATATTTTCCATTTTCTCCAAACATTTTCCCAAATCCCCCATTTTCCCCACATTTCCCCCGTCTTTTTTCGTCATATTGCATGATTACATGCATCTTTATAATTTTATTATGTATATTTTTTCACTTGCCTTTCCCAACCAAATATTGTATATTATACCATATAAAACAAATCAATCAGAAAACAACGGAGGACAACCCCATGAAAGAAAAAGTAATCTTAGCTTATTCTGGCGGCTTAGACACTACCGCCATTATCCCATGGTTAAAAGAGAATTTTGACTATGACGTGATCTGCTGCTGCATCGACTGCGGCCAAGAAGAAGAGCTGGACGGATTAGAGGAACGTGCCAAGCTCTCTGGCGCATCCAAGCTGTACATTGAAGACATCACCGATGAATTTGCCGAGGAATACATTATCCCCTGCGTCCAGGCAGGCGCCGTTTACGAGAATAAATATCTCCTGGGCACCTCCATGGCACGTCCTGGCATTGCCAAACGCTTGGTGGAAATTGCCCGCAAGGAAGGCGCCTCTGCCATCTGCCATGGCGCAACCGGCAAAGGAAATGACCAGATCCGTTTTGAGCTGACCATTAAGGCCCTTGCCCCAGACCTGAAGATTATCGCCGCATGGCGCAGCGACAAATGGACAATGCAGTCCCGTGAGGATGAGATCGCTTACTGCAAGTCCCACGGCATTGACTTGCCCTTCTCTGCAGACAGCAGCTACAGCCGCGACCGTAACCTATGGCACATCAGCCATGAAGGGCTGGAGCTGGAGGATCCAGCCTGCGAGCCAAATTATGACCATCTCTTAGTCTTGGGGGTTTCTCCAGAAAAAGCTCCGGAGGAAGGGGAATATGTTACCATGGCCTTTGAGTCTGGCGTCCCAAAGTCTATCAATGGCAAGGAAATGAAAGTAGCAGATATTATCCGTGAGTTAAACCGCCTGGGCGGAAAGCACGGCATTGGCATTATCGACATTGTGGAAAACCGTGTGGTTGGCATGAAGTCCCGCGGCGTTTACGAGACCCCAGGCGGCACGATCTTAATGGAGGCACAGCAGCAGTTAGAAGAGCTGATCTTAGACCGGGCAACTATGGAAGTGAAGAAGGACATGGGCAATAAGCTGGCACAGATCGTATACGAAGGGAAATGGTTCACCCCTCTGTGCGACGCTGTCCGCGCTTTTATCGCCTCCACCCAGCAATACATTACTGGAGAAGTGAAATTCAAGCTCTATAAAGGGAATATCATCAAGGCAGGCACCACATCCCCCTATTCCCTGTACAGCGAATCCCTGGCAAGCTTCACCACCGGCGATTTGTATGACCACCATGACGCAGAAGGCTTCATCACCTTATTTGGCCTTCCATTAAAAGTCCGCGCCATGAAGATGGCTGCATTGGAAAAAACGGAAAATAGGCCATAAGCATCCATAAAAAGACAGTTCCGTAATATTTCTATAAGAAAACTGCATTCTCAATGCCCAAACACGAGAATGCAGTTTTTTATGAAATCTTCCCACATGCCAGCCAGCAGCCGCACAGGCAGAATATTTTTAGTAAAAATGCTTCACGCCCTTTGTGGCGTCCTCTGCATAAATCATAGTACAGCTCTTCACATCCCCCTTAGCATCATACAAAAATGCAATCGCAAGATGCGGCTCTTCCGGCACCATAAAATTATTGTTCTCCAGCTCTTCATCCGAAATCGTCACATACTTCCCTTTCTTCAGCTTATAGGTTCCTGTCACCTTTGTCCCATCTTCCAGGGTATCCTTGATCTTATAGGTTCCCCAGAACAATCCGTTTTTCACCTTAAACTTCTTGTCTGTATCAACCTTATCCCCCAGTACGATCAATTGCCTCCCTTTCCCATTGGGCGCATCATTCTTCCATTGCCCGTCATACACCTCTTTGTAAAGGCTTCCATCCTCCGTATGGCTGCTGGTATAATACCAAATGCCTTCCCCTTCCCGCTTTCCGTCTACATAATCCCCATAATACCACTGGCCACAATCCTCAAAGGTATAAAATCCAATCCCTTTCCCATTGCCTTCCCCTTCTGGGAAATAAATATAGCTTCCTTCCTGTTCCGCCATGGCTTCCAATGCTTTCCCTTCTTCACTGTCCTGAAGTTCATCCAATGATTTGGCGTCATCCGCCTCTATGGCCTCTATGGCGGCCTCCATAGTGGCGTTATAGCCTTTCATTTCCTCTGCCTTCTGGTTCAGGGTTTCTGCCTCTGCTGCCAGGCCTTCGTCCTCTGGCGTCTGCGCCACTGCCTTTTCGATGGCTTCCTGGGCCTCGCTATACTTCCCTTCTTCCATATAGGCATTGGCCTGCGCCCGAAATTCCTCAGCCGCCTTCTGGGCAGCCTCCCGCGCCTTTTCCTCCTCCTCAATCCTTTTCGCCTCCGCGGCACGTTCTGCCGCTTTCTGCTTTTCCGTTTGATAGACTGTAATGCCTATGGCTACGGCAAGGATGGCTATAATCCCTATTACAACAAATTTTTTACGATTTTTCATTTCCTGCCTCCGAAATTTATTTTTCTGCCCTTCCAATCCCGATTGTTCCCTGAATCAGCGCAACGCCCTATTGCTTTTGCTTTGCAAGGATTGCCCGAATCTCATTCCTAAGGTCTAACGCCATATCTTTCGCCCGCCGGCTTGCAGAGGGCGATGTGACCACGCTGGTAAGGAATTTCGCAGAAATATCATACTTTTTAAAATGGAATGCCATATAAGCCAGCAAATAATCTACTGTGCTTTCTTCCATGCCGCACATGGGGAACATTTCCTGGGAAATGGCCTTCATAAACCCTTCATAAGCCTGCTCATAAAAGGTCTCCCCCTCCTTTAGGCACTCCGCCTTGGCCGCCTTCTCCCCGGGCACGCTTTCTGGCATCGTAGCTGCCTTTTCCCGCAGCAGCCATGCCAGGTTCAGGCAAATATAAGATTTCTCGCTGGCCTTGCCCTTCTTCACAATGGCGTTCACCAAAGACAGCTTGTAACGGTCAATGGCCGTATCATATGAAATCGTGGCTTCGTCATACAGTATAGTCGGCTTGAACTGAGAAGAAATCTGCTCTTTGACCAACTTTCTCTGTACAGGAGCCAAATGTTCAAAATTGCGGTTGATGGCTGTATAACCACAAAAAGGGCAGGACGTGATGCCATATTTTAATGTATCAATAAACTGAAACCTGGGCCTTAGATCCGGATCTGACTTCAGCATCCGCACCCTTCCGTTTTTCACTCTCTTTGTCTTAAATTCCTTATCACAGACACTGCAGGCCATCTTTTTGTCAAATAAAAATTCCTCCTCCGTATGGACGGTTTCCTTCTTGGCAGTATCCATCTCTTTTTTCTCCTTTTGTTCTTCCTCAAATACCTGCATGGATGCGACAGACTTTAAACCGAATTTTTCCAACCCAGAAAACAAATTCATATCATCCTCCTCCTTGTGCGCTGCCCGTTTTATTTGGGCAGCTTATAAGAACTCTTCAAGGATACAATTCTGTTAAACACCAGCGCATCCGGTCTGGAATCTTTTGCATCTGCACAGAAAAATCCCTGCCTTACAAACTGATAGCTGTCATAAGCCTTGGCCTCTGCCAGGGCCGGCTCCACCATACATTCCTTCAAAACCGTAAGGGAATTGGGATTCAGGTTCAGGCTCCCATCTTCCTTGTTGTACACGCCTTTTTCCTCATCTACCAGGTTCTCATACAGGCGCACTTCGCATTTCTTGGCAAAAGGCGCAGGCACCCAATGGATCGTGCCCTTTACCTTACGTCCAGTAAAACCGCTCCCTGCCTTAGTCTCTGGGTCATAGGTCACATGCACTTCCACTACCTTCCCAGACTCATCCTTCACAAAGCCCTCGCATTTTACAAAATATGCATGCATCAGGCGCACTTCATTGCCTGGGAACAGCCGGAAATACTTCTTGGGCGGCTCCTCCATAAAATCCTCCCGCTCAATATACAGTTCCCGGCAGAATGGAATCTTACGGGTGCCTAACCCCTCATTTTCCAGGTTGTTCGCTGCCTCTAAATACTCTGTTTCCCCTTCTGGGTAATTGTCGATCACCAGCTTGATAGGATCTAAAACCGCCATCATACGGGAGCGTTTTAGCTTTAAGTCCTCCCGGATGCAGTATTCCAGCATGGCATAATCCACAGAACTGTTGGCCTTGGACACGCCGCACAGCTCCACAAACCGCTGGATGGACTCTGGCGTAAAGCCCCGCCGGCGCAATGCCGCAATAGACACAAGCCTGGGGTCATCCCAGCCATCTACGACCTTATCTTCCACCAGCTTTTTGATATAGCGTTTGCCTGTTACCACGTTGGTCAGATACAGCTTGGCAAACTCAATCTGCTTGGGCGGATGCGGATACTCCAGTTCCCGTACCACCCAATCATACAAAGGCCTGTGGTCTTCAAATTCCAGGGTACAGATAGAATGGCTGATCCCTTCAATAGCATCCTCAATGGGATGGGCAAAATCATACATCGGATAAATGCACCACTGGCTCCCTGTATTGTGGTGCTCCAAATGGGCCACACGGTAAAGGATTGGGTCACGCATATTGATGTTGGGGGAGGCCATGTCAATCCTGGCACGCAGCACAAGGGCCCCATCCTCATATTTGCCATTTTTCATATCCTCAAACAGCTGCAGATTCTCCTCTACGCTGCGCCCTGCATTAGGATCTTCCTTTCCAGCCTCGGTCAAAGTGCCCCTGTACTCCCGGATCTGCTCTGGGTTCAAATCTGACACATAGGCCTTTCCCTTTTTGATCAGCTTCACAGCTGCCTCATACATCTGCCCAAAATAATCAGAAGCAAAAAAAAGGCGGTCTTCCCAGTCTGCCCCCAGCCATTTAATATCTTCCTTGATGGATTCCACATATTCCACCCGTTCCTTGGTGGGGTTGGTATCATCAAAACGCATATTGAATTTCCCATTGTATTTTTCTGCCAGGCCATAATTTAATAAAATAGACTTGGCATGTCCGATATGGAGATATCCGTTGGGTTCCGGCGGGAAGCGCGTACGCACCGCCTCACAATTTCCCTCCTTGATATCTTCCTCTATGATCTGTTCAATAAAATTTTTGGAGACTGCTTCTTCCATTTTTGTTCCTCCTATGTTTCTATTTTCTATCATTGTATTTTACAAAATATGACAGGCGTCATACAACAATAGCAGCATATCAGAAACCTGGCGCTCCTTGCATTAATGTACAAGGCACAGCTTCTGATATGCTACATCCATTTCCATGTCAGCCCTTTTTTCTATGTTGGTGGGTAAATAAATGATCCTGGCAATATTCATAATTGCCCTCACACTTTGAACAGAAGCGAAATTCCAATTCCGCACCGTCCTCTTCTGTCCTTCCACAGATGGCGCATTTATGCTTGGAAATCTGCCTGGGCTGCCGCACCTGCTGGCGGTAAGCCTGCCTTCTGTGAATCTCCCTGGGCGCCATCCGTTTGTAGTTTCTGGTACTGAAAAAGAAAATAAGGAAATTCAAAAGGGATGCGATAATGGCTACCCTGCCAGGCAACCCGGATACCAAAAACATATATCCCATCCAGGCTGCGTCCAAAATCCCCATCCATTTTGCCTTGATTGGGATTAAAAAATACAGGCGGAACTCCACATTGGGATAAACCACCGCAAATACCATAAACAGCGACATGGTAATATACTGGCTGCCAAAGTAATACCCAATTGTGGTGACGGAAATCCCCCCTGTGCCCACATAATAAAATGCATACAAAAGGAACGCGCCCAAAATAGAACACAGAAGGCCGCTAAACAGATATACATTATAGCGGAATGTGCCGATTGCCTGTTCTATGGATGTCCCAATAAAATAGTAACAGGCGAAAAAAAAGACCAAAAAAATCATGTTCACGCTTGGCGGGATCAAAAGCCAGGATACCAGCCTCCATACCTGCCCCCGTAAAATATATGCCGGCTCTAACGTCAGCATGCTCTGCACCTCTGGCATTGTAATCTGTATGATAAACCCTGTCAGCCATGCGCCCAACAGCCAGAAGGTCAGGTTCGGGATTGCGTATTTGCCAAATTTCCGTTCCATTTTATTCAGAAATCCCATAATGCACCTCATTTTCTTTTGATAGGATACATTATAGATGATTCTATCTGCGTTTGTCAACGCAAGGCTGGCAGATTCATAAAAAATTTAGATTTTCACTTACAATTCACGGCCCAGAGGCCGCTCATAACAGTAATTCGGGCCGATATTTAACGTTTAGCTGCACAAAAACCGCCCCTCACTCCTGAATCATGTTCTCATGGAATACGCAGTCCAGCGCATTCCTAAGCCATGAATAACAACAATTTTCATTATAATTCATGGCCTAAAAAACGCTTGCAATAACGGCCTAGTCCTGCCGCATCCCTCCCATCAGCCCAGAAGGCATTGGCTCAGGCAGCCTTTCTTCCTCCATCCTGTCCGGCAATGCCCCTTCCTCTCTTATTGCCGGTGCCATTTCTACTCCTGTCCTTTCAAAAGGCAATGCCCCTTCCACCGCCTCAGGCAGCTGGCTCCCCTCTCCCCTGCCTGCCGGCATTTGCACCTGCCTCCCCTGGGAAAGATCCTCTGCCTGCCTGGGCTGTATTGTAGCCGGTATGCAAAGCTCATCTCCAATCTGCAGGTTATACACATCCACAAAAGGATTTGCAAACATCAGCTGTGTTACACTCACATGGTACTGCTTTCCCAGCTCATATAGGGTGTCCCCTTTTTGGATCACATGCACAAGCCCTCTGCACGGGCCGCCTGTGAAAATAGGCCCAATCGGGATTGGTATCACTTTCGCCATAAGTTTTTCCTCCTTATTCCCATCCATGGTTTTCCCATAGCCTTTTTACTATTATATTCTTACCAGGGAAATCTGTTCTTCAAAAAGCGCCCCCTGCATATATTGGACAAAGCGTCAGAATGATCCGGCATTTCCTGGCCCTATACAGTAAAAAATTGTTCCTGACATTGTCCATAAATAGTAAAAAAGGTTACTATTCATGGCTCAGGAACGTGCTGAACTGCGCATTCCGTAAAAACATGATTCAGGAGTGAGGAGCAATTTTTGCGCAGCAAAATTTTAAATATCGCCCCGAATTGTTGCTATGAACGGCCTCCAGGCCGTAAATAGTAACAAAAAAATCCTAAAGATTTGAATAAATGAAAAAAATGATTGTATTTTGTAAATTCCTGTCGTATAATAATCGTTGTTCGATTTTCGGACGCTTGCATATAAATAAGAAAGAACACCTAAAATTTACCATGCTGTTATTTTTGGGTTCTGTATCTTATAAATGATAGGAACCTGGGAGGAAACGATATGAAACCATACACTTTGCACAAATTGGGCATTGATATTGGCTCAACAACTGTAAAAATTGCAATATTGGACCAACAAGATAACCTGCTATTTGCTGATTACGAACGCCATTTCGCAAATATCAGGGAAACACTGACAGATTTATTGGCAAAGGCAAAGGATACTCTGGGAAATGTGCTGCTGTCCCCTATAATTACTGGCTCTGGCGGGCTGACATTGGCAAAACACCTGGAAATCCCCTTTGTGCAGGAAGTGATTTCCGTATCCACCGCCCTGCAGGGCTATGCACCCCAGACGGATGTCGCCATTGAGCTGGGCGGGGAAGACGCAAAGATCATTTATTTTGAAGGCGGGAACGTGGAACAGCGCATGAATGGCATCTGCGCCGGGGGCACCGGCTCCTTTATTGACCAGATGGCCTCCCTGCTCCAGACGGATGCTACCGGGCTGAACACCTACGCCAAGGATTACAAGGCAATTTACCCTATAGCCGCCCGCTGCGGAGTATTTGCCAAATCAGATATCCAGCCTTTGATCAATGAAGGGGCGTCGAAGGAGGATCTGGCTGCCTCCATTTTCCAGGCTGTGGTGAACCAGACCATTTCAGGCCTTGCCTGTGGGAAGCCTATCCGTGGGCATGTGGCCTTTTTGGGCGGCCCCCTCCATTTCCTGCCAGAGCTAAAGGCTGCTTTTATCCGGACTTTGAACCTGGATGAGGAACATATCATTGCCCCTGGCCACTCCCATCTGTTCGCCGCCATCGGCTCCGCCTTAAACAACAAGCCAGAGGTACAGATGGAGCTTACAGATATTTTAAAGAAGCTCACATCTAAAATCCATATGGAATTTGAAGTGGAGCGTATGGAACCCCTCTTTGCTTCTCAGGAAGATTACATCAGGTTCCAGAAGCGCCACAGCAGGCACCATGTGATGACTGCGCACCTGTCCACCTACCAGGGAAACTGCTACCTGGGCATTGACGCTGGCTCCACCACCACAAAGGTGGCATTGGTAGGGGAAGACGGCTCCCTTCTGTACTCCTTTTACAGCAACAACAATGGGAATCCCCTGGCTACTGCTACCCTGGCCATCCAGGAAATCCATTCCCTGCTGCCTGAAGGGGCGCATATTGTCCATTCCTGCTCCACAGGCTATGGGGAAGCCTTGTTAAAGGCCGCGTTCCTGCTGGATGAAGGGGAAGTGGAAACCGTTGCCCACTATTATGCGGCAGCATTTTTCAACCCAGAGGTAGACTGTATCCTGGATATCGGCGGCCAGGACATGAAATGCATTAAGATCAAGAACCAGACTGTAGACAGCGTACAGCTCAATGAGGCATGCTCCTCTGGCTGCGGCTCTTTTATTGAGACCTTTGCCAAGTCCCTGAATTATTCTGTGGAGGACTTTGCCCAGGCCGCCTTATTTGCCCAAAACCCCATTGACTTGGGCACCCGCTGCACTGTGTTTATGAACTCTAAGGTAAAACAGGCACAGAAGGAAGGAGCTGAGGTTTCCGACATTTCTGCCGGGCTTGCTTATTCCGTGATCAAAAATGCCCTGTTTAAGGTGATCAAGGTATCAGATGCCAAAGGCCTTGGAAAGCATATCGTGGTGCAGGGCGGCACCTTTTACAATGATGCCGTACTGCGCAGCTTTGAGAAAATTGCCGGCTGTGAGGCTATCCGCCCAGACATTGCAGGGATCATGGGGGCTTTCGGTGCTGCCTTGATCGCACGGGAACGCTATGAGGACAATCCATCTACCACCATGCTGTCTATAGAGGAGATCGAAGCGTTAGAAGTGGACACCACGCTGGCAAGGTGCCAAAGGTGCACAAACCACTGCCTTTTGACTATCAACCAATTTTCCGGAAACCGCAGGTTTATTACCGGAAACCGCTGTGAAAAAGGCCTTGGGAAAGAAAAAAGCAAGGAGCAGATCCCCAATCTGTTCGCATACAAAAATAAGCGGATGTTTGACTACAGGCCTCTTTCTAAAGAGGAAGCAATACGCGGCGCCGTAGGGATTCCCCGGGTGTTGAACCTCTATGAGAACTACCCCTTCTGGGCGGTGTTTTTTAAGGCGCTGAAATTCCGTACCTTACTGTCCCCCCAGTCCACCCGGAAGATTTATGAAATGGGCATTGAGTCTATCCCAAGCGAATCCGAATGCTACCCAGCCAAGCTGGCGCACGGGCATGTTTCCTGGCTGATCCAGAACCAGGCAGACTTTATTTTCTATCCCTGCATCCCCTATGAGCGCAATGAGTTTCCGGATTCCAACAACCATTACAACTGTCCCATTGTGACCTCTTACGCAGAAAATATCAAGAACAATGTGGATGAGATTACTTCCGGGCAGGTACGGTTTTTGAACCCCTTCCTGTCCTTTGCCTCCAAAGAGGATCTGGGCGCACAGCTCAAAAAGGTATTCCAGAAGGAATTTTCCATTTCCCCAGAGGAAACCCAGGCTGCCGTTGACGCTGGCTGGCAGGAACTGTGTGCCATGCGGGAGGATATCCGCCGCAAAGGGGAGGAAACCCTGCAATATATGGAAAATACCGGGCATCGCGGCATTGTCCTGGCTGGGCGCCCTTACCATGTAGACCCAGAGATCAACCATGGCATACCAGAATTAATCAATTCCTATGGGATTGCCGTGCTGACAGAGGACTCCATTTCCCATCTGCACCAAGTGGAGCGCCCTTTGCTTGTAATGGACCAATGGATGTACCATTCCCGTTTATATGCCGCTGCAAACTTTGTGAAAACAAGGGAGGATTTGGATTTGATCCAGCTGAACTCTTTTGGCTGTGGGCTGGATGCCGTCACCACTGACCAGGTCAGCGATATCCTGGCAAAGTCTGGCAAGATCTATACCTGCCTGAAAATTGACGAGGTGAATAACCTGGGCGCTGCCCGCATCCGCATCCGTTCCCTGCTCTCTGCCCTCCGTGTCAAGGAAAAGCAGGACATCTGCCGGGATATCCTGCCTTCAGACTATAAGCGCGCGGTGTTTACAGAGGAAATGCGCAAAGATTATACCATCCTCTGCCCCCAGATGTCCCCTATTCATTTTGAGCTGCTGCAGCCCGCTTTCCAAGCCGCAGGCTACCGTATGGAGGTACTGGACAACGATGGGAAGGCTGCCGTGGATATGGGCCTGAAATACGTTAACAACGATGCCTGCTACCCTTCCCTTATGGTAGTGGGGCAGATTATGGATGCTGTGCTGTCCGGCAAGTACGACCTAAGCAAAACAGCCGTTGTCATTTCCCAGACAGGCGGTGGATGCCGCGCTTCCAACTACATTGGGTTTATCCGCAGGGCCCTGGAAAAAGCGGGCTACCCGAATATTCCGGTAATCTCCATCAACCTAAGCGGGCTGGAAGCTAACCCCGGTTTTAAGTTTACCCTGCCTTTGATCCAAAAGGGACTGTATGCCCTGACCTTTGGTGATATTTTCATGCGCTGCCTCTACCGCACGCGCCCTTATGAGCAGGTGCCTGGCTCAGCCAATGCGCTGCATGAAAAATGGAAGCAGAAATGCATAAGCTTTGTCTCTACGAAAAAGCGCTGCTCCCATCGGAAATTCAAACAGTACTGTAGGGAGATCATCCAAGATTTTGACAATCTGCCCATGACAGATGCCATAAAGCCAAAGGTAGGCGTTGTAGGGGAAATCCTGGTGAAATTTTTGCCTGCCGCCAATAATTATCTGGTGGATCTGCTGGAATCAGAAGGGGCAGAGGCTGTTGTGCCGGATTTAACAGATTTCCTGCTGTATTGCTTCTACAGCCAGAACTTCCGGGCAGAAAACCTAGGGCTTGAAAAGTCAAAGGCCCGGACTGCCAACCTGGGCATCTGGTTTTTAGAATGGCTGCGGGGGACAGCACGGAAGGAATTTGAAAAAAGCAAGCACTTTGAGCCGCCTGTAAGGATTGAGACGCTGGCAGAATATGCCTCCCCCATCGTTTCCCAAGGAAACCAGACCGGGGAAGGGTGGTTTTTGACTGGGGAAATGTTAGAGCTGATCCATTCTGGGACAAATAATATTGTATGCACCCAGCCCTTTGGATGCCTGCCTAACCATGTGGTTGGAAAAGGGGTAATCAAAGAAATCCGCCATCGGTATCCATTGTCAAATATTGTGGCCATTGATTATGACCCAGGGGCATCAGAAGTGAACCAGCTGAACCGGATTAAACTTATGCTGTCTACGGCACAGAAAAACCTCGGAAAATGAAGGCAGCTTGAAGTGGCTTAACCACTTTACATGCTGCTCTGTGTTCTGGGGCGGGGACGCGTCCGTCTGGGAGAGGAGGGGGCTTCCTGACTAGGTTTTTCCCAGACTATAAGCTGAGAAGTCAATTCTCAGCTTTAAGCTAATGGTATCGGCACACTTATATTCAGGCAATCCTGCCGCCTCCCAATACCAGCCGGATGCGGAAGCTTTTCCCTGCTGCTGTGACTTCGGAGAAAAGCCAGAAGTTTTTGGCTTCTGTCCTAAAACCCAGGATTTGGGGACATGGATGTCCCCAAAAGGCACGCATGGAGCCATGGATGGCGACTAAGCGCCGGTCCGTAAGCACACCAAAGTTTTAGCGCAGAAAGCTCAGGCCTTCCAGCTTTTTAGGGACCGGAAGCGCAGCAGGGAAAAGCTTCTGTATCCGGCGTCCGAAATTCCAGTATCTGCTGCCAAAAATCCCCTAAATATAAGCTTACATGCAAGCTAACTTTTCAGCACAGCCTCCCGCTCCCCATCCAATTCCAGCAATTTCTGCACGATCTCTTCACAAATCTCCACTTTGCCTTTCCCATCTGTCTCAATAATAATGTCCGCCGCCGCCTCATACTTCTTCCGCCGCTGCTCCATCAATTCCGAAATAAAGGGCACGTTTTTATTATTTTCTAGAAGCGGGCGGTCATGGCTGTCCTTTACCCTGTGGTAGATTGTCTCTGGGCTCGCCGTCAAAAGGACAACCTTCCCGCCTTTTTTCATCTCTTCCACATTGTTTTCCCGCATAGGCGTCCCACCGCCACAGGAAACCACCACATTTTTCTTCTTCTGCAGCTCAACCAGCAGGCCTGTCTCCAAATTGCGGAAATACTCCTCGCCATGCACTGCAAAGATATCAGAAATGCTCATGCCCTCACGCTCTGAAATAATACGGTCCATTTCTACGGTTTCCATGGCAAACATATCGCTAAGGCAGTCTGAAATGGTAGACTTGCCGCTTCCCATAAAGCCAATTAGGACAATATTATAATGGAACAAATGCCTTGCCTGTATTTTCTTGCTATTGTATGCTATGCATTGAAATACGTCTGAAACCTCTTGTGCATAACGCTGATTTTGCAGAATGCCTTCCAGCTTTTGCGCCTGCCATGTTTCCTGCCCTGGCTCTATGATCTGCATATTGTGGGACTCTTTGTGCTTTATGATGCCTTCCACAAGGCTGTTCCTCCTTAAAAGGCATTCCAATATTTCTTCATCGCATACAGCCAGCCTGACGCGCAATTCATCTAAATAGTCCATAATATCCTCCATTCTATCTAAATCCTGTATTTTCCCTATACGCATGCCCTAAGCAACAGGTTTATTATATCAACCCACCCATTGTAATGCAACACGAAAAAACAAGGCATTGACATATTTTTTAGAATCTATTAAGATATTCCATGGAGATTTTCAGCGAAATATCCGCGTAAATACAGCTATTTTGCCTATTCTTGGCCAAAGCAGCGGCACAGAATAGGACAATATGATACATTCGTAAAGGAGATAAATTATGAGCTTCACATTCTTAAAAAAGCTTCCAAAGCCAGAAGCGGTCAAACAGGAATATGCCTTGTCAGAAAAAACAGCACAGGCAAAAAAAGAACGTGACCAAATGATCCGTGAGATTATTACAGGCGCATCCGACAAATTTTTACTGATCATCGGGCCTTGTTCCGCAGATAACGAAGACTCTGTCTGCGATTACATCAGCCGGCTAAGCCGAGTGCAGGAAAAAGTGGCTGACCGCCTTGTAATTGTCCCGCGTATTTATACGAACAAGCCCCGCACCACGGGAGAGGGATACAAAGGCATCGCGCACCAGCCTGACCCGGAGAAACGGCCAGATATGCTGGCTGGGCTGATTGCCATGCGTAAAATGCACATTCGGGCATTGGAAGAAAGCGGGCTTTCTTCTGCAGATGAAATGCTCTATCCAGAAAACTGGCCCTATGTGGAGGATCTGCTCTCCTATGTGGCCATCGGCGCACGGTCTGTGGAAGACCAGCACCATCGCCTGACCGTCAGCGGCTTTGATGTACCTGCCGGGATGAAAAACCCTACCAGCGGAGATTTCTCTGTAATGCTGAACTCCGTCTATGCCAGCCAGCACCCACACCATTTCGCTTATCGTGGGCATGAAGTAAGCACCACTGGGAACCCACTGGCTCATGTCGTGCTTCGGGGCGCCGTCAACAAACGGGGCGTTTGCATCCCTAACTACCATTACGAGGATCTGGAGCGCCTGATTCAAATGTATGGGGAAATGAATTTAAAAAACCCTGCCGTCATTATTGACACCAACCACTCCAATTCTAACAAGCAGTATGAACAGCAGATCCGGATTGCCAAGGAAATTATGCACAACCGCAAGATTGAGCCCAATATCCGGAACATCGTAAAAGGGCTGATGATCGAAAGTTACATTGAGCCAGGCTGCCAAAAGGTAGGAGAGCATGTTTATGGGAAATCCATCACAGACCCTTGCCTGGGCTGGAAAGAGTCTGAGGCATTAATCTACCATATTGCGGAAATGAACCAGTAGCATTACTTTCTGGGATGCGCCTTTACATAGGCCTCCCGGATCCGGGCCTGGCTCCGGCTTGCCTGGGCATATATTTGGGTTGTGGCAATATCCGTATGGCCCAGCATTTCCTGGACAGAGCGTAAGTCTGCCCCATTGTCCACCAAATGGGAGGCAAAGGAATGGCGCAGGGTATGTGGGGTCAGGTCCTTGTTAATCCCAGCCTTCTTGCCGTAGGATTTTACCAGCTTCCAAAATCCCTGGCGGCTCATGGGCTGTCCAGAACAATTGGTAAACAAGTTGCCATCCCCTTCCTCTGCAACAAAAGCGCTGCGGCCTTTGCGCAGATACTCTCCCAATGCCTCCTTTGCCACGGAGCCAAAGGGAATCATGCGTTCTTTCCCGCTTTCGCCACACGCAATATACTCCATAGTAAAATTTATATCCGAAACCTTCAGGGAAACCAGCTCGGACACCCGGATGCCCGTAGCATAAAGCAGCTCCAGCATAGCCCGGTCCCGTAATTCCTTTGGCGATGTCCCTTTTGCCTGATCCAAAAGGCGCATAGCCTCCTCTTCTGTTAGGATGGATGGCGGCTTTTTCTCCACCTTCGGCCCCTTTAAACCCTCTGCAATATTTCCTTTTAAGGCTCCCTCTGCCTGTAAGAAATGGAAAAAAGCTTTCAGAGAGGCGATGCTCCTAGAAATCGTGGCAGGCTTTCTTCCCTGCTTCTCTAAAAACAGGATATAAGACTGAAGCCCTGTGGCTGTGACCTGCTTTGCATTTGCAATTTCCAGCCCCCTAAAATACTGCTCCATTTTCCGCAAATCCCGTTCATAGGATATGGCTGTATTATCAGAAACCTTCTTAACCTCTTTCATGTAGTGAATAAAATCTTGAATCTCTTTTGTCATCATCCATCGACCCATTTCATAAATTTTCTCTTCCTATGCCTCCCTTATATTGTAAAACTTTTTTAAAAAAATTTCAATATATTTTTAAGAATTATAGGGTTGACATAGCTTTCAAGAAATATTCCTGTAACAAATAAGAGCAATAGTATAAGCGCTGCCAATGCCCCCATCCCATAGACATACTTGTGCTCCATAAAATATTCCCCACGGGCACGCTGCCGCAAAAACAGGGTAAAGCAAAAATATCCTCCATAAGCCAAAAGGTAACACAAATACTGGGGCAGCAAGCCGCAAAAAATCAGCAGTATGCCTTTAACGCCATATTTTGCAATCCCTGTGGAAAGCATAAAGCCAATGGAAAACCCCTGCCATCCCAGCACCAGGATCCCTGAGACAAGCCCCAAGGTGCTGAACATCAGAAACAGCAATAACAACAGCACAGGCAGGCGCTCCTCTAATATATAGAAAAACAAGTTTTCCATATTGATATCCATATAGCGGAATTTTTCCACAAAATAGTCATTTAAAATCCCTGCATTGGAGACTGCCTCCCGCCCCATTAGGTTTGCCATAAATACCCCTGCCACAAAAGCCCCCAGCAAAAACCCTTTCATCCCCTTGCGCCAAAGCTCACTCCCCACAAGCTGCAGCCGGCCTCTTTGCGGCAATTTCAATAATTTCTTCATAGGCCCTTTAAAGTTCTTTTTTCTAAAATCTATGTATGCCTTGTACAAAAAATTACAGATATTTATTCTTGTAAGCCATAATGGCCGCTACTGTTTTGGAATCCTGGATAACCCCCTGGTAGATCAAACTGCACAGTTCTTCTACCTTATGGGCTTCTAAATCAATAAACTCCCCCTCATCCAGGTGCTGATGGGATGGGATCAGATCCCGTGCCAAATAAACATCTACCAGCTCATTGCAGAAAGCCACTGTCGTGCGCAATGACAACAGAAATTCCAAATTGCTGCAACGGTACCCCGTTTCTTCCTCCAGCTCCCTGGCTGCGCATTCAGCTGTCGGCTCCGTCTTAGAATCCCTGGCTCCTGCCGGAATCTCCAGGGTAAAACGCTCCAGGGCGTTGCGGTACTGGCGCACCATCAAAATCCTCCCATCTGGCAATACTGGCACTACAGCAGCAGCGCCCTTGCGGTGTTCCACATAATCCCACTTCTCTATTTTGCCGTCTGGCAATTCCATATAGTCGGAATAAAAATCGACAATGGCTCCTTCATGTTCCAATTCCCTTTTGATTCTTTTTATCAATGGCTGCTTCATATTGCCCTCCTGTTTCCTAATTTGTTACTATCCATGGCCTTGGAGCCGCTCATAGCTACAATTCGGGGCGATATTTAAAGTTTTGCCTACAAAAACCGCCCCTCACTCCTGAAACATGTTCTCACGGAATGCGCAGTCCAGCGCATTCCTGAGCCACGAATAGTAACCCTAATTTTACTTAAAAAGGCCGCCAACAAACATATGTTGACGGCCTTGCCTGCCAATTTCACTGGACAGCCTGTTATGGGCAGCTTCTCTGCCATATCCCCCAGGCTGCAGTATTATTTGGCATACTCAGTCACACGAGATTCCCGGATCACATTGATCTTAATCTGTCCTGGGTATTCCAGCTCATTCTCAATCTGCTTGGAAATATCACGCGCTAACAAAACCATATCGGCATCGCTAATTTGATCAGGAACTACCATAATCCGAATCTCCCTGCCTGCCTGAATGGCAAATGACTTATCAACACCTTTGAATTCATTTGCAATATCTTCCAGCTGTTGTAATCTGTTTGAATATGTTTCCAATGTCTCACGCCTTGCGCCTGGCCTTGCTGCCGAAATTGCATCAGCTGCCTGTACCAGACATGCAACCAGCGATTGCGGTTCTACATCTCCGTGATGTGCTTCAACTGCATTAATAATGGTGGGGCTTTCCTTGTATTTCCTACATAAATCCACACCAATCTGAATATGTGAGCCTTCCATTTCATGGTCAACAGACTTGCCAATGTCATGAAGCAAGCCAGCCCTTTTTGCCAACCTAATGTCCACGCCAATTTCTGCCGCTAAAAGCCCGGAAAGCTGCGCCACCTCAATGGAATGCTTTAATGCATTCTGCCCATAGCTTGTCCTGAATTTCATCTTGCCAAGCAGGCGGAGCAACTCTGGGTGTATGCCATGCACGCCAACTTCCAACGTTGCCGCTTCCCCTTCCTCGCGGATCATGGACTCTACTTCCTTTTGTGCCTTTTCAACCATTTCTTCAATCCTAGCCGGATGGATACGCCCATCTACAATCAGTTTTTCCAAGGCAATACGTGCCACTTCCCTCCGGATGGGGTCAAATCCGGACAGGATGACAGCTTCTGGCGTATCATCAATAATCAAATCCACGCCTGTCATAGTCTCCAAAGTGCGGATATTCCGCCCTTCCCTTCCAATGATCCTTCCCTTCATCTCGTCATTTGGAAGCTGTACAACCGAAATTGTACTTTCAGACACATGGTCTGCTGCGCATTTCTGAATCGCGGTAACAATATATTCCCGCGCCTTCTTCCCTGCCTCTTCCTTTGCCCTGGTTTCCATTTCTTTGATTAATTTTGCAGTGTCAAGCTTTACATCATCTTCTACCATTTTCAAAAGATAATCTTTTGCCTGTTCAGAGGTTAACCTTGAGATTCTCTCTAGTTCCTGTACGCGCTCTTCGTGTAGTTTTGACACTTCTGCCTTTTGCCTGTTGATCTCTTCTTCCTTTGCTGCAAAGCCTGCTTCCTTCTTCTCGATGGCTTCTAACTTCCGATCCAGGTTTTCTTCCTTCTGGATAATCCGCCGCTCGTTGCGCTGAATCTCATTCCTCCGCTCTTTGATCTCTTTGTCCAGCTCGTTCTTGGTCCTGATGGACTCTTCCTTGATCTCCAGCATAGATTCCCGCTTTTTGTTCTCAGCAGCCTTCACAGCCTCGTCAATGATTTCCCTCGCCTTATCCTCCGCGCTTCCAATCTTGGATTCTGCAACGCGCTTGCAGTATGAGACAGAGGCAAAATATGTGACGGGCACTACGATGACCAACGTGACTACTACAGCGATTAAAATTTGTGGCACAGGAGCACCTCCCTTATAAAATTTTCATTGTACATATAGCAAAACATCTTCGCTTTTGATAAATCTACAACGTATTAATTTTATACTTTTTTTTCGCTTATGTCAAGTAGTCTAGTACATGCAAAATATCATCTGAATGAAAACCCTTGCGCATCAAAAACTGATACATACGCTGTTTTTCCTTTGGGGTGGCTGTTTCCCTGGAATAATTTTTTTTCTGCGCCCATTTCAGGATCAGCTCCTGCTCATTTTCCGAAGGGCATTCCATCTCCAGCGCCTGGTCTGCCAGCTCCCTTTGAATGCCCTTGCTGCGCAGATCCATGCGTATTTTTTCCCAACTCTTTTTCCCCCTGTGGGAACGCACATAATTCCGGGCATAACGGGCGTCATCCAAGTAATGGAGATCCTTTGCATAAGAAATGGCATTATCTATAATCTCCTCTGGATAACAGCCCTGCTGGAGCTTTTGGCGGATCTGGGCTTCCGTACGGTCCATTTTGCCCAACAGGTACAGAAGCCTCCGCTTGGCTCTTTTCATAAGGATTTCACTGTATATCTCCTGGTATTGGCCAGGGGAAAGCTCGCTCCCCTCCTCTAAGGCCAGTGTCTTGATCTCCCCTTTATAGAGCGCAAAGGCGATTCCGTTATCCAGCAGTAATTTAAAGCGTTTTTTATCAAGCGGGATGATTTGTAATATTTGCATCGATTACCCGTCCTGTTCTTCAGAAAATGCGGGGCTGCCTGCCTCCGCTGCTTCCTGCCCTTGGGAATCTTCTGCCAGGAAATCTTCTGGATCATCTAAATCCTTCAGTCCCTCTGGAGCAGAGCTTCCCTCTGAATCTGCATATTTGGCAAGGAGCTGTTCCCGTACCTGGCGTTCCACTTCAGCGCATACATCCTCATGCTCCCGCAGGTATTGCTTGGCATTTTCACGCCCTTGGCCAATCTTGCCGCCATTGTAGGCAAACCATGCGCCGGATTTCTGGATAATGCCAATATCTGCCGCAATGTCCAGGATATCCCCTTCCCGGGAAATCCCCTGGCCAAACATAATGTCAAACTCAGCCTCCTTAAAAGGCGGCGCCACTTTGTTCTTCACTACCTTGATCCGTGTGCGGTTTCCAATAAATTCCCCTGCCTGCTTCAGGGATTCAATCTTACGCACCTCCAGGCGGATGGATGAATAGAACTTCAAGGCACGGCCGCCAGTCGTAGTCTCTGGATTCCCAAACATCACGCCTACCTTCTCACGCAGCTGGTTAATAAAGATCACAATGCAGTTGGTGCGGCTGATGATCCCCGTCAGCTTACGGAGGGCTTGGGACATCAGGCGTGCCTGCAGGCCCACATGGGAATCGCCCATATCGCCGTCAATCTCTGCCTTGGGAACCAAAGCCGCAACAGAATCCACGATAATGATATCCACAGCACCAGAACGCACCATTGTCTCTGTGATCTCCAATGCCTGCTCCCCATTATCTGGCTGGGAAATATAGAGATTATCAATGTCCACGCCAATATTCCTGGCATAAACAGGGTCCAAGGCATGCTCTGCATCAATAAAACCGGCAATCCCGCCTTTCTTCTGTACCGCAGCCACCATATGTAATGCCACTGTGGTCTTACCGCTGGACTCTGGGCCATACACCTCCACAACCCTGCCCCTGGGAACGCCGCCTACGCCCAACGCCAAATCCAGGCTCAGGCAGCCTGTGGGAACCGCCTCCACATTCATATTGGCTGCAGAAGCGCCCAGCTTCATGATGGATCCCTTCCCAAAATCTTTCTCAATTTTCGCAATAGCTGCATCCAATGCTTTTAATTTATCTTCCTTTTTATCTACTTTTTTTACGTCTTTTTTTGTCTCTCTTGCCATATGCATTCTCCTTTACATGAACTTATGTTCGCTTATTTCATACTAATACAATTTTTCTGGGATGTCAACTGTTTTTCAGAATAAATTTCAGATATCCATATACTGTCTGATTTGCTGATAGAAAAAAAGAGCCGTTACCTGCCCCAACTGCCATTTCCGGCCATAATACCCCCGCCCAATGGAAAAGGGCAGTTACTGGCTGTAACTGCCCTTAATTATAAATTTTCAGCTCTGTTCCGTCAAGAAAAATTTACCCTAAAAGCTTTTCCATTTCTTCGAATGAATGGAATCCCACCGCCTTTTTGGCCGCTTGCCCATTTTGGAACAAAATCAGCATAGGAATGCTCATAACCCCATACTTTTGCGCCAGCTCCCCTTCCTCATCCACATTTACCTTTCCAAATTTAACTTGGGGAAATTTTTCCGCTGCCTGTTCCACCACCGGCCCCTGCATCTGGCAGGGAACACACCAGGCAGCCCAAAAATCCACTAACACAGGCTTTTCACATTTTAAAACCTCTTCCTCAAAATTTTCCACCGTTATTGTATGGACCATTTTTATTACCTCCTTAAATTGTATTGCTTTTTTGGACATAAAGGTATGCCCTTGGGCATTCCCCCATTGCTGTCTTGCTATTTTAGACATAAAGGTATGCCCTTGGGTATTACCTCCCCACTGTCCTGCTTTCGGCACATTATACCACATTTTTTGAAAAATCTCCATCCCCTTATTCCACCTATTTTCCATATCTGCCCAAGCTGTGGCTATTCATGGCTCAGGAATGCGCCAAAATGCGCATAATTTTGTGACAGGCAGCAGGGCCATCTGCAACGGGAAAATGGTAATCCGTCTTTTTGCCCAGGGCGCCAATGGATTTGTGGACTTGTGTAACAAGGCTCTGGCTGCTTCTGTCATGTATTTACCCCTTTGCTGGTTAAAGGCAAAACCCATAGGCTTGTCAGCCTAGGCTTTTTTACAGGAACCTTATTCTGGCTCTATGCAGAATCAAACCGGACATTTAGTGAAACCACATTGTCTCCTGGGTAATCCCACCAACCAGAAGCCAGGAATCAATTTTCCACCTTACGGCCTTGCAAAACGTAGTCAGGAAGCCCCAGCCGCAACCTGACGGGCTCCTTGGCACCCCGCTAAAAAAGCGCTAAATTTTCTTTTCTTCCTTGAATAACATATCCCTTCATGTTACAGTAATTGCAGCACTTGTGTACTTTAACCACATTACACCGCATAAAAATTTCACTTAAGAGGTTACCATATGAAAGAAAAATTGAAAAATATACGATTTCAGGATATCCCCCAACCATACAAAGACATCATAGCCACAGCCATTCTGCTGCTTGCCGATGTTATCATAAGTGCCTTTTTATTTTGCTTTGTCTCAAGAAGCCCTATCAATATCGCTTTATTCTTCATTGTTGGCGTAATTACCATTGCGCGTTACACCCATGGATATTTTTACGGCCTGTTCGCATCTATTTCTGGCGTGATATTTATCAACTGCTTTTTTACATACCCTTATTTCCAAATTGACTTTACCCTTCCAGATTATCCATTCACCTTTATCTGTATGCTGACGCTTTCTATCGTGACCAGTTCGACCACTACAACCCTAAAGCAACAGAAAGAGTTTTTAGAGCTGCATAAGGAACAGCTCCTGGAAGCGGAAAAAGAAAAAATGCAGGCAAAGCTTCTGCGGTCCATCTCCCATGACCTGCGCACGCCGTTGACCAGTATTATCGGCTCCCTTACTGCTGTGGAGTCAGGGGGCGGCAGTTATAGCCTGGAGGATTGCCTGATCCTGATCCACAACATACGTAACGACGCACTCTGGCTCCTGCGCATGGTTGAGAACATCCTATTTGCCACAAAGATCCAGATGAATGGATCCAAGCTGTACACAAAGCCGGAAATCGTGGACGAGGTCGTGGCTGAGTCTGTGACACGCCTGAAAAACAGGATGCCAGATGCTAATATCCTGGTGAAAATCCCAGATGAAATACTGATGGTTCCCATGGATGCCATGATGATTGAACAGGTCCTGCTCAACCTGCTGGAAAATGCCATCTTCCATTCTAATAGCCAGCAGCCTGTCCAGCTGATTGTGGAAAGCCAGAACCGTAACATTTCCTTCCGTATCATTGACCAGGGAAAAGGGCTGAACAAAGAGCAGCTGGAGCATATTTTTGACGGCACTTATTCGAAATCTCCCTCTGTAGATGGGGAAAAGGGCATTGGCCTCGGCCTTTCCATCTGCCATACCATTATTATTGCCCATAACGGCACTATTTCTGCAAAAAATAACACAAAAGGCACAGAATTTTCATTCACCCTGCCAAAGGAGGGAACTAATGCATAAATTTACGGTGCTTATTATTGAGGATGAGAAACATATTTATGAATTTATGGCCAAGGCCCTGGCTTCCAACGGCTACCGCACCAGCTGGGCGGCCTCAGGCAAAGAAGCCCTGTCCCTCTACACATCCCTGTGCCCTGATGTGATCCTGTTGGACTTAGGGCTTCCAGATATAGATGGCATGGACGTGATCGTGCAGATCCGCTCCTGGTCGGAATGCCC
This sequence comes from Lachnospiraceae bacterium, assembly GCA_910575035.1. Taxonomy (GTDB): domain Bacteria; phylum Bacillota; class Clostridia; order Lachnospirales; family Lachnospiraceae; genus Petralouisia. Next base: position 186,248 of record CAJTDL010000006.1, read on the forward strand.
CATTATTGTAGTATCCGCCCGTAAGGAAGAATCAGACAAGGTGCAGGCATTGGATGCTGGGGCAGATGATTACCTTACCAAGCCTTATGGTATGCCAGAGCTCCTTGCCCGCATCCGCACCTGCCTGCGCCACAGCAGCCGAAACAGCAACGGCAGCTCCGCACAGCAGCCCTATCAGGCGAAAGGCCTGAAAATCGACTTTCTGAAGCGTATCGTATCCCTGGACGGAATCCATGTGCACCTTACGCCCATAGAATACAAAATTGTGGCCCTCCTTGCACAAAATTCGGGAAGGGTCATGACCTACACCACCCTACTGCAGGATGTATGGGGGCCGTATGCGGAACCAGACAACAAAATCCTGCGGGTAAACATGGCAAATATCCGCCGAAAACTAGAGAAAAACCCAGCACAGCCTGTCTATATTTTTACGGAGGTTGGGATTGGGTATCGGATGATTGATGATGAAGCTACCTAAAATTTGGGGAATTTTGGGTTGTTTTTTTTCGGATTTCCTTTATAATGGTAGAAGAAGCCCTATAAACGCAACAGGGAGGCTTCTAATCTATTAAAATGAAGGGCAGTGAAAAATAAGATGCAGCAGCAACGAAAGAACCGAAGAAGGCGCAGAAGGAGAATCAAATGGGGAAGGCTTGCCGCCTATATCGCCGTGCTGGTTGTGGCTATTTTCGCCGTGCGGGGAACAATCAGATTATTGACAAAATCCTCAGACAAGGAAACAAAGCAGCAACAGGATGTGGCTGCCAATGAAAATAACCAGTCAAAGGATGCGAAAGAGGCCGACGAAGCCACGATCCCTGATTCCAGCAAAGACACTGAGAACGAGGAAGATCCCAAGGAACCCACAGAACCAGCAGATTCCACACAGCCAGGGAAAACCCCTCAGGCAGAGGCAAATCCAGAGGAAGAAGAAAAACCGTTTACCCTTGCCGACCTGGATAATCCAGATGGGTTTGATGAACGCCCTGCTGAAAATGGTTTTGCCTTAGAGAACCAGCAGGTGGATATTAATGGCCTGGACACAACACGGCTGGACTGGGGGCAAGGCGGGGATCTGGATGAATGGAACCGGCCTGCCGGCTGTATGCAGTACCAGGAAAAGTATGGAAAGTACAATGCATACTTTATTGTGGACAACCCGGAGAAAAAAGTGATTTACCTGACCTTGGACGAAGGGTATGAGAATGGGTATACGCCGCAGTTTTTGGATACTTTGAAGGAAAAGAATGTCCATGCCGTCTTTTTTGTTACAAAGCATTATGCGGAGAGCAACCCAGAGCTGATGCAGCGGATCATTGACGAGGGGCATGAGCTTGGGAACCACAGCGTGACGCATCCATCCCAGGGGCTGTCCTCACAGACCATTGAAGAACAGACAAATGAAGTGGTAGGGCTGCATAATTATATTAAGGAAACCTATGGGTATGAGATGCATTTGTTCCGGTATCCGGCAGGGATTTTTAATGAGCAGTCCCTTGCGCTGTTGAATAATCTGAATTATAAGAGTGTGTTTTGGAGTTTTGCCTACTTAGATTATGATGTGGAAAATCAGCCGGATCCAACGGAAAGCCTGCAGAAATTGGTGAATTGCCTGCATCCGGGGGCTCTTTATCTAGTGCATGCGGAATCGGAAACGAATGCTAAGATATTGGGGGATTTTATTGACCAGGCCCGGGCGCAGGGATATGAATTTAAAGTGTTTGAGTAGGAATGGCAGCCAAATGCCTGGATATCCATTTGGGCAGGCAATGCCCGCCCAAACTGGCTGAAATTGGTAAAAGGGCAGTTAGGAGCCGCTTAAATTGGGAGAATTTAAGCGACTCCTGCTGCTTTGCCCATTTGTACCAGCTGGATTCACGCTAATCCGCAGGATCTCCTTGGCTTAAGGGAAATTTGGGAATTTAGCAGTAAAGAGGGGATGTCAGGGGACATTAGTTCCTGCCAAATTCAGATAAGACCAGGCCGTCGTTGCGGTCCAGGGTCATGCCTACGCTCCAGCTGTTAACGAATAGGAGCAGGGGATTGCCTTTTAGGTCCTGGATTTTTTTCATGTCAGAGGTTCCCGTCAGTTTGTCCATATCAATCTCTGTATTTTCAATCCAGCGGATATGCTCGTAAGGGAGGGTATCCAGGCGGATGTCCACATTGTATTCATTTTCCAGGCGGTATTTCAGGACGTCAAACTGCAAGACGCCTACAACGCCTACGATGATTTCTTCCATTCCTGTGTTATATTCTTGGAAAATCTGGATGGCGCCTTCCTGGGCGATTTGGGTAATCCCTTTGACAAATTGCTTGCGCTTCATGGTGTCCACTTGGCGGACACGTGCAAAATGCTCTGGGGCAAAAGTCGGTATGCCCTCGAAAGCAAATTTCTGGGGGGCGTTGGTGATCGTGTCGCCAATGGAAAAGATACCAGGATCAAAGACGCCAATAATGTCTCCTGCGTAGGCTTCCTCAACAATTTTGCGCTCCTGTGCCATCATTTGCTGGGGCTGGGAAAGGCGCATTTTTTTGCTGCCCTGGATATGGGTCACTTCCATGCCGGCATCAAATTTGCCGGAGCAGATGCGCATAAAGGCAATGCGGTCACGGTGGGCTTTGTTCATGTTTGCCTGGATTTTGAATACGAAAGCAGAAAAATCCCCTGAAAAAGGGTTGATTTCACCGATATCTGCATTTCTGGGCAGGGGAGGGGTAGTCATCTGCAGGAAATGCTGCAGAAAAGTCTCCACGCCAAAGTTAGTCAGAGCCGAGCCGAAAAAGACAGGGGACAGCTCCCCCTTGGATACCAGATCCTGGTCAAATTCAGCGCTTGCGCCATCCAGAAGCTCAATTTCTTCTTGCAGAATGGACAGGTTATCCGCTCCGATTTCTTCCGCAAGGGCAGGGTCATCAATGGAAATATCTTTTTCTATGCCCTCTTTCGTGCCTTTTAGGGTATCGGCAAATGTCATAACCTTTTTTTCGTTGCGGTCATAGATGCCTTTGAAATTTTTGCCGGAGCCAATCGGCCAGTTTATGGGACAGGTGGCAATTCCCAGCTCCTTTTCAATTTCGTCCAGCAATTCAAAGGTATCATTGGCGTCCCTGTCCATCTTGTTGATAAAAGTGAAAATGGGGATGTGGCGCATCACACAGACTTTGAATAATTTCCGGGTCTGCGCCTCTACGCCCTTGGAACCGTCAATTACCATCACTGCGGAATCTGCCGCCATCAGGGTGCGGTACGTGTCCTCCGAAAAGTCCTGATGCCCCGGCGTATCCAGAATATTAATGCAATAGCCGCCGTAGTTAAACTGCAGTACGGAGGAAGTCACAGAAATTCCCCTTTCCTTCTCAATTTCCATCCAGTCTGAAACCGCATGGCGCGCTGTGGCCTTCCCCTTTACAGAACCTGCCAGATTAATCGCCCCTCCATAAAGCAAAAATTTCTCCGTCAGCGTTGTTTTCCCTGCATCCGGATGTGAAATAATCGCAAAAGTCCTGCGCTTTTCTATCTCTTTCTCTAAGTCTCCCAAAAATACGTTCCTCTCTTTCTTTATAATTCCAATGATTTAAACTATTTTATTCCTAGCAATATCCCCTGCCAAAAGCGGGCGCATCCTGCCCCTCCCCTATGAAACAATTTCCTCCATCTCCTGGATCAATTCCCCAAAGGTCTTTAAGGCCTCGCAAACCGGCTCCTTCGTGGCCATATCCACACCTGCATCCTTCAGCAGCTCAATCGGCGGCTTGCTGCACCCGCCGCTTAAAAACTTCAGATACCGCTCCACTGCCGGCTGCCCTTCTGTCAGGATCTTCTTACTCAGCGCCATAGATGCCGCAAAGCTGGTGGCATACTGATACACATAGAAATTATAGTAAAAATGCGGAATCCTGGCCCATTCAATGGCAATTTCCGGATCCACCACAATATCTTCCCCATAATACTGCACGTTCAGCTCATAGTACAGCTTCTTCAAAGCCTCTGCCGTCAAAGCCTCTCCCTTTTCCACCATCTGATGGGTCAAAAGCTCAAACTCTGCAAACATTGTCTGGCGGTATAGGGTACTGCGGAACTGCTGCATAAAATAATTGATCAAATGAGCCTTTTTCTCCTTATCCTCTGTATGCTTCAGCAAATAATCCATCAACAATGCCTCATTGCAGGTAGACGCCACCTCTGCCACAAAAATCTTATACTCGCTGTCAAACACATTATTATGCTTTGCCGAATAATACGAATGAAGGGCATGCCCCATCTCATGGGCAAGGGTAAATTCCGAATCCAGGTTATACTGGAAATTCATCAGCACATAAGGATGTGCCGAATAGCACCCGGCAGAATAAGCCCCACTCCTCTTCCCTTCATTTTCATACTTATCAATCCACCGATTTTCAAACCCTTCCTTCAGCACCCTGACATAATCATCCCCCAGCACCTGCAAAGCCGCGGCAATTTCTTCCTGTGCCTGCCCATAAGTAATCTTCTCTTTCATTTCCCCCACAATCGGCACATAGACGTCATACATATGAAGCTCCTCCACGCCCATCAGCTTCTTGCGCAGTGAAACATAGTCATGCATATATTTCATATTCTCATGGACTGCCTCAATCAGATTATAATACACTTCCTTAGGCACATTATTGGCGTCCACCGCCGCTTCCATAGAAGAATTGTACTTTCTTGCCTTTGCATAAAAGAAATTTGCCTTTGCCTTCCCTTCATACAAGGAAGCAAACGTATTCCTATACTGTTCAAACCTAGCATAATAAGCCTGAAACGTCTCCTTGCGGACCCGCACATCCTGGCTCTCCAGCATCGGCACAAACCGCCCCGTGCTGACCTTCACCATTTCCCCTGCTTCATCTGCCACCATAGGGTTCTCAAAATCCGCATCCGCCAAAAGGCTGTAAGTTTTCCCCACTGCCGCGCCCATTTCCTGGGAAGCAGCCAGCAGCTCTTCCATTTCCGGCGACAGGGTATGATCCTTTTGCCTGCGTAAATCCTCAATGGACACCTTATATGCACAAAGCCCCGGCTCTTCCTGGTAAAACCTCTGCACCACATCCTCTTCCATTAATACAATCCAGCTATTAATAGGCGCAAGAGCCGTCTCAAACTTATTATAAATCCCCATCATCTTCCCACTCAATGCCTGATAATGGTCATCCCCCGTATCCACATCCACATTCCGCTCCGAATAATTAATCCCCCGGTCCAGCAAAGCCACCAGCTTCTCCAGCTTCTGGTAGCACGCCAAAAGCTGTGCCCCGCTCCCCGTAACCTGCTCCTGCGTAAATCCTTTCAGCTCCTCAATCATCCCCTCCATCTGATCTGCATCTGCCAAAAACGCTTCCTCTGTCCCATACAAATCCTCCAGCTTCCAGGTATCCTCTTTCAGCACCTGGCTTCTTTTCAACAGTTCTTTTGCCATAGATTATCATCCTCCATATCTTCTATTTTTTTCCACTCTGCCCATTATAGCACACCCCTTCCATTCTTGTCATCCCATATTCACAACTCCCTAGGCACCTTTCTCCCGCGTTGGTTATTCACAGCCCAATGCCAGTAACCTGCGTTGTGCTATCCAGGGCATAAAAGCCGCCTTATCAGCCTTCGGAAAGAATATCCTTCCCCTTCCACCCTCCATGGAAATATCTGGCCACCGCGATCGCCAATCCCACGGCCCATCCAACCGGGCTGGCCCACATAATAATCATCCCCTGCGTCACATCCGCCAATGCATAGGTCAGCGCCACCCTCACAAAGAGGTTGCACAGGCTGCAGCCCAAAAACCACCCCATATCCGCCGCCCCTCTGAGCACCCCATTGCTCACGTTCATCACTCCCATCATAAAATAAAACAGCGAAACCGTACTCAGATACTGTGTCCCGATCCGAATCGCTTCCCCACTGGATCCTGCGTCCAAAAACATCCCCACCACCTGGCTTCCCGCCAAGTGTAAAATAACTGCAATGGCCATTCCAATCCCCGCTGCCATAACCAGGCAGATCCGGTACCCCTGCCCAATACGCTCTGGCTTTTTCGCCCCCATATTCTGGGCTACATAGGTGGATGCCGCATTCCCCACCGCCACCATCGGCACAATTGCAATGCTGTCAATCTTAGTGGCTGCCGTATATCCTGCCAAAAAGGTAGAGCCAAACCGGTTCACCGCAGACTGGATCAGCAGCATGCCCACCGACACAATGGACTGCTGGACAATGGTAGGTACCGCCACCTTTACCATATTTTTCAAAAGCGCCCTGTCAAACCGCTGATACCCATCTGTCTCCAGCTGCCCCAATTTCCGCATCAAAAACCCAAAAGACAACACTGCCGAAAGCCCCTGGGCGATCAATGTGGCCCATGCCACCCCAGGCACTCCCATATGCAGCCCTGCCACAAAGTACAGATCCAGCCCAATATTCAGCAGCGAGGAAAACATTAAAAACAGCAAGGGCTTTTTCGAATCCCCTAAAGCATTGAAAATAGCAGAAAAGGCGTTGTACAAAAACAGGAACGCAAACCCGAAGAAATAAATCTGCATATACTCCGCCGCATCGCCAAAAATATTCTCCGGCGTCCCCATAAGATGCATCAAAGGCTTGTTAATAGCAACCCCCAACAGGCTGAGGATCACGCTAAATCCCAAAATAGAAAGCAGCGCTGTGGAAATGGCTGTTTTCATCTTTTCTAACTGCTTTGCCCCAAAAAGCTGGGAAATCACCACCGAACAGCCAATGCCTGTCCCCATAGCCACCATAACAAACAGCATGGTAACCGCCGTAGAGGCGCCGACTGCCGCCAAGGCCTCCTCGCCCACCACATTCCCCACAATAATGGAATCCATAATATTATAAAACTGCTGGAATAAATTTCCAGCCACCATAGGCAGGGCAAACCCTATCAAGGGCTTTGTGGGATTCCCCTCTACCATATTTCCTTTTATTGATTCTGGCATAATCTCCTCACACTCCTATCTTTTCCCTTAATTATAGAAAGTTTTTCCAAAAAATACAAGAGGTTCCCAGACTGCAAAACGGCTCCAAAAGAATCTAGTGTTACGATTCATGGGCAATATTAGTAACTTTGGGGATTTTATCGGCTGGCTGCATAATGCTGGGGGATGGCTTACTGTCTTGGAAAACGTAGCCAGGGGGAGTCATAGCCCCCCTCCCCCCTATCCCCCTATCTTCTGCCTCCCTGACAGAAGCCTAGCCACTCCCATCGCCAGCCTGAAAATCCCTTAAGTAAATGACCTTAACCGTGAATAGCAGTAGTATAGTAAAGAAATGTACTATACAATTGACAATACGCAAATCCTTGCTATAAAATAAAAATGCATAGTAGCAAATTTTTCAATCTAAGGAGGAGTCAGTTATGACAAAGAGAGGAACTAAAAAAACACCCTGGAGAACGCTTTTTTCGCTTTTGTTAGCATTATGCGTATGCTTTTCCAGCTTTGGGTTCGGCGTAATGGCGGCAGAAGACGACTATTACGATGAAGACTATGATGAGGATGAGGATTATGACGATTGGCAGTCCCCCTGGGACGGCATGGAAGGCATTATCCTTTCCGAAGAGGAATTGGTCATTCCGGTTGGGGAGACCGACGAGCTTTTCGTGTATTACGACAACGAGGACGAGGATGAATACGAGGGTAAGGTAACATGGGAAAGTGACGAGCCTTCCATCGCTTCTGTCAATAAAAACGGTACCGTTACTGCCAAAAAAGCCGGGGACGCCTGCATTACTGCCACTGTAGTCATTGAAGGCGAGGAATACGAGGCCTATTGCGACATCGTTGTGGCGGATGTAAAATTAGAGAAGAAAAACATCACTCTTATAGAGGGGCAGTCCCTTGTGCTGAATATCAAGAGCAGGTACCCAGAAGATGACAAGGTGGACGATTGGGACATTGACAAAGGGGAAAGGTCTGTGAAGCTCAGCAAAAAGGCCAATAAATCCGTTATAGTCACTGCCAAAAAGGCTGGCTCAGCTAAAATCAGCGTATTTATGGACAGCGGCGCAGAGGCATCCTGCACCATCACAGTGAAAAAGGCAGTGACAAGCACCAGCCTTGCTTTCCCTAAGAAAAACATAGAAATGGCAAAAGGCAGCAAGGTAATATTATCCGTTACCCGCAAACCGAAAAAAGCAAATGACATAATTTTCTGGTCTTCTTCCCGGAAAAAGGTTGCCACTGTTGACGCAAAGGGTGAAGTGACTGCCAAGGGCAAAGGCAAGACTGTAATCACAGCCAAAACTGCCAAAGGCAAAAAAGCCACCTGCACCATAACCGTAAAGGCTCCTGAAAAATTAACCCTGAAGAGCGCAAGCGCAAATTTAAAGGTTGGAAGCTCTACCTCAATCAAGGTGAGGTCCGGCGCTAAAAATGGACTTTCTTACAAGAGCAATAACCCAAAGGTTGCCGTTGTGAACCGTAAGGGCAAAGTGACTGCCCTGAAGCCAGGCGTAGCAAAGATTACTGTTACTGCAAAAAGCGGCTCAAAAGCAACCTTCACTGTAAAAGTAAAGAAATAACCCAAAAACCCTGTGCATTTAGAATCGCAGCCCCATTAAATGGTTCGCCCTATCATCATGCGGATATGCCCTTTGCATAATGATTGCCCTGATCACTTAATGGGGCTGCCCTTTTATGCCGATAAGAATAGAAGGCCAGGCATTATCCTGCTGGCAAAGCGCCCCGGCTTCCAATACCTTTGGAACATGCTGGCGTAATATGAATCCTTGTTAACATAGCCTTTATAAGAACGGCGGTCAAAACCATGGAACATGAAACAAAATCCCTGGGAACAACCTCACAGCGCTGCCTGACATGGATCTACCTGCTGGTGATGCTGGGAGGCTTTCCTTTCTATTTTCAGAATAATTATATTAACATAGTGGCTTCCAAGAAAAGCTATTTCCAGACAGCCACCCTCGTTTTCCTTGCGCTGATAGCCATTTTCGGCATTTGCGCCTATATAGAAGCCAGTAAGCCAAGACCCCTTGCATTTCCCCTTAGCGCCGCTGACCTGTGCGCATTGGCTTTTCTGGCCGTAGTGGCTGTCTCCTGCTACCTTAGCCCAGAGGGGGCGGAGGCCTTTTGGGGGAACAAAGGAAGGCAGATGGGGGGCTTATTCCTGCTCCTTTGCCTTGGCGTTTATTTTGCCGTTTCCAGGCACTATGCGCACAGAAAATGGATTGGCTGGCTGCTCCTTTTTTCCTCCATCCTCCTGTGGTTCATTATGGCCTGCAACTTCTGGAACTGGGATCTGCTGGGCATGCATTCTAACCTGAGCAAACGCCAGGTGACCCTTTTCCTGGGCACTCTTGGGAACCAGAATATCAACGCCAGCTACAGCAGCGTCCTTGCCTCCCTGATGCTGGCCTTTTACTATTCCAGTGAGAAGGCAGCCCATAGCCTTTGCCTTTGGGGAGTTTCTGCCTTTGGCGTCTATGCCTGCTTCTGTACCTCCAGCGACAGCTGGCTTCTGGCTCTTTCAGGCACATTGCTGCTGCTTTTGGGGCTGTCTATGGGAAATGCACCCCAAATGATGAAATGGCTGAAATGCTGTATGGCCTTTTGCTGCGGCAGCCTTGCCATGGGGCTGACAGTGGCCTTCGCCAAATCCACCCACTGGAAAAACCGCTACATCCAGCGTTTCTGTAAGCAGAAGCTTTTGGCCTCTATGGCGGATATCCGCGTGGCCTTGGCAGGGATTGCCATTTTACTGATTCTGGGGCTTTTAGTCCGCCATATGCATACAGGCAGCAGGGCTATGGAGTTCCTGAAAAAATATGGCAATAAAATACTGATTGGGCTCCTCCTATTGGGAATCCTGGCTGCAGGGGCTGCCATTTTCCCTTTGGAAGACAGCTTTGGCACCAACCGGGGATATATCTGGAAACGCACTTTGCTGAATTTTAAAGAGCTTCCTCTCTGGCAGAAGCTCTTTGGCTACGGGCCTAATTGCTTCTACCAATCCCTCCAACAGCGGTTTGGGGCAGAAATGCACGAACTATTTGACAGCCCTTTTTTAGACGCCCATAACGAAGCCCTCCAGATCCTCGCCATTACAGGGATCCTTGGCCTGGCCTCCTATCTGGGGATGCAGCTCTCCCTGCTGGCCTCCTGCCTGCGCAAATGCCGGCTGGACGGGATTTTTCTGGCAGGAAGCGTAGGGATCACAGCATATCTGCTGCAGGGCCTTGTCAACAATCCTTCTATTTTTACATTGCCGCCCTTCTTCCTTTTCCTTGGAATCCTGGAAAACCGCCTGCGAAAAGCCTGAAAAGCAGGAGTTTATAAACTTTTAATAATTCCGCAATCCCTTGATTTTCCTTAGGTTACGGAATTTTGTTAGCACTCATTTCGAAAGAGTGCTAATTTTTTCTTGACTTTTGAAAAAATGAGGATTACAATCTTTTATAACAAAGGGAAACTAATATTAAAACGAAGGAGTGTACAGACTATGAGCAATAAGCATGGCAACCTTTCCATCAACAGTGAGAATATTTTCCCCATTATCAAAAAATGGCTGTATTCTGACCATGACATTTTTTACAGGGAGCTGATTTCCAATGGCTGTGACGCTATTACTAAGCTGAAGAAGCTGGATCTGATGGGAGAATATGAGCTTCCGCAAGATTATGAGCCAAAGATCCAGGTCCTGGTAAACCCAGAGGAAAAAACCTTAAAGTTCATTGACAACGGCCTTGGCATGACCGCTGATGAAGTAGAAGAATATATCAACCAGATCGCCTTCTCCGGCGCAACGGATTTCCTGGAAAAATACAAGGATAAGGCCAGCGAGGAGCAGATTATCGGCCACTTTGGCCTTGGATTCTATTCTGCCTTTATGGTGGCAGACGAGGTGCATATTGACTCCCTTTCCTACCGTGAAGGCGCCACTGCTGTCCATTGGTCCTGTGACGGCGGCACAGAGTTTGACATGGCGGATGGCTCCAAGGCAGAGGTTGGAACAGAGATCACCCTGTTCTTAAATGAGGACTGCGTAGAATTTTCTAACGAATACCGTGCAAGGGAAGTCATTGAAAAATACTGCTCCTTTATGCCAATCCCGATTTTCCTGAAAAAAGAAAATGCGGAAACGGAATATGAGACCATCTTGACTGAGGAAGTCACCGAAAAAGACACCGTTGTAGAAACGATTATTGAAGAGCCTAAATTTGAGGAGAAAGAAAATGAGGATGGCACCAAAGAGCAGGTAGAGGTTTCCCCACGCACCGAAAAAGCCAAGATCATCAAACGCCCGGTTGCCCTAAACGATATCCATCCCCTCTGGGGCAAGCACCCCAATGACTGCACCGACGAGGAGTATAAGGCCTTCTACCGCAAGGTATTCCAAGATTACAAGGAGCCTTTGTTCTGGATCCACCTGAATATGGACTACCCCTTCAACTTAAAGGGCATCCTGTACTTCCCAAAGATCAACACCGAATACGATTCCATTGAAGGCACCATCAAACTGTATAACAACCAAGTATTTATCGCAGACAACATCAAAGAGGTAATCCCAGAGTTTCTGATGCTTTTAAAAGGCGTGATCGACTGCCCGGATTTGCCTTTGAACGTATCCAGAAGCGCGCTGCAAAATGACGGTTTTGTCCAGAAAATTTCCGATTATATCACCAAAAAGGTGGCTGACAAGCTCACTGGCATGTGCAAGACCGACAAAGAATCTTATGAGAAATACTGGGACGATATCAGCCCCTTTATTAAATTCGGCTGCCTGAAGGACGAGAAATTCTGCGACAAGATGAACGACTACATCCTGTTTAAAAACTTAGGGGACAAGTACCTGACCCTTCCAGAATGCCTGAAGGTGGATGAGCCCAAACAGGAAGCCGATACTGAAAATACAGAAGGTTCTGGCGGCGGGGCAGAGGAAGCTTCCAGTGATGGGACTGCGGATGCAGCAGGCGGCACAGCTGGCGATGGGGAAGAAAAAGACACCCGCAAGCCCGTATACTATGTAACGGACAGGCAGCAGCAGGGGCAGTATATCAAGATGTTCCAGGAACAGGGCATGGATGCGGTTATTTTAGACCACAACATTGACACCTCATTCATTACCCAGTTAGAGCGCAGGAACGAGAAAATCAAGTTTGTCCGCATTGACGCAGACCTGACAGATTCCCTGAAAGAGGATGTTTCCGAGGAGGACTTGAAAGAGGCAAAGGAATCCTTAACAGAGACCTTCCGCAAGGCTCTTGGGGACGAGAACCTGAATGTATCTGTGGAAAAGCTGAAAAATGCAGATATTTCCTCTGTCATTACCCTCTCTGAGGAAGGCCGCCGCATGCAGGATATGATGAAAATGTATGGCATGGCTGGCATGAACCCTTCCATGTTTGGAGGGGACAGGACATTGGTGCTGAACGCCAATAACACACTGGTACAGTATATCCTAGGGCACAAAGATTCCGAGCATGTGCCTATGTTCTGTGAGCAGCTCTATGACCTTGCCATGTTGGGCAACTGCCCGTTGACGCCAGATGCCATGAGCAAATTTATTACCCGCAGCAACCAGATCATGATGCTTCTAGCAAAATAAGCCATTCGATGCAAACGCTAAAAAATGCCGGAAACCAGCAAGGCAAAACCAAATGCTCCATACCCTGCTGGCTCCCGGCATTTTCATTGCTGCCAGCCACTCTTTCTTACCAATTACAGTATTTCTCATAAACCTCAAAAAAGCTGTCCGTCTGTACCTCCGGCGTCACTTTCACCTCCACCTTTTCCCAGACATTTTCATAATACTCGGATGGAAGCTCATCCAGAAATGCCTGGTACACATCATCAAACACCTCTTTCCGGCGTTTTTCCAGGATCACGGATTTATTAATATCCGTTTTCTCCTGATCAAAATGATTGATGCACTTTATGAAATAATATCCTTTATCTGTCTCAATCATATTGCTGACCTGGTTATTTTCCATAGAAAAAGCTTCTTTCTCCACCTCTGGCGGCACATCTGCCCGGCTGAATGTGACTTCTGTCTCAGAAGCCTCATTATAGGCGCTGGCAACTGACAGGAAATCAGCCCCTTCCTCCAGGCTCATTTCCACATCCTCTGCCTTATCCTGGTCAGACACCACAATCTGCTGTGCTACCATAATCCGCGCCTCATCATCACTGACCTCATTATCCACGCCTTCTGTCAGATGGGTGTAAAGCTTATTTGCAAGCCCATACCGCCTGTAAAGTGTCTCAATATCGCTCTCCTTCACCTGCATATATTTCTTTTCCGCATCATTCAGGGAATCAAAATAAGCCTTTGCCGCTGTCTGGACCTTCCCCTTTTCCTCCTCTGTCAGGGAAATCCCCTTTTCCTCTGCCAGATAGTCCATCGCCATAATCTGCGCCAGCCTTGCAATGGTCAGGTCCTTTACATAGGATTCCAAATTGTTCTCCTCAAATTCATGGTTCCACAAATTGATCCCATACATGGTGGCGTACATATTCTGGTAATTGGTCAGTACCACCTTGGCCTCCGGCAATGTACATACCTCATCCTGAATCTTAAACACCCGCTCGCTCCCCAAACCGGCGGTTACCATTTCCTGGGCCTCACTTAAAGTACAGCCGCCCAAAAATAAGCAGGACAGCATGCATCCCACAATAATTTTGTATCTCATCTGTCTTTTCATCTGTGTTTCACCTATTCATCTATGTTCTTTCCAAATTTTCTCTTCCCACACTGCTTACGGCAATGCAGGATGCTGCGCACACGCCCAGCCCATTTGCAATGCTTACATGGCATGCAGAATGCTGCGTGCCACGCTCAGGCCATTTGCGGATGCCTGCTGCAGCCCCCTGGTAGCGGATGCGCCATCCCCGATTGCCCGCAGCCCTGGGATATTTGTCTCAAAATCCTGGTTGACCACTACCTTATTAGAATAAAACTTCACTTCTACGCCATACAGCAGCGTCTCATCACTGGCAATCCCCGGCGTCACTTTATCCAATGCAAAGATCATTTCCTGGATATCTACCATGATACGATGGGGAAACACCAGCGACAAATCCCCAGGAACCGCATCTTTCAGCGTAGGGATCAGGTTATTCCGGCATAGCCTCTCCTCTGTGGTGCGCCTCCCCCTGCGGAAATCCCCAAAAGCCTGCACCAGGATTCTGCCATCACAAAGCATATTGGACAGCTGGGCAATCTGCTTCCCATATTCAATAGGCGTCTTAAAAGGCTTCGTAAAATTCTTAGACACCAGCAAGGCGAAATTCGTATTGTGGGTCTTTAATTCACTGGACTTATACGCATGCCCATTGACCACTGCCAAGCCATCATCATAATACTCTGTTGCCACCTCCCCGGAAGGGTTCGTGCAAAATGTCCGCACCTTGTCATCAAAGGTAGGCGTATGGTACACCAGCTTAGCTTCATACAGGTTCTGGTTCAGAAATTCCATCACCTCATCCCGGACCTCTACCCGGACGCCGATATCCACCGTCCCTACCTTCGTCTCAATCCCATGCCTCTGGCATACATGGCTGAACCAGTCCGCCCCCTCTCTTCCAATTGCGCAGACGACCTCATTTCCCATATAAGCCTCTCCATGGCTTGTGACAACGCCCACTGCCCTTCCATCCTCTATCTGGATATCCTCTACCATCGTCTGGAATTTCATCTCCACGCCCAGCCCCAGCAAATGCTCCTGCAGGCGCATATAAATCTTGTAGCCCTCTTCTGTGCCCAGATGCCGAATGGGGCACTCCACCAGCTTTAGATTTGCATTGATGGCTTTGCGGCGGATTTCCCGGATTTCCTTCTCCTTCCCAACCCCATAGACACTGTGGTCAGCGCCAAATTTCAGGTATATCTCATCAGATTCCTTGATCAATGCAAACGCTTTCTCATATCCCAATATTTCTGGCAGGTTCCCGCCCACATCCGGGGAAAGGGATAACTTCCCATCAGAAAAAGCGCCTGCCCCTGCAAACCCTGTCGTAATAGAGCATGGCTGGCATCCCACGCAGACCTTCGTCTTACGCTTCGGGCATTGGCGTTCCTCAATCCTCCGCCCCTTCTCCAGCATTAAAATATGGATATCTGGCTTCTGGTGGATCAGCTCATAGGCACAAAAAATCCCTGAAGGCCCAGCTCCCACAATAATCACATCATATTGATCCATAAAGCTCTCCTTTTCTTCCAAAATTCCCTGCTGTACAAACACAGGCTATCCATCCCCCTATTCTTTCCCCGCCTTCCCATTACAGCACAAAAGCAGAGGAATGCCCCTTCCTCTGTCTCATTCCTCCTGCAGCACAAAAAAACAGAGGGATGTCCCATGCAGCCTGCACTTACACCCAAGCCGTAATCTCTGCGCTGCATCCGCATGGCAGTTCCTGCCTGGCATCAGCTGTTATACTGCATTTAACATGGCAGTTCCTGTACATCCCTCTTCTACGCCGCTATGCCTCAACTAGCAAATACCTTCCATCTGGCAATGCGAACACCTCCGATGCGTCCTCTAAGTCGTCATCGCTCATCTGGGCAATATCTGCGCCTTCTTCCTCAAAATATGCCCGTACCTCTTTCAGGTTATTGCAAACCACAGCCATACAGTCTTCCAAGAATGCTTCTGCTTCCTCCATATTGGATGCCACACGCTCATCAAAAAGCTGGGACTGGTTGTTCAAAAAGCATTCTACACACATTTCATCATATTCGTTCATTGTTCATCCTCCTCTCGATCCCCTCCTTACGGTTCTATGATAGTATGAAACTCAGAAAATTTCAATGCCTGATTTTATCAATTCTTGATTAATTCTTGCCACTGGAAGCCCTACCACGTTATTATAGTCCCCCTGTATGCCCTGAACCAGTACAGCTCCCCTGCCCTGAATGCCATAAGCGCCAGCTTTATCCATAGGCTCCCCTGTTTCCACATACGCCGCAATCTGCTGCTCTGATAAAGAATACATCGTAACCTTTGTTTCTTCATAAAAACTAACTTTCATTTCCTTTCCATCCTCCAAAACCAGCAATGTAACCCCGGTAAATACGCTGTGTGTGCTTCCGGAAAGCATACGCAGCATAGCTTTTGCGTCTTCTTTATCTTTGGGCTTCCCCAAAATCCTGCCTGCATAGGCCACTAACGTATCAGCCCCCAGGACCAGGGTAATTTGTGGAGCCACGCCATCTGGCTGAGATATCTGCCGCCCTACAGAATCTGAACAGGCTGGATGCCGGCCCAAATCCTGGGCAACCTCTGCCGCTTTTTGAAAAGATAGCTCCTGTACTGCCTGAAAAGGCTGGGAGCTGGTAATGTTTTCTTCCCCTTTTGAAGGGATAACCTCAAAAGATACGCCGATTTGTTGTAATAATTCTTTGCGGCGGGGAGATGCGGAGGCCAGGATTAATCTGTAATTTGCCATGGTTATTTCCTTTCTGAAAGAATACTTTTTGACAATCTAAAATATTTTTTTTATTTTGCTTACGGTATTTGTTACTATTTACGTCCAATGTCAATGGCCAGAAATAGCAACCTATATTCTGTTACTGTTTACGGCCAATGCCATTAACTTAAAAGGATTTTACAGGCTGGCGGGGGATTGGCTATGCGTCCGCCAGGGGGAGGCTGGGGAAAAACCAAAACCATGCCAGAAGCAGGAGAAGCTCAGGGGAGAGCCGCTCATAGCAACAATCCAGGTCGATATTTAAAGTTTGCTTCGCAAAAATCGCCCCTCACTCCTGAATCATGTTCTCACAGAATACGCAGTCCAGCGCATTCCTGAGGCACAAACAGTAACCATATTCTATCACAAACAGCAAAATTCTGCCAGAGTAAGTTGACAAAGATTCTTTTTTGATATATAATCCTTTCAAAGCCAAACTATTAGTTTTCTAATCATTAGATTTATCACAAAAGGAGCCAGACATGCAAGAATCCTTACACTACCTGCTTATGGCAGACCACCTATTATTCCAGAAATCTTTACTTACAAGCATAAAAAATACCGGCCTGACACCTGGGCAGCCAAAGATCCTTGATTATTTATTGTGCCATGATGGCGTTGTCCAAAAAGAAATCGCAGAAGCCTGCCACATTGAGCCTGCCACCATCACATCTATCTTGCTTGGGATGGAGCAGAAAGGCTTAATTACGCGGAAAAACCTTAAAGGCAACCGGCGCAGCTTATATGTATTTCTGACAGCGGAAGGGAAAGGCCTTGCGGGGCAGATTAGGTTAAATTTTCAGGAAATAGAAGAAAAAGCGCTTTCAGGGTTCAGCGGCCATGAAAAAGAACTGCTTTCTTCCCTTTTAACAAAGGTAAACAAAAATATGTGCAGAAAAGGAGTGTACCATAATGGACAAGAATGAAATTGCAAAACGATATGTATTATTGGTAATCAGCTTATTTTTTTCCGCTTTAGGCGTTGCATTTACAAAATCCGGGGAACTGGGCGTATCTCCTATCTCATCTGTGGCAAATGTGATGAGTTATAAGTTTCCATCCCTTTCCCTGGGAACATGGCTGATCATTTGGAATTGCTGCCTGATCCTTGGGCAGGCCCTTATACTTGGCAGAAAATTTCAGCCTATACAGCTGCTGCAAATCCCTCTGTCTTTTCTTTTTGGCTGGTTTACAGACCTTGGAATGTGGATCGTGTCATGGATTCCCATAAGCTCCTATCCTGGGCGTATAGCCATGGTAATAATCGGGATAATAACCCTTGGCTTCGGCATTTCCCTTTCCGTCATCGCAAATGTAATTATGAACTCTGGGGAAGCCTTTGTAAAAGCTGTTTCTGATACACTGAACAAAGAATTTGGCAATGTAAAAATTGCATTTGATGTATTTTGTGTCACGTTTTCCCTTGTTTTATCCCTATTGTTTTTCCATTTTACGATTGTGGGCACTAGAGAGGGAACCATTATCTCTGCGCTCCTGACAGGCGTGGCTGTAAAATTTTTTAGCCAAAAACTGAAAAAGCCCTTTCACGCATTTTATACAATCACCGATACCAAATCCCCTGTTTAAAATAAAAATCCTCCAACATCCCGACTTCGGAGAAACCCTTTGAACTTCCCGTTTTTGGGAGGCCGGAACCGTAGCAGGGAAAAGCTTCTGCATCCGGCGTACGGATCCCCACCCCCTGTAACGGATTCCCCCCTTACACAGAAATAGCTTCCCCCAGGCAAAAAGAATACAGCAATCTTTCCTTCACTTTTTTACCCAGCGCCCGCTCAATGGCTTCCTGGTATAAATCCAGTTGGGCTTTGTAACGGCCAATCAGTTCTTGCGGCGTCTTAACCCGGTCTGTTTTGTAATCCAATAGTACAATGCCGTCTGGCTCTTCAAAAAACACATCAATGATTCCCTGGATCAACAGCATCTCGCCACTGCCACTTTCTTCTAAAACTTCTTTTGCAGCCTTTCCCATAACAAATGGCTTCTCTCTATATAGCCTGCGGCTGTTTGCCGCATCCCTGATCCGTTTGCCCAGGCCTGTCCTTAAAAATTTTTCCAGGGATGGCAGGTACACTAAATCCAGCAATTCCGCTTCTATTTTATTCTGCTTTTTCATGGCATCCAACTGTTCATATAGTGTTTCTGGCGGCCTGGCGAAATCGTAGCATTCCAGGATACGGTGCATAGCCGTGCCCCGTTTTGCGCCTGTGCCCTCCTCCTGAATATCCCTCATAAAAGCTGGGATGTAACGTTCCCGTTCTGGGATTTCTGCTTTCCCTGCTGTTTCCTGGAAATCTTCACCGCCTATATCCCTCGCATATAAACCGCTGCCAGCTTGTCCCAAAGACATGGTTTTGAAGCCTTCACTGCCCATATTTCCCTCATATAGAACCTGCGCTGCCTGCTCCTCTTCGATTAAGCGCTCCATTGCCCGGTGCTTTAACTCAGAAACGGATATCTTTGTCTTCATGGATACCTCTTCCTCATAGGGATATACATAGGACAGGCGGGCTGTAATCTGATCCTTCCATATTGGCTCTGGCTCCTGCAGGCTTGCTAACAGCTGGATTCTGGTCATTCCCTCTTCTACGGCTGCCTGGCACTTTGTTTCTTCCATGTCTGTCTGCCTCACCAGTGTGATAGGGCAGGCCTGCGGCTCACAGCTATTTGCCTGCAGGAGGAATTGCAGGAAGGTATTGCTGTTCAGGCGGCTTAGGAAGGACAGGAATCCATCATCCGCTGTGGTTGCCTGCATAGAGGATAATTTTTCTTCTGCCTTTTTCAGCACGCCTGTCAGTATCAGCTTTTCTTTGGCTCTGGTCAGGGCCACATAGAGGACGCGCAGCTCCTCCCCCATATTTTCTATATTGGCCTGCCTGGATAAAAGCTGGCGGGTTATGCCTGGGATTTTTATCCTGCGCTGAATATCCACAAAGTCCATGCCCATGCCAAAACGGGGATGGAGAACCACTTTTTCACGCATATCCTGTTTATTGAACATTTTTCCCAGGCCGGACACAAAGACAATCGGAAACTCCAGGCCTTTGCTTTTATGGATGCTCATAACCCGCACGGCATCCTCCGCCCCTTCCCCTTCAGCTAAAGCAAAATCCACATCATATTTCTGAAGCTGCTCCATATAGCGGATAAAGTGGAATAAGCCGCGGTAGCTGGTATTTTCATAAGCAATGGCTTTTTCAAACAGCATCTCCAGGTTTGCCCGTTTTATTTCCCCGCCTGGAAGGGCATAGACGTAATCCTGATAGCCGGTGTCTTCCAGAATCTGGCAGAGCAATTCATGGATGGGGGTGTAGCTGGCTTTTTGCCTGTATTTTCCCAGCAATTCCAGAAACTCGGCCAGTTTTTTCTGCTGGGCTTTGGGCAATATTTGACGCATACTGTCCGAGGGATTGCAGCAGCCTGAAAAATGCATGACCGCCTGGTAAAACTTTTCTTTGGGGCAGGCCGCCCTTATGCGGGCTAGCTCTTCGCCCGTCAGCCCTACGATTGGGGAAGACAGCACTGCTGCCATAGGGATATCCTGCCTGGGATTATCCAAAATCCGAAGCAGGTTTAAAGCTGTCTGCACTTCAATGGCAGAAAAATAGCCTGTTCCGGTGGCTGCCCGCACGGGAATGCCCATTTCCCCCAATACCTTAACAAAGGGTTCCGACCAGCCCGTTAAGGAGCGGAGCAAAATTACAATATCAGAATAGCGGACAGGGCGCAGGGTGCCTGGGTGCTCCTTACCTTTTGCGTCTATCCCTGGCATCTGGCCTGTTACCTGCTGGGAATCTATAAGCCTGCGGATTTCCATCCCTACCGCCTGGGCTTCCAGTTCTGGGGCTTTCTTGTCCTCCCCATTTGGCTCGATAACCAGCAGCCTGGGTTTAAACATCCCCGGCTCCCCTTCGGGGAAGGAAGCGCCATGGTAAAGGGCTGCCTGGCTGTCATAGGTGATATTCCCTATATCTTCTTTCATAACCCGATAAAAAACAGCATTGACAAAATCCAATACCTCAGGCCTGCTGCGGAAATTCATGTGCAGGTCAATCCGCTGGTGTTCGCTTTCCTCCTGGGTGTAGGTATTGTATTTTTCCATAAACAGTTCAGGTCTTGCCATACGGAAACGATAAATGCTCTGCTTTACATCCCCTACCATGAAAATATTGCATATGCCGTCCGGTTCTTTGGAAACTGCCTTTAAAATTGTCTCCTGGACATAATTGGAATCCTGGTATTCGTCAATCATAATCTCTTCGTAATTTTTCCGCAGCTCTTCCGCCGTACGGGTGGGCCTGCGGGTGCCTTCCTCCACTAAAGCCTTTAAGGCAAAATGCTCCAGGTCATTAAAGTCCAGCATATTTTTTTCCCGCTTTTTTTCAGAAAAGGCATGGTGGAAGGAAAGTGTCACTTCCACCAGCATGTCTGCCACTGGATGAATCCTTTGCATATCGGTGACCATCTGATCTGGGCTTTGGAAGAAAAACTGCTCCGTCACTTTTTTGAAAGAGCTTTTCACTTCATTGCGCAGCTTTTGTACCTGCTCTTTCTTGGCAGGGTCACCCATATATTTCCTGGCTGCCGGCAGACGCCCAAAAGAAAAACCCTGCATATTGTCATAATACTGCTGGTAGGTACGGCTGCCTGCTATAAACTCCATCCAACTGGCTTCTTCTCCCATAAGCTCTGCATACATCTGGGGGCCGTCGCCCTCTAAACTTATGTCTTGGCACAGCCGCATCTGCTGCGCCCATTGCCCTGTAACGCTCTTTAAGTATGACTGCAGCCCATCCGCAAAATCCAGCGCTTCAAATTCTTCCATGCTGCTGATATGGTAAGGCGCTTTGCAGCTTTCCAGCCATTCCTCTACCCATGGGTAGCTCATGGCAAATTCAAACAATTTTAATATGGCGTCCTTCAAGGGAAGATCGTTTTTCCCAGGAGCCACCGTTTCAGACAATGCCAAAAACGCTGGCTTTGCTTCCTGATAATACTGCTCCAGCACCTTGTCTAAAACATCGCTTTTTAAAAGCTTCAGCTCCCCTTCCTCTGCCACGCGGAAATCCGGATCCAAATCAATCCGATGGAAATAATTCCGTATGACATACAGGCAGAAGCTATGTATGGTGGTAATCTGGGCATTGTGCAGCAGTGTCTGCTGCCGCTGCAGATGGGGGCTGTCCGGCTGTTCTTCCATGGCCTTTTCTATGGCGGCTCCAATCCTCTCCCGCATTTCTGCAGCGGCTGCATTGGTAAATGTCACGATTAAAAGGCGGTCAATATCGACAGGATGCATCGGATCTGTGATTTTTTTTATAATCCGCTCTACCAGTACGGCTGTCTTGCCGCTTCCTGCCGCCGCAGACACAAGGAGGTTCCGATTCTGCAGGCTAATGACCTGCTGCTGCTTGGGCGTCCATGTTTTTTCCATTTCCTGTCTCCTTTCGGTATTTCTGGAACAATTTTGCATGGTTCCTATACCGTATTTTACCATAAGTGTCAACGCGCAACAACATTAGGGGGAAACATTTAGAGCTTCCCCAGCCAATAATGGCACAGGTCATGGACATCTGGCAAAATTGGCTTTTCTGCCCGACAGCCAAATGTCACATTCCCATGTGTTTTTTAATATAGTGCAGCATTAATTTCATAGCTCAGCCCTTCCTATATGGCATGTATTGTTATGTAAACAAAAGGAGATAGCCATATAAAGCATCTCCTTTCCATCAGGTTATCATTGCGTTTTATTGTTCACTTTGCATGTTTTTTCTTAATATTACCTATTGTGCAATAGGATTGTCCAGAATAATTTTTTTGACAAAAGGGTTATGCAAGCAAACGCAATGCCGTTCTAGGCGGGCAAATTTATTTAGGAAAATATAAAAATTACTATTCCATATTTCTGATTATCATGTTAGAATGTAAATCCATCAAAAATCTCATAGGAAGAAATGTACAAAAACATCGGAGACCATTACAGTGTATGGGGCATACAAAAATCAGAAAATAAGGAGGAATATACATAACAATTGTGAATCTTGGAGGATATAGGTGAAAAATGATGGGAATAATATCGAAATTTGTTGGGAATAAAGATTTTTATAAAATGGTGCTGATGATCGCAGTGCCGATTATGATACAGAATGGCATCACGAATTTTGTGAGCTTATTGGATAATATTATGATTGGACAGGTAGGAACCGAACAGATGTCTGGGGTTGCGATTGTAAACCAGCTGATTTTCGTATATAACCTCTGCATCTTTGGCGGTGTGTCAGGAGCTGGGATTTTTACAGCCCAGTATTTTGGGCAGGGGAACCATGAAGGCGTACGCCAGACTATGCGATTTAAGCTGTGGATGTCTGCTGTTATCACAGCTCTTACGGCTCTGCTCTTCTGGGTTTGCGGGACGTTTTTGATCCGCTCTTACCTGACAGGGGATGGGGCTGCAGAGAGTATTGCGGCTACCCTCGCTTATGGGAAGCAGTACCTTGGGATTATGCTGATTGGCTTGCCAGCGTTTGCCGTTGTGCAAATATATTCCAGCACACTGCGGGAATGTGGGCAAACGGTTCTCCCTATGAAGGCAGGCATTGTGGCTGTAGTTATTAATTTAACATTTAATTATATCCTGATTTACGGAAAATTCGGCGCACCTGCGTTAGGCGTGGCAGGCGCGGCTATTGCAACCATTCTTTCACGATATGTGGAAATGACGATTGTGGTGGTGCAGGTGCATAGAAAGAAAAAGGAATATCCCTATGCCACTGGGCTGTATCGGACACTGAAGGTTCCCAAAATCCTTACATTTCACATTATCCGAAAAGGGAGCCCGCTCCTCTTTAATGAAACCTTGTGGGCAGCTGGCATGGCAATGCTGACACAGTGCTATTCTATCCGTGGGCTGAATGTGGTCGCTGGCCTGAATGTTTCCAATACAATTAATAATGTGTTTAACATTGTGTTTATCGCATTGGGAGACTCTGTGGCAATTATCGTGGGGCAGCTACTGGGAGCCGGGAAGATGAAAGAAGCGCGGGATACGGATAATAAGCTGATTACGTTTTCTGTGCTGTGCTGCACAGGAGTCGCTGCCATTATGTTCTTCCTAGCTCCGCTGTTTCCAAACTTGTATCATATCAATAGGGAAGCACGGCAACTTGCGCAGTATTTTATTATGGCGACAGCCGTCTTTATGCCACAAAACGCATTTTTGCATGCAACTTATTTTACCCTGCGGTCTGGAGGTAAAACGATTATCACATTTTTATTTGACAGCGTGTTTATCTGGTGCGTCAGCGTGTCGCTTGCCTTTTTTTTCAGCCATTATACGGCGCTGCCTGTGATGGCAGTATATGTGGCGGTACAGCTTGGGGATATCATAAAATGTACCATTGGGTTTTTGTTGGTGAAAAGGGGGGTTTGGCTGCAGAATATTGTGGGGTAGGGATGCCTGACATGATATAATTTTATTTTATAATCATAAGAGATATTACTATTGGAAATGGCAATTAATAGATTCCACATCTGGCATATCTATGCTATTTCCAAATAACTCTTATTACCTAGCTTGTATCCTTCCTATTATAATTCATCCTCAGCCCTACTTTAAAAAATCATCTCCATTATCCCATTCTCCATATCATCAATACTATAAATCATTTCCATTTCCTCAAACGTTTCCCTTAAGTTTTCCCTTGCACTCTTCCAGCCAATCCCATCTGTAAACCACACAAATGTAAACCCTTCTATCGTATCTGCTTCTTGTGACAGCATTTTATAACTTCTTGCAGTTTCATTCAGTTTCGACCCGCCAACACTATAAAAATTGGTTTCAATCCCATAAATCACATTATCTGTTTTTATTACAAAATCGAACCTTTTTGCCGCTTTACCTTGATTGGAAAGTGCCGACAAATCAATATCCCACCTTCGCTCAATATCTTTTAAGTACATTTCCTTAAAATAATCTTTGTCTTTCATATAACCTGCTGCCACTATGTACTGCTCTACTAGCCCTTCCATCTGATGACCGCCACGATTCTTGCGTCCATTAGAATCAAGTCCCGTTTCAATACCAAGAGCATAATCTACGAGATTATTTACCAAATGATGTGAAATCATATCAAATAATCCCGTTTTATGCATAAAAACTTTATATTGTTCGACACTATAATTCATTTTTTTAAAATTATATAGAAATGCGCCTTCTTCATCCTGTGCATAAATCTCATTTCCACGTACTGCAAGAAGCAATGGCACACATGCCAGTGTCTCTGGATACTTTGTCACTATCCTTTCAAAGTCCTCAGCGACATTTTTTGAGCCAATTAACGAATTTAAAATATTTAATTCCACTTTAATTTCTTCTACATTTTTAACAACTTTTTTAAAATCAATATAGTAATCATAACTTGATATACTTGACCTAAACTTGCTTAACCATTCATCAAAATTCCTATTTTCCACTTGATGCCTTCTCCAATCTTCTCTTAGTTATCTCCAAGTACTCCTCATTAACATCTATTCCAATAAATTTCCTTCCAAATTGTATTGCTTCAACCCCAGTGGTTCCAGAACCACAGAATGGATCCAATATCACTTGCCCTAACTCTGTGGAAGCCAATATAATTCTTTCCAGCAAATATCCTGGCTTTTGTGTCGGATGTTTTCCTTCCGTTTTCTCTGAAGGTTTGGTTAATGCTCCTGCCCATACATCCTTCATTTGCTTGCCACCATTCATTTCTTTCATCTTCTGATAATCAAAAAAATGCCGAGATTTTTTATCATTCTTTTTTGCCCATAAAATGGTTTCTGTAGAATGTGTAAAGCATCGGCATGATAGATTTGGCGGTGGATTTGTTTTCTGCCATGTAATGTTATTAATTATCTTAAATCCCTCCTGTTCCAATGCCATGCCAACCGAATATATATTATGCAGTGTTCCTGATATCCAAATTGTGCCATTGGGCTTTAATACCCTATTACATAACTTAATCCATTTTCTATTAAACTTATGTTTCTCAACTACATTATTCGCACCTTTAGAAAGTTTATCCCATGAACCCTTATTAACAGTAACCATTTTTCCACTCTGGCAAGTTATCCCATCATTACTTAGAAAATATGGTGGATCCGCAAAGATCATATCTACGGATTCCAAGTTCATTTTTGATAAAATTTTAATAGAATCACCCAATAACAGCTGCACTCCATCCATCTCAAAATATAGTGGCACTTTCCTTATAAATAAGCTCTCCATCACTTTGGCTCCTTCAGTAATTGCATATAATTACTTCTTCTCCCACCCTATTGCGCGCATCCGAATTAATCATACGCTTTACACTTACAACATCTATTTTGTAGCCTTTATTACCATATAACTCATTGATCAGCTTTGTATTATGATTTGTGAGCATACAATAACAGCCTCTAGCGGTCAGTTCATCATAAAGCCTTGCCAAACGCTTATGGCTTTCAATATCAAACCCCTCTTTTGTATACGACTCAAATGATGTAGGATTCAGCGGCGCGTACGGACTATCTATAAATACAAAATCTTTCTCCTTGGCATTTGCACATGCCACCTCAAAATCTCCTTCTCTAATGATTACTTCCTGTAAATATTTTGAGACCGCCCTAATAGCCTCTTTGTCAACAGAGCCCTTACGGCTATTGTTGTATGGAACATTAAAAAGCCCTTTACCATTTACCCGATACAAACCATTAAAACAATGCTTATTAATAAATACAAATAATGCGGCTAATTCTACATCATATTCTGCCTTAGTTAGCTTATCATTGTAACGGTTTCTTAGGTAATAATAATATTTTTTACCATCTTCCCACATTTGAACATCAAGTTTACTCACTGTTTCTAAAAAAACCTCAGGAACATTACAAATCTGTCTATATGCGTTAATCAATGCCTTATTAATATCATTAATTAATGCATTGGAAGGCAATAATTCAAATGTGACTGCACCACCACCAACAAACGGCTCATAATAATGATTATACTCCTCTGGCATCCTCTCCTTTATCTGTGAAAGTAACTGACGCTTTCCACCAGCCCATTTCACAAAAGGGACAATATTCGAACCACTCATCTCAAACCCTCTTCTCTATGCCCATAAAAGGACAATCCTTTCCATAGCTATTATACTTGTAAACATTAAAAATAACAACCACAACTTTGCTTTTAATATATTATTTTACTTTTGAAACACAAAAATATACTCATGTGCCAACAGCAAAAAATCAATTTTCTGATTTTGCCAATATTTTCCAGAACCACAGTTATGTTGCTCTTTTATAATAATTTCTTTGTTATCAAAGCCCGCCTGTAAAAAACATTCCATTAAACGAAAACCTAATGGTACTACTTTTCCATATTTCCTTACATCTCCAATCATGATGGCACATATTTTCCCCTTTTTTAATACACGATACGATTCTTCAGCAACCTTCTGCACCTCCTTCAAAAATTCTTCCACATCCAGCAATGAAATATCTCCATCTATTCCTTTGCTATACTTGATGATATTAGCATATGGAGGATGTGTACAAACAAAGTCAATACTGCCATCTTTGATAAAATGTAAATCTGTAGCATTTCCCCTTTGCATAAATATTTTTGGATTCATTTCACATTGAAATTGTAAATTTGCCTCTGAAATGGAAATAGATTGCGGATTAATGTCAATGCCTACCGCATTTCGATTGAGAAGTTTAGCCTCCACTAAGGTTGTGCCACTTCCTATAAATTGATCCAGAATCCAGTCTCCTGGATTTGAATAGCGAAGTATCAGATTTCTTGGTACATAAGGTGACCAATTTCCCCGATAGTTGCTGGTATGTGTTGCCCAACTGCCTCTGTCTGGAAATGACCAGATGCTTGTAGCTTCAAGCTTGAAATGATTCGGTTGTATGCTTATCGTAATGACCCCCTTTTTAAATTTTATCGTTTATTCTTAGGTATTTTATATTTTATCACATACTGGAAATATCCTCAACCCTTGCTTTCACTATAAGTGAATTTAAATATGGTGATTCTTATGCAATAATATTCACAAATAGTGAAAGAGGTGTTCTAATGCGTTTCAACAATGATGCTGATTTATATCGTACCATAGGCACAAATATAAAATATTTCCGATTACAAGTAAATTTAACTCAAGCCCAACTTGCAGAGCAAGCCAAAATCAGCATTAGTTATCTTTCTAAAATTGAAGCTTTGGGTTGTAACAAAAGCCTTTCTATATCTATTCTAAATCAGATTGCAAATGTACTTGATATTGATATTACTGAATTTTTTAAGGAGAATTAACTTATGTCAAGAGAACCTAACAGATTTGGTGGTGGTGCCCAAACAAATAAAAATGGATTGCTATTTGAACAAACAACATCATTAAATGAAGCATTACTTAATGCAGGTTTCGAAATTCGCAACCAATATGAGGTATACTTCAAAGAACAACTCATCGGCTATTCTATCAATAAAGCTGCATTTTCGACCGTATTTTTGAGAGCAAATGGAATCAATGATAGGAATATTAATTCAAAAAGATGGGAGCCTGATGAAGCATTCATAAATAAATCAAATCATACTGTATATATCATTGAGAAAAAGTTTCAGCATATCAGCGGCTCAGTCGATGAAAAATTAGCCACTTTCCCTTTTAAAATCTATGAATATAAAAAACTCTTAACACCAATTAAATATGACATAGTATACATATACTTATTATCTTCAGAATGGTTTAATAAACCAAAATATCGTGACTACTATGATTATATGGATAATTTAGGATGCCCCTATTATTTTGACAGGCTTCCTTTAAATGCACTTGGCATTTACTAGTTGGCTTAAATTCACTTGATATCTGCTGATTGGCATAATTCCAATAAATATCCAATTATAAAAATACGATCTCCTATGCCTAGAACACTTGATAATTTAAAGGATTTGAAAATATATACAAAGATTGATATTAATTTAGAAAAATATTGAAAAACAAGAAAAAAATGGATATTTTCAGTTTTATCTCAACACAAGCCACCGATAGCGCTGATTGATGAAACCAGGCTGTCAGCGGCTTATTCTGCTGCTTCTTTAGGAGTCCTTGCATTTTGCCTCCTCCTTGAGCTCCCTGAAAAAGTTACTCCACATTTTTCAACGCTTCCTCCATAGGGATCTTTTGAATCCTCCTAAAATCAAAGGCCATAACAACCAGATACCCTATCAGGACAAACAGGAACATTTTCAGATACCCCATTGGCTCAATCACAAAGCCAAACCATCCACTGTAGCTGAACATTATCGCCTTCCAAGCCTGTTCCATCACAAATGCCCCTAATATCACGCTGGCAGCATCTGCAGCAATCAGGAATACCGTGGTAGAAAACAGGTACAGGCTTGCAATTTCCCTGTTTTCATATCCCAGGATTTTGGCCATGGAGATGGCATTTTCGTTTTTCTCTATGATGATTTTTGTCAGAAGGTAAATCAAGACTGCAGACAGCAGAATGCATAAAAATTGAAAATAATCCATATAAGCCCCCATAGAATGGTCTAACTGGTCACACATTTTGGTAATATCCCGTTCGGTGATAACTGTGGCAATATCTTCTTCTGCCAGATCTGTAATTTCTGAGTCAGACATAAAACCGCTGAATTCCTCTTTCCCCAACTGGAATATGGAACGGAAATTTTTCATTGGCATGAAAAGCGAAATATTCAGGCTTTTGGCGTAGATTCCTGCAACCTGGAACTGATACTGCCTGTTCTCATACTTTTCATCCAGAACAACACTGTCCCCCACTTGCAGCCCATACTTTTCAGCAAAGGACGCAGAAATATAGGCCTCCCCTTTCCGCAAAGATTCCAGTCCATCTATTTTTACATATTTGCTGTTATCTGAGATTCCATACACAGAAATTTCCTCATCCAATGCATCGCTTTTTTTCTGCAGTGCCCACATGCCAAATTTCTCAGCATCTTTATTTTCTGTTTGGAGCGCATCCCCCTCTTCACTTTGATATGATTCTAGCACGTATTGGTACTTGGCAAACATCATATTCCCAGCATTTTCCTGATAGAAATCCAGGGTATCTGGCATTCCCACAGCCATTGCAAGCATCACCATAATAAAGAAGATGCCCAAAAAAAGGATGGCATAATTGGAAATGTTCTGAAACATGATACGCAAACGGAACCTGCTGAAAAATTTCCAATTTGGAAGGCGTATTGCCTTTTTACCCTTTGCTTTCTTTAAATCGCAACGTAAAAACTGCAAAGGCGTATGGCTCATCATTTTCATAATCACCACAAGGTTTACTACAAGCATCAGTATTACGGGAATCAATGTGGTCTTGAAAAATGCATCTGGATTCCAGGCTGTCTTATAAGCCGGAAGGCTGTAACTGTTATAATACATGGACACTACCACATTTTTGAACAAGGTATATCCCAGGATATTTCCAATGCCTGCCGCTAAAAATGTGATAATCACCGGCATGGAAAGGTAATGCCTGGCCAGCTCTCCCCTGGTATATCCAGAAGCGCGGAGGGTTCCAATTGCCTGGGCTTCCTTTGTGATTGTATTGCTGATGGTAACAGCAAAAATAAATGCAATGATCACGATCAAAATATCCAAAAGCACGCCGCCCATAGCCTCGTCAGACCCCATATCATCTGTTGCAAAATGGATTGCTGGATTTGCATAGCTTGGCATGTAATCTTCCATTTCATTATCACCCACAACCGTCTGTGTAAGCAGGGCCTTAAGGAAATTATCAGAAAAGCTCTTTTCTTCCCTTTCATCTGACGGCTGATTTTCATACTGCCAAGCATAGGCATAATGGATATCCTTACTTAAGCGGTTAAATCCTCCTTCTGTCACCATCGCCACATTAAATTTCAAGGCGTCAAAGATCAAATCGGTACTTTTTTCATGGAGCGTAGCATAATTTACATAGGCGATCAGCCCAACCACTTGAAAACGCTGCCCGCCTACAGAGATGGCATCCCCTACTTTCATCCCAACATTATCTGCATGCATACGGTCAACTGCAATCTCATCCCCTGCCTCTGGGAAATTGCCTTCCATAAGGCATGCCAGGTTTACCGCATCTGTCCTGGCATAGACCCGGACTGTCCCATCTGCCAAACCATCACCATCTATGTCCTCTTCTTCATTCCTATAAAAGTTTTCATATACTTTTACAGGAACCCTTTGAAAATCAGGGTCATTCAATTCATACTTCTCCTCGGCCTCTGCATATTCCTCCTCAATTTCTTCCTGAACCCCTTCCCAGGCTTTCGTATAGGCTTCTGCATAAGCCTCCTCATAGGCTGTACTATACGCATCCTCATAAGCCGTATCATAAGCAGGCTGATAATCCCCTGACTGCTTTGCCTGTTCTACAGCCGCCCCCAGCATGGCTTCAGCAGACGCCGCATCCAGCCCCTGCGCCAGCAAGCTTTCCCTTACCTGGGCTTCAAAGGAAGATTCAAATTCCTTTTCAAACGCAGCATCAAATGTTTCTGTAAACTCCTCCTGAAATTCCCCTTCAAATTTCCCATCCAGTTCTTCCCGGGCTTTTTCCATATAATATGCCCTAATATCCGCCTTCTCCCCAGATGCAATTGCAGAAAGGAGTGTTTCCATTGCCTTCTGTTTCAGCTCAAAATGCCCATCTTCCCGTTTATAGCGGGATACCCCTTCCTCTGCCGCTTTCATCATGCTCCCATTCGCCACATACATTCCGGACACAAACCCAATGGTGAGGATAAGAAATAAACTCACCACCAGATACTTTTTCCAGTCCCCCAAAAGCTCTCTGGGAACCCGCTTCACCAGAGGATTTTTCACCTTTCTCTTTTTCATCCCCATGTGCCCTCCTACCACTCCAGATCCACTGCAGAAATTTTATTGCCGTTCCTCTCATTTTTGCGGATAGTCCCATCCCGAAGCTGAATCACATGATCAGCCATATGCCGAATTGCTTCATTATGGGTAACCATAATAATGGTATTGCCATATTTCACATTAACATCCTCAATCAGCTTCAAGATCTCCTTAGATGTATTATAATCCAACGCGCCAGTAGGCTCATCACAAAGCAGGATATCTGGATTTTTGACAATCGCACGCCCAATGGAGACACGCTGCTGCTGCCCGCCAGAGAGCTGGTTCGGGAGCTTATGTTTATGCTCTTCTAACCCCAGCGTGCACAAAAGCTCATCAATATCCAGTGGCTGATCTGACAGATATGCCCCAACCTCAATATTCTCCTTCACATTCAAATTTGCGATTAAATGATACATCTGGAAAACATATCCCAAATGCTTCCTGCGGTACTGGGTCAGCCCCTTTTCCCCCAAATCTTCCAGCTTATCGCCCCTGATAGAAATATATCCCCCATCCGCGCTGTCGATTCCACCAATAATATTTAGCAATGTAGACTTGCCAGACCCAGAAGGCCCCAGCAGTACGCAAAATTCCCCTTTTGCAACAGAAAAGTTCATCCCCCGCAGCACTTCCTGCCGTGTTTCCCCATTTCCAAATCCCTTATTCAAATCCACTATTTCCAAAAATTTCTTCTCCTGTCCTGACATGCTTCCTCCTTTCCTAGTCCATCCCTTAACTTCCCATACCGTACTTCTTCCGTTCTATTCCTGGTTCATACCTTCTATATTTTGTGTTTCTTTGCCTTTGCTTTTATTTCTTGCCTGATTGGCGTTCGACCGCAAAGAGTTAGATATAGCTAACTATATATTCTATAAATGCGTCTACCAAACCACTATGTTAGTAGCCGCTAACTCTTTTTTATTATATCCCTCTCCACATACTTTTGTCAATAAAATTATTAGTGGCTCTGATTCTCCCAAGTCTGCATGTTACGATTCACGGTCTGGGAGCTGCTCATAACAACAATTTGGGGGCATATGTAAAACAGCAACTTAATGGATTTCATTGGCCAGCGGGCGGCGAACCGTCCATCCGGGAAAAGCCAGGGAATATTTGATATTGACATTCTGGTACCAGCCAGGATGGTGGATCGTCCGTCAGGGAGGGGCTTGGGCATAAGGGGCTGCCTGAAAAATGTGTAGTATGCCACATGGTGTTTCCTTTTATGCTGCCTGGTAAATTTAAAGATAGGATTTTCGTAGATGGGTTAAACCAGATAGGGATGAAATAGATAGGTATCGGCAGGAGATAGATTTTCTCCTGCCATGCCTATCGCAAGCGGCAGCCTCAACGCTTACCTTTCCGACATCGACAGGCAGCACAGGAACGCTTTGAAAGGCTCATAGAGGGCATGAAACAAGCACAGGGCATAACAAACAGCTAAAGGCTGAAAATGCCTTAAAATAGACAGGACGGCACAATGACGTGAGGGCTTGTGCAAAGGAGGTTGTGGAAAGGGAAATCATATATTCATAGATTTATATATTGCAAATCATAATCAGGGGGCGAGGATATTTCCTTGCTCTTTCTGTATGTAAAATGTTGAATAAAATGGCATATCTTTATGAAATCTTCAAAACTGTACAGTACCCTTTTCCTATCAAAATCAAGAAAGGAAATGAACACTATGGATTTCATATTGAAAACAACAAATCTTAGTAGGAATTTTGGGAAACATTCTGCTGTAACGGATATATCAATTCATGTACGGGAAAAAAGTGTCTACGGACTATTAGGTCCCAACGGGGCAGGAAAATCTACTATCCTAAAGATGATAACAGGTATGCTCCGTCCAACATCTGGCACGATTGAATTTTCAAGCCATGCATGGAACAGACAGGACTTAAAGCATATTGGGGCTTTGATAGAAAATCCCCCTTTATATGAAAATCTGACGGCATTTGAAAATTTAAAAGTAAGGACTATTTTGTTAGGTTTACCAGAACAACGAATAAATGATGTATTAAAAATTGTAGATTTGCAAAATACAGGAAAGAAAAAGGCAGGACAATTCTCAATGGGAATGAAACAGCGGTTGGGGATTGCAATAGCATTGCTGAATCATCCATCCTTGTTAATCCTGGATGAGCCGACAAACGGATTAGACCCGATTGGTATCGGAGAATTGCGAAACTTAATCCGTTCATTTCCACAGCAAGGGATAACAGTTATATTATCAAGTCATATTCTTTCGGAGGTACAGCTTATTGCAGATGACATAGGCATTATTGCAAACGGTACGCTTGGATATGAAGGCGAAATGCAGCGTAGTGGAAATCTTGAGGAACTGTTTCTCAAAGTCGTTGAAGAAAGCCGGAGGTAACAGGATGAAAAAATATATACGCTCCGAATGGATGAAACACAGACGGACTTTTGTAATGAAACTTCTTATCCTTGCCCCTGTTATTACGCTGCTTATGAATGTTTTTGCACCAATGTGGTATCAGCAAAATTCATTTAACTGGTGGTATATTTTGCTTTTCCCTGGCTTCCTTACTTTGCTTTGCACGATATGCGAGCAGCGGGACGGGGGAAAGATGAAATACAGAAGCCTTATTCCTCTTTCCATAAAGCTTGAAAATGTCTGGATTGCAAAAGCGACTGTTATATTGCTTTTTGACATTGCAGCAAACTTAGTATTCTTAAGCTTGAATATGCTTGGCGGTGTGGCAGTTTTCCTTATTTACGAAATCCCAACCAGTATATCGCTGATTCAGGCTACAACGGGCATCTTTTGTATTATTGTGGCATCTATGTGGGAAATACCAGTCTGCTTGTGGCTGTCGAAAAAGGTTGGTGCATTTGCAACAGTTGCGATAAATGCAGGAATAGGCCCAGTCTTAGGTGTAGAACTGGCGAATACCAAGTTTTGGATTTTTTGCCCGTATAGTTGGATATCCCGTTTAATGGTTCCTGCAATTGGGATATTGCCAAACGGTGTACCTGTTTCTGAAGAAGCAGGTAATTTACCAGTGCCAGTTGCAATGATTATTTTAGCATTACTATTTTCTGTGATATTAAGTTTTGTTTTGATAAGGCTTAGTGCTAAAAGTTTTTCACAGCAGGAGGTAAAATAGTGGGAACAATATTTAGGTGTATAAGAGCGAATTATCTTAAAACGAAGGGTTCTATACTGAGCGTTATTTATGTACTTATCCCTTTTGTACTGGCTTTGGCATTTGCAGGCTATTTTCATATTTCAAATTGGGACAGGACACTTAAAATAAGTGCTTTTCTTGAAATGATGGGTATCATATATCCGTTTTTGATTGGAATCACCGCGGGAATCATTGCACAGCAGGAAAGCCGGGCAGGACAGTATCAATTTATATTGAGTACTGTCCCGTCAAGGGTAAGCGTTTATATCGGGGAAATATGTTTCTTACTGATAAATTCCTTATTATTTTTTGTAGTTGCTGTTGCCTGTTTTTCGCTACTCTTTCCGTTTGCTTCCATAAATGGCTGCATTCAGATTATAGGGCTTCTGCTTTTAGGTACTGCCCCTATATATCTGATACATTTCCTGTGTGCTTTCATGTTTGGTAAAAGTGCTTCTATGGGGCTTGGAATAGCAGGAAGTTTATTGGCGGCAATTATGCTCACGGGTTTAGGGGATATATGTTGGCAATATATTCCGTGGGCGTGGAGCGTCCGCTTTATGGATTTCTGGTGTCTTTCTGTCACGGACAGGAATGTCTATTTGCAGAGTTGCAATTCATTTTACGGTGGGATTATAATAAATGTAATGGTGGTGCTTGTGTTATTTGCTATCGGCATTATTTGGATTAAGTTATGGGACGGAGGAAAAGAAAATGATTAAGAAAATGCTGTTGGTATGTGTATGTCTGATAGCTTTAAGTGTCTGTTTCGCAGGCTGCAATAACAATCAAATATTGGATACGGCTGATAAGAATAATACGCTGAATGACACTCTTCCTAAATATGAGCTGAATACTGCTGATTATACGGAGATAAGCTTTGACGGAAAGACATACGCCATTACAGAAAGAACAACAAAACCCTCTGATTTAGGTGAAGTAATTGGGCAGGTTTCTCAAAACATTACAACGGTTGATGGAGATAAATTGCGGTATGGATATATTTATATGCTTGAGGGGACAACGGATATTGCAGTAAATATCAATGAAAAATACTTTATTGCAGAATTGGCAGATAAATAAAGGAGGATTTAAGTTGGCTCGGTTGTTGGTAATTGACGATGAAAAGGCCATTCTTGACTTAGTTAAGAATGGTTTGGAAAAAGATGGCCATCTAGTTGCTATATGCGAAAGTGCAACGGATGTTGCGGTAGACCGCCTGAAAGATTACGATTTGATTTTGTTAGATATTATGATGCCAGATGTTGATGGATTCACGTTATGCAAAAAAATCCGAGGGCTTGTGGATTGTCCTATTTTGTTTCTTACTGCAAAAGTTTTGGAAACAGACATCATCTACGGGTTAGGATTAGGGGCTGATGATTATATTACAAAACCTTTCCGAATAGGAGAACTGAGAGCCCGTGTTTCTGCCCATCTGCGGCGGGAAAGACGGGAGCATCATAACACTTTAGGATTTGAGAAGGAAATCAAGTTTGATTTGTCCTCAAAAGAACTATCTGTAAAAGGGGAAAAAATCAGCTTAACCAAAAGTGAATATGAGATCTGCGAGTATTTAGCCAGAAACAGCGGACAGGTATTCACAAGGGAACAGATTTATGAAGCGGTCTTTGGGTTTGACGGTGACAGTAATGATTTGACAATCGCAACACATATAAGGAATATCCGCAGCAAACTGGCAGGATACGGCATTGCTCCGATTAATACAGTCTGGGGAGTTGGATACAGATGGGAAAGGCAAAATTAATTTCATTGCAAAAAGTTTTCTGGAGGTTTTTAATCATTTTGATATCAGGTCTGTTCCTGTCAGTGGCAATTCCCTTCCTGCTTCTTGCACTGGCTTCAAATGCAGGGTATGTGACCTATTACAACATCCTTTATACAAATATGGATGTAACGAACAGAGCATTAAAATTTACAAAAACTGGAGAAAACAGTGGCCTCACAAGCAGGACGCAATATCAATTCATACCGAGGGAAGAAGAATATTGTGTGTTAAAATATTATGTAGGCTCACAGTATAAAAGTAACTGGATGCAGAAATATTTACCTGCACCCGAAACCCTGTTGTTGATGCTCATAGGAATCAATTGCATTGCCGTTTGCGTTTATCTGACGCTGCGATATTCCCAAAAGCTGAAAGTACAAAATCATCTTTCAAGCAGAAATGGAAAATAGAACAATTACAAAGAAAACAGATTGCAGCACTTTCCCATGATGTGAAAACACCTTTGACAGTAATTCAAGGCAATATAGATTTAATAAGCGAAACAAAGCTTGATGATGAACAACAGTTGTATGCGAAGTATATTACAGAAAGTTTGGAACAGATGCAGTTGTATATCAGAACCTAAATGATATATCCCAGACAGTTACTGGGTATCAGCTCTATTTAGAACATATAGCCACAAGCCTTTTTTCCCGCCTACAGGCATCGAAAACGCAATTAGGAAGGAGCCGGGGGCGTAAGGGGCTGCCCTTGTTCCGGCTCCTCCCTGAGGGACTCTTAGCCATCCCCTGGGATTTTGCTTTACATAACGGATTGCATCTTTTCCAAAATTTCATCTTCGTCTTTCATATTCTCCAGCTTCCGATATTCCCATCCAGGCAACGATGGGTCAAACCCGCAGATACTA
This sequence comes from Lachnospiraceae bacterium, assembly GCA_910575035.1. Classification (GTDB taxonomy): domain Bacteria; phylum Bacillota; class Clostridia; order Lachnospirales; family Lachnospiraceae; genus Petralouisia. Next base: position 223,454 of record CAJTDL010000006.1, read on the forward strand.
TGGTATGGGCAGTAATCACACCCTGTACTGTCCCCCAGCTTATAAGGCTCCGCCCCAATCTCTCCGTCAAAAATCCTTCTCCCAATGTCCTGGATCTTATAGTTCACATACTTCGAGAGGATCTGAAACTCTTCTTTTGCAGCCCGCTTCGACTTTTTGCTGACGCTTGCGTCCTCTTCCTGGCTGGCTACTCCCTTTAACTTCAGCTCTTCTAATATTTTTTCCTGTATCTCCGCATCTGTCTGCCCTGGCTTCCCTTCCACTACCGGGTCGTCCAAATGGTAATAATACATGCCGCCAGGCAGGACTTCTTTCCCTGGGTATTTCTGCTTCATAAGTTCCACCGCAGAATTCATATAGACAACCAACTGCAGCTGCAGGCCATGGTACAAGGACAGCAACTGAAAATCCTGGTTGCCAGACTTATAATCGATGACCTTGACAAAGACTTTATCCTCTGTCTTCTTTGTGTCAATCCGGTCAATCCTCCCCCGCAGGCGCATTTTTTCTTCTTCACTTAAAATAAAATTCACTGCCTCCAAATTCTCTGCAAAGGAAAAAGAAACCTCATACCCTTCTGGCGCAAAATGGCTGGATTTGATTTGCTCTGCAATCGTTTCCACCGTCCGCTTTAAAATCCGCTTTATCCGCTCCAGCAGATAAGCCGTCCTGGCCTCTTGGAGTAAAAGGCTGTCAAAGCCTGCCCCCAACGCCTTTTCCACTGCCAGGCCAATCAGCTCCTCTTCCACTTCCTCTGGCACATCAAACCAATGGTATCCCGCCTGTTCTAACGCCATTGCATAGTACTCCAAGGCCTCATGGAACATATTGCCCATATCCACAGGTGCAAATTCCCCAAGGCTGCGTTCTTCCAGCTTCAGGCCATAATGCAGGAAATGGCTGAACGCACAGGCGCTGAACTGTTCCAGCCTGGTTACGCTGTTCTCCAGAACCTTCCCATACAACGCCCGGGTAACCTCTGCCCCCATAGGCTGGGCATGGTACTCATAAAACGCCGCTTCCAGGAAAGGGCGTATTTTCTCCCGCCAGGAATCCTGATCCTCATACCATTGGTACAGCCCCTTCCATGCAGGGTGTACCTTTCCTTTTTTTGCCTCCCTCAGCCCTTCTACGAAAAATTTCAGGCTGCTTTTTGGCGTCACCATTTGCTGCAGGTAAAGCGATGCTGCTTTTGGATTCCCTGCATCGCCATCTGTACCCAAGGCATCCGCCAGCGGCGCATCCTTCCACCAGGCAGAGGATTCCTCCACGCGCACTGGCGTAAGGCCTGGAAACATTTTCAAGATTGTCCCAATCAGATAAGATTTCCTGGACTCTTTCCCATCCTGGCTTGCCCGGAACCAGGTCATATACAGTTTTTCTGAAGGCTTCGTCAGGTTCAGATACAAATAAAATTTCTGTATAAAGCTTTTTTCCCGGTCCGTGGGTGCAATCTCAATGCCATGGGCTGCAAAGCACTCCCGGTCTGACTGGGAAATAATGCCTCCATGCTCTGAGGCTTTCGGTATCAGCCCATCATTCACCCCTGCAAAAAACAGCACCTTAATATCTGACAGCCTGGTTCTCTCAATGTCACCAAACACCACCCTGTCATAACCTGGCGGGATTATCCCCACTGCCGCAGCCTCCAGCCCTGCCTCTAGCATTTCCCGGTACTCCCGGACACTCATTTTCTCATCCCCCAAAAGCTCTACCACCTTGTCCAGTAAATCCATCGTAATCCTATAAATCTGGGCATACTCTTTTGCCAGCGCATTTTCCCCTTCTTGAGAAAACCGCTCCTCATACCCAGCAAGCTGCCCTTCAATATCCAACTGGTATATCAGACCATAAAGCGCCCTGGACTCCTCCAGCACGGTATGGTATTCCCCCTCTTTTTTCCTGAAAGCCTCCCGAAGCGGCGCAAGCTGCCCAACCATCCGCTCCCGTAGGGCATTGATATGCTCCAATTCCTCTGCATCCTGCACGCATCCCCTTCGCACCCAAGCTTTGTCCCATTTTCGGAATCCCCGTATGCCCGCTGACAGCAAATAGTTCTCCAACAGATCCACATCCTCTATGCAAAGCCCAGACAGCCCGCAGCGCAGATAACCCAGCACCGCCTCATAAGAGAAATCCTGTTCTATTAAGTATAGAGCCTGCCTTAGAAATTCTGTCATTGGATGGAACACAATATTTTTTTTCGTATCCAAAAACAGGGGAATGCCATATGTATCAAAAATCTCCCTGGCATAATTCCCATACATCTCCACATCTCCGCACACAATGGCAATATCCTTATACCGATACTCCCCACTGCGCACTAATTCCTTGATTTCCCTGGCAATAAAATGCAGCTCCTGCCTTGGCGTCTGCAAAGAATACAGGAATATGCCAGAAGAAGGCTGATGCTGCAGGCCATGCTGTTCTGCATAGGGTTTCTGCTTTGGGCGGAACAGGTTCTGTTCCAGCCACAGTAAGGATGGTGAATTACAAAACCTGCTTTTCTCACTATGCAGCACCCAATGGGGCTCCTTCACTTCAATATGGTTTTGCCTGGCAATCCGCAGTAGGTTTTCAATGGTCTTTTTGCTCATATAAAACAATTCCTGCACCCCAGCCGTATGGTATGGATGCTCCCTATGATCCAAGGTTACTGTCACGAAAATTTCATCCACAAGCCGAATCAGCCTTTCCAACAGATGGTACTGCACAGGCGTAAATCCCGTAAACCCATCCAGCACCAGCACAGAACCCTCCAGAACCTTTGACTGCCCCGCCACTTGAGCCAAAACCTCCAGCAGCTCCTCCGCCGTAATGAATTTCCCTTCTAAATAATCAGCAAACCCTTGATACATCGTCTGAATATCCTGTATCTTATACCGGAACAATGGCAGCTGGCTCTCATCCTGAATAAATACGTCCAGCTGGCCTGGCGTAATCCGATACTGTGTCAGCTCAGAAATCACAGACTTCACTTCACTGATATACCCCATACGCTTCATGTTTGCCTTCAATAACTGCAAACGCCCCTGCTCTTCCTCCGCCACCTTGCGCAGCAGCAGATTCTTCCCCGTTTCCTCCAAAATCTGAATATTCCCCATCCCAAGCTCATCAAAAACCCGGTAAGCCAGCCTGGGAAAGCTCACCACATCCACATTCATAATGCTATGGTTCTCCTGGCGCATAACCAATTCCCTCTGTGTCTGCATGGTAAACTGCTCAGGCACCAAAACAAAATACGTCTTATCCCGATGTGCCTTCGACTCTTCCAAAACTTTTTTATATACATAATCTGATTTTCCGCTGCCAGATGCACCAAAGACCAATTGTAATGACATAATTCTGCTCCTTCCCAAATAAATGCCAGCCCCTCTCCAACCCTTCCGGGAGCCTCTGAAAATCCCTGATAACCAGCTCCTTCTGCAGCACATGAGCCTCAGCCCCTTACCCATATGGCGTGACTGTCAATAAGCAAAAAGTATCCCCCACACCTTTTCATCGTTATCTTCCAAATAGGATTCGGCATTTTTTAAATCATAGCATAAAATATACATAAAATAAAGGGCAAGATAAGCTTGAAAAAATTCAGAAACCATTACTATTTACTATTCATGCCCCAGAAATGCACCAAGCTGCACAAAAAGAGGACTGTAACAGCTTTTCACTGCCACAGTCCCTTCCCTGCTCATTTATTGCCAAAGCGGATATTACATCATTCCCATTCCGCCTGCGCCGCCTGCCGGCATTGCTGGCGCGTCTTCTTTGATATTTGCCACTACAGACTCTGTTGTTAATAAGGTGGATGCCACGGAAGTTGCATTCTGAAGTGCGCTCCTGGTTACCTTTACTGGATCCAGAATCCCTGCCTCTACCATATTGACATAATCTTCCTTCGTTGCATCAAAGCCAACGCCTGCCTCGGATTCTTTTACTTTGTTGATAATAACAGCTCCTTCTAAGCCTGCATTTGCCACGATATAGTACAAAGGCGCTTCTAATGCCTTCAGGATAACCTTTGCCCCTGTCTTCTCATCGCCTTCTAAGGCCTCTGCCAATGCTGCAACCTCTTTTGCTGCATGGACATATGCAGAGCCGCCGCCTGCGATAATGCCTTCCTCTACAGCTGCCCTGGTGGAGTTCAAAGCATCCTCCATGCGTAGTTTGCTTTCCTTCATCTCTGTCTCCGTTGCCGCACCTACGCGGATTACGGCTACGCCGCCAGCCAATTTTGCAAGCCTTTCCTGTAATTTCTCTTTATCAAACTCAGAAGTTGTCTCTTCAATCTGCGCACGGATCTGGGAAACCCTTGCTGCGATTGCATCTTTGTCGCCTACGCCGTCTACGATAATGGTATTTTCTTTCTGTACCTTTACAGATTTTGCACGCCCTAACTGATCCATGGTAGTCTCTTTCAATTCCAAGCCTACTTCTTCAGAAATCACCTGGCCGCCTGTCAGAATGGCGATATCCTCTAACATAGCTTTCCTTCTGTCGCCATAGCCTGGAGCCTTTACAGCCACTACGTTGAATGTGCCGCGCAATTTATTTACAATCAAAGTGGTCAGCGCTTCGCCTTCCACGTCCTCAGCAATAATTAACAGCCTGGAACCGGACTGTACTACCTGCTCCAATAGTGGAAGGAGCTCCTGGATATTGCTGATCTTCTTATCTGTGATCAGGATGTATGGGTCATCCAATACAGCTTCCATCTTATCCATATCTGTTGCCATATATGCAGAGATATACCCACGGTCAAACTGCATGCCTTCTACCAGATCCAGCTCTGTCTGCATGGTCTTGGATTCCTCAATGGTAATTACGCCGTCATTGGACACCTTCTCCATAGCGTCTGAAACAAGAACGCCTACTTCCTCATCCCCAGCGGAGATGGCTGCAACCTTGGCAATCTGGTCTTTGCTGTCTACCTTTCGGCTCATAGCTGCAATCGCCTCTACTGCCTTGTCTGTAGCCTTTTTCATGCCGCGCCTTAATACAATTGGGTTAGCGCCGGCTTCTAAGTTCTTCATTCCCTCTTTGATCATTGCCTGTGCCAAAACCGTTGCAGTAGTGGTCCCGTCTCCGGCAACATCATTTGTCTTGGTTGCCACTTCCTTTACAAGCTGTGCGCCCATATTCTCAAAAGCGTCTTCCAGTTCAATTTCTTTTGCGATAGTCACGCCGTCGTTAGTAATCAATGGTGCGCCGAAGGACTTATCCAATACCACGTTCCTTCCTTTTGGCCCTAAGGTAACCCTTACGGTATCTGCTAATTTATCTACACCAGCTTCTAATGCTTTTCTGGCTTCTGTGCCATATTTCAATTCCTTTGCCATGATAATCTGTCTCCTTTATTCACTGATATTTTGTGTGCTGCCTAAAATCCGGACGCCCTTTGGGCCATCCTGCGGCTGTTTGCCAAATACTGCTGCCAGAAAATCCTTTGGGAATCTCTGGAGATACTGCTTCTGGGGATTTCCCTAAGCTTCTACTACTGCCAGAATGTCATTCTGCTTTACGATGATATACTCATTTCCGTCCAGCTTTACTTCGTTCCCTGCATATTTGGAATAAATTACCTTATCCCCTTCCTTTACATGCATGGTCACTTCCTTGCCATCCACATTTCCGCCAGGCCCTACGGCAACCACTTCTGCCTCCTGGGGCTTCTCCTGTGCGCTTCCTGTTAAGATAATACCAGACTTCGTAGTTTCCTCTGCCTCGCACTGCTTCAATACAACTCTGTCTCCTAATGGTACTAATTTCATAGTAATTCCTCCTTATTGAGCCACTCTCTTTTCTCTCATTCTCTTTTTGGGTTATTAGCACTCGTTAATGTTGAGTGCTGATTGCCTATGTACATAATTTAGCACTCTCTATTTTTTTTGTCAATATCCAATTTTACATTTAATAAAAAGTTTATATTTTTTATTTCCTGATTATGATTTTACAGCCAAGGCATCCTTCGGATTTTCCAAAGGATCCCATCCCATAACCTGTATGATGGGCTGGACAGCCCATCCATGAAATAAAAAATAATATATTCCATATTCTATGCTTCCAATGGATGGTCTTTTATATATTGCTCCAAAATTGCCGCTGCCATACGGATTAATTTCCCACAAGGGCGTTTTTTATAATATTCCTTTGTCCTTTCCTCCGGCACAGGCTCATCCCTTTTCTTATCAAGCCCTAATAGCTCCCGGCAAACAATAGAGCCGTTCTCTGCCTCATAGGCTTTGGCCAGCTGCTGGATCCTGGCATAATGCTCCTTCTTCCCCTGGGCGTCCCCTGGCTCCTCGTAGCCATAGAGCATCCCCGCCACCAAAAACATCCCGCTGACCGCTCCACAGACTTCCCGCAGCCTGCCCATCCCCCCGCCAAAAGAAGAGCTGAGCCTTGCCGCCAGCTTCCCATCCATTCCATGCAAATCTGCAAAGGCCAAAACCACTGCCTGGGTGCAATTATACCCTTTCAGAAAATTTTCTTCTGCCTTCTGCCCATATTTACTCTCTTCGTAATCCATCCCGGCCTCCCTTACCCTGTCTGCTCCGCTAATATCACCGATACAATACCCAACTCCTGCCCTTTGCAAAACCCTGTCTGCAAAGTTTCCTTTGCCCAACCCCCAGGCCTTGCCGCTTGGGCAGGCATCACACTGATACTGTATGCAGGTTTTTCAAAGAAATGTCCATAATCGGCGCAGAATGGGTCAAAGCCCCGCTGGAAATATAATCCACGCCCAAAGAGATATAATGCCCAATATTCTCCTTCGTAACATTCCCGGAAATCTCAATCTCTGCCTTCCCCCCAATCACCGCAATGGCCTTCTGCATTTCTTCCACGCCCATGTTGTCCAGCATAATAATATCCGCCCCAGCCTCCACGGCCTCCTGTACCATTTCTACAGTTTCGCATTCCACCTCAATCTTGCGTACAAAGGGCGCATATTCCTTTGCCATAATAATAGCTTCCTTCACGCCCCCCGCAGCCCCGATATGGTTGTCCTTTAACAAGACGCCATCTGAAAGGTTATAACGATGGTTATGGCCTCCGCCAACCTTTACGGCATACTTTTCAAAAATACGCATATTCGGCGTAGTTTTCCTGGTATCCAGCAATTTCACGCCGCTCCCTTCCAAAAGTGCAGCAATGGAATTGGTATAAGTGGCAATGCCGCTCATACGCTGCAGGTAATTCAGCGCCGTCCGCTCCCCCGACAAAACCGCACGGATATCCCCCGCCACTGTCCCGATCAAGTCCCCTTTCCTCACCTTATCCCCATCGGTAAAATGGAATTGCACAGACACCCCATCATCCAAAAGCTCAAACACCCGCCGGAACACAAAAAGCCCTGCCAGCACCCCATCCTGCTTGCAGATCAGCTGTGCCTCTCCCTTCTGTGCACTTGGCATGACGGAATTGGTAGTCACGTCCTCACTGGAAATATCCTCCTGCAGCGCCTGTAAGATCAATCTATCCGCATTTAATCCCATGGTTATTTTGTTGTTCATATTCCTTTTTTCTCCTTTCAATTTCCTGGAGCACCAGTTTTTGGTTTTCCTGGCGCATCCTTTTCAAATCCTTGTATTTTTCCGGCTGGAACAATGCCCTGCTATGGCTCTTTTGGCTTATCTGCCCCTGGCTGGACAAAATATCCTGCGCCGCCCTGCGTGCAAACACCAGGCTTTCCAAAAGGGAATTGCTGGCAAGCCGGTTCGCCCCGTGCACGCCATTACAGCTTGTCTCCCCAACAGCATAAAGCCGTTCCATAGAGGTCCTCCCATCCAGGTCAGACTGGACGCCGCCCATAAAGTAGTGCTGCCCCGGCACCACCGGAATGCACTCCTTTGCCACGTCATAGCCTTCTTCCAGGCACTTCTGGCAAATATTGGGAAAATGGCCCCACAGGCTCTCCTGGTCCATATGCTGCATAGACAGCCAGACATAGGGCTTCCCATCCAATGCCATCTGCTTCTCAATAGCTGCCGTCACCACATCCCTTGGCTGCAGCTCGTCCACAAACCGCTCCATTTTCGCATTGAGCAGCACTGCCCCCTCACCCCGGACAGACTCTGAGATCAGAAACCGCCGCCCTGGCTTTTTTGAATATAAGGTAGTCGGATGGATCTGGACAAAATTCACATCCTGGAGCCGTATCCCATGGCGCAGCGCAATTGCCACCCCATCCCCTGTCAAATGGGCAAAATTCGTAGAATGGCGGTACAGCCCGCCAATCCCCCCACAGGCAAATACCGTATAATCTGCATAAATTGCCATTACCTGCCCTGTGCGGTCTTCCACTACGGCTCCGCGGCAGGCATTTTCTTCACAGAGAATATCCACCATCTCTGTATACTCATAAATGGTGATATTGCTGCGCCGCCTTACCTGGCTTAAGAGCTTTCCAGTGATTTCTCTGCCCGTAACGTCTTCATGGAATAAAATCCTGGGCTGGGAATGCCCCCCTTCCCTGGTATACGCCAATTCCCCATTCCTGCTCTCAAACTCAACGCCATATTCCATCAGCAGCTGCACAATCTGCGGGGAATCCTTGATCATCCTGTCCACAGAGGCCCTATTGTTCTTATAATGCCCCGCTTTCATGGTGTCCTCAAAATAATCCTGATAATCATCCTCTGATTTCAGCACGCAAATCCCGCCCTGCGCCAAAAAAGAATCACTGTTTTCTGCTTGGTCTTTTGTAATCACCGTAACCTTCTGATCCTCTGGCAGCTGCAGCGCACAAAAAAGCCCTGCCGCTCCGGTACCTATAATTACTATATCTGTCTCTCTCTCCATTTCTCCACCTGCTTCTGTTGAAAATTTCAACATAATATCTGATATAGTATAACACAGCCGCCAATTACTGGCAAGAGATTCGTAAAAGGTAAAAGAGGCGTTTTATTTACGGCTAAGGTTAGTAACTTAAGGGATTTTAGCAGCAGGCAATATTGAAAGTTCTGCTTCGCAAAAATCCCCCTCACTCCCGAATCATGTTCTCATGGAATGCACAGTTTGGCGCATCCCTGATCCCAAAATAGCAACGAGGAGGCTCCCTTCATCATCCAAAGGGAGCCTCTTCTCAAAATCCATCTGTCAATTTTACTTTATTTTTACCGTTTTCTTTTGCCCTTTGCCTTTCAGCAGCTTGGAATAAGCTTTTTTCTGTGCCTTAGGAACCGTAATCACAGCCTTGGAATAAATGCCCTTGAACGCATTCTTCCCTACGCTCTTAAGCTTCTTAGACTTAATCGTGACCTTCTTTAACTTTGCACAGGACTGGAAGGCATTCTTCCCAATCTTCGTTACATTTGCGCCAATGGTAACCTTTGCCAGCTTCTTATTGCCCTTAAACGCATTTGCGCCAATACCTGTCACCTTAAAGGTGTAGCCATTGAGCTTCACGGTTGCCGGAACCGTAACCGAAGCATAGGTTTTCTTTACAGGCGCGCTCAGCTCTACTGTCCCGCCGGAAGCCGCCGATTTCGTTACCCTGTACTTCAAGCTTCCGCTCTTATAAACCTTGCCTTTTACCGGGATCTGCTTCTTAATCTGGAAAGTCTTTTTCAGGCTTCCAGTGTAATTTCCCTTGAACTGAATGGTTACTGTAGCTTTTCCTACATTCTTATTGTTTGTATAGGACAAGGTATAATCTGTGCCTGCCTGATAGCCCTTTACTTTTAATCCAGGCTGTGTAATGGCTTTGCCTGTGTAGTACATGGTCTTAATGCCTGTTATTGTGGCGCTTGTCACTTTCTTCGGAAGCACCTTCACAGTGACGCTGATCCCTGCCACAGCCTCATAATTCTTGGTGTCTGCCGGCGTATAAGCAACTTTAAAGCTGCGGTTCCCTACTGCCCCTACCTTCGTCTGCAAAGCGCTTTCAAATGCAAACCCTTGAGGCAATGTTACTTTTGCAAGGGTGTCCCCGTAAGCCGCTGTCAATCCTGTGGGCAGGCTATAGGAAGGCACTGCCTTGCTGATCGTAAAGCTTACCGCCTCTGATACGGCTGCCCCATAAGCATCTGTCTCTGCTGCAAATCCCTTCACATAATAGGTTCCTGCCTCACTTGGCTGTGCAACCTCCTGGGTGCAGGCTGCATCCGCATAATACTTGTAAGTAACCTCTGCCCCTGTATTTGTTGTGCTTTCCACCTTCGGCGCTGCCTTTGTGGATCCGTCATAGGTAAAGCCTGCACAGCTGATGGAAATGCTCCCTTCCAGGATTTCCGGCTCTTTGGGGATTTCAATTTCCTTTCCTTCATAAAGCTGCTTCACATCCTCTGGCGTCAGCGCAAAGTTATAAATAGACATTTCGTCCATCAGCCCGTTGTAGAACTCTCCGCTTCCCCAGGTTGCCTTTCCAATATAAACAATGCCATTTTCCCCGAAAATATCTGCCAGGGCATAGCTGCTGCCCTCTTTTGACTTTAACTCACCGTTTATATAGAGGGCTGTGCTGTCGCTGTCACATACGACTGTAACAAACCTCCATTCATTCCTTGCAACGTCGTCTGTGGTGGCGGAAACAGGCCGGCTGCCAGTATTGTGGTAACGCTCAGCCGTGATAGAATTCCCACTGTCAAGTATGCCCAGATAAACTTCCTTCTGGTAGGTAGGCGATGTAGCATCCGGCGCCGCATAGAAGGCCCAGTTTGCATTTGCATTGTCCACCTTCCCCCAATAGGAAATGGTAAGGGCATTGTAGTCTGTCAGCAACGCTTTCCCTTCTGAATCTGTGACTGCCAGATATGTGCCATTGCTCAGGCTTAAGGCCTTGCCTTCCTTTGCGTCATCCACCAGTGACAGTGTGCCGGATGCGACCTGGGCTTTTGCCTTTTCGCCCTGCAGCCCATTTTCAGCATCATCAAAGGAGAAATCAAGGATTTTCTCAGGCTTTATCCTATTATATTGCCGGATGGCCGCCTCCAGCTTGCTGTAATTCGTGATCTGGTTCTTCTGTTCGGCTGTCAGCGCATCATATGCTTTCTGCACTGCATCCAACTGGGCTTTGCACTCCTTTGTATAGCGGACCACTCCAATAGAATTGATCCCTGCCAGCACTTCATTGATGGCATTTGCATTATTGATCTCCTCCTCTGAAACAGGGGAGTCTGATTTTATCACATTGATCCTGTATTCTATGGCTGTGGTATGATCCTGGGCATAAGCCCTCACCTCAACCATCGTTTTCTTTTCCGCTAAGGGGACTTCCCTTGGCAAGGTATCATCCACCAGGATGCCATTTACATATACCAGCCCGCTGGGCACATTTGGCACGGCATTTAAAGTAATCGCCGCAGAGGCTTCTGGCACAACCAATGTATATGCCTTTTTAGAAGCTGAAAACCCAGGCGTCAGCTTGCCATCTGCAAAGCTTAACCGGGACAGCTCTGCATCTGTGCTGTACTCGCCTTTTGTCTTAATGGCAATCCCATATAATCCGCCTACTGGGGATTTTGATTCACTGTTTGTCTGGAACTTTACTGTTACAACTGGAATCTTATTGCCCTGTTCATCCGTTACTTCATTTCCGGTCGTATCCACCTTAAACTTCGTTGGGTTCTTCCAGTATTTTTCTGGTATTTCATCCAGCTCTGCATAAAATGTATTGCCGCCTGCTGCATTTGTCACCGTAACTGTCTTCAGGAACTCATCATTGATATAAATATCAAATTTCCTTCCTGCATCTGCCGTGGCATAAGTACACTCCAAATAATTTTTCTCAGCGGAGGTGTCCACTTGCAGGTCATAACTGAACCATCCCTCTTTGTCCTTAGGCACATGTCGGAAGGTACGGCCGTTGTAACTCCCTACCTCAGAAGTCTCAGAGGCCTTCATATTTTTTGCCGCTTCTGAATTATTCTCATCAAAGCTGTCCAGGGAATCTGCTGTCAATTCCGTATCCCTCAGCCGTTCCTTTTTGCGCTTAATGTTGGCCTGCGCCTCTTTGGAATCCTTCACCTCAAAGGTCATATACAGCCCATAGCGCTCCTGGTAACGCATAAAATGCGGTGTATAAATCAAATCTGGTGAATCCGTATTCTTCAGCTGGAACTGTACCCTGCCGTCCGCGCTGTCTTCTATGCGCACAAGGTTTTCCTTTACATTTGCCATCCATTCTTCTACCGTCATATCCTGAACTGTAATGGCAGTCTGGCAGGAACTGTCTTTGGTGCCAACCCGCACCAGGATGCCATTTGCACTGGAGGCTTCGATGTTGTTTGTCCCAAGCGCTGTGCTCAGCACCACCGGGCCATACTTAAATGCCACGAAATTCTGATTGTCCTGGGTAGAATAAGCCTTCACTTCCATCGGGAACTTTAACCGAATGACATCCCCAGCCTTCACATTTGAAACCACTGCATACCCTTTTTCCTCTTTTATCTCCTGCTTTGCACCATTCAGGTAAAGCTCTGGGGCTCCGACTGTCCAGTCTGGGATACGGAACCGCAGGCTGGTATTTGCTGCCACCTCTGTGCCGTCAATTGCCGTAACCTGGACATTCACTTCATCCTCATTTGGCATATTTGCCTCCTGGGCCAGCTTCAGGTTCTGCTTTTCAAAGTGAAATGTGCTGCTGAAATACATATTCACATAAACATCTGACTGCTCCGTAAAGTAAATGGTATCGCCCAGCTTGGAGAAATTCTCCATGCCAGTCCCTGTACAGCACCAGAACTCATCAAAGGGGCGGTTGAACACTTTGTTGTACCCTGGAGCCATTGGCTGGAAATACATAGTCGTGCCTGTATCCGGGTTCTGGGAAGACAGGATCGCATTGATATATGTATTCTCATAATAGTCCATATATTTTTTATCCTTGGTCAGTTTGTACAGTTCCCTGGATAATTTCAGCATATTGTAGGTATTGCAGGTCTCACAGGTCAGCGCCCCATCGTAGTCGCCTTTTGTGGCGTCTGCATACAGCTGGTCTGCATCATGGAAATGCTCTGACTGGCTGTTGCCGCCTGTCACATAAGTATGGTGCGCAATGGTAATATCCCAGAAATTGATGGCTGCGTCCTTGTACTTTTCCAGGCTGTCCTTCTCTGTCTCAGTCAGCTTATCGTAATACTCCTGATTCTCCGTCAAAACGGTATAACGCTTCAATGCGCCTGTTAATTTGGGGATTGTGGTATTTGCATGCTTCCCGCTTAGCACATCCCTTCCGGCTGCAAGGCTGTTAAACAAGGAAACCTCGTCAAAATACTGGGCAGCTGCCTTATAGTGGTCATTTCCAGTAATATCGTAAATCTCATACAGCGCCTCATTCATGCCGCCATATTCTGTCCGAAGCATCGTAGTATTATCTGTCAGCTTGCTGCACCGGTTGTAAACATACTCACTAAAGGCCTCCGCAATGCCCAATGCCTTATTGGCAAGCTGGCCGTCATCCGCATCCTTTACAAATGTGTAAATATCAATCAGCCCGGCCAGCACTTTGTGCAGATTATACCAGGGCACGATCACGTTCTCATCACTGCTGCCTGTCCCGTCTGTCTTATTCAGGATACTCTCCCGGAAAGCGGAGACATAGCCTGCACTGGAAGGATTCTTTGCCGCATAGGCATCCTGGCATTCCTTCAGCCCATTGACTGCATCCCGGATCTCTGCGAGCAGCTTTTCCTTGGTCCCTGCATCCTGCGTGCCCTCATAAGCCTGGGAAAGGGCTGACATATAATGCCCAAAGGTATGGCCACGGAAATTTGTGCCGTTGCTCCGCTCCCAGCCCTGATAGCGGTCCGTGGTAGGCGGCGTCAATCCTGACACCACATAAAATTCATACAGGAATTTCTTAGAGCTTAAGCTTAACAGGTATTCATTTTCCTTTTGTGCTGCATGGGTTAAATAGCTATCTGCCAATGCCACATTGGCAATGCCGCTGTCTGTGATTTTATCAGACGCCTGTTCTGATTTTGCAGCCACAGAAACCGGAAACATTGCTGTCACAGGCTTGCCTTTGGCAAAGGACGCCGTTGCAGTTAATGTCACATCCACTGCCCCTGTTTCCGGCGGGGTCACCGTGCCGTCTGCTGCAATCACATCCGGATGGGAGGATGCCCATGTAATCACAGAGCCAGAGTTCCCTGTTCCTGGCAGGGACAGCTTCCGGCTGGCAGTAGCTGGGATGTTCAGCCCATCCAAATCGCTCTGGGCTATGGCTTCCTTGTCCAGGGTAAGGCCGCTTTCTTCATAGAGGGCAACAGCCCCTTCCAAATCTACCGTTTCATTATAGATACGGTATTCATCCAGTGCCGCATTCAAAAAAGAACCCTTATAGTCAGGCCCATTATAGCCAACTGTCTTTTGGATATCTGGACAGGGCCCAACCACGCCTGTGGATGTATTGCTGGTGCCATATTTTATGTATGTGCTCTGTGGAATGCCGTTGCGGTAAATGGCAGCCTCCTTGGTACTGCTGTCATAAGTTACCACAATGTGGGTCCACTGCCCTGCCGGGAAGAACTGGTCCCTGTTTGCCGCAATGGAAATCATATAAGGCTGCTGCCCATTGGCCGCAGGGCCTACGGACAGGGACAGCGGCGTGCTGTCATTTTCGGAAGATAAGTACCACCCATCACTGTACCAGACGGTCTTATTCCATGTGATCACCTGCTCTCCTGACATAGCTTTGTGCGGGTTTACCCAGAAGGAAAGGGTTAGCTTCTCAGGGGAAAGGGCTTCATTTGTGCCCAGATCCAATTGTGTGCTCCCATCAAAGGACAAAGCCTTTCCACTAATGCCATCCACATAGGAAACCGTTTCCTTATTGGCCTTAATGGCAGAATTGTTCCCAGATGTATCTGTCAGGCTGTCTTCAAATTTCAGGTTCAGTACAGGAGCATCCAACGCTTGCGGATCTGCCTCTCCATCTCCCGCATCCAGCTTCACCGCCGCATCGTCCCCGGCTGCTTCATCCATTTGCTTAACTGCGTTTTCAGACAGGCCATCTGCTGGCTCTGCCGCATCGTCCCCAGCCGCCGCATCCATTTGCTTAACTGCGTTTTCAGGCAGGCCGTCCGCTGGCCCTGCCGCGTAAAGCTGCGGGGCTGGCAAGCCCGTAAGAGCCACTGACATGGCAAGAAAACCTGCCAATATAGATTTTCTTTTCATGATAAGTCCCTCCTTTTTTTCATCTGGCTTTGCCCTTGCGTATTGGATCATTTGCCAAAAGGATTGGGGATTATAACCTTTTATATGGCAAAAATATAAAAATTCTTCCAAAAGCGAAGCCATTTTTAGTATAACATAGATAATTATCGTGGAAAAGGGAGAATCTAAAATAATTATTATCAGAGAACAGAACCGCAGTTACTATTCATGGCTCAGGAATATGCTGAACTGCGCATTCCATGAGAACATGATTCAGGAGTGATGGGCGGTTTTTGCGAAACAAAACTTTAAATATCATCTGAATTGTTGCTATAAGCAGCTCCCAGGCCGTGAATCAATGTCAGTAACTTAAGGAATTAACAGACAGAGAGCGGGGATGGCCAGGTGTCCGGCTGGGAGCGTCTGGGCTTCAGGATTTTAAGAGGAAAATACTCCCTTAAGTTACTGACATTGGCCATGAATAATAACGAACCGCAGCGGGGAAAAGCTTCCGCATCTGGCATCCGTTCCGCATAATTAAGGCCTTTTCACCCCTCTGCCATCTCGATTTGCCATCCGAAGGCGGTGAAGCGCAACCTCTTTTTCTTTCACAGTTATAAATTTTTCTTCCTGCCCCAGTGCATAGACCTCTTTCAGTATGTCCTTCGGATCTATTTTCATTCCCCGAACACCCACCGCCCCCTTTTTCTTCTCTGGCACATCAGATGCTAAAAATCTTAAAAACATCCCCTTTTCTGTCTGCATCACAATGCTTTCCCCTTCTGCATCCTCCAGCATATGCACAAACAGCAGCCGCTCCCCTTCGTTCAGCTTCGTGGAGGCAGTGGTGCGCTTTGATACGTCAAACTCCTCCCCCTGTACCTGCTTGAGCATCCCGCTGCTGTTTACAAACAGCAAATGCCTTCCCAGCAGGTTCGTCAGGCAATTGAGGTACAGGACGGCCTCCTCACTGCTGTTATAATTACTGATATTATCCAGGGGCGTGCCTTTATCCCGGAACTTCCCATGAGGCAGATCCAATACCTTGGCCATATGGAGCTGCCCCTTATCGGTAAATACACAGAGTTTGTCTGTATTCATACAGGGAATAACATATTTATTCTCTCCATCTGCCGCCTCCCTGTTCCGCTCATAAGCAGGCACATCAATCGTTTTCACATACCCAAACCGATCCACCAAAAGGACAACTGGCATTTCCTCCGCTTTCTTTTCCTCATAGACAGCTTCCTTTGCATTCTCAATCCTGGTTTTCCTTGCCTGCCCATATTCCTTCTGGAAATGGTTCAGCTCCTTGACAATGGCCTTTGCCATGGCAGCGCGGCTGCCTAAAATTTCCTCATATTTTGATATATTGGCAAGGGTTGCTGCATGTTCTTTCATCAAAGCCTCAATTTCCAGGCCAATCAGCTTGTACAGGCGCATTTCCAAAATGGCCGTGGCCTGGCGCTCCGTAAAGCAAAGCTGCCTGGCGTCTGCCTCAGAGCCCTTGAAGCGGAACTTAATCTTCTCTGTCTTTCCATACATCAGGCATTCCTTGGCATCCCGGATGTTTTTGGCACCCCTTAGGATCTCTATAATCAGGTCAATCACGTCACAGGCCTTGATCAGCCCTTCCTGTACCTCCTTCTTCTCTAACTCCTTCGCCAACAGCGTCTTATACTTTCGGGTAGCAAGCTCATATTGGAAATCCACATGATGGCGGATCACGGGCACAAGCCCCATAGTTTCCGGCCTGCCATCCGCCACAGCCAGCATGTTAACGCCAAAGGTGTCCTCTAAACGCGTCTTTTTGTAAAGCATATTGCAAAGGTTCTCCACATCCGCCCCTTTCTTCAGATCCAGCACAATGCGGATGCCCTCTTTGGAAGATTGGTTGGAAATGTCCACAATGTCATTGGCCTTGCGGCTCTCTGTCAGATTGTACACATCTAACAGGAATTTTCCAATATTGGCGCCAAGCATGGTATAGGGAATTTCCGTAATGACCAGGCGCTGCCTGCCGCCTTTTGCCTGCTCAACCTCCACCTTGCCGCGCACCTTTACCTTTCCGGAGCCTGTCTCATAAATATGCAGCAGGTCGTCTTTGTTTACCACAATGCCCCCTGTGGGGAAATCAGGGCCTTTGATATAGGACATCATTTCCGCTGTGGTAATATCTGGATTTTTCATATAGGCTTTCACGCCCTCAATCACTTCAAAGAGGTTATGGGGCGGGATACTGGTAGCCATGCCTACAGCAATCCCTTCTGCTCCGTTGACCAGAAGGTTGGGGATCTTTACCGGGAGCACGGAGGGCTCCTTTTCTGTCTCATCAAAGTTCGGGACGAAATCCACTACATTTTTGTCAAGGTCTGCAAGGTAGGCTTCCTGGGTGACCTTCTGCAGGCGCGCTTCTGTGTAACGCATGGCGGCTGCGCCGTCGCCTTCCATGGAACCAAAATTGCCATGGCCATCCACTAGGGGAAGGCCTTTTTTGAAATCCTGTGCCATAACCACTAAAGCTTCATAAATGGAACTGTCTCCGTGGGGGTGGTATTTACCCATAGTGTCTCCTACGATGCGGGCGCATTTCCGGTAAGGGCGGTCGTAACGGATGCCAAGTTCATGCATGTCGTAGAGGGTCCTGCGCTGTACGGGCTTTAAGCCGTCGCGTACGTCAGGAAGGGCACGGGAGATAATGACGCTCATAGCGTAGTCGATGTAAGATTTTTGCATTAGGTCGGAATATTCGGTCCGGATGATCTGTTCTTTGGGTAGCATGGCTGTTCCTTTCTTATAATGTAGTTACGTTTGGTAATTCCATTTTTATATATCCAATTCTGCATCCTGGATATGTGGTTTCGTTTAGGTAATTCTATTTTTATATATCCAATTCTGCGTCCTGGGCATGCTTGTGGATGAACTCCCGGCGAGGCAGGACTTCTGTGCCCATCAGCATTTCTGTCACATCAGAGGCCATACGGGCGTCTTCGATTTCTATACGCTTTAAGATGCGGGTTTGGGGATCCAGGGTGGTTTCCCATAGTTGGTCTGCATCCATTTCACCCAGGCCTTTGTAGCGCTGGAGGGTGAAAGAGCCTTTGTGGCGTTTCCGGTATTTTTCCAGGGCGGTGTTATCATACAGGTATTCCTCCTTTCCCTTGGCGGGAATGGCTTTATACAAAGGAGGCATGGCAACATAGACATGGCCTTCGTAAATAAGCTCCGGCATAAAACGGTAGAACAGCGTCAGCAGCAAAGTGGAAATGTGGGCGCCATCCACATCTGCATCTGCCATAACAATAATTTTATCATAGCGCAGCTTGGCAATATCAAAGTCATTTCCATAGCCTTCAGAAAAGCCGCATCCAAAGGCATTGATCATAGTCTTGATCTCTGCATTGGCAAGGACTTTGTCAATGCTGGCTTTTTCCACATTCAATATCTTTCCGCGGATGGGGAGGATAGCCTGGAAATTCCGGTCTCTGGCGGTCTTAGCGGAGCCCCCTGCAGAATCTCCCTCTACAATAAAGATTTCGCAAATAGAAGCGTCCCGGCTCTCACAATTAGCAAGCTTTCCGTTGGAGTCAAAGGAGAACTTCTGCTTCGTCAGCAGGTTGGTCTTAGCTTTTTCCTCTGTCTTACGGATCTTGGCTGCTTTCTCTGCACAGGAAATCACTTTCCTCAGATTTTCCAGGTTCCTGTCAAAATAGAGCTGGATCTCTTCGCCTGTGACCTTGGAAGCGGCGCGGGAAGCGTCCTGGTTGTCCAGCTTTGTCTTGGTCTGGCCTTCAAAACGGGGTTCTGGATGCTTAATAGAAATAACCGCCGTCATGCCATTGCGTACGTCTGCACCTGTAAAATTGGAATCCTTTTCTTTTAAAATGCCTAACTCCCTGGCATAATTATTAATAACCGCTGTAAATACGGATTTAAAGCCAGTCAGATGGGTACCTCCTTCCGCATTGTAAATATTATTACAAAATCCCAGGATGTTCTCATGAAATTCATTGGTATACTGAAACGCTGCCTCCACGGCCACCTTCTCACTTTCGCCCTTGAAATACACCACATCATGCACTGTCTCTGCCTTTTTGTTCAAATCCTTTACAAATCCAACGATCCCCTCTTCTTCATGGAAGGCCTGGCGCTCTGGCTCCTCCCCACGCTTATCCTCATAATAAATGGTAAGGCTCGGGTTCAGATAGGCAGTCTCATGGAGGCGGCTCTTCACGTCATCCTCCTTAAAGCGTGTTTTCTCAAAAATCTCAGGATCCGGCAGGAAATTAATGCGTGTGCCTGTCTTTTTCGTCCTGCCTGTCACAGGAAGGAGCCCTCCCTCCAATTCCAGCACCGGCTTCCCCTGCTCATACCTGTCATGATATACCTTCCCCCCTAAATGCACCTCCAGATCCAAATACGTAGACAGGGCATTCACAACCGAAGACCCTACGCCATGCAGCCCGCCGCTTGTCTTATAAGCGTCATTGTCAAACTTCCCCCCAGCATGCAAAGTCGTAAATACCAGGCGGGCTGCCGAGACTCCCTTCTCATGCATCCCTACCGGTATCCCACGCCCATTATCCTCTACGGTACAGGAGCCGTCTGCCTCCAGGGTCACCCAAATTGTGTCGCAAAACCCTGCCAGGTGCTCATCCACGGAATTGTCCACAATTTCGTATATCAAGTGGTTCAGCCCTTTCCTGGACACACTCCCTATATACATTCCCGGCCGCTTCCTCACTGCCTCCAGCCCTTCCAGCACGGTAATATTCTCCGCTCCATATTCCTGTCTCACTGCCATCCTACCTTAATTTCCTTTCTATTTATTATCGGTACATATGTTCTGTCTTCAATTTTTTCCATTGTAACACCCATTTTTGCATTTGTAAAGTAAAATTTAAACATATGTTCGCTTTTTTTCAAATTATACGTTACTATTCACAGCCAATATCATTAACTTATGGGATTTTTCAGGGTGGCGGGGAGTAGCTATGCGGCCTGTTTAGGATTTTCCGCTCACAACAACCATTCAGACAGCAAATGCAGAATCCTTCATACTGTACCATTCACAGACAACCGCCGCCACTCCTTTTCCAATTCCCTTTCCAATTCCTCACAGGACTGATAGCGTTCCCCCCATTTTTCCCTAGTGCATTTCCAAACAATTTTATCCAGCCTGCGGGGCAATTTCCGGTTCCAATGGCGGACATGGTAATCTTTTGCAGAAAACTCCCGCACATCCACCCCCGTCAAAAGGCGGTACATCGTCGCCCCAACCCCATAAATATCTGTCCTTGCATCCAAAATCCCCCCACGTTCCATCTGTTCCGGCGCAGCATACCCCTTCGTCCCAAGCCGTATCCCCCTTTGGCCTTCTTTCCCTCCCCAAACGCTCCCAAAATCCATCAGCCTTAAATTCCCCCCTGGCTGCCGCATAATATTTTCTGGCTTCATATCCCCATAGACGAAAGGCGGTTCCATCCGATGCAGATATCCCAGCACCAGGCACAAATCCCTCCCCCATTTCGCCACTTCATCCGGCGGCAGCGGCCCTAACCTTTGCAGCATCTCCTCCAATGTCTCCCCCTGTAAGTATTCCATTACAATATAGCACCTTCCTGATGCCTCCACCATCTCCTCTACCTCTGGAAAATATGGGTACTTCATATTCCAAACTATTTCCGCTTCCCTTTTGAGCATCTGATATACCCTCTCATCCCCCACCCTCTCCCGGTCAATCTCCTTAATTGCCCAATTCCGCTTTTTCTCCCTGTCATAAGCCAAATAAACTTTTGAAAATCCTCCTTCACCCAACATGTTTTTGACCTCATACCTGCCTTCTAAAACAATGCCTGCTTTCACCTAACCACCTCCCTCTTTTCTGCACATAATATCCATTCCTACAGAAGCATCTGCTTTAGAGCCCCCGCCCCCCAAAAACGCACAAGGGGGGAACGCCTACATGAGAAAAGGGCGAATGCCCCAAATCCGAGCCTTCACCCATCCTCATGATACTGCAGCCTTTCCCGCCATATCACTTTATCCCACGCAAATTTTCCATCCGTTTTTCATAGGTTTTCCCAAAGCTTCTCATGCTCCGCTTTCTTATCCCGCAGCATCAGTTCCTGCACTGCCTCCTTCACCGGCTTTCCTGCAAACAATACCTCGTTCACTTCCTCAATGATCGGCATTGGAATCTGATACTTTTCTGCCAGCCCGATGGCTGCCTTCGCAGAGTACACGCCTTCCACTACCATATGCACTTCTGCCATGGCTTCTTCCATGCTCTTTCCCTGCCCGATCAGCATCCCAGCCTTCCGGTTCCGGCTATGCCTGCTGGCACAGGTCACGATCAAATCCCCGATTCCGGTCAGCCCGCTGATAGTCTCGTATTTTGCCCCCATAGCCAGAGCCAGCCTCCCAATCTCCGCAATTCCCCGGGTGATCAGGGCAGCCTTGGTATTGTCCCCATATCCCAGCCCATCTGCCATCCCAGCCGCTAAGGCAATCACATTCTTCAACGCCCCGCCCAGCTCAATCCCCAGCATATCTGGGCTGGTATAAATCCGGAACACATCGTTCATAAATATATTCTGCACATATTCCGCATCCTCTTTCCTTTTGGCTCCTGCCACGCAGGTAGTCGGAAGCCCCCTGCCCACTTCCTCCGCATGGCTAGGGCCCGACAGGACTGCCACCTTCGCTTGGGGGATTTCCTCAGAAATAATATCGGTAAGGGACATCAGTGTCTGCTCCTCAATCCCTTTCGCCACATTTACAATTAATGTCTGTTCCTTCACATAAGGCTTCATGCTTTTTGCCGTACTCCTGACATATACAGAAGGCACTGCCAGCACCAGCAAATCTTTCCCGCAGACAGCCTGCTCCAAGTCCGCTGTCAGCTGGATACCCTCCTTCAGGCACACACCTGGAAGCTTTTTCTTATGCTCCCTGTCCCTTTGCAGCATTTGGATTTCTTCTTCAAAGGCTGACCAAACAGCCACCTCATGCCCATTTTTTTCCAACACGGCTGCCAGGGCAATGCCCCAGCTCCCTGCGCCAATTATGCTAACCTTTGCCATAATTCCCTCCCTGCACAATTTCCAGCTGCCCTCCAGAACTGATGCAGCTTATCCTATCTCCAGCTGTTTTCCAGCCCTGGCACAGCGCCTATTTCCAGTTACTTTCCAGCCCTGGCACAGCGTCCTGTTTCCAGTTGCCTTCCAGCCCTGGCACGATACTTTTTCAGCCCAACTCCCCTTTGGCTCCTGCTGCCAGCAATGCTTGCCGCAGGCATCCCATACCATTATGCCAAGGCTATTTTTTCTTCTCCATGCTGCCTGCTTTGTGCATGGAAAACTTGTTTTCGGTTCCGCTGAGCAGCCGCCCGATATTTGCATGGTGCCGCCCCAGGATCAGCAGCATAAAGAACGCGCCCAGCACATAAACCTCTGCCAGCAGCTCCTGCCGCACACCCAAATATCCCAGCTGCCCATAGATTACCAGCTGTGCAAAAAAGCAAATCCCTACCAGTATAGATCCCAAAGACACATACTTTGTAAAGGCTACCACAAGGATAAACAAAAGCAGGCACACCGGCGCCATAGGCGGGTAAAAAGCAAGGATAAAGCCGGCTGTACAGGCTACGCCCTTACCGCCTTTAAATTTCATGTAAAATGGGAAATTATGCCCAAGGACACTTCCAAGCCCAGCATACATAGCCAACAGGCGTATGCCGTCCCCATACGTTTTATGGAACAAAAGCCATGCGATCAGCATGGACAGCATGGTCTTGCCTGCATCCCCCAAAAAAACGGCCAGCCCTGCCTTTACGCCCAAGGTGCGCAGCGTATTGGTGGCTCCGGCATTCCCGCTTCCATATTCCCGGATATCTATATGCTGTGTCTTCCCATAGAGGTAGCCTGTCTGGAACAGCCCCAAAACATACCCGACCACCAGGCATAGGATCCGACTTACCATCATTTCTACTTCTCCTTCCTTTCCCGTATGATAAATTTCAACGAGGTTCCCTGAAAGCCAAAGGCATCCCGGATCCGGTTTTCCAGATAGCGGATATAGGAAAAATGCATCAGCTTCTTGTCATTGACAAAAACCACAAACGTAGGCGGCTTGACTGCCACCTGGGTGGCATAATAAATCTTTAAGCGCCTGCCCTTATCCGACGGGGGCTGCTGCATAGCCACCGCCTCTGATACAATCTCATTCAGGACGCCTGTAGCCACACGCATGGAGTGGTTCTCCAGTACTGCGTCAATTACCTCAAACAGCTTCTGGGTACGCTGCCCCGTCTTGGCAGAGATAAACAGCAGCTGGGCATATGGCATAAAACTCAAAACCTCCCGGATCCGGCCTGTATGCTTATAAATAGTCTTATCATCCTTCTCAATGGCGTCCCACTTATTAACTGCCACAATCACGCCTTTCCCACGCTCATGGGCAATGCCTGCAATTTTGGCATCCTGTTCTGTCACCCCTTCGGTAGCGTCAATCACCACTACCACAATATCCGCCCGTTCCACAGCCGTCACTGCCCGGATAATGCTGAAGCGTTCCAGCTCTTCTTTGATCTTGCTCTTCCTGCGCAGCCCTGCCGTATCTATAAAGACATATTCCCTGCCGTTTTGCACAATCTCTGTATCAATAGCATCCCTTGTGGTTCCGGCAATGTCTGACACGATCACGCGCTCTTCTCCTACCAGATGGTTAATCAGGGAAGACTTGCCCACATTGGGCTTCCCTACAATGGCAACCTTAGGCCTGTCATCCTCTCCTTCCTCATCCACATCCTGGGGGAAATGCTTAGCCACTTCATCCAGCATATCCCCAATCCCCAGCTGGGAAGCTGCCGAAATTGGGACTGGATCCCCAATCCCCAGGTTGTAAAACTCATACACATCCGGCATAAACTTTTCAAAGCTGTCTACTTTATTTACCACCAGGACCACTGGCTTATGGGCGCGCCGCAGCATGTCGGCAACCTTAGAGTCCGCATCCACCAATCCCTGGCGCACGTCCGTAAGGAAAATAATCACGTCTGCCGTATCAATGGCAATCTGTGCCTGCTCCCGCATCCGTGACAGCATCATGTCACTGCTATCCGGCTCAATTCCCCCTGTGTCAATCAATGTAAAGGACATATTCAGCCAGCTGACATCTGCATAAATCCTGTCCCTGGTCACTCCCGGCGTATCCTGCACGATGGAAATGCGCTCTCCCGCCAACACATTAAATAAGGTGGACTTCCCCACATTGGGCCGTCCCACAACTGCAACTACTGGTCTGCTCATATTTTTCTCCTAACTAAAACAAAGAATCCGCCCATAATACAGTTTTACCACAAAATTTGCCTCCGCACAGATTCTAAGCTAACAAAAGCACATAAATATTGTGTTTGGAAAACCGCCAATATTTTTGTGCATTTTTTTCATTGCATCAGACAGGACAGCAAATCCTGTCCGCTTGATTCTACAATATTTACTTTGATTTGTAAAGCATTTTCTAATCCTTCCAGGGTGACGTCATCCAAAAAGACCTCTTCCCCACTGCGGAGCAAATTACAGGGAAGCAGCAGCTTCTGCCCTAAATCCCTGCCTTTGAGCTGTGCAATAATATCCTGCCCGGTCAACAGCCCCGAAACCGTAATCTGTTCCCCAAAAAATTCATTGGCAATGGGAATCACCTGCACCTTGCGCCCAGGAAACTGTTCCATAAAATCCGCCGCAAGCTCCTTTAAGGTTGGGGCTGCCAACAGGCCTGTGGCAACCGTAACCTTCCCAGAGGGCTCCTGGCTTTGCCCCTTGCCAGCGCCTGACATTCCCCACGCCGGACCTCCCTCTGGCTTTCCTTCTGCCGCCTCTGCAAGGGCTTCTGCAAACTCCGCCCGCAACAGCCGAAGCATCCCCACGCCGTTTTCCAACTGCAAATACCCATCATAACTGTCTTCTTCCGGCAGCTCCCGTTCAGCCAGCAGATACCATTCATCACTGGCATGGATAAAATGCAGCCCACACCTTTCCATGCAGATCCCCTGATAATGATGGACCATATCCAAAACCGCCCTGGCATCCTCTCTGTTAAATGGCTCCAAGGGATACAGCCCTTCCCGGTATTTACTCAGCCCCACAGGCACCACTGACACGCTTTCCATCACCGGCATATACCCCATCAAATCCCGAATGCTCCTGTCAAGCTCTTCCCCGTCATTGACCCCCTTGCACAGCACAATCTGCCCGTTCATAGGAACCCCTGCCTGATAAAGCCTGTCTATTTTCTGCAGGGCCTCCCCAGCAAAACGGTTATTCAGCATTTTACAGCGCAGCGCAGGGTTCGTCGTCTGCACCGAAATATTAATAGGCCCCATTTTATAAGCAATGATCCGTTCCAGGTCATGCTCTTTCATATTTGTCAAGGTCACATAATTCCCCTGCAAAAAGGAAAGCCTGGAATCATCATCCTTAAAATACAGCGTATCCCGCATTCCCTTAGGCATCTGGTCTATGAAACAGAAAATGCATTTGTTATGGCAGGACTTGTAATCGTCCATCAAGGCATTTGCAAATTCAATGCCCAGGCCCTCTTCATATTCTTTTTCAATTTCCAGCTCCCATTCCTCGCCGTTTGGCTTGCGTACCACTACTGTCAGGTATTCCTCATTGACAAGATAATGGTAATCGAACACATCTTCAATTTCCTGGTCATTTACTGACAGCAAAAAATCACCTGGCTCCACACCCAGCTCTTCTGCTATGCTGCCTGGCTGTACTCTGTCTATTTTATGTTGTTTCAAAGCCATTTCTCCATTTCTACAGGTAAAAAAGTCACTGGGCATAAGCAGGGAAACCGCCTCTGCAAAAGCCACTGGGCTGCCTGCAGAGGCGGCTTCCTCCCAACCAAAGCCACTGGCACAGAAGTTCCCTAAATAATACGAATAAGATCTTAGTCTTCTGTGTCTTCATCCACAACGCCTGCCACTGCCCCAGCAACAGATGCAACAACTGCAACGATTACTGCAATGAGCACTACGCCTCCAATTAATAAAACTAACATGTCTCTCATCTCATTTCTTCTTAAAATATTCGTTTTACCCATTTATCATAGCACACCTTGAAAAATCTGTAAATAAAATATTCTGTATAAAACCAGTAATTCTTTTATAGGGCGCTGGTATTTACGGACTGGTGGCTGCCTATAGTAACAATTCAGGGCGGTATTTATAGCTTAGCTGCGCAAAAACGCCTACCACTCCTGAGTTATATTTTTATGGAATGCCAGTTCATGTATTCCTGCGCCGTAAAGCAAGGGTATTTCCTTAAGGTAGTCAGGGGGAGGCTTACCCCCACACAAACAGGCACCCCACAGACAAACCTGCAGGGTGCCCCACCTAAAAAACAGCAATATCCACTTTACCCAAAAAATATTATTTCACCTTTACGGACTTAACAGCGCTATAGGAAGAATAAACATTCTTCTTGCTCACTGTCCGATACGCCCTTACTCTATAGTAATAAGTACCTTTTTTCATCTTCTTGAATGCCTTCTTCACCGTTTTCCCAGACTTCAGGGTTGCCGCCTTCGTATACTTCCCGTTCTTCTTCGCAGCACGGTAAATCACATACCCAGACGCCTTGTCTGACTTCTTAAAGGACACGGTAACCGTCTTATTCTTAACAGCTGCCTTCACTCCTGCTGGCGCTTTCACAATATACGCGGATACTACCTTGCTGTCAGCGCTCTTTCTGCTTCCATCCACAGCCACTATCTTATAGTAAACTGCCTTCCCGGCAGACGCACCCTTATCGGTATAAGAAGCGCCTGTTACTGTCTTGATCCTCCTATAGCCAGTTTTCTTATTATAGGAACGGTATACCTCATACTTTTTCGCATTGGAGGACTTTTTCCAACTCACCTGGATGCTCTTAGCGCCTTTCCATGCTGCCTTGACAGAGGCCGGAGCCTTAATTTGGGCAGGCACAAGATCCAGATTCTGGCTTGCTTCCTGCAGGGCTGCCAACGCTGTATCTACCTCTGCCTGGGTGGCAGACGCTTTTCCATTTACTTCCTTTGCACTATTTAGGGCTGCTGCAAATTTTTTCCATGTTTCTGCCGTGTAATCTTTCTCTGCCTTTGAAGACGCTTCCTGAATGGCAGACGCCAAGGCCGCTTTATCTGCAGTTACAGGCGCTTCTGCTTTTACAAGCTGCTGGATTGCCGTATTCAGGGCAGACGCCGCTTCATCCACTTCTGCCTGGGTGGCGGACGCTTTTTCATTTACTGACCTTGCTGCATTGAGGGCGCTTTCCAATTTTGCCCAGCTCTCTGCGGTGTACTCTGCTTCTATCTTTCCAACTGCCTCTCGGATGGCAGACGCCAAGGCGGCTTTATTTGCAGATGAAGAATTGTTCAAATAGGTTACTTTCCACCACTGGTTATCGCTGGAGGCATTGTCTGCCTTCTGCTCTGCCTGTGTGCCCCTGTTTCCGGATACGGAAAGGTAATGCCCGCTCTTTACGTTTTTCAGCCTGGAATACCCAGTGGCTCCATCTGTTTCCAATACCCAATGCTGCTCTGTATGGCTGGTGCCTTCATAATGCCACAAAAGCAGCCTTGCCCCATCGTTTGTGCTTGCGCCATCCACAGCGGCAATTTTCCCGCTCTTTGTATTCATCAGCTTGTAGGTGTTCCCCTGGCCTTCCACTGGGGACAGATACCACTCCTGGTTTGCCTCTTTCGTATAGTCCCACTGGATGATCTTAGCCCCATCCTTTACAGAACCGCTGTCTACGCCTATAATACAGCCAGTACCTTTATTTTCCAATGTGACAATCTGCTCTGCCGGCATATACTCTGGCAGCTCATTTCGCATGTCCGTTTCATTCCCTGTCAATGGGGTTCCTGTTGTCTGGAAAGAATGGATGGAATGGGCAGGCAGGTCAACGCTTACTTTGCGGCCATTAAAGTTAATGTCCACATGCTTTGCAGAACTGCTCCCGTTCTTAACCATCAATACATTACTGCCGTCTGGGTTGCGGAATGCAATCTCATGAAGTTCCTTTGCATACCTGTCGTCGCTCTCCCTTTCGTCAATCAATGGGAATTCCGCATCATAAGTCCCTGTGCTGGAAATCCTGCGTGCCCCTGGCTGGATATAATTGGTAAAATGCTTGTATTCATAATAATGCGGATTAATCCGGTATTCCTTCGTATTGTCATTTACGGTAATAGGCGCATTCTGCGGCCATGGGTTCGCTGCCGTATTGTGCCCGCCTGGGTTTACGCCATCCCATTCCAGAACCATGTTCCAGAGGTTATAGGCGCTGATCCCTGTGCTCAGGTACATCCACATAATATCAAACTGGTTTTCTGCATACTGCCAGTCGTTATTCCCGT
Source organism: Lachnospiraceae bacterium (assembly GCA_910575035.1). GTDB lineage: Bacteria > Bacillota > Clostridia > Lachnospirales > Lachnospiraceae > Petralouisia. The sequence continues at coordinate 251,963 of CAJTDL010000006.1, forward strand.
TTCCACACATGGTTTCAGACTGCATCATGCCAAGGTCAAACCCTGTATTGTACAGAGAATAAGACTTAAAGTAAGACCACCACTGGAAGGTAACGCCAGAAAGGTATTTCCGTGCGCCTGCGTCTTTCAAAGCCGCATCCATCATGCTGTCATTGGAATTGGTGAAAGTGCCAAGGTAAATCTCCACCCCTATCTCACTCATGACAGGCTCCAAATGGTCGCGGATAAAGTCACAGAGCTGCTGCCCTGTCCAGATACAGGAAGTATAAGCCGTCCACATTGTCGGCTCATTCTGCGGGCTTACCATAGAAATATTAATGCCTTCCGCTTTATAAGCCTCTACAAATTTTTTGAAATACTGTGCGTAAGTTGCCATATTTTTTTCTGTATAGACAATATTCCCGGCAATCAGGTTATTATTGTCTTTCAGCCATGCCGGCGGAGACCAGGGAGACGCCCAAAATTTCATATTTGGGTTACGCTTCAGCGCTTCCTTGATAAATGGGATGATCCCCGTCTCTGACTTATCACGGTCAATGGAAAAATATTCCAGGCCATAATCCTCAGTCACCCCCATCTGGCAGGTCATCCAGGGAGTACAGCGTATTCGCAAAATCACTTGCGCCAATGGGAATGCGCCCCAATGTTAAATGCAGGCCGTCTGGCTCATCCGGCTTAAACAGAAGGTCTAAAATATGGTTCCGTTCTTCTTCTGTCAGCATTAAAAGCCTCCTCCAGCCACGCTCATTAAAACATCCGCCCCATATATCCTCCGCCATTTTCTGGTAGGTGATATTCTCATCCACATCAATATAGAGGCCACTATGGTTATTGGCGTCCCATGCCGTAGTGGTTAAGGGCTCCTGCTCCTGCCAATAATTATTTTCCTGGGACATCACCCATGTTACAGTGGATGCATCCGCCCCTGCTGCCTGATGCTCCTCAGGCGGCGCCAAAAAACTCCCTGTAACCGCCACACATCCTGCCAAAACCACAGATACGCAGCGTCTCCAGAATTTTCCTCTGTGGCTTTCCTGCTTCAGGTTTCTCATAATTTCCTTCCTCCTTTTATTATTTCCCTTCTGAAAAACAAAAGCTTCCTTTTCCTAAACTATAGCAGATTTCCAACTGGATAAGTTTGCAAAAATATGCACAAAATTGCAATTTTTCCAAAAGCCCATCCCCTGTGTAGCATTTTTTTGTCCTTCCCCGAAAAAATTACTGCAAAATTATCCTGTCTCCCTACCCCACATTCAGATATACCTCATCCCGCAAATGGAATCCCGATTCAATGATCACCTCATCCATATTCTCTGCCGTCACTGCCACAGGCGCAAGCCCCAGGTAAGGCACCTCCAGCCCGTCACTGGTGGCTTTCACCTCCCCCCTCCTGGGAGGGATCCCCGCCTTTTGCCAGCTCCACCGCACACTCTGCCGCCTTCTTGGCCAGCTGCTCAATAGGCTTGTACACTGTCATCGTCTGGGTTCCTTCCACCACTCTCTGGCATGCCTCCAGATCCGCATCCTGCCCTACGACTATCGTGCTCCCTGCCAGCTGCCTCTCACTCAGCGCACGGATCGCATACCCTGCCAGCCCGTCGTTCCCACACATAACCGCATCCATATGCTCCACATCGCTAAGGGCTTCCGTGGCCGCCTGAAACCCATACTCCGGGGTCCAGGATTTGGCATATGTCTTACGGACTACCTGAAGGCTGCTCCCTGCAATCGTCTCCTCAAACCCTTCCACCATGTCCATACAGTTGGCATCCGTCTCCGGGCCGCAGATCATAACCACATCGCCGCCCTCCGGCAGCCTCTCCAGCATTTCCTCTGCCATTTCCACCCCTACCATTTTACTGTCCACCGTAATAAACAGATCTGTCTTTGTCCCCTGCACCAAACGGTCATAAGACATAACCTTAATCCCCTTATCCCTGGCCTTTTCCACATCCTCTGTCAGTTCATAGCTATCCACTGCGATTACCACATCACGTCTACCCCTTCTTCCATAAACTGCTGGATATGCTTCTTTTGCTTGCTTACATCCCCATTGGCATTCTGGACGTCCACCACTGCCCCCAGCTTCTGCGCCATAGACACAAACACATCCCGGTCCCGTATCCACCGCTCCAGGATAAAGGTGTCAAAGGTCATGCCTATCCGGACCTTGTCCCCATCCTGGCTGCCGCTGTCCTCTTTTTTCTCCCCCTCCACGCTGCAGGCTGCCAGGAAACAGGAAAACAGCAAAGCAATGCACACCATGCGCTTCCATCCTTTTCTCACAAAATGCCCTCCTTTCCTTCCCGAAATTCTGTAGGCGTAACCCCTACCCACTTTTTAAAAATACGGCTGAAATAATTGGGGTCTCCATAGCCGGATTCATGGCAGACTTCCTTAATACTCTTGTCTGACTCCAATAACTGCCCCTTCGCATGGTCCATCCGCAGCCCTGTAAGGTACTCAATATAATTCACGCCCTCCACTTCCTTAAAAAGCTTGCTCAAATAGTATGGGCTTATGCCCACTTCCTTCGCCATCTCGTCCAGGGTCAGCTCCTTTGCAAAATTCTGCGCAATATACTCCTTTGCCCGTTCCACCACATTATCTCCCTTTTCTTTCTGCTTTTGGGCAACGCGGCTGCTGGCCTCTTCCATCTTTTGGATAAACCACACCTCCAGCTCCCCATAAGCCTGGAAGGAAAGCAGCATTTTCAAATACCCCTCCCTGGATGAAAAGCGGTACAAACGTCCTCCCTTCATATAGGCGATCCGCTCTGCCCACAGCACAAATTCCATAGCCTTGATCCTGACAGAATCACTGATTTCCGTCCCTGTGCCTGCCATCCAGGCAAAAAAGCGCGCGGCAAGCTTCCCCGTCTCTTCCCGGCTTCCCCACTCCACTGCATCAAACAATTCCCGCTCCAATTCATCCGGGTAGCTCTCCTCGTAAATGCAGCTTAAAGACAGCTCCCCTGCATGGGTCACCTTCCCCATGCCCTGGCGCACTGCTTCCATTGCCTCCTTATAAGACTTAGACATAAATTCCCATTTCTGGACTGTCCCAATTCCTGCTTTGAAATTCAGCCCAAACTGGCTCTCCAGCTTCCGCAGCATACTGTGGATCTGGTCAATTTTCTGCACCCTTACCTCATAGGGCTCTTCCTTCTTGCTACAGGGCATCAAAACGGCCACGCGGTTTGCCATCAAAGCCCCCACGATCCCTTCTGTGGCATCCTTCACCGTTTCCCGGAACATCTCCTGGTGTTTCTGCAGCTTAATGCCTGCCCCCATGGCATTGGAAAAATTGCCCTGCCGGTACTCCTCCCCACATTCCATTACCATCACATACCCATACTCCTCTTGGATATTCAAAAATTCCCGATAGCTGGGGTACTCATCCTCCTTTGTTCCCTCCAGCAGAATGCTGTATACAAAGCCATTCTCAATAATCGGCACCACGGCCTCCAGCTTCTCCTTGACCTCCAGGTCATAGCTTGCTTTCTCCTTCCTGCCCTTTACCGCCTTGATCTCCCTCTGGAGGGTTTCTGTCAATGTGCCCCGGCTGGCCGGCTTCGTCAAGTAGGCCATTACCCCAATGTCTATGGAGCTTTGGGTATAAGTAAACTTATCATAGGCCGTGAGCACAATAAAGATCACATTCTTGTTGTTTTTGCGGATCTCCCGCATGGCGTCAATGCCATTGATCCCAGGCATCTGGATATCCATTAGGATAATATCTGGCCGAAAGGAATCTGCCAGCTCAATGGCTGTCCTCCCATTTTTGGCAGATTCCGTCTCACAGGCATCGCCAAAGCTTTTTTGTATCATAAATTTCAGGGATTCCTGGACAATCCCTTCATCATCGCAGATTAAAATCCGTACCATCCTGCCCTCCCTCTGAAAATTCGTTACTATTCATGGCCCAGGAATGCGCTGAATATCTGTGCAGCTTCCTGCCTTATAAGCAGTGATTCACACAATCCTTCCCCCGCAGGGAATTATGGCTGTGCAGGTAAAGCCGTACCTCTGTGCCCCCTTCCTCCAGCCTTCGGATATCTATTACATGCTCCATATCGTAATACCGGCGGAGCCTGTTGATCACGTTATCCATGCCAATTCCGGCAGAGTCCCGCCCGCTTTCGCTGTGGGCGCTTTCCCCCCGCAGGATCTTTTCTGCCACCTGGCTGTCTATGCCCTTCCCATTGTCCGCTACCTGGATACAGGCAAAATCCCCCTCCCGGTACACCGAAAGGCAGATGCTCCCTGCCCCTTCCATCTCCCGTATCCCATGGTTCACCGCATTTTCTATAATTGACTGGATAATCATGCTGGGCATAGGCGTATGCAGCAGCCGTTCGTCCACCCGCTTTTCATAATGGATATCGCCGGCAAACCGCACATTTAAAATATAAATATAATTGTCCACCAGCCGCAGTTCTTCCCCTAATGTGGCGTCCTGATCGGTATTCCGTACATTATACCGGAAAAAATCCGCCATATTCTCAATGAAAATGCATGCCCTTTCCGCCCCCTCCATCATGGCAAGCTGCGCCCCGGCATTGAGGCTGTTAAATAAGAAATGGGGATTGATCTGTGCCTGCAGGTATTTCAGCTGCGCCTCTTTTAAGTCATTCTTCATAATCAATTCCTTTTCCACCAGCTTATTCTCACGCTCGTAATTTTCCTTCGTCTCCCTGATATAAACGCGGATGCTCTCAATCATCTTATTGCATGCTCCAGACACTGTGCTGATCTCATCCCCTGTCTCTACATCTGGGAAATCCACTTCCATATTGCCTTTGGCAATCTCATTCGCCGCATCGGCAAGCTCCTTGAAGGGCTTGATGATATTCCCTGTCATCATCACGATCCACCCCACTGCCACCAGCATCACGCCCAAAAGCAAGGCCAGGCTAAACCAAATCAAATAATCCAGCTTTGTCCGAAGCAGGGAATAATTGTGGGAATTATTCAAAAACACCGTGGCATTTGTGCTGTTAATACAGGACTGTAAATAGCCGTAAATCTGGTTTGCCTTCCCATACCCTTCATTGTAACGGCTGACATTCCGCCCCCGTTTGGCCTCAATGGCCCGTTCCGTTTCTTCCAGATAAGCTTCTGACATATAATAGATATTCTTTTCCATCAGCTTATCTGGCTCACTGACAATCTGCGTATTTAACTGGCGGATCATATCCCGATAGTCCTGTTCATAAGTATAATAGCTCTCCAGCTTGTCTGAGCTTTTTGTGTTCAGGTACTGGTATAAGGCATCCTGCATTTGCTCCAACGTGCCAGACAGTTCGTTTAACTGGATATTATGGCTATAGACGCTGTCAATCTGGCGTATTGCCTTATTCTGGCTGTAAAATATATAGATATTGACTACAAACACAAAAAAAGAGACAATGACAAATACTTCTGTCAGCTTCGTCCGAATAGACGCCTCCCTTTTGGCTCTCATAGGCGGCCACCTTTTATCCCTTCCTTTTCTGCGCCTTCTATATAACTGCCCACATTCTCTAAGGTAATCAGTTCTGACGCCACAGGCAGGTATTCACTGACATGCTCCTTTGTCAGAAAATCATACATGCCCTCTGCCGCCGTTTTCCCCATTTCCCCTGCATTGATGGAAATCGTAGACTTCACCACCCCCCGCCGGATTTCCTCTAAAGTTTCTTCTGAAGAATAATAGCCTATGATCGTAATTTTCCCTACCATATTATAATCCACTACGCATTGGTAAGCGCTGATGGTATCTACGGCGCTAAGGCACACCAGGATATCTGGCCGTTCTTCTCCCAGAACCAGGTTCCGCACGGTTTCCTCTGACTCAAACCTTCCCTGGCTGTCAATGGAAACCGTAGACAGATTCATCCTTTCAGGGGATGCAGACACCGCTTCCCGGATTCCTGAATAAATCAGGCCCTGCTGGGAATTTTTCCCGCCAGCATTGATTAAAACTGCCACCTTGGCTGCCTTTGGGGCGCCCTCCTCCCGCCCCCTCTCCTGCACAGCCTCCAGGATCTGGCTGCCATACACCTCCCCCAGCGCGTAGCTGTTCCCACTGACAAAGCTAATCCGGCTGCTGTTCGGTGCATCGCTTAAAATTGTCATAACCGGAATCCCTTCCCCGGCCGCAAGGTCGATCCATTCCTTCATCCCATCCCCCTTATCCGCCTCCACAATAATCCCGTCCACCTTGGCGGCAATGGCCATCTGCATCAGCTCTTCTACCGTATAATCCGCCTCTAAGCCCTGGCCAAAGTTCTCTACAAAAGCCCCGCAAGCCTTTCCCGTCTCATTTGCCCCTTCATATACGGAAGCCCAAAATTCATCATAGGGGCTGCTGCCAATCATGGCAATATGGTATTGGTAAACAGCGCTGTCTGCATCCGATTCCTGCCCCAATGCCATATTCCGATCCCAAATCACATTGGCAGCTCCCATTGCCAAAAGGATCACGCCCATAACCACAGCTATCAAAAATTTCCCTGTCCTGTTTCCCTGAACCATCTTTCCTCCCAGCTAAAAAACAATATACTTTGCAGCTTTCCCAAAAGCCTCCCTTACCCTTTGGCTGCCATCCGGTAGACCGCCAGCATATCCTCCTCATATAGCGCTTTTGCTGAGCCCTTCTTCCCTCCAGCGGCAATGCTGCACTTATGCGCCATCTCCTGCAACTCTTCCTCCGTCGGCTCAATCCCCAGCTCTGCAAAGGAGGTGGGCATGTGAATGGAACGGTAGAACCCTTCCATAGCCTCAATCCCCTTTAAGGCCACGGCTTTTTCATCCCCATCTTCCGGCACGCCCATTACCTTTACGGCAAAACGGTAAAAACGCGGCAGGCACTCCTGATAGACATACCGCGCCCAGCTCCCCCAAACTGCCGCAAGCCCAGCGCCATGAGCCACATCATACATCCCGCTTATTTCATGCTCCAATCCATGGGTCGTAAAATCATCCCCGCCATTCCCGCACCCCGTCAGCCCATTATGGGACAAGCTCCCTGCCCACATAACCTCTGCCCTTGCCTTATAGTTCTGCGGGTCATCCCGAAGGATTTTTGCATTTTCCATAACGGTAGCCATCAGCCCTTCCGCCAGCCTGTCCGTAATCTCCATATTCCCCCCATTTGTAAAATACCGCTCCATCGTATGCATCAAAATATCCGTGCACCCGCAGGCAGTCTGATAATCCGGCAATGTAAGGGTCAGCTCCGGATCCATAACCGCAAACCGCGGACGGCAAATATCATTTTTATACCCACGCTTCATCCCGCTTTCTTCCTTCGTCAAAACAGAGCTGTTGCTCATCTCGCTCCCTGCCGCCGCAATGGTCAGCACCACGCCAATCGGCAAACATGCCGCAGCCTGCCGCGTATGCTCATAGAAATCCCATACATCCCCCTCATTTGCAGTTCCATAGCCAATGGCCTTTGCCGAATCAATCACACTCCCCCCGCCAACTGCAAGTATAAAGTCCACACCTTCTCTTTTCGCAAGGGCAATCCCCTGATATACCAATGAAATCCTGGGATTCGGCACCACGCCCCCCAATTCCACATAAGAAATCCCTTCTTCCTCCAAGGAATCCTTCACACGCCCCAACAGCCCTGAACGCACCACGCTCCCAGAACCGTAATGGATCAATACCTTTGTCCCCCCAAATGATTTTACCTGCTTTCCAGCCTCTTTCTCTGTCCCTTTTCCAAAAATAACCTTTGTAGGCGCGTAATAATTAAACTGAAACATTTTTCTTCTCCTTTTCCCTAAAATCTATGCATTTTCTCCATTGCTTCCCTCATCACTTCCCCCAAATGCCCCTTTCCCCATTGCTTCCTTCATCGCTTCCCCCAAATACCTCTTTCCCTTCTCCTGCCCCTGCACATATTCCTGATAATTTTCTTCCCTGGACGACCTCACAACTTCCTGAAACTCCCTGGCCGAAATCAACGCACACCCCTGTCCCCGTATAATAATCTGCTCCAGCCCATCCGAAGTCACCACCGTCACCTGATACTTCTTCGCATTCTCATGGGCAAACTTCTCAATATACTGGTCTGCCGTCTCCGCCTCCCGGGTAAACACTACATGGATATTCTGGTAATCCAGGATCTCCGCCCTGTGCCGCTCCACCCGATAGGCGTCAAACACCACGATAAGGCTGCACTTTCGTATCCCCTGGTAATCGCACAGGATATCCAAAAGCCTCCCCCTGGCTCCATCAATATTATCCTCTGCCAATTTCCGTAATCCCTCCCAGGCAAAAATCACATTGTACCCATCTACCAGCAAATACTCCTCCTTGGGCTCCCCGCTCTTATAAGCCCGCGTAACTGCAGATACCCGCTCCGGTGCCTTCTTCTTGCGGTACTTCTGCCATCTTTCTGCTCTTTCCCGCTTATTGGCATTTGAAGTGCGTGACAAGATTGCCTCCACCTCATCCTCGCCAATCCAGGCTTCCTCCTGGCGCCTTCGTTCTTTTTCCCGCTTGATTTCCCTGCCCAGGGCAATCCCTGCGCCCTCTTGTTTGCAGGCTCCTTCCCCCTCTGGCTCCAGCAATTCCCCCAGGCCTTCCAAATGCATATAAGATTTCACCTGATCCCATCCTACCACAAACCCTGCGCCATGGGAGCAAAACACCGAGCCTGTGGGGTTGTCCAGATCCCGCTCCGGGTCATAGGAAGCCTGAGCCAGGATCTCCTGTGGGTTCTGGCATGGCTCATATCCCTTCAGGGAACAAAAAAGCCTGCCCTGGCCCTTTGTGTATGCCACCACCTCTTTCTGGTAGTTCCCCATAGACGCCACTGGCGCGCTTCCCATAAATACTGCCATGCCATCCTGCAATGACAAAGGCTCAAATGTCCCATGCATCCGCTCAATGTCTGTCATAGCCCGGCCGATCATGGCCTCCGGCACTTCCAGGCGGAATTGGTAAATGGGCTCTAACAGCACAGACTCTGCCTCCATCAGCCCCTGGCGCACCGCCCGGTAAGTAGCCTGGCGGAAATCGCCGCCTTCTGTGTGTTTCAGATGGGCACGGCCTGCCACCAGGGTAATCTTCATGTCCGTAATCGCTGAGCCTGTCAGGACACCCCGGTGCTCCTTTTCCTCTAAATGGGACATTACCAGCCGCTGCCAGTTCCGGTCCAACGCATCCTCACTGCAAATGCTGTCAAACACCAGGCCGCTTCCCAGCTCCCCAGGCTCTAACAGCAAATGCACCTCTGCATAATGGCGGAGGGGCTCATAATGCCCTACGCCTTCCACTGGGCGCGCAATGGTCTCCTTGTATAAAATATTCCCAGCCCCAAAGGAAACCTCCAGGCCAAAACGGCCTGCAATCAGGCTTTTTAAGATTTCCAGCTGCACTTCCCCCATAATCTGCACCTGGATTTCCTGCAAATGCCCATCCCAGGCAATGTGAAGCTCCGGCTCTTCCTCCTGGAGCTGGCGCAAATAAGACAGCATAACGGTTTTGTCGCATTCTGGCGGCGGGATTACCTGATAAGTCAGCACTGGCACCAAGAAGGGCAGGGCGGAATCTTCCTCAATCCCCAGCCCCATGCCCGGGCGTGTGGCAGTCAGGCCAGTGACAGCACAGACTGTCCCTGCCTTTGCTTCTGTAACAGCTTCATATTTCTCCCCGGAATAGATACGGATCTGGTTTACCTTTTCCTGCTTTTCTGTCAGGGAATCCTTTACCTTCAGGGCTCCGCCTGTAACCTTTAAATAGGTAAGGCGGTTTCCCTGGCTGTCACGGGCGATTTTAAATACCTTTGCCCCAAAGGGTTCGGGATAGTGCGGCTGACGGGTAAAATAGCGAAAGCCCTCCCAAAATTCCCCTACCCCTTGGAATTTTAAAGCAGAGCCAAAATAGCAGGGGAAGATTTTTCTCTGGGCAATCAGACGGCGGATCTGCCCGTCTTCGACCTTGCCATATTCCAAAAAATATTCCAGCACTTCCTCTTCACACATGGCGGCGCTCTCATAAAAGGCTTCTGTATCTGTTTGGGAAAAATCCAGGCAGTTTCCATCCAGGGCTGCCTGGAGCTGCTTTAGCAAAAGCTCTTTGTCTGTTCCAGGCTGGTCCATTTTATTTACAAACAGAAAGGCTGGGACTTTATATTTTTTCAAAAGATGCCATAATGTGCGGGTATGCCCCTGGACGCCTTCTGAGCCGCTGACCACAAGGATGGCATAGTCTAATACCTGAAGGGTGCGCTCCATTTCTGCCGAAAAATCCACGTGGCCCGGGGTATCTAAGATTGTCACCGTATCCTGCCCTGCCTGCAGCACTGCCTGTTTGGAAAATACCGTGATCCCCCTGTCACGCTCCAATGCGAAATGATCCAGAAAGGCATTCCCATTGTCCACCCTTCCCATTTCCCGGATCATGCCGTTGCTATACAGCAATGCCTCTGATAAGGTTGTCTTCCCCGCATCCACATGGGCCAGCAGGCCTGTGCATATATGTTTCTCTGGCCTATTTTCAGATGTATCGTCCATCGAAAATGCCCCTTTCTTTGCATATATCGTTCTTGCTTGCATTCCTTTATTCCGGAATCACTATGCTAAATTATATCATTTTCTTCTGCCTATCTCAATCTAAATTTTTTATCTGCGCTTCCTGATGTCTGTGCCGCGTATGCCATTTATGGCGCAGGAATATGCTAAACGGTGTATTCCATGAGAACATGATTCAGGAGTGAAGGGCGGTTTTTGCGAAGCAAAACTTTAAATTTCACCCTAAATTGTTGCTATGAGCGGCTTAATTCCTACATATACAATAAAATAGCTTGCAAACACTTTCCGCATCCTGGAGCTTCACAATAAATTTTATGGTAAAATAAATTATGGGCACTATATGAAATGCAATGGCCAAAAGCCAGATATAGTAAGCTGCCGAACCAAAGAAAGATTTTACATATGTACTCAGGAGCATAAGAGAATTCTTTCAGAATAACTCTGCAAAAGATTCCCAAGTGCCACCATTCCAAGCATAACACCACACAATGGTATTGGAACTCTTTTAATCATCTCTTTCATTTACTTCACCTTCTTTTTTAGTTAACTGCACAGAGCTGGCTCTGTGTCTGTGTTTGCAATATTTTCATTGTGAGTCATTCTTCGGCTTTATTTTACCGCAAGAAAGTTGATAACGCCATTCAGAAAAACTGCCGCCATGCAAAAACACAGCGACAGTTCCAATATTATTTTCTTATAGTAATAAATCTGCATAATCCTCCTAAACAACCTTAGAAGCATTACTTATCATTCTTTTATATCTCAAACTGTTTCATTTCTTCCGGTGATAACGGCCTGCCCAATTGTTTTGACAATAAAATGGCTTCCCGCAGGCGGTACACTTTTCCATCAGAAGGTGAAGTCAATCTGCCATCCGGCATTGCTTCTCCAAATCGGTCAAACTTATCTATAGCTGTTTTACTTTTTCTTTCCGCTACAATCATATTATTCACCTTCCTTAAAATACTTATTTATTAACTCAAACTTCGCACTTGAATAAATGCGTATGCACCTTGAAAATCCAATAATAACTGGCAAAAAAATAGCATGAATACCATCTGGTTTGGTATAATTGAATTGT
>CAJTDL010000007.1 GCA_910575035.1 Lachnospiraceae bacterium
ATTCCGGAATTCGAAGAACCAGAAGACAACTGAATAACACACCTATGGACAGGAGATATGACTCCCTGTCCATGGGGTCAAAAAATTTGTCCTTGACAAAGGGTACAGTTTACTATGCCAGGTCATTTTTCTGTGGAAGAAAGGATAAACTTTTCAATTACTTCCGCAATGGCGCCATGCTCATTGTCACGCTCTGTTATATAATCTGCAATTTCTTTCAGTTCACTGTGGGCGTTTTTCACAGCCACCCCTATATGGGCAGTGCGGATCATTGCAATATCATTACGCTCGTCCCCCACCGCGATGGCATCCTCCATAGGAATCCCCAAAAAGCTGCTGATATACTTTATGCCGTTGCTTTTGCTGATGCCTTTGGGGCAATACTCCAAAAACTCATCCCGTGAGAAAAAAGAATTGCTCCTTTCTTCCAGATGGCTATGCCCCTCCCGAAACTGCTGCAGCCTCTCAGGCTCTTCCACATCAATCAAAATCACTTTATTCGGCTCCTTGTCCAGGCTGCTGTACAGGTCATCCACAATCTGATAGCGCATTACCGCATTTGACAGGTAATGTTCCAGCTCCTTCCCATACTCCTCTGCTATAATCGTATCCCGCTGATAAGTCTGCACATATATCCCCTCTTTATGCGCCTCATCAATCAGCTCCTTCGTCACTTCCATGGGCAATGTATGCTCCGCCAGGATCCGCCCCGCGGCGCAGTCATAAATCACAGCCCCATTATAAGCCGCCATATAACACCCTGGCTGCGTCAGCCCCAGCTCCTTAATCACAATTTTCCCTGTGGCAATCGGACGCCCTGTCACCAGCACAAAGTAATGCCCTTCCTCTAACAGCCTCCTGATCGCATCCCTGTTTTCCCCCGAAATGCTCTTATCCCCATTCAATAATGTATCATCAATATCCGTAAATAAAATTTTACTCTTCATACCGCTTCGTTTCCTTTCCTTCCATTTCCTACCGCCTCAATAATTAATGACTGAAATCCGCCCAATATAGCCGCGGCAGAAAAAACCCTTCTTTCAAAAAAATGACCCTTATGCCCACTTACTCAACCGGCTCTGCCGGAATAAACACCCTGTCCTGATAAGCATTCACCTTCTTAGGAACCGCCTTCTCCGCTTCCTTACAGAATTGCTGCTGGGAATTGAGCAGCTTCTTCCCCCGCTTATCAATTTTCTCGTAATGGCCATCCTTCTGCAGTATATGCGATTTCGTATTATCCGCCAGCTGTGTCTCCATAATATGCCGCACCTGATCCATCAGCCGTTCATTTTCCACCGGGAAGATAATCTCCACCCTGCGGTCCAAATTCCTGGGCATCCAGTCTGCGCTCCCCATATAAATTTCTTCCTGTCCATCGTTATGGAACCAGAATATCCGGCTGTGCTCCAGGAAATTCCCTACGATAGACCTTACCCGTATATTTTCACTGACCCCTGGAATCCCTGTCTTCAAACAGCAAATCCCGCGTATCACAAGATCAATCTGCACGCCTGCAGCCGATGCTTCATATAACGCCGCAATAATATCCCTGTCACAGAGGGAATTCATTTTCGCCTTAATAAACGCTTCCCTTCCCGCATTGGCATGCTTGATCTCCCGTTTGATCAATTTCAAGAACCGCTTGCGCAGCCATATGGGCGCTACTACCAGCTTATTCCAGGAAAGCGGCTCCGAATACCCGGACAGCATGTTAAACACGGCTGTTGCGTCTTCCCCAATGGCTTCCGAACAGGTGAACATCCCCAGGTCGGTATATAGCTTCGCTGTAGAATCATTGTAATTCCCTGTCCCAAGGTGCACATAACGGCGTATCCCATCCTCTTCTTTACGCACTACCAGGGCAATTTTGCTGTGCGTCTTCAGGCCTACCAGCCCATAGATGACATGGCAGCCCGCCTTTTCCAGCTTCTTTGCCCATACAATATTATTTTCCTCATCAAAACGCGCCTTCAGCTCCACCAAAACGGACACCTGCTTGCCATTTTCCGCTGCCTGCGCCAGTGAGGCAATAATCGGGGAATTGCCGCTGACCCTGTATAAAGTCTGCTTAATAGCCAGCACGTCCGGGTCTTTTGCTGCCTGCCGGATAAAATCCACTACCGGGTCAAAAGTCTGATAGGGATGGTGCAGCAAAATATCCCCTTTGCGGATTGCTTCAAAAATATCTTCCCCAGGCACGATTTGCGGCACCCTCTGGGGCTTATGGGAAGGATAGCGCAGGGCGTCCCCGTCCTCAATCCCATACATCTTCATTAAAAAGGTCAGGTCGATGGGCCCGTTGATCTTAAAAATATCCTCCTGGGCAATATGCAAATCATCCTGCAGGATTTTCAGCAGGCGCTTATCCACCTTTTCCTCTACTTCCAGGCGAATTACCTCGCCCCATTGCCGTTTTTTCAGCTGCTTTTGGATTTCCTGCAATAAATCCTCTGCCTCATCCTCGTCAATGCTCAGATCCGCATTCCGCATAATCCGATAGGGATATGCGCATACCACATTATAATTTAAGAACAGGCGGTGGATATTGCGCTCAATGATCTGCTCCAGCAGGATAAATGTCTTGCAGCCTTCCTCTGCCGGGGGAATCTGCACAATCCTGGACAGCACAGAGGGCACCTGCACCGTGGCAAATTCCAATTCCCCTTTGTTATCCTCCTTTTTCGTCAAAAGCGCCGCAATATTCAGGGATTTATTACGGATCAGTGGGAATGGGCGGGAAGCGTCCACTGCCATAGGCGTGAGCACGGGATAGACCGCCTCCTCAAAATACCGATCCACATATTCTTCCTGCGCCTCTGTCAGATCCTCATGGGCGTCTATAATCTGTATGTCATGGTTATGTAACAGGGGCACCAGGGAACGGTTATACGTGGAATACTGCACCTCCACCAAAGCCCTTGTATCCTTGTTAATGGCTTCCAGCTGTTCCTTGGCTGTCATGCCTGCAATGTCCTTCTTCTTGTACTCCGCATGGACCATATCCTTTAGGGAGGCCACACGCACCATAAAGAACTCATCCAGGTTCGAGGAGGTAATGCTGACAAATTTCAGCCGCTCCAATAATGGGATATTCTTATCCCTAGCTTCATTTAATACTCTATAGTTAAACTTCAGCCAGCTTAATTCCCTATTCTCATAATATTCTGGCTTTAAAAACTCTTTATCCTTTTCCTTATCTTTTTCTTTCTCTTTATCCATACGATACCTCCTATATTTTAAAACGGCATTACTTCTGCCTGATGAAACCTTGCTGGGTAGCTCCCTGCTTAACCAAGTATTTTCTCAAAGCACTGCTTTCCACGGCGTTAAAATACCTTCTTTTCCCGAATGGCAGGCTTTACGCTGAACACCTCTTCAAAAGAATTGGCATAAGCTGGCAGCAGCCCTTTTTCCAGCACAATATCCTCTGAGGACTCTACGGTAATAACCAATTCCCGCTGCCGCAGCGATGCCTTTACCCCTTTGAACTTCTGCTTATGGCTCCTGTCCAATGCATTGGCAATCTTCAGGATCGCCGTCAGCTTTGACACCACCATATAGCTTGCCTGGTCCAGCTTGCCATTCACATCCCCATAGGTCAGGGAAGGCTTTGAGGTATACCTGACAATATCACCAATAATTTCCCTTTCCAACTGGCTCACGCCAATGATCTCTGACGCCATCACGATCTGATATGAGCGCTCTGCCTGATCCACCAGGCTAATATACCGCCCGCAGTCATGAAGGACTGCCGCCACCTGCAGCAGCAGCCTCTCCCGTTTCCCCATGCCATGAACCTTCTTCATGGCGTCAAACACAATGGTGCACATTGACAGCACTGCCTCTGTATGCTTGGAGTACCCCTGATACCGTTCCGCCAGGCTCTTGGCCGCGTTCAAAATATCCTCTTCAAAATTATGCCCAAAGGAAACCATACGCCTCCGCTCTGCATAATCACAGACAATCCCATCATTGATTGTATACCCCGGCACCCAAATATAGCCGGCATTCAATTCCTCTGTCAGCCGCTTATAAAGCACCACGGAAGGCACAATTAACGGGTCATGCTCATTGGGCAGGTTCAATTCCTCTGAAATTTCCTCTGAAGTCTTTTTGCTCCACTTTTTCAAAAGCTTCAAAAACCGTTCCGTCTCAATCGTCCCATCCTCTTCCTTCTTGGAAAAGCTTTTCACGATCTCCCCTATATAATCCCCCAAAAAGATCACATACTTAACCTCCATCCCCTCCAGATAAATCCGGCGGAAAATCTCCAGTTCCTTATCCACCAGTTCCTGGATCTGCGTCTCATAATGGGACACCAGGTTCTCAATTTTTAAAATCTTTTCCCGGATCCTCATAATCCCCAGCTCAATATGCTGTGTGGTCACTGCTTTCCCCTTTTGGAACAGGGAAATCTGCATGCTCCCCCCGCCGACGTCTACGATGGCCGCCCCCTTCTGTATCATTTTCTCAAATTCCGGCGACATGGCCAAGGCCTTATATTCCATAAAACGGTACTCCGAATTGCTCAGCACCGTAACATCAATCTTTGTCCGAAGCCGTATCTGATCCAAGATAAACACTTCATTGCTGACATTGCGCAGCGTATTTCCTGCATAGGCTTTATAAGCATCCACCTTATAGCCATTCATGATCGTGTAAAACTCCTTCAGAACCTGGCAGAGCTCCTCCACCAGCTCATACCCGATCATCCCCTTCCGGTAAGCATCCCTCCCCAGGTCAATATTGCTGCGCACATAATCAATGGGACGTATTTTCCGCCCTGACGTTATCTCCGATACCTTCAGGCTCACTTCATGGGAGCCAATATAAATCGCTGCAAATGTTATCGTCTTCATGCCCGTTCCTTTCCGCCAGCCCTAACTGCCTGGCATTTTCCATTTATTGATTTCTCTGTTGTTGCCCCCAATCCCTCCCCAACAGATAATCTACAAACTGCTGCGCAGTCCTTCCAGACCGCCCCCCATGGCTTAACTCCCATCGGTTCGCCTCCAACAGCAGTTCGTCTTCCCCCATCGGAATGTGATGCTTCCTGGCAAGCCGTTTCACAATCTCCTGAAATTCCTTCTGGCCTGGCGCCCCAAAATAAATGGTAACCCCAAACCGATACACCAGGGACAGCTTTTCCTGCACCGTATCATTCGTATGCAGTTCATCGTCCCTTTCCGCCTTATCGCTAAACTTCTCCCTCACCAAATGCCTGCGGTTGGATGTGGCATAGATCAGCACATTATCCGGCTTCTTCTCCAGCCCCCCTTCAATCACCGCCTTTAAGTACTTATACTCAATCTCAAATTCTTCAAAAGACAGGTCATCCATATATATGATAAATTTATAATTCCGATTCTTAATCTGCGCGATCACATCGTTCAAATCCTGAAACTGGTGCTTATACACCTCAATCATCCGAAGCCCCTGGCCATAATATTGATTGATAACCGCCTTGATACTGGAGGATTTCCCCGTCCCTGCATCCCCAAACAGCAGGCAGTTGTTTGCCTTCCTCCCTTTCACAAAAGCCTCCGTATTATCAACCAGCTTCTGCTTCGCCAACTCATACCCCACCAGGTCGTCCAAATGCACATGGGCAATATTCGTAATAGGCACAATCCTGGCTCCCTTCTCCCCATGCTCTATCCGAAAGGCCTTATGCAGCCCCAGCTTCCCTACCCCAAACTCACCATAAAACGCCGTCACCTCATCCTTAAATTCCTCTACACTCCCTGCCTGCCCCAACCGCACGCTCAGCGCACAAATCCGGTCCCGGATCCTATGGTTAAACACATTCCCATTCCTGCCAGACCGATTATAATCCATTAAAACCCCAAGCTCTGGCATTCCCAGCTTCTCGCCCAGCTCCCTGAAATCATAACCAAACCATCCCTTAAACAGCGCAAAATCATGGTGTGCCAACTCATTAATACTCCCTGGAACATTCCCCCTGATCTCACAGGCCCTGCTATAAGCATTCTCATGGTTCACCAGCAAAAAGGTCAGGTAATTCTGCCAAAGGTTCCCTTCAAACCCATGGCTCGCTGCAATCTCCACTAGCTCATGAAGGCAGCCATAACACAATTCCCGCAGCCCTTCACGGTCCTTTTGGGGGAGCCGCTCCATCACCTGCGTTATCCCCTCCAGTACATTCCCCTGCTCAAATCCCCTATATAATATCAGTTTTTCTATATCCTTCATCTTCCCTTCCACCACTTCTAGTAATTACCCAACACCTTCAAGTAAAGCGCTTCATCCATCAGCCCCTTCAATGCATTCTGCACTGCCCCATCCTTCAGGTTCCCTTCCAAATCCACAAAGAACCGGTACTCAAAGCTCTTATCCTTAATTGGCCTGGACTCAATCTTCACCATATTCAAATGATTAAAAATAAGGTGCGACAGCATATGGTACAAAGCCCCGCTCTCATGGGAGGCCTCAAAGCATATACTGATCTTATCCGCCGTTTCCAGGCATATCTTCCTACCTGCCACAATCATAAACCTGGTACTGTTGTCGTCACTATAATTAATATTGCGCTCCAATATTTCCAACCCATAAATATCTGCTGTTACCATACTTGCAATAGCCGCCTGGTTCTTCTTCTGGTCCTCTACCACCTTTTTTGCAGCGCCTGCGGTATTCTTTACACTGATCCTCTCCCAATCCATATGCTCATCCAGGAAATCCACACTCTGCATCAAGGCCTGCGGATGGGAATAAACACGGCTGATATCGGAAAGCCCAGCGCCTGGAAGCCCCAAAAGCGCATGCTCTGCCTTAATCGTCTGTTCCGCCACAATATATCCATCATATTCCACCAACAGGTCAAAATTCTCCCCCACGATTCCTGCAGAGGAATTTTCAATGGGAAGCACTGCATAGTCTGCCTTCTGGCATTTGATGGCTTCCATAGCGTCCCGCCAGGTATCCACATGGAAGCTGTCAATATCTTCCCCAAAATACGCTTTCATGGCAAGCTGGCTGTAAGCGCCCTCCACGCCCTGGTAAACAACTTTATGGGTCACAAAAGGAAGGCTGGCCACTCGGGAAAATCCCAGGCTCTGTTCCTGCCCCTGGGCGCTCATCAAATGATACTGGCGTTTCCGGCTCATAGCCATAATCTGCCCAAACAGCTCCCCCACATCATAGCGGTTCTCCTCTGACTGTACCTGTGCCTTTACCTTTTCCAGCTTCTCCTTCTCCCGCCCTTTATCCAGCACAGGCTTCCCAACCGAAAGCTTATACTCCGCAACCTCTGAAGTGCGCCTCATCCGTTTCTCATAAAGGGCAACCATCTGCCTGTCTATTTCATCAATTTCTTCTCGAATTTCATTCAAATCTTTCATAAGCCACATCCTTCTGTAACATTTAGAATAAATCCTTTTATCATGGATAATAAATAAAATTGCATTTCAGGACGTCAGAATACCTGCCATATTCATCCACCAGTACCAAAGACAGGATATTATTCCCTTCTGGCATTTCAATTGGGCCCATATAATGGTTTGAGGCCTCAGAAGGAACGCTTCCATCCCAGGTATAATACACATTGCACCCATCCGGCACATACACAGAAATTGCCTGGGGCTCATAGAAATTCCCTCCCATAGGAGTTACCCTTGGCATCTCTGGCTTAGGCAGGTCAATCTGGAAGCTTCCCTCCGTTTCCTCACTGTATACGCCATACTCATTGCGTGAAACCGCACGGATCCTGACATTGCTCTCCGGCTCTAACTGGATTGGCTCCTGGTACACGAGCCCCTGCCTGGGGTCAGACCCATCTGTCGTATATAAAACCGTACATCCTGGCTGGCTGGAAATCTCAATGGAAACCAGCTCATCATGAATCCCTTCCTCCTGGATAAATTCCGGCGGATCCACCTGATATTCCTCAAACAGCTGCAAAATATCTTCATCATCCACATCCTCACACAGTTTATATATGGCATCGTAATCCTCCTCTGCCTCATAAATCTGTATAAGCTGCTCATACGCCTCCTGGCACTTTTTGTCAAACTGGATCACCTTCTGAAGTGTCTCAATGGCCTTCTCTGTCATGCCCTGCAGCTGGTAAACCTTCCCCAAAAGCAAATCTGCCTCCATATCGCCATCGGAAAGCTCCACTGCCCGCAGCAGGTACGCCTGTGCATTCTCATAATCCCTGCGGTTATAATGCTTTTCTGCCTGCCCCATTTGGTAATCATAGGAATTGTTCCTGCTGTGGTTCACCATAAATACAATGTCCACTAGCAAAAATACCATAAGCAAAATTGCCGCAACCGCCCAGCCAATGGGTTTTTTCTTCCCCTTTTGGCCTTTCCCTGCAGAGCCGCTCCCTTTCTTGGGTTCCTTTGCATTTTTCCCTGAAGGGGGATTGCCATTCTTCATGTCTTTTGCATTTTTTCCAGAGGAAGCGCTGCCATTCTTCGTGTCTTTAGGGCTTTTTCCTGAGGAAGCGCCGCTGTTTTTCATATGCCTGGTTCCCTGGGACTGCCCAGCCTTTGCAGGATTTTGCCCTCTCCGGATATTGCCGTCCTGGCTTCCGTCGGCCTTCCCATTGAGATTTTCCCCCTGGCTTCTGTCCCTTCTCATAGACTTCTGCAGCAGATTGCTGCCTTCTCCCTCACCATTCAGCATCTCCCGCAGCAGGTCATCCTCCAATATACTATAATCCGACACAATCTGAGCTTCTTCCCCACAAACAGAGCAATATACGCTCCCCACTTGCAGTTCGGCTCCACAGTTTGCACACTTCATTCCTATCCCTCTTCTATACTCTGTACACAATTATTCATCAGCATTGCAATAGTCATAGGCCCTACTCCGCCGGGAACCGGGGTAATGGCAGAGGCAATCGGCTCCACCTCTCCATACTTCACATCCCCGCACAGCTTATTATCTGCATCCCTGTGAATGCCCACATCGATTACAACGGCTCCCTCTTTCACATACTCTGCGCCAATAAACTGCGGCTTTCCCATTGCCACGACCAGAATATCTGCCTGCTTACAAACCTCCGCCAAGTTCTGTGTCTTAGAATGGGTTATGGTGACTGTAGCATTTTCACGCAGCATCAAAAGAGCCATAGGCTTCCCTACAATATTACTTCGCCCGATAATTACACAATTTTTTCCGCAAATTTCAATATCAGAACGCTTCAAAAGCTGTATAATGCCTGCTGGGGTACAGGACAGAAATCCCTTCTCCCCAATCACCATCGCCCCCACGCTCTGCGGATGGAAGCCATCCACATCCTTTTCAGGGCTGATTGCCTGTATTACCTTATCCTCATTAATATGGGCAGGCAACGGGAGCTGCACCAAAATCCCCTTTACCTTCTCCTTCCCATTCAGCTCTGCAATCAAAGACAGCAGTTCCTCTTCTGATGTCTCCTCTGGCAGCTCATATGCCAGCGACTCAATGCCAATAAATGCACAGGCATTTTTCTTATTCCTTACATAGACACTTGAAGCCGGGTCAGCGCCAACCTGAACCACTGCCAAAGCCCCTGTCTTCCCTTTTGCCTTCTGTAATGCCACCTTTTCCTTCAACTCTTCCTTAATCTGCTGGGAAATCTTCTTCCCATCTATGATCATCGCCATTTTTTCTCCTCTTTCCAGACTATAGTGTTAAATAAATCCCTTTCTGCTAGAATAACCCTGTGATCACGCCGTCATTGCCCACATCAATCCCATAGGCTGCCGGTGTCTTTCCCAGCCCAGGCATTGTCATAATGGCTCCCGTAACTGCCACTACAAACCCTGCACCAGCAGATACGTATACTTCACGCACATTCACTGTAAACCCTGTGGGCCGCCCCAGCTTTGCCTGGTCGTCTGACAGGGAATACTGTGTCTTTGCCATACAGACAGGGAAACTTCCCATCCCAAGGGCTTCAATCCTCCTTAACTCTTTCGCTGCTGCCGGAGCATAGGACACGCCGTCCGCCCCATAAATCTCTTTAGCAACTGTCTCTATTTTTTCTGTCAGTGACAGCTCATCCCCATAGAGGGTATGGAACTGGCTCTCTTTATGCTCCAAGGTATCCAGCACTTTCTCTGCCAGGGCAATTCCGCCTTCGCCGCCCTTTTCCCACACCTGGGACAAGGCAAACTCGCATCCCCGCTCTTTGCAGAACTGCTCCACAAAACTTGTCTCCGCCTTTGTATCAGTAATAAAGGAATTTAATGTCACTACCACCGGCACGCCATATTTCTGCAGGTTTTCAATATGCTTTTCCAGATTTACAATCCCCTTTTCCAAAGCTTCCAGATTCTCCTGGGAAAGCTCTGCCTTGGGCACCCCTCCATTGTATTTCAAAGCGCGTACCGTTGCCACCAATACCACAGCATCCGGTTTCAGGCCAGCCATCCGGCATTTGATATCTAAAAATTTCTCTGCGCCCAGATCAGCTCCGAAGCCTGCCTCCGTTACCACATAGTCCGCCAGCTTCAAAGCGACCCTTGTGGCGCGCACACTGTTGCAGCCATGGGCAATATTGGCAAAGGGCCCTCCATGGACAATGGCAGGGGTATGCTCTAATGTCTGAATCAGGTTGGGCTTCAATGCATCCTTCAACAGGGCAGCCATAGCCCCTGTTGCCTGCAAGTCGCCAGCTGTTACAGGCTTGCCCTCATAAGTATAGGCAACAATAATCCTGGACAGCCGCTTTTTCAAATCTGCCATATCATCCGCCAAACAAAGCACAGCCATAATTTCCGAAGCCACCGTTATCACAAAATGGTCTTCCCTTACCACGCCGTCCATTTTGCTGCCAAGGCCAACCACAATATTCCGAAGCACACGGTCATTCATATCCATACACCGCTTCCATACTACCTGGCATGGGTCTATTCCCAGCTGGTTCCCTTGCTGGATATGATTGTCCAACAATGCCGCCAACAGGTTATTAGCAGAAGTAATCGCATGAAAGTCCCCTGTAAAATGCAGATTCAGATCCTCCATAGGCACTACCTGGGCATAACCTCCCCCTGCAGCCCCTCCCTTAATGCCAAAACAGGGGCCTAAGGACGGCTCCCGCAAAGCCAGGACAGCCTTTTTCCCCATCTTCCCAAAGGCTTCTCCCAGCCCAATGCTAGTGGTGGTCTTCCCTTCTCCTGCAGGCGTTGGGTTGATTGCCGTCACCAGGATCAGCTTACCATCCTTATTCCCCTTTACCCGATCCATCAATTCATTGGAAAGCTTTGCCTTGTATTTCCCATACAATTCCAGGTCATCCTCCTGGATCCCTAATTGTGACGCCACATCCTTAATGTGGATCATTTCTGCTTCCTGTGCGATTTGTATATCTGTCTTCATATCCATCTCCTCCATATCCATTTGGTTCCTATGCTTCTATATCTTATTGTCTGTAACATATTGCTCAAACTCTTCCAGAGACATCAGGATCCTCCTGGGCTTTGTTCCTTCCTCTGGCCCTACTACCCCTGCCTCCTCTAATTGGTCCATAATCCTGGCAGCCCGGTTAAAGCCAATGCGGAACATCCGCTGCAGCATGCCAATGGAGCCCTTTTCCTTCTCCACCACAAACCTTCCTGCCTCTGCAAAATAGCTGTCCCGGCTGTCTTGGCCGCTTATGCCGGCTCCTCCTGGCGAATCTATGGAAACGGTATTCACCTGTTCTTCCACTTCTTCGTTATAGTCCACCACACTCTGATCCTTGAGGAAATCTACGACAGCCTCCACCTCCTGGTCAGATACAAAGGGCGCCTGTACCCGCAAAGGCTTGGGATATCCCTGTGGATAAAACAGCATATCCCCATTCCCCAGCAGCTTTTCTGCCCCATGCATATCCAGGATTGTCCTGGAATCCACGCTGGAAGACACTGAAAAGGCAATTCTGGACGGCATATTCGCCTTGATCAGCCCTGTGATCACATCCACAGAGGGCCTTTGGGTTGCAATGATCAGGTGGATCCCCGCTGCCCGGGCAAGCTGCGCCAAACGGCAGATGGCATCCTCCACCTCTTTGGAAGCCACCATCATAAGGTCTGCCAGCTCATCCACAACCACTATGATCTGGGGCATCTTCTGATGCCCTTCCCCAGCCTTCATGGCCGCTGCTTTCTTATTGTATCCCTTCAAATCCCGCACCTGGAAGTCTGAAAATTTCTGGTAACGGCTCATCATTTCCGATACGGCCCAATGGAGGGCTCCAGCCGCTTTCTTCGGATCTGTGACCACCGGGATCATCAAATGGGGAATCCCATTATACACGCTCAATTCCACAACCTTGGGATCAATCAGGATCAGCTTCACATCCTCTGGATTGGCCTTATAAAGAATGCTCATAATAATCGTATTGATACATACTGACTTCCCAGACCCTGTGGCTCCTGCGATAAGCAAGTGAGGCATTTTGGCAATATCCGCCACAATTGGCTGGCCTCCAATATCCTTCCCTACCGTAAAGCAGATATTCGATTCATGATTTTGAAACCCTGGTGATTCCACAAGATCTCGAAACCGCACCATAACGGTTTCCTTGTTGGGCACTTCAATGCCCACAGCCGCCTTTCCCGGAATCGGCGCTTCAATACGGATATCCGCTGCCGCAAGGTTTAACTTAATATCGTCCGCAAGGTTTACAATTTTACTGACCTTCACCCCCATCTCTGGCTGCATCTCATAACGGGTGACGGAAGG
The DNA here is from genome assembly GCA_910575035.1 of Lachnospiraceae bacterium. GTDB lineage: Bacteria > Bacillota > Clostridia > Lachnospirales > Lachnospiraceae > Petralouisia. Next base: position 12,685 of record CAJTDL010000007.1, read on the forward strand.
CCCGCAGCTCACATCTGTAATAGTGACATTCACCCCAAAATTCTTCAATATATGCTGCAGGTTCATGGCTGTCTCCTGCAAATGCTGCCTGGAATCGCCCTTTGCTGCTTTCCCTTTTTTCAATAGGGACACAGAAGGATACTTATATTCCCTGCCTTTCCCCACACTGGGGATCTCTATCCCTCCTGCTGCCGCATCCATTCTTCCCAGCCCATCCTGCAAATTTTCCTGATGGGAGGCCTTGGCTCTATTCCCTGGCGAATGCCCATCTTCTGGACTATCCTGCATGTTTCCCTGGCGGGAGGCCTTGGCTCCTTTCCCTGGTGGGCGCATGTCTTCTGGACTATCCTGCATGTTTTCCCCGCGGGAGGCATAGCCCCCATTCTCTTTGGAATATACGCCTTCCTGTATTTCCTGGGCCTCCCCATATTCCGGCGTCATCCCCAGTTCTACCATATCCCCCTGCCGCGGCGTGCCTGCCCACGTTCTTTTTTTCTGAGCATTATTATGTATAGCTTCCATTGCCACAGGCTCTAGCTCAATTACCTTTTCCCCCTTATCCCTCCTCCCCTTAGCCTGGTGGGAATCCCGGAATACTTCTGGCTCTGCCTGTTCTGACTCGTCTTCCATCATAAACTTATCCATCCACGTTGGGATTTCCTCCTCCGGATCATCTGCCTTAGACGCTTCCCCCTTAGGCTGATCCGCCCTGGGCTGGATTTCTTCTTCCCCTTGGAGCCTATCAACCCAAGACCAGGCTTTCCTTTCCTTTAAATCCAGCTCTTCCAGATCCCCAGAATCCAGCGGCTTTGTGGGGCCTGGTTTTGTATTAAGTGCTACGCCTGACACCTTTCTGTCCATACGTCTCCTGGATTCTTCTTCCTTCCTTGCCTTCTTCTCAACTTTGCGCCTGGCTACATCCTCCCGGGCAGTCTTGTACACCTTGCTGCCGCCCTTCTGCACCCCCTGCAAAAAGGACCGTTCCGTCAGGATCACCAGTGAAATAATCAGAGCAGCCACATCTACCACATAAGCCCCCGCTACGCCAATGGCTGGGCAAAGAAGGGAAGCCAACAGCCCCCCTACAGCTCCGCCCCCATTTTTCGCCTCTACAGAATAGACAAAAGACCGAAACATGTTATAAGAATTACCGCCTGCCACCAGCTCCAGAAACAGGCATAAAAACACCACAAAAATCACGCCTGCCAAAACCTTCACAGAAGCCGCCCTGTTTTCCTGGTTGGAAACAAAAAATGCCGCCCCCACAAAAAGACAGACCGGAAATACATATGCTACTAACCCAAACAGACCAAATATAAGGTCGCTGACCTTTTCCCCTACAAAGCCTCCAAACCCAAAATTACTAAGCAGCATTACAATACATGCCGCCAATATCAGCAAAAGTATAATCTCACTCTGAAAGGGAATTTCCATTTTCTCTTTCCCTTTGCCCTTGCCTTTTTTCCCAGATTTTTTAATGCCTGCCGCCATATGACTCCCTCCTGCACGACTGCCAGCCGAATATTCTGCCGCAGACACGGCAGCCCAACATACTGGCATACTATGTTAAGTGTATCACATTCAGGCAAAAATGTCATTACAACATTTTCCAGGTTTTCATATTTCGTTATTTTGCTTATTTTCCTCTATCATTTCATGAAGTTTCTTCATTGCTTCGTCAATGCCCCCTACTTCATTAATAATTCCTTCTGACACCGCCTGATTTCCCACCAGGATTGTTCCCAAATCCTTCGTCAGCATACTGGTATTCATCATCATTTTTTCCAGCTGCTCCTGTGAAGCAAAACAATGGCTTGCCACAAACCCTGTGATCCGATCCTGCATCTGTTGGAAATAATCATATGTCTGAGGGGCGCCAATCACCAGCCCATTCAGCCGTACCGGATGGATGACCATCGTTCCGGTAGGCACAATATAGGAATAATCCGTAGATACCGCCAGCGGAACCCCAATGGAATGGCTTCCGCCCAGCACCAAAGAAACCGTAGGCTTGCTGAGGGATGAGATCATTTCCGCAATGGCCAGCCCCGATTCCACATCCCCGCCTACTGTATTGAGAAGCAGCAAAACCCCATCCACACTGTCATCGTCCTCAATGGAGGCCAGCTTTGGAAGCACATGCTCGTATTTTGTAGTTTTGGCATTGGGAGAGAGGGACTCGTGGCCTTCAATCTCGCCAATAATGGACAAAAGGTGGATTTTATGCTTGGAGGATCCCTGCTCTAAGGTGATTTGGCCCATGTCTTTAATTTCTTCATTTTCGTTTTTTGCCTTTTCCTGCTCTTTTATGTTTTCTTCCATAATTGATTTCCTTCCTTTATTAATGCATGGTATTAAGGGTATTATGGGGATTTTGGAAAGGAAATATGCATGGAAAAGAAATTTGGGACCAGAGCCTGCATCTTTAAGCCCACAATAAAAAGAATGACAGCGCCCTTTCCCCACTGTCATTCTTCTATCCTTACCCTAGCATTCCCCCATCAAATATTTATACAGCCCTTCATACTTGAACTTCGATGCATTCCAGGAATAATCATTTGCCATAGCCCTGTCAATCATCTGATTCCACTGCCGTTTTTTATCAAAGTAGATATGCTTAGAATAATTAATAATATTCAACATTTCCTCGCCATTATAATTCGTAAAGGAGAACCCATCCCCCACATTATCATACTCATTATATGGCTGTACCGTATCCTTCAGCCCGCCTGTCTCACGTACAATCGGAATCGTCCCATAGCGGAAGGAGATCATCTGCGTCAGCCCGCATGGCTCAAACCGGGAAGGCATCAGGAACGCATCAGCCGCTGCATAGAGCTTATGGGCCAGATCATCTGAATAGCAGATATTTGCAGAAATCTTATCTGGATACTTCCATGCAAAATGGCGGAACATATTCTCATACTGAGGATCCCCTGTCCCGATTACCACAAACTGGGTGTAATCGTCAATTATCCTCTCAATTACATAGTTGATCAGATCCAAGCCTTTCTGGTCTGTCAATCTGGAGATCAAGCCAATCATATAGCGTTTCTTATCTACTGCCAGCCCCAGATCCTGCTGCAGCCTTTCTTTGTTCATAAACTTCTTCTTCCGATGGTTTTCAGCGTTGTAATTTACATATATCTTTTCATCGGAGGACGGATCATAAACGCCGTAGTCAATCCCATTCACAATCCCCTGCATATCCATATGCCTTGCAGCCAAAAGACCGTCTAAGCCTTCGCCATAATAACTGGTCTGGATCTCCTGTGCATAGGTATCGCTTACAGTGGTAATATAGTCTGCATATACCAGGCCGCCTTTGAGCATATTGGCATCCTTCTTAAATTCCAGCTTATCCGGCACAAAAAGGTCTGTAGGCAGGCCAGTCAGGCCTTTTATAGTCTTCACATCCCAAATCCCCTGGAATTTCAGGTTGTGAATGGTCATAATGGACTTCATGCCCCAGAAGAACATATCCCCCTGGAACTCTGTCCTTAAGTATACAGGGATAAAGCCTGTCTCCCAGTCATGGCAGTGGATGATCTGCGGCTGGAATTTGATCAGAGGAAGCATAGACAGCACAGCCTTGTCAAAGAAAATGAATTTCTCCACATCCCTGCGGATATCGCCATAGGGCAGGAAACAGTCAAAATACTCCTGGTTGTCAATAAAATAATAGGTGATCCCATCCATTTTGTAACGCAGGATACCTACATACTTGTTCTGTATGTAACTCCCGCAGTTCATATAGAAATGGGTCACATACTCAAACTGATTCCTCCATTTCTCTGGAATACAGGAGTAATTAGGGAGTACTACACGAATATCCCACTCCTCTTTGTCAAATTCCTTTGGCAATGCCCCGCATACATCAGCCAACCCGCCTGTCTTGATAAAGGGCACACACTCAGATGCCGCAAATAGTATTTTTCTCATTGCTAACTCCTCCAAATCTCAATTATTTTCTATAGTTTCCAATGCCTGTTCCAGATCTGCGATAATATCATCCACATTCTCAATCCCTATGGAAAGCCGGATTAAATCTGGCGCAACGCCTGCCTCTATAAGCTGCTCATCCGTCATCTGCCTGTGGGTATGGCTGGCCGGGTGCAGCACGCAGGTTCTGGCATCCGCCACATGGGTCACAATGGCAATCATTTTCAATTTGTCCATAAACCCAACAGACACATCACGCCCGCCTTTCAGCCCAAAGGAAATAACGCCGCAAGTGCCGTCAGGCATGTATTTTTGAGCCAGCGCATGGTACTTATTATGCTCCAATCCGGCATAATTTACCCAGGCAACCTTGTCATGGGCATCCAAAAATTCTGCCACTTTCTGGGCATTCTCACAGTGGCGGGGCATACGGAGATGCAGCGTCTCCAATCCTACATTCAGCAAAAATGCATTCTGGGGGGATTGGATGGAGCCCAGATCCCGCATCATCTGTACAGTAGCCTTGGTGATGTAAGCGCCTTTGCCAAACTTTTCCGTATAGACAATCCCATGGTAGGTAGGGTCTGGCTTAGTCAGCCCAGGGAAACGTTCTGGATATTTGCTCCAATCAAAATTGCCGCTGTCTACAATACAGCCTCCCACACACATAGCATGGCCATCCATGTATTTGGTGGTGGAATGGGTCACGATATCGGCGCCCCATTCAAATGGACGGCAATTGATGGGCGTAGGGAAAGTATTGTCCACGATCAGCGGAACGCCGTGGTCATGAGCCACCTTCGCAAACCGCTCAATATCCAGCACAACCAATGCCGGGTTTGCCAATGTCTCTGCAAACAGCAGCTTCGTATTGGGCTGGAACGCCGCGGCAATCTCCTCAGAAGAAGCATCCGGGTCAATGAATGTGCAGGAAATCCCCTGCTTCTTCAAGGTAGCCCCGAATAAATTGAATGTCCCGCCGTATATAGCAGAGGAACATACCATATGGCTGCCTGCCTCGCAAATATTGAATACCGCATAATAATTTGCCGCCTGCCCTGAGGATGTCAGCATGGCCGCCACGCCGCCCTCCAGCTCACAGATCTTCTCTGCAACCAAATCATTGGTGGGGTTTTGGAGCCTGGTATAGAAGTACCCGCTATCCTCCAAATCAAACAGCCTGCCCATCTGGTCACTGGTATCATATTTATAAGTTGTGCTTTGATAGATAGGGAGCACCCTTGGCTCTCCCTTCTTCGGATGCCAGCCCGATTGGATACATTTTGTTTCTATTTGATAGTTACTCATCTGCACCTCCTGTTTGTGTGCAATCACCCATTCGTAAAGTAACGCCTGGCAATGACTGCCAATTATTCTCCTATGGGTTAATTTTAGCACATATACGGTATTTATGCTAGTCAATGTTGCAAAAAACCCTTGACAAAAGCAGAAAAATAACGTTATAATAAATGCACTTGCAATACCATCAGCAAAACCAGGGGTTGTACTGGTTTCGACGGGGGTTGTGCAGCTATGGAAGCCATTGGCGGCTCCTGACCGCCTCAACAACGGGAAACCTAAATATAAACGCTGAAGATAATTTAGCATACGCTGCCTAGTTGCAGCAGTCGGCCTTAGACCACCCACAGTTTAAGATCCCGGCTTCGACGATGTGGGAAACGACATATGCAAAGCTTTGCGCATATGGGCGTATGATGAAGCTACTGAAACCAGCAGCCTGTCATTAGGCGTCTGGCAGAGGGAATGTTAAACTAATGACTGTAATGGGAGATGCCATCGTGAATCGGCTTTCGGACAGGGGTTCGATTCCCCTCAGCTCCACTCGCAAGCTTTTCTCAGAGGAGCTTGCGTTATGCTTATTTTCAAAGCAGTAGTATTCAAATTTTTATTGGTTGTGTTTTGTGCTTATAATGAACCTGGAAAAAGGATTGCCGTATCAAGCGGCAATCCTTTTTCATTCCTTTATCCGGCTGGAAGGCGAAACCACTTCCATCACCCAATCCGGGGCACCTTTGCATCCCTTTTCTGTTCCATCACCTGGCTGCCTGCTTCCCAACTGTGCCATCCATTTTCCAAACCGCTCCTCTGGCCGCCCGCTTCCCATTTCACCTGGCTGCCTGCCCCATCTGATATAATTTTTCTTCTTTATAGGAATGGAAACGCCCTTCATCCAATGCATCCCGAATTTCTTCCATCATTGTATTGTAAAAATACAGGTTGTGGAGGACGCACAGGCGCATCCCCAGCATTTCCTTCGCCTTTAAGAGATGCCGGATATATGCCCTGCTGTAATGCTGGCAAGCTGGGCACTGGCAGCCTTCTTCAATAGGACGTTGGTCACGCTCATATTTCTGGTTAAACAGGTTCATCTTCCCATGGTTGGTATAGAGATGCCCATGGCGCCCATTTCGGCTGGGATACACGCAGTCAAAGAAATCCACGCCCCTGGCTACCCCTTCTAAGATATTGGCTGGAGTTCCCACTCCCATTAGATAAGTGGGTTTCTCCAAGGGCAAATGGGGGACTGTTACATCCAAAATGTGGTACATCTCCTCATGGCTTTCCCCAACAGCCAACCCCCCAATCGCATATCCATCCAAATCCAGCTCTGAAATCTGCTTCGCATGCTCTATCCGGATATCATCAAATATGGCACCCTGATTGATCCCAAAGAGCATCTGCCTGGGATTGATGGTATCCTCAAGGCCGTTCAGCCTTGCCATCTCTGCCTTGCAGCGTTTCAGCCAGCGGGACGTCCTGGCCACAGAGGCCTCTACATAAGAACGCTCTGCCACACTGGAAGGGCACTCGTCAAATGCCATGGCAATGGTAGAGGCAAGGTTGGACTGGATCTGCATGCTTTCTTCCGGGCCCATAAAAATTTTCCTGCCGTCAATATGGGAATTGAAATATACCCCTTCCTCTTTAATCTTGCGCAGCCCTGCAAGGGAAAATACCTGGAACCCACCGGAATCTGTTAAGATGGGCCTGTCCCAGGCCATAAACTTATGCAGGCCTCCCAAATCCTTGATCAGCCCATCTCCGGGCCGCACATGAAGATGGTAAGTATTGGACAGCTGCACCTGGGTTTTGATCTGCAGGAGATCCTGTGTGGACACTGCCCCTTTGATGGCAGCCACTGTCCCCACATTCATGAATACCGGAGTCTGTACCACCCCATGGACGGTATGGAACTCCCCGCGTTTGGCGCGGCCTTCTTGTTTTAATAATTTATACATTAATAGCTTCCTTTCTGTGAAATATCTTTATCTGCTTTCATTCTTTTCTCAAGTTTTCAAGACCTATCCGGCGGATTTTTTCTCCGCCACGAATTTCATCTTGTATCAGTTCCTCTTCCATTGAAAAATATTCATCCGTTACAAATCTCCCCTCTTTCCATTGATAGTATAACTCCAACTGGCTTTCCTTGCAATATTCCGCTTTGATTTTAAAAAGATTTCCAACCGCACAGCTGGAAATCTTTTATGTTCTTTGATTTTTCATAGGCATCTCATTTTAATATAGTTACTATTCACGGCTTGGAGGCTGCTCATATCAACAATTCGGGGCGATATTTAAAGTTTTGCTTGTGAGTGAAAAAATTTCCCGCCTTAAACTACTGGCATTGGCCATAATATAGTAACTTAATATACGGTTCCAGTGCAAAATCCCCCACATTATAGCCCCCTTCTCCACGAAAATGTGGTATACTGATTGTAGATGACATACTGCTATTATGAGGTACGGAATATGTGACATCAAGCAAAATCACCATACATTCCGTTTTGAAAGGAGAAAACCGCCTATGACGAATGAAACCCAGGACGAGAGATATTCCGTCGCTGATGAAGCCATCTACGACGCGTTCTTTCTGATCCTCAAAGAAAAAGAATTAGATAAGATAACCGTTTCCGATGTCATAAAAAGAGCCGGAATCGTCCGAAGCACGTTTTACAACCACTTCGAAAACATTCCGGCTCTCGTAATTGCCGTCGAGGATAAGACCATACAGGACATATTTTCCCTGATGGAGAAATTCCATCCCAAAAATGACCGGGAAATCTGCAAAAATTATTTCCAGACAATCTGTGAATATACCATGACAAACCCCTTTCTGGCGAACCTTTTACGGAATCCGGAGGGCGGAGCATTTTTTGAGAAATTCATTACCATGTTCCACCGCTATGTATCGAATATCACGCAAAACACAGGCCCTGCCTATCACAGCAAAGAAGAATTTTCTTATATGATTGCCTGTGTCATCGGCAGCACAATCGGCGTGCTCCACAAATGGAGCACAGAAAATTTCCAGATACCCGCGGAGGTCATCGCTGATATTTTAACACAATCCTTTATTGCCGTCATGCTGCCGTTTATAACATAATTATTCCTTATAAAGGCTCGTCCGTCATAGCCTCCTGCCGCTTTATCTTTTTGGTCGAACTCCGGACAAATGGATTCTTGCGTACAACCAGCCCTGTAATCTGGCGGTAGGTAGGCTGTTTCTTATTATATTCATCGAGGAATGCCTGCAGCCCCGCCTGGATGTCCTCTTCTCCCAGGCTCTTTGCCTGCACCACATCCATATCCGGGTAAATCCTGGCTGTGAGCCCATTGTCCTCGCCAGTCACAATGACCTCTCCCACCAATGCCCCCAATGCCAGTTTATTCTCAATCTCCTCCGGTGAAATATTCTCCCCGTTCGAAAGGATAATCAGGTTTTTCACACGGCCATTGATAAACAGGAATCCATCTTCATCCAGATATCCCTTGTCCCCCGTGTGAAGCCAGCCGTCTTTGAGGGTCTCTGCCGTCTCTTCCGGCATCTGATAATATCCCTTCATGACACTGCTGCCCTTCACAAGGATTTCCCCATTGTCAAAAGCAATCTCGGCATTGGCAAGCGGCCTGCCAATGGAGCCCGGCTTATTATCACCCGGCATATTGGAGCTGATAACCGGGGAACACTCGGACATGCCGTATCCCTCGTAAATTTCCACACCGTATTCTGCAAACTTGTCAATATAAAACGGATCAAGATGGGCGCCCCCAGTAAATATAATCCTCAGTTTCCCACCAAATACATTGGCCGCCAATGCATGTTTGGGAATCGCCGGATCCGCTGCAGAAAGCCTCTTGTAAATGGTCTCCACCATCATCGGAACCATCAGAATAACTTCCGGATGGAAGACGCTCATATTTTTCACCATATGCAGAAGGGAATCATTAATGCATACCGTCGCCCCCAGGGAAAATCCTTTCAGCCAGTCCATCACCAGGCAAAAAGCATGGTGAATCGGCAGCACGCTCAGCATTGCCGTTCCAGGCTCTGCCGTATAGCGAACATACTCCACATTTGTTGCCAGATTATCCTGGGTCAGCATAACTCCCTTGCTCTTGCCGGTGGTTCCGGAAGTAAAGATAATCGTCGCTATATCTTCCTCAGCCGGCCTGTCGGCATCCACGCCGTTATTCCCGAAAACCTTCTTAAGCTCTGCCAAAGACACTACTTTTTCATTGGCTGCTTCCGTCTCTTCTTCCTGCAGGATCCATACCTTCCTCAGTTTTGGACATGCAGCCAGAATTGCCTCCAAAAGCGGCAGATGTTTGGGACTTAAAAACAGCCCTTCTGAATCCGAACGGTTCAGCAAGTCAATCAAATCCTCGCCTGGAAGACCTGCATCAAGTGGCACAGCAACGGTATTTCCGGTAATCACGCCGAGGTAACTCTCAATCCACTCCACGGAGCTTACGCCAATCAGCGCAATATGTTTTCCCTGAAAACCTTCTGCAAGCAGCCCCTTCCTCACCGCTACGGCATTTTCCATCAATTCCCTATAACTTCTCTCCAGAATTTCCTTTTTCTTCAGCCATTTTACCGCCTTAATGTCTGCAAATTTCTCCGCACTGCTTTCTAAGATATCCCGAATAAGCATTCCCATATTTTTACGCCTCCTGCTGTAATTTTTCCATCATTTCAAGCGCCTCTGCAATTGTCCTAACCTGCAATACCTCCTCTTCCTCAAGCTCTACCTCAAACGTATCCTCGAGCTCTCCCAAGAAAGACATGAAATCCAGGGAACTGAATCCCAGATCCTCCCGGAACCTCATTTCATTTTTCATGTCCTCTGGCTTTATCTCACAATACTGTGCTACGATGGCCTTAAACTGCATTTCCTGTGTCATCTTTCTTCCTCCTGATTTCTTTTTATTCGTTCACGAATTGTTTCATAGCTAACCTCTTTATACCTGCGCCATAATATCGCCGATGCTCATATCCGGCTCTGCAATTCCTTTAAAGAGGATCCGCATCATATAGTAATACAAAAGCTCCATATCGTGCTCCTGCAAATGAGCCGTCTGGTAATGGTAAGAGAAATTCATTCCCCCATGCTCCGTATGCGATACCGTCAAATACATTTTCTTGGTCGCCGCACCGTTGGCAAACCATTTCGAATGCTGCTGAATATTTGCCAGGTGTGGGTTATCCATCTTCACTGGCAGAGGCTGATAGGTAAGATAACAGCTCTCATAAGTGGTATGCTCCGGTATATGGTAACGCTTTCTCATTTCTTCCATAATCAGCGCCGGGTCATAATTGCTGTGCATGTAAATGCGGTTCTGCACATTCTGGATTTCATAGGCTGCCGCCATAAACTCCATCTCAGCAGGAATCACCGTCCGGCAGGGGAACATGATCGTCCTGCTGCCGCCGGATGTCCACTCGTCATGCGTGGAACGGCGCGAAATGAAATTCTGTATCGTAATGTCCTCCTGCCCGTCATTTACCTTCGACAGGTAGGTACGGATTCCCAGAAGCAGAAGGTTCGTCATGGAAAGCTGATGGTTCATGCAGAAGGCAATCAGATCTTTCGTTGGCTCCGGTTCCAGATAATAATCCTTCACCTTCACAAACAAATCTTTCATTTCTATATCTGCCGCCCTTAAATCTGGATCCCCATGCCGTTTCCTTGCCTTTTCGAGAACGGAAGTACCCTGGATATCGGAATAAAGAGGCTCTCCCAAGGCATCCAACTGGTCGTCCCAGAACTTCTTGTCCTTAGCAAAACGTTTCTCATTATTTGCTTTTTTTAAGTCTCTTTCCAATACCATCTCAAAATCTGCCAGATCTTTCGGGTATTCGGAGCCAAACCGATAATGCGTATACAGCTGCATCAAATCATTTATCATAACCACCAGGCCGCAGGAATCAATCAGCCTGTGATCCATATGGATAAAAAATCCGTTAAATCCCTCCGGAAGCTTAACCATCGTCACATCGCACAGCGGAATGTCATCCCCATCAAACGTCTCATACGCCCATTGCTGCATAAGCCTGTCTGCCTCAGAAAGGCTCATGCCGGACAAGTCTTTTATGGGAATATCCCTATTTTCCTTTTCCACGACATACTGTTTTACCTGCCCCTTCTTATCAGGCTTTGTAAATTGCAGCCTCATGCATCCATAGCGCTCAAATTCCAGTTGGATGCACTTTTTTAAAAGCCCAAAATCCAAAGCCGCCTTCAGGGACGCCACAACGCTGACCCCCGACACCTGCTGCGTTTTGTAATCCTGAATCCAGTTGTGGTGCATCTTCTGTGCCGCTGTCAACGGATAATAATCTCTCATGGGTAATCCTCCTTTTATTCGTTACTATACGCGGCCAGAGCCGAGCATAGCAACAATTCGGGGCGATATCTAAAGTTTTGCTGCACAAAAACCGCCCCTCACTCCTGAATCATGTTCTCACAGAATGCGCAGTTCAGCGCATTCCTGAGCCATGAATAGTAACTTTTATTCTGTATTGGCACACAACGCCATGCGTCTTGCCATTTCAGCAGAAGGCATTACAGAAATGCCGCGCATTTTCCTGCCTCCTATGTGAAACTAACACATTTTATATTTAAATTCTACCACCTGAGAGAGTTAGCATACACTTTATCCGAAATTGACCGAGACTTTTTTTAATCATACTTCTCAAAAAACCCCAAAACCTTCTCCCGGTACAATTCCGGTTCCTCATAGGCGCTGCAGAGATGCCTTGCCTCCGGTATTACCACAAGCTCCTTCGGTGCCCGGCACAGAGAATAATTATACAACGAATTTCCCGGATCCACATAGGTATCCTTTACGCCATGGAAGAATAAGACCGGCCTTGCATTCGCCTTCAAGGCTTCTGCCGTATCTGCATCCTTCATGTGAAAACCTGCAAAAATTGCACAGAACAAGTTCAGGCGAAACAATAATAACCCTATCCAGCGCAGATGGAACCAATTCCTTGCCATATCCTGCATCTGGCCTTTCATGGAGCAGAAAGCACAATCTGCAATCAGCCCCTTTACCTGACGCGGCAGCCTGTGGGCTGATGCCATTAGCACTGCCGCCCCTCCCATGGATTCCCCATAAAGATATACCGGAAGTTTTTTGTGATTGCGTCTGGCAATGTAATACGCCCACCTTTGCACGTCATACTGTTCTTTCGCCCCAAAAGTAATATACTCGCCCTGGCTCTCCCCACAGCACCTCTGGTCTATAAAAAGCAAATTGCAGTGATTCTCATGAAGAAACCGGGACATATAGGCAAAATCTCCAAAACCGCTGCCTTTGTATCCGTGGCTCAGCAAAACGAACCGTTTCGCGTCTTCTGCTGGAAGATACGACGCATGCAGCCTCAGCCCATCCGCACTTCGGATATAACAATCCTGCATGTGCTGCCCTGCGCACCACGCTTTTCCCTCCTCATACTCTTTCTCAAATTTATACCTTGGATGGTTCACCTTCGTATGGGATAATGCAAACCATTTCTTTTTTTCCTGTTTCTTATGGTCTTTATACCGAACCGTCATCTTAAAAAATGACCAGCCAAAGGCCATAAATGCAGAAAATGCGCCAGCTATTACGCCAACAGCCTTCAGAAACTTCTTTTTTATCATATTACCATACACCTCTTTTTCTAATCATTCTGTGCTGCATAAAATAGTTGCTTTTATCAAAACAGGATATCTTCAAAAATAAAGTAATTTTATAGTTTCTTTTTTATCCAAATTCTATTATAATAAAACAGAATTGCGCCACACTACGGCAATGTACTATTTTTAATATTTCAGGAGGCTACGCCTATGGCAGGATCAACATTTGGAAACCATTTTAAAATTACTACCTGGGGAGAATCCCATGGAAAGGGCATTGGCGTCGTGGCAGACGGCTGTCCTGCAGGCCTTCCCTTAGAGGAATCCGATATACAGAATTTCTTAGACCGCAGAAAGCCTGGGCAATCTAAATTCTCCACCCAAAGGCAGGAGGCAGACGCTGTGGAAATCCTCTCTGGTACTTTTGAGGGAAAGACCACCGGAACGCCCATCAGCCTGATTGTCTTTAATAAAGACCAGCGTTCCCGGGACTATGGGGATATTGCCTCTTACTACCGCCCTGGGCATGCGGACTATACCTTTGACCAGAAATACGGTTTTCGTGACTACCGGGGCGGAGGGCGTTCCTCTGGGCGGGAAACCATCGGACGGGTAGCCGGTGGGGCAATTGCGGCCAAGCTTTTGGGCAGGCTTGGGATTTCCTTCCTGACTTATGCACGCTCCATCGGGCCGGTTACAATCCCCCAGTCCCCAGACATGCTGCTGGCACAGCCCTTGCCGGAGCTTTCTCGGCAAATCCTCTCCAATCCTCTGTACATGCCAGATTCCGCATCCTCTGTGCAGGCACAGGATTTCCTCTCTGAATGCATGAGGCGGACAGACTCGGCAGGAGGTGTCATTGAATGCATCATCACTGGCGTGCCTGCCGGAATTGGCGAGCCTGTATTTGACAAGCTGGATGCTAACCTTGCAAAAGCCATTTTCTCCATTGGAGCCGTAAAAGGCTTCGAAATCGGGGACGGCTTTGCCGCTGCCGCCTCCACCGGAACAGAAAATAATGACAGCTTCACACAGGCCAATGGGCAGATTTCCACCTCCACCAACCATGCTGGCGGTATTTTAGGCGGCATCAGCAATGGAAGCCCCATTATCTTCCGTGCCGCTATAAAGCCCACGCCCTCTGTTGCTTCTGCCCAAAAAACCGTAACAACCTCTGGCGAGCCCATTGAAATCTCCATTCACGGCCGCCATGATCCCATTATCGTCCCCCGGGCAGTAGTCGTGGTGGAATCCATGGCTGCCCTTACCATATTAGACTTGATGATGGAGAATATGGGATCTAAAACAGAAGGAATAGCCAGTTTCTACCAAACAGAAAACTGACGGACGCTATACTAATTCATCACAAAAGCTGCCGCATAAATGAAATATAATACAAAATATGCCATATTCTGTATGCCTATTTCCAATGCGGCAGCCCCATCTTCCTGGCTGTAATTTGTCTGCTTGAGGCACCGCCCCAATTTTTCCAGGGGCTGTACCTGCTTCCTTGACATCTATCTCATTAACTAATTTCCTATTTATCCCTCCAGATAATCCTTCCTTTTGTCAGGTCATAAGGAGACATCTCAATGGTCACCCGGTCCCCTGGCAAAATACGGATAAAATTCATCCGTAATTTTCCGCTGATGTGCGCTAGGATCTGGTGCCCATTCTCCAATTCTACTTGGAACATGGCGTTTGGCAATTTCTCAATAACAGTTCCTTCTACCTCAATGACATCTGCTTTTGACATTCTGATTCCTCCTGATCATTCATTTCGTTTCCAGCATCAGGGCATAGCCCGTCCCTGCGCTTCTGATAGAGCTTGATCGCCCGTTTTATTTCTTCATTCCGAAAATTCTCCTGCGTAAAGACCTCTGTAATTTCTTTCGGAAGCTTTTCTATTTTCTGAATATGCTTTTTATTTTTCTTTTTTGGCTTTTCTAAAGGCTTAAGCCTCCCATCAGCCAGATAGACCATATCGGCTTCTTCTTTTATAATTACATAAATGCTGTCTTTGTCATGACCCGATTTGGATAGTGCAAATTTGATATCCATGTGTCAGTTCCTTTCTCTAAGGATGTTCTGTTCGCTAACCTCAACTCTCGCCTTCGGCTCGGTTTCGCTAATCTCACAGAACGGCCTCACACTAAGCTCAGACTGCGCTTTCAGCTTGGCTTCGCTAAGTTGCTTTCGGCCTCAGTAAGGGTCAAAATCTCTGGTTCGCCGGATGTAATTAAAATGGTATTTTCGTAATGAGCAGATAAGGAGCCATCTTGTGTCACGACTGTCCAATTGTCGTTTTCCCACTCCACATCAAAACGCCCTGCATTGATCATAGGTTCAATTGCCAAGGTCATACCCGCACGCAGCCGTACACC
Source organism: Lachnospiraceae bacterium (assembly GCA_910575035.1). Lineage (GTDB taxonomy): Bacteria > Bacillota > Clostridia > Lachnospirales > Lachnospiraceae > Petralouisia. Next base: position 27,941 of record CAJTDL010000007.1, read on the forward strand.
CCTGCTTTTCTGGGTAAAATTCGGTATCTGGGGATCCTCATGGAGACGTGTGCCTATCCCATGCCCAACCAGATCCCGTACCACCCCATAGCCAAAGCTCTCCGCATAAGCGGCAATGGCATTTGAGATTTTATGAAGGTGGTTCCCTTCCCTCGCATACTGGATGCCTTCAAAAAAACTCTGCCGTGTCCTTTCGATCAGCAGTGCAGCTTCTTTGGAAATCTCCCCAATCCCATGGGTCCTTGCCGCATCAGAATGGTATCCCTTATAGATTACGCCAATATCTAGGCTCACAATATCCCCTTCCCGAAGCAGATGCTGCTTAGAGGGGATTCCGTGCACCACTTCGTTATTTACTGACACGCATATAGAGGCTGGATAACCGTTGTAATTCTTAAAGGATGGGATGCAGCCATAGCTCTGTATGATCTCCTCACCCAAACGGTCCACCTCATATGTGGACATTCCTTCCCTTAATTCTTTTTGAAGATTCTCATGGACTTTTGCCAGGATTTTTCCTGCTGCCCGCATTAATTCTATTTCTCTGGCAGATTTAATTGATACCGACATTCTTTTACGCTCCTAAAATCTCTACAATGGCGGCAAATACGTCTTCCATTGGCTGTGTTCCGTTTACGGTTTTTAGTATGTTCTGCTCTTTGTAATAATCAATCAATGGCTGTGTCTGCTCATGGTATACATCCAGGCGCTTCTTTACTGTCTCTGGCTGGTCGTCGTCACGCAATACCACCTGGCTGCCGCAGCGGTCACAGATCCCTTCCACCTTTGTGGGGATGGAAACGATATGGTAAGTTGCGCCGCAGTTCAAGCATGCGCGCCTTCCAGACATACGGTTCACGATATTCTCATCTGGCACATCCACATCAATGGCATAATCCATTTTCTCATTGATCTTGGACAATGCCGCATCCAATGCCTCTGCCTGCGGGATTGTCCTTGGGAAGCCGTCCAGCACAAAGCCATTCTTGCAGTCATCCTGGCTAATGCGGTCCATTACCAAGTCACAGGTCAGCTCATCCGGCACTAAAAGCCCCTGATCCATATATTCTTTTGCTTTCTTCCCCAGCTCTGTCCCTGCCTTCAGGTTTGCACGGAAAATATCTCCAGTGGAAATATGGGGAATTGCATACTTATCAGCAATCTGCTTTGCCTGCGTCCCTTTTCCTGCGCCAGGCGCGCCTAACATAATAATTTTCATACCTAGCTCCTCCTTTGCCAATATACCTATCATAACTAACACAATAATATTTCTCAAAAACAACGCTAGTGCGCCGCAGGAGATGCCTTATGGCACCTCCCTGGCACACTTTAGTCATTTAAAAACCCTTTGTAATAACGTACCAGCATCTGAGACTCGATCTGCTTCAATGTCTCAATGATAACGCCTACGATAATGATGATGGACGTCCCGCCAAAGGACACGTTGGCACGGAATACCCCATTGAAGAAAATAGGGATAACCGCCACGATCGTAAGGCCTACAGCGCCGATAAATACGATATAATTCAGGATTTTGTTCAAATAGTCACTGGTTGGCTTGCCTGGGCGGATACCCGGGATAAAGCCTCCCTGACGTTTCATGTTATTTGCGATTTCCAGCGGGTTAAAGGTAATGGATGTATAGAAGTATGCAAATGCGACAACTAATACAATGTATACCACTAAGCCAATGCTGTAAATCGGCTGTTCCGGATTGCACCAGTAGGACTGGGACAAGCCGTGAAGGATTCTGCTTCCAATTCCAGTGCCGTTCCCCTTGCCCATGATCGTGGCGATCACAACCGGGAACTGCATAATGGACTGTGCGAAGATGATTGGGATAACGCCAGCCGTATTCACCTTCAATGGGATATGGGAGGACTGGCCGCCCACCTGCTTCCTGCCCTGAATCTTCTTGCTGTACTGGACAGGGATTTTACGCTGCCCATCCTGAAGGATAATAACGAACACAACGGTCACTAAGATCACTGCAAGGATCACAAGGGCTGCAATAATCGCATTTCCTACGTTGGGAGCATTTGCAATAAACTGTGTATAAAGAGTCATCAAGTCTTCTGGGATACGGGAAATAATGTTGATAGTCAACACGATGGAGATACCATTTCCCACGCCCTTTTCCGTAATACGCTCACCAATCCACATCAGGACTGCAGAGCCTGCTGTCAATGCAGCCACCATCATAATGACATGCAATGGGTCGAACTTATCCAGGTAACCACCACGCCCAAATCCAATTGCCATGGCAATTGACTGGATCAATGCAAGGGCTACGGTTACATAACGGGTAATTTCTGCAATTTTCTTCCTGCCGTCCTCTCCATCCTTCTGCAGTTCTTCCAGTTTTGGAATTGCAATGGTCAAAAGCTGCATGATAATGGATGAAGTAATATAAGGCGTGATATTCAATGCAAATACAGACATTTCCTCAAAGGATCCACCGGTAATTGCATCAAAGAAATTCAATGCGTCTGTCCCCTGGCTGGCAAACCAGTTAGCGATCACCTCGCTGTTTACGCCAGGGAGCGGCAATTGGGAACCGATTCGGATCACCACCAGCATCACTAAGGTGTAAAAGATGCGGTTCCGAATATCTTTAATTTTAAATGCGTTACGGAGTGTTTCCAGCATTAAACCACCTCTGCTTTTCCACCAAGAGCTTCAATCTTTTCTTTTGCGCCTGCGCTGAAAGCATTTACCTGCACTGTAAGTTTCTTGGTAAGGTCTCCATTTCCCAGAATCTTAACGCCATCTCTTGGATTCTTGATAATTTTTCGTTCTTTTAACAGCTCGATCGTTACAACGGTATCATTGTCAAATACTTCCAGTACATCCACGTTAACTGCAACGATATCCTTGGAATTCCTGTTGGTAAAGCCGCGTTTTGGAATTCGCCTGTATAATGGCATCTGACCGCCTTCGAAGCCTGGCCTTGGCGCTCCGGAGCGGGCTTTCTGGCCTTTGTGCCCCTTACCTGCCGTTTTACCATTCCCTGAACCGTGCCCGCGGCCTCTCCTGAAGTTGCTGTGCTTTGAGCCTTTGGCTGGGCGTAAATTTGATAAGTCCATTTTGACACCTCCTTACTTTCTCTTAAATTTCTTCTACCTTCACCATATGCCTCACCTGGCGAACCATTCCTCTGATTGCCGGGTTATCCGGCATTTCCACAGTATGGTTGATTTTCCTTAACCCAAGAGCCTCGACTGTCTTGCGGTTCTTTGGAACAGCACCTATGGTGGATTTTATAAGTGTAATTTTCAATTTTTCTGCCATTTTCCATGCCCTCCTTAACCAAGTATCTCTTCTACAGATTTACCGCGGAGTTTTGCAACCTCTTCCGGAGATTTCAGCTGGCTTAAAGCCTCGATAGTGGCCAAAACTACATTCTGCTTGTTGTTGGAGCCCAAGGATTTTGTACGGATGTTCTTGATCCCTGCCAGCTCGCAGACACTACGCGCTGGGCCGCCTGCAATCACACCAGTACCTTCTGGCGCCCTCTTCAGCAATACGGATGCGCCAGTATGCTTTCCAGTAATGTCATGGGTAATACTGTTGTTATCATCCAGTTTAACGGTAATCAGCTTCTTTGTTGCGTCTTCTTTTCCTTTGCGGATTGCTTCGGGAATTTCAGTCGCTTTGCCTAAGCCTGCGCCTACATGACCATTGCCATCGCCGACAACAACTAAAGCTGTAAAGCGCATATTGCGACCGCCCTTTACAACCTTTGTTACACGCTTAATTGACACCACTTTTTCTGTTAATTCCAATTGACTAGCATCAATGATTGTACGTTTCATGTATTTGTCTCCTCCTACTTAAAAATCTAATCCAGCTTCTCTTGCCGCATCAGCTAAAGCTTTGATTTTTCCCTGATAGATATAGCCGCCTCTGTCGAAGACAACCGTGGTAATGCCCTTTTCTAATGCGCGCTTTGCGATCACTGTCCCCAGATGGGCTGCCGCTTCCACATTATTTGTCTTCTCCAGCTCAGCCTTTACATCCTTCTGGAGGGTAGACGCAGAAACAAGCGTATTTCCAGCTATATCATCAATAACCTGCGCATATATATGGTTATTGCTCCTGAATACAGCCAAACGTGGTCTTTCGGGTGTACCGGAGAAACGATTACGGATTCTTTTGTGCTTTTTCATACGGACTTCTGCCCTTGATTTTTTGTTAATCATTCTCTGTTCCTCCTTTCCTTACTTCTTGCCAGTCTTACCAACTTTACGCCTGATTATTTCGTCAACATATTTAATACCTTTGCCTTTATATGGCTCTGGCCTTCTCTTATCCCTAATTTCTGCTGCATACTGCCCAACTTTTTCTTTGTCGATACCAGAAATAGTAATCTTGTTGCCTTCCACCTTGGACTCTAAGCCTTCTGGATCAGTCATGATTATCGGATGGGAGTAGCCCAGGTTCAGGGTAAGCTCTTTGCCGGACTTGGACGCCCTGTAGCCGACACCGTTAACTTCCAGCTCCTTGGTGTAGCCGTTGGTTACGCCAATGACCATATTGTTGATCAGTGTCCTGGTCAGGCCGTGTAAGGATTTCATCCTCTTTAAGTCGTTTGGCCTTGAAACCATCACTTCTTCGCCCTCTAATTTGATTTCCATTTCCTCTGGAAGAGTCCTCTCAAGAGTCCCCTTCGGACCTTTTACAGTCACATGATTATTTTCTGCAATATCTACGGTTACGCCTGCAGGTATTGCGATTGGCATTCTTCCTATACGTGACATGCCCGTACCTCCTATTATATTCTTTTAAGACGCGCAAAGCCTACCAAACATACGCTAGAACTTCCCCGCCAACTGCTAATTTCCTTGCTTCTTTATCTGTTACAACACCCTGGTTGGTGGAGAGGATTGCGATCCCCAGTCCGCCAAGTACCTTTGGAACCTCGTTCTTGCCTGCGTAAACGCGAAGCCCTGGCTTAGAGATTCTCTTAAGGCCGGTGATAATCTTTTCATTTTTGTCTTTGCCATATTTCAAAGTAATGCGAATTGTCTTGAAGTTCCCATCCTCCACGATGTCATATTTTACAATGTATCCTTCATTTACAAGAATATCTGCAATTGCAACCTTCATTTTGGAAGCCGGAACATCTACCGTATCATGTTTAGCAGTATTTGCATTACGGATTCTTGTAAGCATATCTGCGATTGGATCACTTATTGTCATGATATATTTTCCTCCTGTTTTCTTCACTTAACTCCGCTTATCTGCTCTCGGTTACCAACTTGCCTTTTTCACTCCCGGAATCTGGCCTTTATATGCTAATTCACGGAAGCAGATCCTGCAGATTCCGTATTTTCTCAAATATGCATGTGGACGTCCACAAATCCTACAGCGGCTATATTCCCTGGTAGAGAATTTCTGCTTGCGCTGCTGCTTTACTTTCAAAGATGTTTTTGCCATTGAAATTCCCTCCTTACTGTTTTGCAAATGGCATATTGAACTGTGTCAACAACTCACGGGCTTCTTCATCTGTCCTTGCGGTCGTTACGAAAATAACGTCCATACCACGGATCTTGTCAATCTTATCATACTCGATTTCCGGGAAGATCAGCTGCTCTTTGATGCCAAGGGCATAATTTCCCCTTCCGTCAAAGGCATTGGGGTTTACGCCCCTGAAGTCACGGACGCGGGGCAGAGCCAAGTTGATCAGGCGGTCAACAAACTCATACATCCTGTCGCCCCTTAAGGTAACTTTACATCCGATCGGCATCCCTTCCCTGATTTTGAAGTTTGCGATAGATTTCTTTGCCTTGGTGATGACAGGCTTCTGGCCGGTAATCGTCTGCAGGTCGCTGGCAGCGGCGTCTAAGATCTTCACGTTCTCCTTTGCCTCGCCAATGCCCATGTTGATGACTACCTTTTCAATCTTCGGCACCTGCATGACATTCTTATATCCGAATTTTTTCATCAGGGCGTCTACGATTTCATTCTGGTATATTTCTTTTAATCTAGTACTCAACTGAATGGACCTCCTCTCTCGAATTAATCAATGACGTCGCCAGTGGATTTGGCAAAACGCACTTTTTTGTCTCCGTCCATCTTGAAGCCGATACGGGTTGGCTTTCCTTTGTGGACATACATTACATTGGAAATATGAATGGGTCCTTCCTGGTGAACAATGCCGCCCTGCTGGTTCGCCATATTGGGCTTCATATGCTTTGTGATCATATTAACGCCTTCTACCAGAACGGTGCTCTTTTTTCTATTGATCGCAATCACTTTGCCTTCTTTGTCTTTATCTTTCCCGGCGATCACTTTGACTGTGTCGCCTTTTTTTATTTTCAACATCGCCATCGGCTTACCTCCTATAATACTTCCGGAGCTAAGGAAACAATTTTCATAAACTGTTTTTCACGAAGCTCTCTAGCAACTGGCCCAAAAATACGGGTTCCTCTTGGGGTTTTGTCTTCTTTGATGATGACAGCCGCATTCTCATCGAACTTAATATAAGATCCATCCTTACGGCGCGCGCCCTTTTTCGTGCGGACTACCACTGCCTTAACAATGTCTCCTTTTTTCACAACGCCGCCTGGTGTTGCATCTTTAACCGTAGCGGTGATGATATCTCCGATATTTGCATACCTTCTTGTGGAGCCGCCCATAACACGGATGCAGAGGATTTCCTTTGCGCCGGTATTATCGGCTACTCTCAGCCTACTTTCCTGTTGAATCATGATGGCAGCCTCCTTCTATTTCGCTCTCTCAACAATTTCCACAAGCCTCCATCTTTTGTCTTTGGACAAAGGCCTTGTTTCCATTACTTTGACTGTGTCGCCGATTTTGCATTGGTTCTCTTCGTCATGGGCTTTTAACTTGTATGTCTTCTTCACGATTTTCTTGTAAAGGGGATGTCTTACATTATCTCTTACTGCCACTACAATGGTCTTGTTCATCTTGTCGCTTACAACAACACCAGTACGTGTCTTTCTAAGATTTCTTTCTTCCACGATAGTTCTCCTTTCCTATACCGCTGCCCTGTTCTTTTCTGTGATGATGGTCTGGATCCTGGCAATGTTCTTGCGGACCTCTTTGATCCTTGCGGTATTGTCTAACTGATTGGTCGCATTCTGGAACCTTAAATTAAAAAGCTCTTTTTTTGCAGCTACTAACTTCTCCTGCAATACTGCTACGGACTCTTCTCTTAAATCTTTTACATAATTACTTGTTTTCATTCGATTCACCGCCTTCTAAGTCTGCACGTGAAACCACTTTGCATTTACAAGGTAATTTGTGTGTGGCAAGGCGCAACGCCTCACGCGCTGTTTCTTCTGGAACACCGGAAATCTCAAACATAACACGCCCCGGCTTAACAACTGCTACCCAATACTCCAATGTTCCTTTTCCGGAACCCATACGGGTCTCAGCTGGCTTTGCCGTTACCGGCTTGTCAGGAAAAATCTTAATCCATACTTTACCGCCGCGCTTTACGTAACGCGTCATTGCAATACGGGCTGCCTCGATCTGGTTGGATTTGATCCAGCAAGGCTCCATTGCCACGATACCATACTCACCATTTGTGATTTTATTTCCTCTCAACGCCTTGCCTGCCATGGAACCACGGAACTGCTTACGGCGTTTTACTCTTTTTGGCATTAACATTATTTATCGCTCCCTTCCTTTGAATCCTTTGTTGGAAGTACCTCGCCTTTGTAGATCCACACTTTTACGCCAACCTTGCCGTATGTGGTATCTGCCTCGGCGAATCCATAATCGATATCTGCTCTTAATGTCTGAAGTGGGATTGTGCCCTCACTGTAAAACTCGGTACGAGCCATGTCAGCCCCGCCTAAACGGCCTGAAACTGAGCTCTTGATCCCAAGGGCGCCTGCCTTCATGCTTCGTCCCATGCAGGATTTCATTGCCCTACGGAAAGAAACGCGGTTCTCTAACTGCAGTGCAATGTTCTCAGCTACTAACTGGGCGTCCTTATCCGGCCTTTTCACTTCCTTGATGTCCACAACCAATCTCTTATCTGTATATTTCTGAAGCTCTGCCTTTACCTTTTCAATTTCAGAGCCGCCTTTTCCGATTACAACGCCTGGCTTTGCTGTGTAAAGGATTACTTTTACCCGGTCGGAAGCCCGCTCAATCTCAATTTTTGAAACGCCTGATGCGTATAATTTCTTTTTCAGAAATGTCCTGATGTTATAGTCCTCGATCAGGAAATCTGCAAAATCAGCTTCCGCATACCATTTGGAATCCCAATCCTTGATAATGCCGACTCTTAAACCATGCGGATTTACTTTCTGTCCCATGTTTACCCTCCTATCTTATCTTTCATCCAGCACAATTGTGATATGGCTCATCCGCTTTTCAATTCTGTAAGCCCTGCCCTGTGCCCTCGGTCTGATTCTCTTCATCGTTGGCCCTTTGTTTGCATAACATTCTGCAATATAAAGGTTAGCTGCATCCATCCCATTGTTGTTCTCTGCGTTGGCAATCGCAGATTTCAGCAATTTCTCTATCAAGCTGGAAGCATACCTTGGGTTGTAAGCCAAGATTGCCAATGCGGTACGCACATCTTTTCCACGGATGGCATCCAATACGAAGCATGCTTTCTGAACAGATACCCTGGCATAAGACAGCTTTGCGGATGGCCTGGTGTCTTTCTGTGCGTTTCTCTCTCTCTTGATTTGACTTCTATGTCCTTTCGCCATGATAGACCTCCTTAACGAACTTTTGATTTCTTTTCATCTTTTCCATGTCCACGGTAAGTCCTTGTTGCAACGAACTCGCCAAGCTTATGCCCTACCATATCCTCTGTCACGTAAACCGGCACATGCTTCCTTCCGTCATGGACAGCAAATGTGTGGCCAACGAACTGTGGGAAAATGGTGGAACGCCGGGACCATGTCTTAATCACGCTTTTGTTGCCAGATGCATTCATAGCATCCACTTTTTTTAATAAACTTTCATCAGCAAATGGTCCTTTTTTCAGTGAACGGCCCATAATTCAACCTCCTTAAATGTAATTCCGCAAGCCAGGTGAAAACACCAGGCTCTGCGGATGCTTCCTGTTATTTTAATACCCTACCGTCTCTTCTCCTTACGATAAGCTTGTTAGATGCTTTGTTCTTCTTCCTGGTCTTCAAACCAAGAGCCGGCTTGCCCCATGGTGTGCTTGGGCCTGGACGTCCGATTCCAGTCTTGCCTTCACCACCGCCGTGTGGATGGTCGTTGGGGTTCATAACAGAACCGCGTACCGTTGGGCGGATACCCATATGGCGCTTACGCCCTGCTTTACCAATCTTGATCAGGTTATGGTCCGCATTCCCTACCACGCCTACGGTTGCACGGCAGATAATGGGAACCATCCTCATTTCGCCGGAGGGCAGACGCAAGGTAGCATATTTGCCTTCCTTAGCCATCAGCTGTGCGCTGTTTCCTGCAGAACGCACCAGCTGCCCGCCTTTGCCTGGATACAGCTCTACGTTGTGTACCTGTGTACCAACAGGGATGTATTCTAATGGCAGGCAATTCCCAACCCTAACTTCAGCTTCTGGGCCATTCATAACCTTCATGCCGTCCGTCAGCCCCTGGGGAGCGATGATATAGGACTTCTCGCCATCCGCATAGCAGATCAGGGCGATATTTGCCGTCCTGTTTGGATCGTACTCAATGCCGATTACGGTTGCTGGGATACCATCCTTCTTATTCCTCTTAAAATCAATAATCCTATATTTTCTCCTGGACCCACCGCCGCGGTGCCTCACAGTAATTTTACCCTGATTGTTACGTCCAGACTGCTTCTGCAGAGAAACTAACAGCGATTTTTCTGGCTTCTTCTTGGTGATCTCTGCGAAATCAGAACCGGTCATATTTCTTCTGGAGGGTGTATATGGGTTATATGTCTTAATTCCCATGACAAATCTCCTTTCTATAATCCTGCAAAGATCTCAATATCCTTGCTGTCTTCTGTCAACTGCACGATTGCCTTCTTGGTCTTGGCCGTCTTTCCGACTACCATTCCCCTTCTCTTTTTCTTGCCGCCAATGTTCATGGTGTTCACCCTCTTAACCTTGGTGCCTTCAAACATCTTCTCAACGGCTTCCTTAATCATGGTTTTGTTGGCTTCCGGATGAACCAGGAATGTGTATTCCTTATTAGCCATGATATTCATGCTCTTTTCTGTAATCACCGGTTTGAGGATTACGTCATAATATTGTACGTTTGCCATTATGCATACACCTCCTCGATGGTTGCTACGGCGCTCTTGGTTACAACTACCGTGTCATATTTTAAGATATCGTATACATTCAAAGTGCTTGTCACGCCATCCTCTGTGGTATAGCAAAGGGCTACCTTCACGCCTGGGATGTTGCTTGCAGACTTCACTACCTTTTGGTCATTGTCATTTATTACCACAAGAGCCTTCTTCACTTTCAGGTTCTTCAGAACCTCAGCGAACCTCTTGGTCTTAATTTCTTCCATTTTCAACTCATCCACAACGATCAGCTTGCTGTCGTTCACCCTGGATGTCAGTGCGGACTTCAGGGCAGCCCTCTTCTCTTTCCGGTTCATCTTAAAAGAGTAGTCCCTTGGCTTCGGTGCAAATACCACGCCGCCGCCTTTCCATTGAGGAGCACGGATGGAACCCTGCCTTGCATGGCCAGTCCCTTTCTGCCTCCATGGCTTCTTGCCGCCGCCGCGGACTTCAGAACGGTTCTTTGCGCTCTGTGTTCCCTGGCGCTTGTTCGCAAGCTGCTGCACAACTGCCATATGCACCAGATGCTCATTCACCTTTACACCGAACACTGCGTCGTTCAGCTCAAGGCTTCCAACTTCATTGCCTTCCATATTATAAACAGCTACGTTAGCCATCTTTTATTTCCTCCTTTCATCTTCCCCGCCCGCCCTTTGGCATAGAGGGATGCCCATAGGGCGTTTAGGGCAGTGCTATTTTTGGGATTTTACTGTCTCTTTGATGGTTACCAAAGATTTCTTAGGCCCTGGAACGGAACCCTTGACCAACAGCAGGTTGTTCTCAGCATCCACTCTTACGACCTCAAGGTTCTGAACCGTTACCTTAACAGCACCCATATGCCCTGGCATCCCTTTGCCTTTAAATACGCGGCTTGGGCTGGAGCATGCGCCGTTGGAACCCTGATGGCGATGGAATTTGGAACCGTGGGTCATAGGCCCTCTGTGCTGGCCATGCCTCTTAATAGCACCCTGGAATCCTTTTCCTTTGGAAATTGCAGTTGCGTCAATCTTGTCGCCTTCTGCAAAGATATCAGCTTTGATCTCGTCTGCCAGATTATAATCTGCAGCGTTCTCAAATTTGAACTCTCTTACAAACCTCTTGCTGGATACGCTGGCTTTTGCAAAATGGCCTTTCTCAGCCTTTGTTGCGCCATGCCTGTACCTGATCTCTTTCTTGCCATTGGCGTCCCGGTTGACGATCTTGTCCTTCTTGTCCACGAAACCAACCTGGACTGCGCTGTAGCCATCGTTTTCCACAGTTTTGATCTGTGTCACGACACATGGGCCAGCCTGCAATACAGTAACCGGGATCAAAGCGCCATCTGTATCGAAGATTTGCGTCATTCCGACTTTCGTAGCTAAAATCGCTTTCTTCATTAATATTACCTCCTGTTTTTTCTACAGCGGAACGTTTCATACCCAATCCGGCGCAAAACGCCTGGGGCAGCGGAACCGCTCATCCTAGAATGGCTGACCAAAAGTTTGTCATGCCCTTCAGGATTGTTAACTCATTCTGCATTACTTTGTTTTCATTTTGATATCAATGTATACGCCTGCTGGCATCTCCAAGCGGGACAATGCGTCGATTGTCTTCTGGGTTGGAGTAATGATATCAATCAGCCTCTTATGGGTCCTCTGCTCAAACTGCTCTCTGGAATCTTTGTATTTATGGACTGCACGTAAGATGGTAACTACCTCTTTCTTCGTGGGGAGTGGGACTGGGCCGCTCACCTGTGATCCATTTTTCTTAACAGTTTCGATGATTTTCTTAGCAGATGCATCTACCAACTGATGGTCATATGCCTTCAGTGTGATTCTCATTACTTGGTTTGCCATAAAAAAAGCCGCCTCCTTTTCGCACTTTCTTTCAGTACGACAAGCGGTGACTGTACACTTCTCCGGGTGTGTCGTTATAAGAACACACGGGCTTTTTGGCCCTTGCAGAACCATGATGTGATACAGTGACTTGTCGCCAGTTTCCTAACTTGACATTCGCTCCACGGAAAAACCTGCCAATTGGATGGCAGCAACCTCTCGCTTCATCGCTATCATGTCACAGCGGGTCTATTATAAAACAAAAATGAGGGAAATGCAAGTACTTTTTTTAAATTTTCCGACTCAGAAGGGATTTTAAGAGTTACTGGTTATGGGGTATGTCCAATGGCTTAACTTAGGGGGGCTTTACTGGTTGGCTACAGGGGGTGGGTATCTGGATGTCTGATAATGGATGGACACAAGGGTGGCTATCCGGGCGTTAGGGAATGGAGGGACACAGGGATGGCTATCCGGACGTTGGGGGATGGAGGGACACAGGAATGGCTATCTGGACGTTGGGGGATGGAGGGACACAGGGATGGCCATCCGGACGTCAGGGGGAGGCTGCGTAACTTCTGACAGGGAGAGGGCGGATACTTGATTTCCCAGCAAAGTTCTAGATTATCTTTTCGGCATCCGGCGTCTGCCCCTCGAAAATGAAGGCATAACGGGCTACGCTGAGGATTTATGTTATCAGGAAAATAGACATGCGAAAATGTCAATTATTTATTGGACGATGTACTAATACAGGAACTAAGGGCACAAAAATGCTTTTTATCCTACCATTGATTTTTTCATAAAAGAATGGTACAATTAGAAACGGTTTTAAAAGGCAGGTATTGGTATTCACTGGCTGCTTTGAGAAAATACGAAATAAGGAAAAGGAGGGCCTCTCATGCGAACATGGCAAATCGTAGTGATTGTACTTCTAGTGATTCTAGTTGCTTTGGCGATCGGGCTTTACATACTCGGCAAAAAGGCACAAAAGAAAAAGGCAGAACAGGATGCGCAGATTGCCGCCGCTGCACAGACAGTTTCCATGCTGATTATTGACAAGAAACGCATGATGCTAAAGGATGCGGGCCTCCCGCCCCAGGTTATGGCGCAGGCGCCGAAATTGATGCGCCGTTCCAAAATGCCGATTGTGAAGGCAAAAGTCGGACCGAAAATCATGACTTTCATCTGCGATGGGGAAATCTTTGATTCGGTTCCTACGAAAAAGGAAGTGAAAGCTGTGGTAAGCGGCCTTTACATCACCTCTGTCAAGGGCTACCGCGGCTCTGCCCAGCCAACTCCTAAGAAGCACAAATTCTGGGACAGGGTTCGGAAAAAGGCACAGATGTAAATTAATACGCCCTGCATAAGAACTTGCTTATCAAGCTCTTATGCAGGGTGTTTTTTCTGGCTTATTTAGAGATACGCTATTTAACTCTTACGCACTTTGGAGCGCCATTCTTAAACACTTCCAATCCATCTGGGAGCAGCCCATTGGATAGTAACCGTTAAGTCTGCCATATTCTTCAATTGTAATTCAGCATTTCATCCATATGCTCATGGAGCTCCTTCAGGTACTGCTCCATTTCCGTTTTTAGTTCCTCACGGCGCAGGGCAAATTCGATATTGGCCTGGATAAAGCCCATTTTGCTCCCTACGTCATAACGGTGGCCTTTGAAGTTGTAGGCATACATGGCCTGCTCCTTAGCCAGGCGCTTCAATGCATCGGTAAGCTGGATTTCGCCGCCCTTCCCTGCATCCTGGGTTTCCAGGAAATGGAAGATTTCCGGGGTGATGATATATCTGCCCAGTACAGCTACATTCGAGGGGGCTTCTTCTGGGGAAGGCTTTTCCACCATATCACGCACTTTGTAAATGCGGTCATCCACTTGCTTGCCGGCAATGATGCCATATTTGTCCACTACATCTGAGGAAACCATCTGCACGCCCAGGATAGATGTCTGGTATTCCCGGAATACATCCAACATCTGCTTTAGGCAGGGGGTTTGGGAAACTACCACATCATCCCCTAACAGGACTGCAAAGGGCTCTTTTCCGATAAAGTGCTGTGCTGCCAGTATGGCATGGCCCAGACCCCTGGGCTCCTTTTGGCGGATATAATGGATATTGGCCATATCAGAAATCCCTCTGACCATGTCCAGCATTTCCTGCTTTTTACCTTTTTCCAGCTCGATCTCCAATTCAATGGAACGGTCAAAATGGTCTTCAATGGAACGTTTGTTGCGGCCTGTGACAACAATAATATCCTGGATCCCAGCTTCTACAGCCTCCTCAATAATATACTGAATCGTAGGCTTGTCCACAATCGGGAGCATTTCCTTGGGCTGGGCTTTGGTGGCAGGGAGAAACCTCGTCCCCAATCCTGCCGCTGGGATAATAGCCTTTCTAACTTTCATCATAACTGCCTCCATTCTGTGCCTATCAGGGCGCAATACTGGATTTATTTTAGCTGCACCAGGCACAGCCTAAACTTCTTTTTGTTAACAGGTGTGTTTGAAGCACAGCTTCAAACTCAGGCAAGGGTAAAGTTCCCAGCATCTTTGGACTTGATATTTACGCTGATGGAACAATCTGCCAGATGTTCATAATTCACTTCCAGATTATATTTTACCTTTACGTCGATATTATCCTCTGATTCTGCAATATCCACACTGGTTGCGTCAATTCCGATTAGAAGGCTGCCAAAAGGGGTATTATAATAGGAAACATTTTTCTTGTTTTTCTCAAACACCATATGTACATTAGAAATGCCTTTTTTAGTTATATCCAAAGAATCCTCTGTAAGCTTGATGATATTCCTGGTATTGCCGGTAAAGCCTTCTATGACCTCATCGTACATAACATAATGCTTCCCATTTTTCTTATAGTAATCCCCAGCAGTGATCACTTCGATGGGTTCCGCATCCTCATCATCCTTGGCTACAAACTGCAGCCCGCTGATTGATAATAATACATCCTTTGTCATATTTTACTCCTCTATTTGTATTAGTTGCGCCTCTTTGATCTCACAGGGCAGAATAGAATTGGCGAAATTCTTGAATTTTTCTGCTGCATCACTGACATAAAACTGGTACATAGGCGCGCCTGCAGGCTGTGCGCCGTCATTGGCAATCCGGCATTCTTCTAAGAGTTTTTTTAAGCCCAAAGCTGTCTCATAGGCAGGATTGACCAGTTCCACGCCATCCCCCATAATGTTTCGGACTACAGAACGGAGAAGGGGGTAGTGGGTGCACCCCAGGATCAGCGTATCAATGCCCGTTTCCTGGAAGGAAGCCAGATAGCGCTTTGCCACTTCTATGGTTATAGGGTCTTTCAGCCAGCCTTCCTCCACCAAGGGCACGAACAAGGGGCAGGCCTTCCCCACCACCACTGCATCTGCGTTATGGCGCTGGATCATTTCTGTATAAATCTGGCTGGCGATGGTTCCTTCTGTGCCAATCACGCCTATTTTTCCATTCCGCGTGGTCTTGGCAGCCACCCTGGCGCCAGGCTTTACCACGCCGATAATGGGAATCTTCATTTCTGGGTGAATCTCCTCTAAGGCATAAGCGCTGGCTGTATTGCAGGCAACTACGATAGCCTTCACGCCCTTAGATTCCAGGAAATGAATAATCTGCCTGGAATAGCGGATAATCGTCTCCTTGGACTTGCTGCCATAGGGCACCCGGGCGGTATCGCCAAAATAGACAATCCGCTCCTGGGAAAGCTGGCGCATGATCTCACGGGCAACTGTCAGCCCCCCTACACCAGAATCAAAGATTCCGATGGGGGCGTATTTCTTATTTTCAAGCGATTGATTCATCTTATTCTCTCCACTAATAGGTCATACATAAAGTATATTACTCGTTTTAATGGGAAAATGCAAGTGGATATTAGAACCTTTTTGGAGCAGAAGCCAAATCGTTGCTATCCATGGCTCAGGAATGCGCTGAACTGCGCATTCCGTGAGAACATGATTCAGGAGCGAGGGGCGATTTTTGAGAAGCAAAACTTTAAATATAGCCCCGAATTGCTGCTATGATCGGCTCCCAGGCCGTGAATAGTAATGCCAAATCCATAGAATCACTTCCCAAACACTTCCTTCGCCATCTTCATATTCTCTATGATAGAAACCTCAAAAGGACATCGCGTTTCACAGGCTCCGCACTGTACACATTCCCCTGCATAGTGCCCCAACGCCCCATAATGCTCCCGCACCGTTTCCGGAACCTCCCCCTGTGCCTTTGCCAGGTTCAAAAACTTTGTAACGGCAGCCACATCAATTTTATTGGGGCAGGGCGCACAATGGCTACAATACATACAATGCCCTTTCCAGCTGATATTTGGAAATGTGGCAAAGGTTCCTGCATAATCCTTTTCCGCCTCAGGAGCATCCTCATAGGAAATGCTTTCCTCCAGCTGCTCCAGGGAATGCGCCCCTGCCAATACTGTGGCCACCGCCGGCCTGGTCAATGCATAATGGATACACTGTACCGCCGTCAGGGCTTTCCCTGCCGGGGACATAGAGGCATCCAACAAATCGCCCCCGCCAAAGGCTTTCATAACCGTAATCCCTACCCCCATCCTCTGGCAAGTTTCATAAAGGGCCTGCCTGTCCGCATCCATATTTACCAAAGGCTTCTCATAATTTTTATCCGCCCAAAGCTCCTCCACATCCTCATTGGCCGGCTGCAGGAGCTTTTCCCTGCTGCTGTGACTTCGGAGAAAAGCCAGAAGTTCTTAACTTTCTGTCCATAAGCATACCAAAACTTTGTGCAGAAGGTTAGAACTTCCAGCTTTTCGGAGACCGGAACCGAGCAGGGAAAAGCTTCTGCATCCGGCGTTCGAACCGCCATCCCCCTAACGATACGCTTGCTATCTGGAAAATAGACAAGCGAAAATGTCGGTTATTTATTGGACGATGCACTAATACACTGGAGCCAATATATTCTCTCCACACAAAGCGCCTCCCTACCCAAAGGACTTCCGCCTGCTAAAAGAGAGCTGCCGCATTGTGGCAACCCCCTTTACTATTAAGAAAAAATCATTTTTTAACCGTTACCTTCACTTTTACGCTCTTATTCGTGCCATCGGTAGATTTGATAGTAATCGTCACTTTCCCTTTCTTGCCCTTTTTGGCAGTAACAACGCCATTCTTTACCGTTGCTATCTTTTCATTGGAAGATGTATACGCCAATGTCTTGTTTGCGATTTTGCCGTTTGTCTTAACCACAGGCTTAATGGTAACCTTTTTGCCTGCCTTTACCGTAAGGACATTTTTCTTTACGGTAATCTTAGTAACGGCATTCTTCATAATCTTAATCTTGACAGTTGCCGTTTTGCCGCTTCCATCTGCTGCTTTTGCCTTAACAGCCACGGTTTTGCCTGCCCCTGCACTCTTTACCGTCACTACGCCAGACTTTATGGATGCATACTTACTGTACTTCTTATCAATCGAATAGGTCAGCTTGTTGTTATCTGCGTTTGCCGGAGAAACTGTAAACACCTTTTTTACATTAAGCTTTTTGCCTGCCGCGATTTTATAAGTTTTGGCTGCGGGCTTAATTGATTTTACTTTCACCAACTTCACCAAGTTGTTCATGGCACGGTCTAAAGCTTCCTTTTTGGCATCGTAGTCCGATGCGGACGCCATTGACGGATCTAAGCTTTTACATGCTCTTAAGGCATCGTTCAATGCTTTCCAGCTGGCTGGCGTATAGTCTGCTTCTTTGATCTGCGCAAACTTCTGCTCAGCGGCGGCAACGGATCTTTCCATTGCATTCTTTGCGCTTACTAAGGAATCATTGACTATTAATGTTATCTTCAGGCTTTCCTCGGCGGCTTCAACCTGAGCTTTTGTTGCATCTGATGCTGCCAGGATCTTTTCTGCGCTCTCTACCGCGCCCTTTACCTCATCCCAGTTTGTATATTCATATTTTTTCCCTTCGCTTTCCTCAAGTGCAGCCTTCAGGCTGTTCACGGAGGCCTTCAGGTTCTTGATGCTGACCAAGTCCCCCTTGGCTGTATCCAATAACCGTACTGCTTCGTCCACATCTGACTGGCTTACAGATGTGCCTGCATTCACCTGGCCTGCGTTTGTCAATGCATCTGCAAATACCTTCCAGCTTGCAGCTGTGTAATCTTCTTCTGCCAGGCTGCTTGCTTCCTGGATCTTATTGCTCAGGGCTGTTTTGTCAATGGCGCTTCCGTTGTTGTAATATGCGCGGTATGTAACTGTCTCACCTTCCTGCGCCGTTACAGAAGCTACTTTTTCCTCGCCATGGTACCAGCCAGATTTTTCCATGTCCAATGTATAGCTTTGGCCGCCCCTTATAATTTCCCGATCCGGCTGCTCGGTAATGGCGCCTGGAAGCTCTTTTGTTATAATGTCCTCAGCCTCTTTGGCATAATCTGTGCTGTTCTGCCCCTGCAGGTAGACTTCTACTTTCTTGGTGGCATAGCCTGAGAGCCAGCTGACCTTATGGTTCACCAAACGGTAACTGCCACGGACTGCCGCAAAATTCTTCACAATGCCGTCCTTCGGATAGATACGGAACCCATTGCCGCCTTCCTTTGTCACTTCATGCTCTATCCCATCTGGGTCTGTTATGTATACCTTAAAGTTGCCCTTGGCCTTATCTGTTGCAGTATCCATCACAGTGCGCACCCGGTAGGTATTCGTTTCATCAAAGGATAGTGCATTGATTGGCGTGCCGCTCTCCAATGCCTGATTCAGTTCATCATTTGTGGGATAATACTGCGCATTGTTTACTACCTGCCCATCGCCATTTTGGGTCTGGAAATATGTGACTTCATTATAACTGTATTTAAATTGGAGCCTTGCCCCGGTATCCCAGCAATTTTCAGCGTGAAATGGCGTTCCGTCATCCATAGCCTCCGGCAGATAGATAACCGCCCTGTCATGGGTATACTTTGCTTCTGGAACAATATCGTACTCTGTTACGAACAGTCCCTTATATCCCTTTAAAGGATGGATTGCATCTGATTTTTCCTGTGTTGAGCTGTCACTTGTGCCAAGTGCCCTTACATCCTCTACCACCTCATCGCACGGCAGCACATTGACAGTCACTGCAACTGGTGTATTGTTTGCTGTCCCTGTCACGGTATACTTTCCTGCCTCTAGGCTTGTGTCCCATTCAGGCCACGTTATCTCTGCCGTTCCGTTATTCAATACCACTCTCTTGGGAAGGGCTGGCACATTGCCTTGAATCACTGTGTATTCCTTTCCCGTAATGGAAGCTAAATCCAAAGCAGAAGCGGCCTTGCCATTGGCTCTCCCTTCCGCCTGCTGCAGTGAAATGGCAGAATCCACCATCCCGTCAGCCGCAAACGCTATCTGTGCCGGCATCAGGGTTGCTGTCATAGCAGCGGCTAATAAAATTGAATTTGCCCTTCTCAAAAATCTTTTTACCATTTCTCTCAATCCTTTCTTTCTATAAGATGTTGATAATCCTTCCAGAATATCCACATTTATTATACCATACAGAATGAAGGAAATACAAGGCAAAAGGGCGCTGACACAGTACCTTTATTAGCGCTCGGTTTCTATTCATAGCCAATGTCAGTAACTTAAGGGATTAACAAACAGGGAGCGTGGATGGACAAGGAGCCGTCAGGGGGCAGAGATGGACAAGGAGCCGTCAGGGAGAGGACTGATTTTGATGGTTTTTCTTTTTATTGAAATTCATAAATAGAAAAGACAGCCTCGAATGAAGCTGCCTTTTACATCATGTGCCGCATATGTTGCATATGTTATTTATTCAGCCGCTGCATCAAGCTGGGTTATTTTTCTCCATCTGACGGCTTCTTGCGGATGAAATGAACAGCGAAACCTAATATCCCACAGCCTGCGAGGGTTAAAACCAATATAATCATTGTCTTCTGCATATAATTGGCTTTTTGCTTTAACTCTGACGACTCTTCGGTCATTGCGCCTGAAGTTGCTTTTCGCTCGTCGTTTTCATTAGATGTCTGTTCGTGCTCCTCGTCAGGAGAATCGGCAATAACAGCGCTTTCCTCCTGTTCTTCCTGCTCTGCCACCTCTAGGCCAGAGTCGTTGTCTGTCTGTGCCGCCTCTATATCTGTTTCTGTATCTATATCTGTATCTGTTTCCGCCTCCGTACGTTTCTCAGTTGCTGAATTCGTAGAAGATGTATTGTTCGTGCTGGTGCTGCTTCTGGCACTGGCATTGCTTCTGGCGATGGTATTGCTTCCGGCACTGGTATTGCTTCTGGTGATGACACCGGTGCCGGTTACAGGAATATCCTCAGTTTGACGATAACCGCAGATTGCACAGTTTCTATGCCTGCTGCCTCTCTGAGTACTGGTAGCGTTGGCATCGATTACCCAGTCCCCATAACTATGGCTTCCATAGCTGCTCTTTTCACCGTTATTGACAATGGGACAGCCGGCAGCGTCACATTCGTGCCAATGATACCCCCCATCATAGCTCCAGCCTGTGAACCATTTATGCTCGTGTTCTCCTGTTGCTGGGATACTCTCTGTTTGGCGATAACCACAGATTACACAATCTCTATGCCTGCTCCCTTCCTGCGTGCCGGTAGCCTTCACATCGATTACCCAGTTCCCATAGTTATGGCTTCCATAGCCGCCCTTTTTTCTGTTGCTAGCAATAGTGCAGCCAGCGGCGCTGCATTCATGCCAATGGCGGCTCCCATTATGGCTCCAGCTTGTTGACCAGGTATGCTTGTGCTCTCCTGTTGCTGGGATCGTCTTCGTTTGACGATACCCACAGATTACACAGTCCCTATGCCTGCGGCCTTCTTTCGTGCTGGCAGCGTTCACATCTATTACCCAGTCCCCATAGCTATGGCTTCCATAGCTGTCCTTTTTGCTGTTGCTTACAATAGTGCAGCCAGCAGCACTGCATTCATGCCAATGGTGGCTCCCATTATGGCTCCAGCTTGTTGACCAGGCATGCTCATGCTCCCCTGTTGCTGGGATTGTCTCTGTTTCGCGATAGCCGCAGGTTACACAGTCTCTATGCCTGCTCCCTTCCTGCTTCCCAGTTGGGTTCACATCTATTACCCAGCTTCCATATCTGTGGCTTCCATAGCCGGACTTCTCGCTATTGCTTACGATTGGGCACTCTTCCTCTTCGCATTCGTGCCAGTGACAGTTTCCATCATGGCTCCAGCTTGTTGACCAGGCATGCTCATGCTCCCCTGTTGCTGGGATTGTCTCTGTCTCGCGATAACCACAGGTTGCACAATCCCTATGCCAACGGCCTTCCTGCGTTCCGGTTGGGTTCACATCTATTACCCAGTCTCCATATCTGTGGCTACCATAGCTGTCTTTCTCGCTATTGCTTACGATTGGGCACTCTTCCTCTTCGCATTCGTGCCAATGACAGTTTCCATCATGGCTCCAGCTTGTTGACCAGGCATGCTCATGCTCCCCCGTTGCTGGGATTGTCTCTGTCTCGCGATAGCCGCAGGTTACACAATCCCTATGCCTGCTCCCTTCCTGCTTCCCAGTCGGGTTCACATCTATTACCCAGTCTCCATATCTGTGGCTACCATAGCTGTCTTTCTCGCTATTGCTTACGATTGGGCACTCTTCCTCTTCGCATTCGTGCCAGTGACAGTTTCCATCATGGCTCCAGCTTGTTGACCAGGCATGCTCATGCTCCCCTGTTGCCGGGATTGTCTCTGTCTCGCGATAGCCGCAGGTTACACAGTCTCTATGCCTGCTCCCTTCCTGCTTCCCAGTTGGGTTCACATCTATTACCCAGTCTCCATATCTGTGGCTACCATAGCTGTCTTTCTCGCTATTGCTTACGATTGGGCACTCTTCCTCTTCGCATTCGTGCCAGTGACAGTTTCCATCATGGCTCCAGCTTGTTGACCAGGCATGCTCATGCTCCCCTGTTGCCGGGATTGTCTCTGTCTCGCGATAGCCGCAGGTTACACAGTCTCTATGCCTGCTCCCTTCCTGCTTCCCAGTCGGGTTCACATCTATTACCCAGTCTCCATATCTGTGGCTACCATAGCTGTCTTTCTCGCTATTGCTTACGATTGGGCACTCTTCCTCTTCGCATTCGTGCCAATGACAGTTTCCATCATGGCTCCAGCTTGTTGACCAGGCATGCTCATGCTCCCCTGTTGCTGGGATTGTCTCTGTCTCGCGATAACCACAGGTTGCACAATCCCTATGCCAACGGCCTTCCTGCGTTCCAGTCGGGTTCACATCTATTACCCAGTCTCCATATCTGTGGCTACCATAGCCGGACTTCTCGCTATTGCTTACGATTGGGCACTCTTCCTCTTCGCATTCGTGCCAGTGACAGTTTCCATCATGGCTCCAGCTTGTTGACCAGGCATGCTCATGCTCCCCTGTTGCCGGGATTGTCTCTGTCTCGCGATAGCCGCAGGTTACACAGTCTCTATGCCTGCTCCCTTCCTGCTTCCCAGTCGGGTTCACATCTATTACCCAGTCTCCATATCTGTGGCTACCATAGCTGTCTTTCTCGCTATTGCTTACGATTGGGCACTCTTCCTCTTCGCATTCGTGCCAATGACAGTTTCCATCATGGCTCCAGCTTGTTGACCAGGTATGCTCATGCTCCCCTGTTGCTGGGATTGTCTCTGTCTCGCGATAGCCGCAGGTTACACAGTCTCTATGCCTGCTCCCTTCCTGCTTCCCAGTCGGGTTCACATCTATTACCCAGTCTCCATATCTGTGGCTACCATAGCCGGACTTCTCGCTATTGCTTACGATTGGGCACTCTTCCTCTTCGCATTCGTGCCAGTGACAGTTTCCATCATGGCTCCAGCTTGTTGACCAGGCATGCTCATGCTCCCCTGTTGCCGGGATTGTCTCTGTCTCGCGATAGCCGCAGGTTACACAGTCTCTATGCCTGCTCCCTTCCTGCTTCCCAGTCGGGTTCACATCTATTACCCAGTCTCCATATCTGTGGCTACCATAGCCAGACTTCTCGCTATTGCTTACGATTGGGCACTCTTCCTCTTCGCATTCGTGCCAGTGATAGTTTCCATCATGGCTCCAGCTTGTTGACCAGGTATGCTCATGCTCCCCCGTTGCCGGGATTGTCTCTGTCTCACGATAGCCGCAGGTTACACAGTCTCTATGCCTGCTCCCTTCCTGCTTCCCAGTCGGGTTCACATCTATTATCCAGCTTCCATATCTATGGCTTCCATAGCTGCCCTTTTCACTATTATTGCCGATTGGGCAGCCTTCTGCTCCACATTCGTGCCAGTGGTGATCCTTATCATGACTCCAGGCTGTCAGCCAATCATGCTCGTGCTCTCCTGGTATCAGGTCCCCAGGATCGTCCGGATCCGGAGCAAAGGGATCCTTGTACTCAACATTAAAGTTCACCTTTACATTGGATAGCCCAGCATATATAAGGGCATATCTCCCTCCCAGGCTATTCCAAGATGATGAACTGCCGCCGAAATCTATTTGATTCAACATATTACATCCAGAAAAAGGTGACCCAGTAGGTGATCCGACCTCATAAATACTGTTTACCCCTTCTGGGATATACAGGTACGATAGATATCTGCAATTCGCAAACATACCGTTACTTATGCAATCTGCCTTCTCTGGTAGGGTTACACCCATTAACTTGTAGCAACGGGTAAACAAGCTATCCCCCATCGTTACGGTATGGTCACCTGGCGCAAACCTCACACGGGTCATCTCCCCGCAGTCCATAAATGCTCCGGCTCCTACCGAGGTAATGGTAGATGGAAAATCCATATAAGCCAGCGAGGTGCAGCCACGGAAGGCGTTTCCACCGATCATCTTTACTCCTTCGGCAATGCTGGCCGACGAGAGGTTCCCACAATTACGAAACGCACTGTCTCCAATGGTTTCAACGCTGCCAGGAATCGTTATAGCAAGTAGTGCTGAGTTATAAAATGCACTCTGGCCGATACTCCTGACCGCGCCAGAAAGATACAGCGCAAGTGCGTTGCTTCCATAGAAAGCATAATCTCCGATGCTCGTAACACCTCCCTCAATGACAATCGTGTTAATCTTATCACTGTAAGCGTTCCATGATGGGTATTTCCCATCATTCGGTGAATAGCTAGGCATCGCTCCGTTGCCAGAAATAGTAAGCACTCCTCCGTTTGTGAGAGTCCATTTCAAGCTCCCCTCTGTTCCACTGTACGCCATTTCGTCAGCCCCAGGGGCATCCGAAGGTGTAAAGTTTGTCGGGTAGCGAGTGATCAGGAAGTCTGCCGCCATGACATCGGCTTTACTCAGGGCTCTCCCCCAGTGGACAGAACTGTTGTAATTTGCCTCTGCCACTACGATGCCGGCTGCACTAGTCTGCAAAACGATAACGCTATGGCTGTTGCCATAAATACGCAGGATATCGCCAACCCTAACGTCCTCGAAAGCGAACGTGCCGCTATAAATTGTCCTTGCGGGCAAAGTGCCAAAGGCGATGTCGCTCAGGATGAAGGTAAAGGCCGCACAGCCCACACCACTGGTGACATTTCCAGCGATTCTTCCACCTTTCCAGGTGTACGAACTGCCAAGGGGACCGTTTCCATAAGGTACGTAGTTCGTCCATGCCAGCCCTTCTGGATAATGTTCCTTCATAGCAGTTATTCGGCTATAGACTTCCCCATAACTCTTTGGGGGAGTGGCTGCATTCACTAACGCGGTAGGGTCAAAGTACCCCCCGTCTGCAATAGGCATAATATCAGACTCCATTGCCTCATAGATAACAGAGGGTACATCATGAAACACAGTTTCGGCCATTTCCAGCTCTACTGTGGCAGGTCTGTTAGTTTCTTCCTCCTTTCTATCAGGTAATTGGACATCAGATGCAGAATTATCACCCACTACGGGCAATTCATCTTCGGAATCTTCAAATGCAGCATAACCGCATATGGTACAGGCAGTACCATTAGCATCGTAGCTGTGCTCCGCATAGCTGTCTTTCCCGCTGTTGTCCATTACAGAACAATCATCAGCAACGCATTCGTGCCAATGGTAGGTTTCGTCATGACTCCAGTCGGCAGACCAGGCATGCATATGATGGCCAGACTCGGTGTCCTCGTCATCATTGGCTGCAGAACTATCTGGAAAGTCCTCCTGGGGCAACTGATCCAAATCACCCTCTCCATCCAGTTGGGCCGGCTGTCCGTCTGGTTCAGCTTCGTGATCCGATTCCTCGGCTGCTTCAGCTTCCACTGTTACGACCGGCTGACCATCCATTACAGTTTCCGTCACGACGATGGGCGGATTATCCAGCCCAACCAGCTCATCTGCCATTACTACCCCCATATTAGAAAATAGCATGGCAAAAGCCATTATCCATGACACCATCCTTTTCCTTCTTTTTGTTGCATTCTTCACATGGCGCCTCCTTTATTATGTGTATAGGCAATATAGCTCAAAGTTTCTACATTCCCGTCTAAAACTACCTGTAATGGGTATAGCTACTTCATTTTACCTATATTATATGATGCAACATATGCCACAGTTCAATTGTGCAGTACATTAATATTTTTGTCAAGTATTTGATAAAAATGAGGCTTGATTTTGCAAATTTTTTGGTTACTATTCATGGCCAATTCCAGTAACTTAATGGATGCTATAGGCAGGGGTGGGTATGCTGCCGTCAGTGAGAGGCTGGAGCTTGCACTTGATGTATTGGCCATGGAATAATGTCAGCAAAGTATTCTGTTCTGCATAGGATCCAAGCAGTGCCCCAGATTGAAAACCGTATATTTACGGAAGGCCTGGCATTTTATTTACTGGGCATTCTAACAGGAAATCTTTTTTCCCGCTTATGGGCATTGAAAACGTAGTCAGGGAGGGGACTTAGCCACCCCTGCCGCCTGTCACTAAAATCCCTGTCACACGATTACCCCCCTGCCTATAAACTCCCTTAAATTACTGACATTAATTCATGGCTCAGGAATGCGCCAAACTGCGCATTCCGTAAGAACATGATTCAGGAGTGATGGGCGATTTTAGCGAAACAAAACTTTAAATATCACCTAGAATTGTTGATATGAGCGGTTCCCAGGCCGTGAATAGCAATATTTTCTGCTCCTAAATAAAATTGGGACAAACCTGTATGATAGTAACAGATTTGTCCCAAGCATATTTTACTATATTTATTGAACTTCCTGTAGTGGAACGAAATGTTCCGTGACTAAAGAAGCATCATCCAGAAAAGCAAAGCCTGCGTCATTCCCTGCCCCTTTTTTGCAAGAGCAGTTATTTCGCTGATTATTTGTAATTTACAATCTTACCAAAATCTGCCTTCAGGGAAGCGCCGCCTACTAAGCCGCCGTCAATGTCTGGCTTGCCGAAGAGCTCTGCCGCATTGCCTGCATTTACAGATCCGCCATACTGGATGCGGATGGCTTCTGCAGTTGCCTCATCATATACTTCCTTGATGCATGCCCGGATGGCTGCGCATACTTCCTCTGCCTGGTCAGAAGTTGCAGTCTCGCCTGTTCCGATTGCCCAGATTGGCTCATAAGCGATGACAGCTGCCTTTGCCTGGTCTGCGGTCACATTCTGGAATGCAATCTTAATCTGCATACGGATCCAGTCAATGTAAATCCCCTGTTTCCTCTGGGTTAAGGACTCTCCGCAGCAGATAATGGGGGTAATGTTATGCTCAAAAGCTTTCAACACTTTCTTGTTCACAGTCTCATCTGTCTCTGCAAAATATTCCCTGCGCTCAGAATGGCCGATAATCACATATTTTACGCCAGCGTCTGTCAGCATATTGGGAGCGATTTCCCCGGTATATGCGCCGCTTTCTTCATAATACATATTCTCTGCGCCAATCTGGATGTTGGAGCCTTTTGCTGCTTCTATTGCTGGGATAATGTCGATGGCCGGCACGCAGAATACTACGTCAGCCTCTTCATTTGCCACTAATGGTTTCAGTTCTTCGATCAAAGCAACTGCCTCGCTGGGAGTCTTGTTCATTTTCCAGTTGCCTGCAATAATTTTCTTTCTTGCCATTGTCTTTTCCTCTTCTCCTATATTCTGAGCGGAGACTCCTTCTTCTAGGATTCTCCTGTTCCTAAACCAGCGCGGCGTCCCACATCCTCCAATTTTACAGAGAACAACAGAACTGCCGCACTGTATAGTTCGCCTATCTTAATTACTTATTTGTTGCTGCTGCCACGCCTGGAAGCTCTTTGCCCTCCAGGAACTCCAGGGAAGCGCCGCCGCCTGTGGAAATATGGCTCATCTTATCGCCAAATCCTAACTGGTTTACTGCTGCTGCAGAATCGCCGCCGCCGATGATGGTGGTTGCGTCTGTTTCAGCCAAAGCCTTTGCGACTGCAATGGTTCCCTCTGCAAGGGTTGGGTTCTCAAATACGCCCATTGGCCCATTCCATACAACGGTCTTTGCGGATTTTACAGCATCTGCAAACATTTCTGCCGTCTTTGGCCCGATATCGCAGCCTTCACGGTCTGCAGGCATATTGTTGGAATCATAAACTTCTACTTCTACAGGTGCGTCAATTGGGTTCGGGAATGCTGTAATTGTAGCGGAATCAATTGGGAGCAGTAATTTCTTGCCCAGCTTCTCAGCCTTTTCGATCATTTCTTTGCAATAGTCTAACTTGGTGTCGTCTACCAGGGAATTGCCGATTTCATTGCCCTGTGCCTTTAAGAAGGTGTATGCCATGCCGCCGCCGATGATCAATGTGTCGCATTTCTCTAATAAATTGGAGATAACATTTAATTTGTCCGCTACTTTTGCGCCGCCCAGGATGGCTACGAAAGGCCTTACCGGGTTTTCTACTGCATTTCCAAGGAAGTCGATTTCTTTCTGCATCAAGTAGCCAACTGCTGCTGTATCTACTAATTCAGAAACGCCTACGTTGGAGCAGTGCGCCCTGTGGGCGGTCCCAAATGCGTCGTTTACGAAGATATCGCAAAGAGAAGCCAGGTCTTTGGAGAATGCTTCGCCATTTTTAGTCTCTTCCACCCTGTAACGGGTGTTCTCCAATAAGATCACTTCTCCGTCCTGCATAGCCTCTACGGCTGCCTTTGCGTTCGGCCCTACCACTTCTGGGTCTGCTGCAAATTTTACTTCCTGGCCTAACAGTTCTGTCAGCCTTGCTGCTACAGGGGCTAAGGACAGCTCCGGCTTTGGCTCTCCCTTCGGCTTGCCCAGATGGGAGCAAAGGATCACCTTGCCTCCGTCAGCGATTAATTTCTTGATAGTAGGAAGAGCCGCTACCAGACGGTTCTCATCTGTGATCTTGCCATCTTTTAACGGCACATTGAAGTCACACCTGCAAAGGACGCGTTTGCCTTTTACATTGATATCATCTACGGAAACTTTATTTAAAGACATAATATTTTTACCTCCTGAAAATTGTTGTCGCTCCATTCATTGGAAAAAAGGAGTCCGGTCCTTTTAAGACCGGACCCTTTCTGAGTCTTATCTGCACCGCGGCAGCCTATCGCTTCACAAAAGCAGTCTGCCGTGCAGTCCTATTTTGTTTTAAGGAAATTCTGTTCGTTAAGCTGATTCGGCCTCGGCTTATGCTAACTCACTGAAGTATTTGATGGTACGAACCATCTGGCTTGTGTAGCTGTTTTCGTTGTCATACCAGGAAACAACCTGTACTTCATATAAATCATCAGAAACCTTGGAAACCATAGTCTGTGTAGCGTCGAATAAGGAACCATACCTCATGCCAACGATATCGCTGGATACGATTTCGTCCTCGTTGTATCCGAAGGACTCATTTGCTGCTGCTTTCATAGCTGCATTGATGCCGTCTACAGTTACGTCTGCACCCTTAACAACTGCTGTTAAGATTGTGGTGGATCCGGTTGGGGTAGGTACGCGCTGTGCGGAACCGATTAATTTTCCGTTCAGTTCTGGGATAACTAATCCAATAGCCTTAGCTGCGCCTGTGCTGTTAGGAACGATGTTAACAGCAGCTGCACGGGATCTTCTGAGGTCACCCTTCCTCTGCGGTCCGTCTAAGGTCATCTGATCGCCTGTGTAAGCATGGATCGTGCACATAATACCAGACTGGATTGCTGCGTATTTGTTCAGTGCGTCAGCCATTGGAGCCAGGCAGTTTGTAGTACAGGAAGCTGCAGAAATGATATTGTCTTCTGCTTTCAATGTCTCATGGTTTGTGTTGTAAACGATGGTAGGAAGATCGTTTCCTGCTGGTGCAGAGATAACAACCTTACGCGCGCCTGCATTGATGTGTGCTTCTGCTTTTGCTTTGGAGGTATAGAATCCGGAGCACTCTAATACAACGTCTACCTTCAACTCTCCCCATGGGCAGTTGTTTGCATCTGGGAATGCATAAATCTTGATTTCCTGTCCATCAACGGTAATGGAGTCTTCACCGGCACTAACTTTGTCTGCTAACTCATATTTTCCCTGAGAAGAATCATACTTTAACAGGTGAGCCAACATTTTGGGGCTTGTTAAATCGTTGATTGCTACTACTTCATACCCCTCTGCGCCAAACATCTGCCTGAAAGCCAAACGCCCAATACGTCCAAAACCATTAATTGCTACTCTTACTGACATGATTATTCCTCCTAAATTTTGAATAGATTTGTATTTCTTTGGATATATTACCCAACCTGTCTCTATTTTAACTAATAACTGGGAAAAATTCAAGTATAATTTTAGCAAATGTAAAAATTCAAGGAGATTTGGGTAAAGTTTATTAATGTCAGCAATTTCCTGTCCATACAAAGCCCAAGCGCCTGCGGGCCGTGTCTGCAAGACGGAATACCGTTCGCACATCTGTTGGATTCTTGTCCAGCATTTGGTAGCGCGGAAAAAAGCGGGTGACATGCAGGGGAGTGTTTTTCCCTACAGCAGAGGCAATCCATTTGGCTTCCTCTTCCATTTCCAAGATGCTGTCATTTTCTCCTGGTATAATGAGGGTTGTAAGCTCAACATGGCAGGATGCAGATGCACGGACAATAAATGACTTTACCGTTTCCAGATCTCCCCCCAGTTTTTTGTAGAAATTATCCCGGAAACCCTTCAGGTCAATGTTCATGGCGTCCAGGAAGGGGATGACACGTTCCAGGACTTCCAGGGAAAAGGAGCCATTTGTGACCAATATGTTTTTCATGCCATGCTTTTTTATAAGTCTGGCTGTGTCATGTACATATTCCCATCCCACCAAAGGCTCATTATAGGTAAATGCTACCCCGATATTTCCTGCATTTTTGTACTGCAATGCTTTCTCTGCCAGCTCGTCTGGTGAAAGGCATATGGTTCCCGGCGGATCCTCACTTTCCATGGAAATCCCATGGTTTTGGCAAAATGGGCACTTTAAATTGCAGCCAAAGCTTCCTGCTGACAGCACCAAACTGCCTGGATAGAACATTTTCAAAGGCTTTTTCTCAATGGGGTCTAAAGCCAGGGATGTAACCCTTCCATAATTGGCGCATAGAACCGTTCCATTTTTATTGATTCTTGCGCCGCAGATTCCCCTTTGGCCTTCCTCCAGGCTGCATTGGTGCATACATGTATGGCAAACTGCCCTCATACTGCCCCTCCTTCCTAATATATACAAAGATTGTGGTACTGCAATAAATATTTATGCCTGTATTTCTGATACATTGGAATTATAGCGCTATTTTCTGCCTGCATTGATTAGCCCGGGAAACAGCAGGTCACTGGTGACGGATAACCTCAAACCTTTCCAATTGGACTTCTTCATCGTATCCGATGCCTGCCTTTTGCTTGGCAATGGCAATCTGGTCTTCCACACTGTCCACACCCTCCAGATTGGGGAGCAGCAAACCGCGGCGATAGCCCTTCGTGACTACTACCCCATAGCGCTTTACATCCAGCTTGGCAAGCGTATCAATTTCTTCCATTTCGCCCAATACATCCACGCTGACTGCCAGCTTATCCAGTTCATCCGGACGGATTGGCGGAAACCTTGGATCCCGGGTAGATGAACTGACCGCATTCTGAATAATTTCTTCTGCTATGGATGGCTGTACTGCCTGAAGGGTTCCGATACATCCCCGAAGCTGGCCTTCCTCCTTAATGGAGACAAAAACGCCTGCGCGGCTCTGGCACATTTCTGCTGGCAGCCCTTTTGGCACCTCTATTTTCTTTCCTGTACGGACATATTCTTCAATGGTTTGGCGTGCAAGCTGCACATAAGCATCTCCTTGTATATTTTGTTTTACCATATCATCCTGCCTTTCCAAATTTAATTCTTCCAGCCGTCCCTAAAATAAATTGAACCGCCAGAATCATATATCCAATCTCTAATAGATATTTGGGACACAATCCAAATGGAACCTCTTAATTTTCCTCCTGCCATAAAGCCGATCCTTTATGCTCCTGCTGGACGCACTTCATATGCGCAAACGCCATACCCTACCCCAAAAGGGCCTTCGTAAGATAGCCTTCTGGCTGTGATTTCCTTCTGGCGCAGCGCACCCGCCATCATTGTGAAAGACCGATGGCCGCACTCTCCTGCTTTACTGCAGAAATCCTCCGAAAACCGCAGCAATTCCAAAAATTCCCCCTTTTCCATTACTTCCATGACTCTCTTATCATATTCCGGGCCTTCCTTTTGGTATCCATAGGGGCCATCTGGCTTTAACCTGTGGGATAAATCCCCGCTGGCAATAATCACTGCCTTTCTGTCCAGAGCCGCCGCCGTATCCTGGATACACTTTCCAAGCTCATAATGCATTTTAAGGGGCATCCCTGACAGGCCAATCCGAACCAGGCGATAGCCTGTCCAATATTTATTAATAAAGTACAAAGGCACCATGGTGCCATGATCCAGGCGCGGGTCACGCTCCCCCTCTGTGCCTGTCGGCAGGCCGCATGCATCCGCTTGGCTGCACAGCTTTTTTACAAACGCCATATCATAATCTGCCTCTATCTGAACCCCTGCTGCCCGAAACTGCCCAAAGTTCCCCCTGGCGCTTTTCCCTGGCGAAATGTGGAAATAATCCGCATACATAATCTGATGGGGCGAGATGACCACAAGGGTCTCTGGCATAATCTCCCCAATCCTCCTGGCAACTTTTTCATATGCATTGACCGTATTTTGTATTTTTTTCTCTTCGCCCCTGCCAACCTCCGGCACGATCAGCGGCGGATGCGGAACCATAAACGCTGCTAAAATTCCCATATTGAACCTCTCCATAATTCCATTGCCATATTCTTTTTCTGCCATTATACCCTTGCAGGCATTCTGCGTCAATAGCTGCTGTGGCTTCAGGAAAAATATGAAATTCTCAAGGTTACTATTCATGGCCAATGTCAGTAATTTAAGGAATTACCCCCAAACAGTTGCACCCCTCCACCAGCCTGTAAAATCCTTTAAGTTTATGTCACTGATTCAAGGCCAATACCACCTTCCGGGTTCAGCATCCACTTTTTTGATTGAAAAATTCCATCTATAAGCATATAATAAAGCAGGTATACCTTATGAAACAGCGTTGCTGTTTCCCCGCCCTGAAAGGGCATGCATTACGGTGTGCCCCAAAGGGTATAGAATCTGAATCATAGAAGAAGAAAGGAGAAGGCCATGAAGCATTTTATCTTACCTTCCAACTACCGTTCTGAGCTGGACTTGCATGACACACAGATCGCCATTAAAACTGTAAAGGATTTTTTCCAGAACCTGCTGGCAGAACGCCTGAATCTGCACCGGGTATCCGCCCCTTTATTCGTGGATCCGGCCTCTGGGCTGAATGACAACCTAAATGGCGTGGAGCGCCCCGTTTCCTTCGGCATCAAAGAGCAGGGCGACAAAGCGGCAGAGATCGTGCATTCCCTGGCAAAATGGAAACGCTACGCATTGAAGAAATATGGATTTACCATGGGAGAAGGGCTCTATACAGATATGAACGCCATCCGGCGGGACGAGGAAACCGATAACATCCATTCTATTTTTGTGGACCAATGGGACTGGGAAAAGATCATTTCCAGAGAGGATCGGAACATAGAATTTTTAAAGGACACTGTGCAGTCTGTATACAAAGTCCTGCGGAAAACAGAGAAATATATGGCAATACGGTATGATTACATAGAGGAGATCCTGCCTTATCATATTTCCTTTATCACAACCCAGGAACTTGAGGATATGTACCCTGACTGTGCACCAAAGGAACGTGAGCTCCTGATCGCCCGTGAAAAAAGGGCTGTGTGCATTATGCAGATCGG
Organism: Lachnospiraceae bacterium; assembly: GCA_910575035.1. Lineage (GTDB taxonomy): Bacteria > Bacillota > Clostridia > Lachnospirales > Lachnospiraceae > Petralouisia. The sequence continues at coordinate 61,194 of CAJTDL010000007.1, forward strand.
GGACAAACTGAAATCCGGGGAACCGCATGACGGAAGGGCGCCAGATTATGACGATTGGGCACTGAACGCGGATATTGTAGTGTATTATCCCGTTCTGGATATCGCGCTGGAGCTTTCTTCTATGGGAATACGCGTCGACCGGAAGGCCCTTTTAGAGCAGCTTGATAAGGCTGGATGCCCTGAACGGGCTGGGCTGCCATTCCAGAAAGCCGTACTGGAGGAAGAACTGCCATTCACAGTCGGCGGGGGCATTGGGCAGTCCAGGATCTGTATGTTCTTTTTGCGGAAAGCCCATATTGGCGAGGTACAGGCTTCCCTTTGGACAGAGGAAACGGTAAAGACTGCCCAGGATCAGGGGATACAGCTGCTGTAAGACAGCCTAAGAAATCCCATTTTTCCACAAGAAGCATAAGGGAATTTCCCAAAACAGGGGATAAATCCGCTACATCTGGCAGGATTATCCCCTGTTGGGAAATTCATTGGATTATTTGCTGGCATTTAAGCCCAAACCATCCTTCCAGGAAGTGCAGCTGCCTCTCAGCCATTTTCCCAATTCTTCCAATTCATCCAAAAATATGCAGTATTTCCCTGCTTTTCCTGCTTCTGCCTCCTGGCGGACTTCTGAAAGTAACGTCTCATACTCCATCCAGCATACAGATTCCACTTCATCCTCCTGAAGCTTTAAGTTTTCTATTTCCACAGGCTTTGTGTAGACATATACCATGCTGGCCTCTGCATTTTTAAAAGGCTTTCCGTAAAATGTGCCCTCTGCATACCCTAAATGCAAAAATGCTTTCTTTAAATCCTGGGGCTGTGCCCGAATGCCCAGTTCTTCTTCCAGCTCCCGCAAGGCAGACTGCAGATAATCGCTTCCAGCAGGCAAATGCCCTGCCGAGGAAATGTCATAACAGCCTGGGTAAGAATCCTTTGTGGCGCTGCGCTTCTGCAGCAATATTTCAAAGGCTTGCTTCGAACCTGCCGATAAAAGGCGGGCGCCACCGCCTGAGGGCAAAATGCCGTCCGGCTTCTGCTGTATTAAATCAGCATACGGGGAGTTATCGGCTGGCCGCACAATCCACACATGTGCAGTCCCATGCAGATCCCCAGAAGCATGAACCATGGAACGTTCCCGCACCTTGCCCGCCAGGCTTCCATCCTCCCGGCGCAGATCCAGAAGTTCCATAGGCGTTCCATTCAGCACAGCTTCTGTCAGCCTGTCCCCATCATAGCTGAGCTTCAGGGAGAAAAAAGGGGTGTTTTCCATTAAAAGCTTAAAAAATATCTTATCGCCTTCCCAAAGGTTTAGGTCCATCAGGCGATCCTTTTTTACCCATTCCAACGCGCCCTCCTCACAGTCTGCCAAAGCGCCCTCAAAGCTGTCTGAAGTGTAAAGGCACATATATTCCGTCTGCCAGCCCTCCACAAAAAATGTAACGATCCCCCGAAAGGAAAAACTGGTCAGGGTCAGCCCTGTCTCCTCTTTTACCTCCCGCAGCAAGCATTCCTCCGGGCTTTCCCCCTGCTCAAAATGGCCGCCAATGCCAATCCATTTATCCCTGTTTACATCCTTCTTTTTTTTGATGCGGTGGAGCATCAGGTATTGATTATCTTTTTCAATATAACACAGTGTTGTCAACGGTGACCTTCCCATGAATCCCCCTCTTTATTTTTCCCGTATATAGTCTGCATTCATAACGTCCTTCAACGCCTCGTAGGGAACCTCGATCTCTATACTGCCGCCTGCATAAGCCGTTACCATATAGGGGTTGCAAATTACCACCAGCCCCTGCTCATTCAGGTAAAATACATCTTCCCGCAGAATATCGGATACAAAGCTTTCATAGCCTTCCAGCAGATAATCCTTATAAGGCTCCGACGTTATGGTATCCAAAATATGCTGATCCACAATTTCTCCCGCCTTTGCTTTATCTGTAAAAATGTCTGCCAGAGACAGTAATTTCCCAGTAGGCACATCAAAGCAATAGGTAGAAGACCATGTATTGGGATGCGGAGTTCCCTGCCATTCATAGCTGTCACATATAATGCTCAGGATTTCTGGAGAACTGTATGCCACTTTATAGGTTGCCCCATAGCCATATCCTGTCCAGCTGCCCTTTTCTTCTTCTGAAAGATCTTTATAAACGCTCCTTGCCAATTCTGTGTCTTCTTCTATATAAGTTTGGTTAGAAGTATGCTGCTGCTCAAAAACCATGTTCATCTTCTCTGCAGCTGCATCATTTCCCGCTATGGAAATCACTGGGCAGTTTTCCATTACAGAAAGCAGCAGCAGGCCGCTCCCCTCTTCCTGAATATCCTGGGAATAATCCACAAAGGACACCTCCGGCTCCTGGGAGGCTTCTGCCTCTTGCTGCGGCTCCTCTGGCGTTTCCTCTTTAGCGTCTTGCTCCTGGGATGATTCTTTCCCTTTGGCCTCCTCCCCGTCCTGGCTTTCGGAAGGCTCTTTTTGATTCTCCTCTGTATCTGCCTCTGTTTCATCTGTTACATTTTCTGAGGGAGCTGGGGCTGGCTCATTTTTTTTCGCGCAGGCTGCAAACAACAGACATACCCCCAACATCCATACAAGTAATCTTCTTTTCATCCGTAATTCCCTTTTGCAATCCTTTCATTTGATTCGGTACATATGGTTCAGCGGCCCATTTCCTTTTCCAAGATCCATGCCATCCGCAATGGCTCCTGTAATGTATTCCTTTGCCCTCCTTGCGCTTTCTTCCATGCTAAGGCCACAGGCAAGGCCGCAGGCAAGGGCTGAGGACAGAGTGCATCCTGTCCCATGGGTATTGGGGTTATGGATGCGTTTCCCTGGAATCCATAGTGGGGTATCCTGGAAAAAAAGCAGATCGTCCGCAGAAACAGTGTCATGGCCGCCTTTTATATAAACGGCACCCTTGTATTGTAACGCAAACTGCCTTGCTGCCGCAACCCTTTCTTCCCTTGTTTTTATAGTTGTTTGGAGTAAAAGGCTTGCTTCAGGGATATTAGGTGTATAGAGATCTGCCAGGGGGAGCAGGCGGGACTGAAAATAGGATAAGGCTTGGGGAGCCATTAGATGGGTTCCGCTGGTAGACAGGATAATGGTGTCCAGGACAATATGGGGAGGGCGGAATTTTTTCAGGGCATGCTCAACAACCTCCATTTGCCCTATGCCTGGGAGCATTCCGATTTTTACGGCATGGGGAGGGATGTCGGCGAAAATACAGGACAGCTGCTGTTCCAAAAAATCCGGCGGAGTGGGAAGGATATTGACGACCCCTTGGGTATTTTGGGCTGTTAAGGCAGTAATGGCGCTTTCAGCGTATAAGGCGTGGGCAGTAATCGTTTTAATATCTGCCTGGATGCCGGCGCCGCCGCTGGGGTCGCTGCCGGCTATAGTCAGAATTATTTTCATAAGAGGCGCTCCTTATCTGTAATAGTTCCTGCAATTTTAGGAATTACCCTAAATATGCCAAACTCCGCAGTATTTGGCGGATTTTTTGTACCTCAGCAGCAGGATTGGCAGACTTCAGAATGCCAGCAGAAATTGCCAGGCCGCTCGCTCCGCAGGAGAGGGGAACCCGGCAATTTTCAGCATTAATCCCGCCTACCGCCACATTAGGGACACTCGTGGCATCCAGAATGGCCCGATAAGTTTCCTGGGAAATTGGAATGGCATCCTTTTTGGTATTTGTAGGGAACCATGCTCCGCTGCCCAGGTAATCTGCGCCGGATTTTTGAGCCTCAACTGCCTGAGATACCGTTTTGGCCGTAGCGCCAATAATCTTAGATGAACCAAGAAAAGCCCGGGCATCCCTGATTGGAAGATCCGACTGCCCCAGATGAACGCCATCCGCCCCGCTTAAAGCTGCAATATCCACACGGTCATTAATAATCAGCTTTGTATGGTAAAATTCTGTCATCTGGCGCAGCCTTCTGGCATGCACCAAATACTCTGATGAAGAAACCTCCTTTTCCCTAAGCTGGATATAGTCAATCCCAGCCTCCAATACAGACGCTATCACCTTCTCCCCATAAGAAAAATCCACAATTAAATATAACCAACGTTCCATTGAACCCTCCGTTCCATGCCTAAACTTTCGATTCTTTACAACTATTCCCCCTACAATGACTGCGCCAATCTCTACAAAATATCTATATATTCCCCAGAAAGCGCCTTATTCATACTCCTCACCGCGCAAAATTTCCCACACATAGAGCAAGTATCCTCATGCTCCGGCTTCCGTTCTTCACGGATCTTCTTTGCTGTCTCTGGATCCATTGCACATTCCCACTGTGCCTCCCAGTCTAAATTGCGGCGGGCGTCTGCCATTCTGTCATCAATTTCCCTTGCGCCGCGCACGCCTTTGGCAATGTCTGCCGCATGGGCAGCAATCTTAGAGGCAATAATGCCTTGCTTTACATCCTCCACATTTGGCAGCGCAAGGTGCTCTGCCGGAGTTACATAACATAGGAACGCCGCTCCATTCTGTGCAGCAATAGCCCCTCCGATTGCAGAGGTAATGTGGTCATAGCCTGGGGCAATATCTGTTACGATAGGCCCTAATACATAGAATGGGGCCCCCATGCAGATTGTCTGCTGCATCTTCATATTAGCCGCAATCTGATCCATCGGCATATGCCCAGGGCCTTCTACCATCACCTGCACATCCTTTTCCCAGGCACGCTTAGTCAGCTCACCCAGGCGCACCAGCTCTTCAATCTGGCATACGTCCGAGCCATCCGCCAGGCAGCCTGGGCGGCAGGCATCCCCCAAAGAAATAGTAACGTCATATTCCCTGCAAATTTCCAGAATTTCGTCAAAATATTCATAAAAGGGGTTTTCTTCCCCTGACATGCTCATCCAGGCAAATACCAGGGAACCGCCCCTGGAAACGATATTCATTTTCCGCTTGTGCTTCTTGATCTGCTCGATGGTTTTTCTGGTAATGCCGCAGTGAAGCGTCACAAAATCCACGCCGTCCTCTGCATGGAGCCTTACCACATCAATAAAGTCCTTAGCAGTCAGGGTAGCAAGATCCCTTTGGTAATGGATCACAGAATCATATACAGGCACTGTCCCAATCATAGCCGGGCATTCAGAAGTCAATTTCCGGCGAAACGGCATGGTATCGCCATGGGAAGACAGATCCATAATGGCATGGGCGCCCAAATTCACCGCCTCCATTACCTTCTGCATTTCCACATCATAATCTTTACAGTCCCTGGATACACCAAGGTTTACATTGATCTTCGTTTTCAGCATGGAGCCTACGCCCTCCGGGTCAATGCAAGTATGGTTCTTATTGGCACAAATCGCCACCTTCCCCTCTGCCACCAGCGGCATCAGTTCTTCCACTGACATCTGCTCCTTTTCTGCTACCTTTTTCAATTCCTCTGTTACAATGCCCCTGCGGGCTGCATCCATCTGGGTTGCATATTCTCTCATAATAAGCTCCTTATCCTTTCTTAAACAATCAATACTTCATGCTCCTCTGCCCACACTGCCTCAAAACGCATTATGCAGGCATCATTCCAAAGAATCCCCAACCCCCTTCCCTAAAGCAGCATCCAACACGAAAAAACTCACTGTCTAAAAACTTATAATGAAAGAGGAAACGCCCAAACCGTACCCAGCGTTTCCTCTACATTCCAACTTTCCGCTCCCTACGATAGTATTAACTAACAGGTTCTAAGAGTCAGGTTCTACCTTCTCAACTGCATTGCAGTCCCTCTGCGCTTTATTTAATTTAGAAGCTTTCCAAAATACAAATTTCCCTTGCCAGCTTTTGCATATTATCATATAAGATACCATGCATTTTGTCAATAGGAAGGTCCCTTTACTTCCCCTTCCCCTGCAAAACTTCCAGAGCCTTCAGCACCTGATTGTCATGCAGCGGATTATAGCTGTCGTCATCTTTTTCCTGGTACTCATACTCCAATTCAATATCTGGCTCAATCCCCACTCCATGGATATAATTCCCCTTCGGCGTAAAGTACTTCGCCATCGTCACCTTCACGGCGCTCCCATCTGTCAATGGGATGATGGTCTGGACAATCCCTTTCCCAAATGTCTTCGTCCCGATCAGAGTCCCATACTCATAATCCTTAATCGCCCCTGCAAAAATCTCTGACGCACTGGCGCTATTCTCATTGACCAAAACTGCCATAGGAATCTCCATGCAAGCCGCATCTGATTTATAATCTGAACGGTTCCCAAACTTATCTTCAGTATAAACAATCAGCCCTTCCGGCAGTATCTTATCCAGCATCGTGCAAACTGCCTGGAGCACGCCTCCCGGATTATCCCGCAAATCCACAATCACGGATTTCATCCCCTGCCCCTGCAGTTCTTCTAATGCCTGGTCAAACTGCTCTGATGTGGATTCCGAAAACTCTGTGACCTGCACAAACCCAACTTCACCCTCTAACATCTGGTACTGCACCGTAGGCACTGCAATCTGCCGCCGTTCCACATAGGTTTCTATATAGCCCCCCTCCCCTTCCCGTGCCAGCTGCAGACATACCTTCGTCCCCTCTTCCCCTTTGATCAGGCTCACCAGCTCCGTCAATTCCTGCCCATTCACTTCCGTTTCATCAATCTTTGCAATCATATCCCCATCCTTCACCCCGGCTTCTTCCGCCGGAGTCCCTGGATACACATGGAGCACCGTCACCGCCTTGGTGTCCGCACTTTGCGTCAGCACCACGCCAATGCCATAATAAACCCCTGTAGTGCTCTCATTAAAGGAGGCATATTCCTCTGCCGTAAAATAATTGGAATACGGATCCCCCAACCCACTGACCATTCCCCCATACATCCCTTCTACCATTGCATCCTGGTCAATCCCTTCATAATAATACTGATCAATCAAATCTGCAATCTCCCCCATCTTTTGCACCACATCTTCCTCAAAAAGCGAATCCTTGGTAGCCCCCGCCGAGCCTGGCTCAGCCGCCATATCCTGTGCATTCCCCCTCCTGTTCCCAGGCAAAGAAATCCCCCGGAATACCAGCGTCACCGCCATCACTACAACCAAGGTTCCTGCAATCCCTGATACCATCCCCTTGTAAAAATTCCTTTTTTTCTTATATGGCCTCCTCCCTGGCCGTACCCCTCTGTCCATCTCCCTTTCCAGCCGCAGCTGCTCCTCCTCAAAATCATACTGTTCCATATCCATATATTTCCTCCTCTCTCATCCTTTCTCTCTTAATCTCCACAGGCTTCCACTCCTAACCGATAATCACCCATCACACCCTCAGGTGCTTGCGAATCGTCATAAAGCTCCCCAAAAACCCAATCCCTACGCCCAGCACCAGCGCCACTGGCAGCAGCGTAGCAAACACCTGATCCACTGGCAGAAAATCCAATATCCCATTCAACCACCGGAACCTCTCCCCCACATAGCTAATAATCTTCCGATACATCACAAACAAAATGGACAGCGGGATCACCGACCCAATCAGCCCAATCAGGATCCCTTCGACAATAAAAGGCGCCCGCACAAAAAAATCAGTAGCGCCAATTAATTTCATAATCCCAATTTCCTCCCGCCGGACCGCGATCCCAATGGTAACCGTATTGCTGATCAAAAACACCGCCACGCACAAAAGGATCAAAATAATCCCCGCTGACACATACCCAATCAAGCTGTTAAAATCCGTCAGCGTATTCGCCGCCGCATCTGAACTCTTCACTTCCTTTACCCCATTCAGGGACTGGATAAACGTCACCAAAGACTGCTGCATGGAAATATCGTTCATATACACTTCATAATGGGCAGAATTTGCCAACGGGTTATCCTCTGCAAAATCCTTTGCAATCTCCTCAGACCCTTCAAAATAATACTTCTGAAATTCCTCCCATGTCTCATCTGCAGAGACAAACTGTTTATTCGATACCTCCGCCCGCTTGCCAATCTGTTCCCCAACGGCGTCCATCTGCGCCTGGGTCACGCCATCCTCAAAAAAAACCGTAACGGCAACCCCAGACTCCACTTCACGCACCACGCTTTGGAAATTTACCACTACAGAATAAAATATGCCAAATAAAAAAATACATGCAGACATTGTGGCAATGGACGCCAGGGAGAACATCTTATTCTTCCAGATATTCCGAATACCCTGCCACAGGGTATATAAAAATGTACTAATCCTCATTGTAGCCCTCCAACTGCTCATCGCTGACAATCACGCCTTTGTCCATGATGATCACCCGCTTCTTCATTGCCCGCACAATCTCCTGGTTATGGGTTACCACCAAAACGGTGGTCCCCCTTTGGTTGATCTCATCCAAAAGCCGCATGATCTCCCAGGCATTGTGCGCGTCCAAATTTCCCGTAGGCTCATCTGCCAAAAGGATCTTCGGCTCATTGACCAAAGCCCTTGCAATGGCTACCCGCTGCTGCTCCCCACCGGAAATCTCCCGGGGATAGGACTTGTACTTGGCCGCCAATCCCACCACAGACAGGACGGCTGGAACCTTCCTGCGCATGGATTTTACAGGCATTCCAATCACGCGCTGGGCAAATGCCACATTTTCATAGACATTCCGATCCTTCAGCAGGCGGAAATCCTGGAATACCACGCCGATATTCCGGCGAAACCGCGGGACATTTTTATGCCGGATCTTCCCCAGCCGCTGCCCATTGATAATAATGGTGCCCTTTGTGGGCTCAAGCTCCTTCAGCAGCAGCTTGATCAAGGTGGATTTTCCGGACCCGCTGTCCCCCATTACAAAAACAAACTCCCCTTCCTCTATCTCCAAACTCACATCATTCAAAGCAGGAATCCCTGCTGAATACGACTTACTGACATGCTCAAGCTTAATCATGCAACCTCCTAATAATCCAATGTTTCCATATACTTCATATATTTTACCACCATAAGCGCGATCTTAAAGGTAATAGCATCCTCAAAGATCCTCAGATCCAGCCCTGTGCTCTTCTGCAGCTTATCCAGCCGATACACCAGCGTATTCCGATGGATATACAGCTGCCTGGAAGTCTCAGAGACATTCAGGCTGTTCTCAAAAAATTTATTGATTGTGGTCAGCGTTTCCTCATCAAACTCATCTGGGGATTTCCCATCGAAGATCTCCTTAATAAACATTTTACACAACGGAATCGGAAGCTGGTAGATCAAACGGCCAATCCCCAAGGTAGAATAAGCGATCACATGGCGGTCCTCGAAAAAGATCTTGCCCACGTCCAGAGCCATCCGGGCTTCCTTATAGGAGCGGGAAACCTCCTTAATTTCATTCACAATGGTGCCATAAGCAATGTGGATTTCCGGCTCATCCCCGCTTTGGAACATATCCAGGATCACCTCTGCCACCTTGTTCAGCTCCTCATAGCCTTCATTTTCCATAACTTCCTTGACCACAATGATGTTCTTCTCATCCACTGCAGTAATAAAATCCTTGGACTTGCCAGCCAAAAGGCCGCGCACTTTCTCTAATTCATTTCCGTCCTTTTCCCGGTTTGTCTCCACGATAAACACCACCCTCCGGGCTTCTGTGTCAATATGGAGCTTTTTAGCACGGTTATAAATATCCACCAAAAGCAGATTATCCAACAAAAGGTTTTTCACAAAATTATCCTTATCAAAACGCTCCTTATAAGCGATCAGAAGGTTTTGAATCTGGAAGCTGGCTATTTTCCCTACCATATATACGTCATCGCTGTCGCCATTGGCGAGCAGGATATATTCCAATTGATGCTCATCAAACACCTTAAAAAACTGACACCCCAAAAATACCTGGCTATCCGCAGGAGACTCCACAAATGCCAGAGCCGCGGTCACATAACTATCCGTATCCTGAAAAGTAGATGCCAACACCTTTCCTTCTGTATCAATAATACATAAATCAATTCTAGTAATTCCTTTTAAACCATCAATGGTGCTTTGAAGTATCTGATTCGAAATCATTTGCTCCACTCCTTTTCTATGTCCTTCTGTCCCAGGTTTTCCGACGCCAAAGGGCATTTTTCGCACATCCTCTGGGTCACTATGCAACTTTCACAAAATATATTGCTTGCTTTTCAGGAAAATAAAACAACTTAATTTGTATTTTAATGCAAAAGCACAAAAAAATAAAGAGGAAATCCACATTTTTTTATGCATTTCCTCAATTTTTTTGAAAAATAACCCACTTTTTGCCCTAGGCATAGTACACAAAGCCTGAATTACCCATTAACGGCAAAGAACCTATTCCCAATACCCCCTTCCCACTGGACATCACCTCACAGGCGGATGCATTCCCGCTACCCCCTATACTCAATGAACCCCTCTCCCAATACCTCCCGCACATCCCCCACAATCACAAAGGCATTTTTGTCAATTTCATGGATAATCTCCTTAAGAAGGACAATCTGCTTTTTCGATACCACACAGTAAAGCATGCACTTCTCATCCCCGGAATACATCCCTTTGGCATTCAGGCCTGTCACGCCCCGATCCAGGCGCTCCATAATAATATGGGACACCATTTCGTAACGGTCCGTGATGATATAGGCAGCCTTGGAGAACTTCATCCCTTCTAAAATCGTGTCCATTACCTTTGAAGCAATAAAAACAGACACAATGGCATACATGGAGGGCCGGAGCCCAAAGATATACATTCCTGCCACCACAACCATGCCGTCTAACACCTGCATGATCTGAGCCACAGAGTAATGCTTCATTTTATGTTGGACCAGCATCGCCACCATCTCCGTTCCCCCTGTAGTGGCATTGGCCCAGAGGATCATGCCCATAGATACGCCTGTGAGGGCGCCGCCAAACACTGCAGCCAGGATATAGTCCCCGCTTACAAAATCAATCTCCGGTATTACATAAAGCCAAAGGGAGAGCAGCCCAGTGGCAATGGCCGTCCTTGCGATAAACTGCTTCCCCTTTACCTTCCAGGCAACTAAGAACACTGGCACATTCAATGCCAGGTTGGCAAACCAAAGGGGAATCCCACCTTTATATACCATCCCTGTCATATCCTTCAGCAAAATCGCCACACCAGTAAACCCGCCAGTTACAAGGCTAACGGGGTCAAACATACATTTGATCGTAAAAGCTAAAATCCCTGTCCCCCCAATAATCATCAAATACACAAACCATGTATTTTTCCTGTCGATGAACAACTTTCTCATCCTACCACTACCTCACTCATCCTTCTTGTTATAACGCAGCAGCATGCCATGCATCATCCCTTTATGGAACAGCCTTTTAGCAAACCCCGCCACTTCTGACACACCTTTTTTGGCAGCGTAATCTGCGCCCAGTCCATACCAGATTTTCGCATTGAATTTTTCTTTATTCTCCTTCAGGAAGCATTCCTGACCGGGGGTTGCGATTACTGACAGGATCACGTCCGGCTCTGCAATATTAATCTCATTGATCACCGCATCATAATCCCCTGTGCAGTCTGCCAACGCATATGCCCCCACTATCTTTATCTTATTATAATCTTCATGCAAAAATCCCTGCAGCGCCTCAATCTGCCCTCCGGTGTCACCCAACAGGTAGAAAGTCCAGCCATTCCGGGAAGCCCTTTTCATAAATTCTTTTAAAAACGCATGTTCCACTGTTTCCCGCATACGCTGCGAGGATGTTTCGCCTGCTGCTTTTAAAATCTCCTTATCACTGATAATTGCCAAATCCAGGCCTTCTATACATTCCTTCAGAAAATCGTCTGCCTGAGCCTTCACCAGCATTTCCATAGAAACGGCTTCCACTGTATTCATTACGGTAGTGCTCAGGAAGCCTTCCATGTGGGCCATCGCTTCCCGAACGGTGTGATTGTCCAACTCCATACCCAGAATTTCCAATTTCTTAATCATATGGCACCTGATTTCATTCTTTCTATAATTAAAATTTTGGCAATATTATGAAGTACTTAAGAAGTATAACAAATGGATTCGATTTTTTCAACCTAAATAATTTGGATAATGTGTGAACTGTATTAAAATTGTGACTACTCATGGCCAATGTCTGTAACTTAAGGGATTAATAGACAGGGGAAGAGATGAACAATGAGCCGCCTGGGAGCGGGAATGGCTAGGCGGCCGTCAGGGGGGCTGGGGCTTCATGGCTACGCTTTCCAAGTCTGTAAGGCGGATATTAGCCATATATTCTTCATAGGCTGGTGCAATTTTGGTTGCCGCATATGCACCGCCTGTAATCATCATCGCTGTATCATTTTTTAGCTCTGCAATAGCAGCATAATGTAAAATATCAAATTCATCCAGTGCAATCTGTTCAAGAAGCGTTATATGCCCTTGTTCCCACCCCGAAATTTTTTCTCGGTAAGCGAAGCTCCAATTCCACGGCAAGCCTTCATTCTTCCATTCCAGCTTTCACGGGTAAACGGTATTTTTAGAGTAAATTCCTCATGAAATAATTCTTCCATAATGTTACTTCAAGTTTTTCAAACTCTCTTTAATTCCGCCATCGGTACTTTATTTTTAATTGTCTGAATTTTTTGTTAAATCCGCAGATTGTTAAGACATATAAACTTTCGACATTTTTTGAGTTTTTTCCACAAAATTATCCACTTTATGACAAATGTACAAAACACATGTTTCTTTTTTTCCTTGTAAAAGCGAAAGAATCCTGGAGGATTCATGTGGATAATGTTGATAAGTTTGTGTATAAGTCGAATTTTTACATTTTAAGGCGAGGAAATGTGTGGATAACTTTGGGATAAATTTTGAGTAGGGATTGACATTTTTGTGCATTTTTTTTATAAAGTGATTTTGAAAGATTGGAAGATTTTATGTAGAGGAAAAATTTTCACAAAATAATTACAGTTGTATGACAATTTTAAGTAAAACAGGGCAAAGCTACATCCACCCTAAGCACGTATTTAAAAAGGGATGCCTAAAAATAAGGCATCCCTCTCAGTATCATAATTTTTTAGAAGATTCTCCTAACAGCAACAATCTGCCTGTAATTTGCAGGAGATGTGTACTTAATGCCTGTGGCCTCTGTGCTGGCATGTACGATCGTATTGCCGCCTACATAGATTCCAACGTGGCCGCTATAGCATACAATATCGCCTGGCTGCATTGCATCTGCGCTTACGCCGTAGCCTACGCCCTGCAATGCGCTGGAGGAATGCGGAAGCCCTACGCCAAAGGCTGCATATACGCTCATAACGAAACCAGAGCAATCTGCACCGTTTGTCAGGCTTGTACCGCCCCATACATAGGGGTTTCCTACGAACTGGCATGCATAATCTGCAACTGCCTGGCCATTTCCGCCGCTTGGCGGGTTGTAAGACCTGCTAGGAGCTGCGGCTGGCGCGGAACCTCCTGAAGATCCAGAACTTTGTGCTGCCTGGGCGGCCGCGGCTGCCTGGGCAGCTGCAGCTTCAGCTGCAAGGCGCTCTTCCTCTTCCTTCTTGAGGCGCGCTTCCTCTTCTTCCTTAGACTCAGCTACCTGGTAACGCATGCTGCATTCTACAAAATCACCGGATACCCAGCCGTCGCCTTCCTCAATGGCTACCTTCACCCATCCGTTATTTTCTTCAATTACATTGAGAGTCTCACCTTCTGGCACCTGCCCTAAAAGTTCCGCCTCTGTGCTAGCGTCTGTACGCACGTTCAATGTGTCTGTAGTAACGTCTGCCACTCTGCGGCCTACGGACTTGGCTAAATCAGCATCTCCTACTACTAAGAAATTTGATTTTATGTATCCTTCCACATTGCCGGAATGGATCTGATACCATTCGCCGTCTACGCCCACAACTGTGCAAGCAGAATTATTATATAATTTTCCTAACACCTCTCCCTCTTCGCTTGGAGTAGAACGGACATTTACATAATTGTCAACCTGAGCAATTGCAATATCATCAAACTCAGTCTCAACAGGAACCTCATTATGAATATTCTGAATGGAAGTGTCAATCGTCTCTGCTGGCTTCTCTGCCTCTTGTTCCTGGCCTGCATCCTCTACAAGGGAACTTGCGATAATTTGGGAAATACCAGCTGCTGTGGTAGCGCTGCCGATATCCTCCTGCTTTGCGTCTATTTCCTGTGCCGCTGCGATTAAGCTGCCTGCCCCTGCATCTACAGCTGCATGTGTTACAAGAGAACTATTTGTTAATACGACTGCTGCTGTCAAACAGCAAGTGGTTGCCCTTCTGATTGAATTCCTGTTCATTTTAACCTCCATTTTTATCCTTGTTTTATTTGATCTGAATCTTTGTTTTATTTGGATTAGAAATTTTCCAGTATTCTTTTATATTTGTCGTTATTTTAATTGATTTGTTACGAATTTGTTACAAGTCACATTATAACAAAGAGGAAACCTTATGTCAACCATAAAGTTTTACAAAATTACTACAAATTTTATGCAATTTCTATGGCAATTTCTGGTATTCCCTCCCCAAAGCCGCACATATTGCCTGACTCTGTCCAAATAGACACCTTTCCCGGCCAATGCCATCGCGGTGAAAAGCCATCAATACTCCCATGACATATAATGCAACAGTGGCATCTCCTGTTTCCTTCAAGTATAAGAATCCGACCGGTTTATTTTGATCATAGGCACAAAAAATATTTTATCAGTACGTTCTGTAATGTAGTTTTCCCTTGCCTCGGGTATTCCAGACCAATCCGGAAGAGCCTCAAGGATGTGCCGTGCAACATTTTGTCTTTCAGAATGATCTGTTAATTGCTTTATTTCTATACATGTTTTACATGAAACAGCAACAAAATAAAATATAAATTCTGAAGCAGAGCCGAAGTCAGGCCGCCGATGAAGTGTTGTATAAACTTGATCCAACAGTATATGGAATAAAGTTTCGGTATATGGTAAAATAATTCCATGGCAAATAAAAAAATTTGATTTAAGGATTCAAATATGGAGGCCTGAAATGATTGTTCTGATAACCGGCGCATCCCACACGGGTAAGACAGCGCTTGCGCAAAAGTTACTTGAGAAGTACCATTATCCATACCTTTCCATCGATCATTTAAAAATGGGATTGATCCGAAGCGGTAATACAACACTTACACCTATGAGCGAAGATGAGGCGCTGACGGATTATTTATGGCCCATTGTATGCGGGATGATCAAAACCGCTATTGAAAATAAGCAAAATCTAATTGTGGAAGGCTGCTACATTCCCTTTGACTGGCCGAAGGATTTTGATGAAGAATATTTAAATCACATCAAATACCATTGTCTGGTTATGAGTGAAAATTATATAAACCGTCACTTCCAAGATGTAATGAAGTTTGCAAATGTTGTTGAAAACCGCCTGGACGATGAGGACTGTACGAAAGAATCCATGCTGAAGGATAATGCCCGTATACTGGAATTGTGCCGTAGCCATGCAGTAGAATACATTTTTATTGATGAAGAGTATCAGGTTGATGTGGAATTATAAAATATGATTTAGGGTAACTGGGATATAGAACCAGTCAAAACTTGACATTTTCAGAGTATAGGACTTGTGAAAACCTGTTATTTTGGGCTAAAGAGAACCTAATAAAACCTAAACTTTTTATCCCTAAATATCCCTAAAGAATCATCTTATTTATGCGCTTGCTGCCATGTTAGAAAAAGAACGCTTGCAGCGACGTTATGTCAAAAATTGAAAAGACAGAAACAGCCAAAAAAGCTATGACGATTGATGAACAAAGATGCTTTTTGAATTTTTTGCCTAAAAGCAAGCGTTACAAAACATATTTCCCCTTAAATTTATACAATCAGGAGGAAACAGAACGGGCGGCAAAGGAAAAGTGGGAGCCGTTCCTGCTGCCGTGTGGGGCTTTTTCTATATGTCCTCTGCCGAATTTTACCCAGGAGAAATTACAACAATTTTACTTCATTATTAACTTGCACAACAGGCTGATTTAAATCTGGTCAATTAGCCACTCAAAATTTTTTCGCCACTGAAATCTCATCCCCTGTTTATTCTTCCCTATTGCTTCTGGCATGTATTTGGCCCGTTGCTTCTTAAAGGCAAACCATTTATTTTCCAACTTTCAGAAAACCCCCTTGTATTTCCCCCTTCCCCATGGCATAATAAAAAGGTCAAATACACCTGCCGGCACGGCTGTCCGCCCTGCCGCATGCAGGAAAAAGGGATTAAAAATCCCCTTGAAAGGAGGAATCATAAATGGACGTTGCCGCTTTATCAACAGCCCTCAGCATGGTCAATGTAAATAATGACGTTGGCGTACTCATGTTAAGCAAACAATTAGACTCAATGGAAGAAATGGGCGCTTCCATGGCCAAGCTCATGGAACAGTCCGTCACTCCCCATTTGGGCGGAAATATTGATATTTCCATTTAATATCTATATCTTTCACTCATATAATGAAATTTGGCAACCCGGACGCCGGTCTTTTGCATCCAGCGTACGGATTGCCAAATATGCGGTATCTTTCCCCCGCTCACGTCATTTCCATCCAAATATACACCCCCATAAACCCAAACGCAATCACTATCCCAATCACCAGGGGCACTGTAACCATCCGTTCCCTGCTTCCCCCTCGGAACATCTGCTTCACATGCTCCCATCTCCCATTCATTCTGCAAATAGCATAAAAAATCCCCACTGCCCCACAGGTAGTGCCCACGGCAATAATCCCCCATACAATTATCCCCATCATAAACATCAGCAATTCGCTGCTTTCCATCACCGCTGCGTATCCCCCTTGCTGCACCTGAGGCGCTGAGGAGCCCTGCTCCACCCCTGCCTCCCGATATAACACAGGCAGCAAAAAGCTCATCACCACACTGGTAACATTCAGCGTAAAATGAGCCAGCATCGAACTTAAAATACTCCCAGTGGCTTCCACCAAAAATGCCAGATAAACCCCTAACGCAAATGCATACACAAATTGATTCAGATTCATATGCATGCACCCAAACAAAAATGCGCTAAGCAAAATAGCTGGCAGCATCCGGCTCTTACGATAAGTATGGAACAGCACGCCCCGGAACATAAATTCTTCCACAAAAGCAGGCGTTACGGCCACAAACAGCACGCTCAGTATAAAGCTCTGCCCCTGCATGATATCTGCAACCGCTGCTGTGCCAGAGTTTGTAAACAGCATGGATATGGCATTCAGCACAATGATCAGAGGATACATCAAATATGTACATATCACCACCAGCAACGCCGTAGCAAGGCCGATCCTCCGATAAGGGATAAACTCCCGGATGGCAATCCCCCTATGCCTGCAGTACACCAGCCCCGGCAAAAGGATCAGCGACTGGGAGAGCAATAAGTTCACATAAATAGGCAGCTCTCCCAGGATTGGCATCCAGGCAGACAATATCCCATATCCCATGCTGACGCCAATATAAATAATGATCGTTGCAAGAAACAGGCGGTTGACGCTTTTGTTATTGGACATTTTCCCCTCCTATAACCTTCGAATGCTTTTTTCAGTGATCTCTACTTTCCGTTCCTTATATAAATGCCCTACCGCCCGCTTAAAGGCATTTTTGCTCATTTTCACTTCCCGCATGATGGTCTCTGGAGAGGCTTTGTCATTAAAAGGAAGCACGCCGCCATACTCCTCTAACAGCTCTAATACCTGCATGGCATCCTGATCTATCTGCTTATAAGCCTTCTGGCGCATTGTCAGATCCAGCTTGCCATCCGGCTTCACGCCTGTAACCCTGGCTTCCACAAGGCTCCCGATCTGAAGGAAGCTGTGGTCCTCATGGTGGGGGATCAAAGCCGAATAGCAATCATCTACTGCCACAAAGGCTCCAAAATTATCACTTAACTCATACACGCGCCCTTTTACCATATCGGAAACCTGGTAAGGGGAATCCGTACGGAGAACCTCGTGAAGCTCCTGCATGCTGGCACAGAGGCGCTTGCTTTTATCTATATAAAGCCTTACCAGCACCTGATCCCCTTCCTTCACCTTTCCAGCCTGCTCTTTATAAGGCAGGAACAGGTCTTTCTCCAGCCCCCAGTCTAAAAAGGCGCCAATCTTCTGGACAGACACCACTGTAAGAACCTGGACTTCCCCCATCTTCAGCTTGGGCTCCCGCACCGTAGAAATAATCCTGTCCTCAGAATCCTTGTAAACAAATACTTCTATTTCATCCCCCAGCTTAGCCTCTGGAGGGACTTGCCTGCCTGGAAGCAGCACCCTTACATCCTCTTTCCCTGGCTCCGCCAGATACACGCCGAACTCTACTATTTTTGCAATCACCAATGTCTGCTTTTCACCTAACTGAATCATCGGTATCCCTCCAATTCTACAATGGCATAAGGCATTCCTTCCTTATTTGCCAGATTTACAGTTATCTTATTCCCTTCCCTGGCAGTCAGCGGATAAATCACATCCCCATAAACGGCTGCCTTTCGGTATTCCGCATGCATTTTTCCAACCTCAAACCCCATGGGGATGTACTCCTGTGCCATACTGACATATTTCCCATTGTTTACATGCTGATTTGTGTCAATGTGGTATTTGCTGACAGGAAATGCACCCTGATCCTCCATCCCCTTTGGCAATGCCAGCTTCCTGGGCGCAGTCTCCATGGAAATCCTGGGCGATAATTGATACGCTTCCACCATTTCGGGAAGCAGGCGCATGGGCCGTCCCCTGCGCAAATCCAACAATACCCAAATAGAATCCGCATAGGCCAGCAGCTCCCCTGCCAGGCTCTCCATGGTAAAATTGCGGTAACCAATAAAGCCTTTAAAATCATAGGGCCAGGTGGAAACCACTACTTCCTCCCCATGGGCTGGATAACGCTTTACCTCAACCTGCCAGGATGACAGCACCCATGCCGCCTGCTTCTCAGCCAAAAAATCAATCCCCACACCTAGTTCTTCTGAATGGAAGGAACTGCAGTCCTGAAAATAATCTAAAATAGAGCCAAGGGTAACCTTTCCTTTGCTGTCAACCTCACTGTAGCGAATCCTGCTTTCAAAATGATACATATTTTTCTCCTGAAATCCTTATAATTATGAAAAAGGGTTCCGCTTTCTGAATAAGTTCCTAAAAATAATAAAGTCCATCACATATGTGATGGACTTCAGCTGGCCCACAAGGATTCGAACCTTGAAATGACGGAGTCAGAGTCCGTTGCCTTACCATTTGGCGATGGGCCATTGTTTTCAACAAGATGTATTATATACGACTTCCACCAGAAATGCAAGCTATTTTTTTAATTTTTTTTAAAAATTTTTACAGCACCGTCAATCAGGGCAAATTCCACTGGCTCATCTACTTGAAAACGGGCTGCCCCATTGGTGGCTTCTGTCACTGCATCCTGGATTTTCTGAAGGCTTTCCATTGGCGCCATCACCTCTGCCATGACACGCTCTGTATAAGAAGTGCCTATAGTGGGAATCTGCTGCTGTGCCAGGATATACTGAATCTTCCCAATCCCATTGTAGTCTGTGTCGATTTTCAGAACCCTGCCCTGGCGCTTTTCAATGATCAGGCTGTTTCGCAGCCCTTCCTGGGCGGCTTTTTGGTAAGCCCGCACCAATCCGCCAGTTCCCAGCAGGACACCGCCAAAATAACGGGTCACTACCACTGCCACATCGTGGATATCCTCTTTCAGCAGCACGTCCAGCATAGGGCGCCCTGCCGTCCCGCCTGGCTCCCCATCATCACTGAAACGCTGAAGGCCATGGTTCCTGCCTGCTACAAAGGCATAGCAATTATGCCTGGCATCCCAGTACTGCTTTTTTATTCTATTGATAAAGGCAAACGCCTCCTCCTCTGAGGTGATGCTTTCCACTGTGGCAATAAAACGGGATTTTTTCTCCACGATTTCACCAGAGCCGCCCTGATATAGGGTTTTGATTGGCTGATTTTCCATCTGTACCGCCCTCCGCTCCCAGGCCAGGCAGCATCCATAATATTCCTGCCATGTCCCTTGTGTGGTATTTTAGCATATTTTTCCGATGAACGCAAGCCAAATGCACAATGAGCCAGCGTCATGAATGTATTCAGTGTTACTATTCACGGCCTGGAAGCCGCTTATAGCAACAATTCGGGGCATTATTTAAAGTTTTGCTTCGCAAAAATGGCTCCTCACTGAAAGAAACCGCCCTTCAGAAGATGCCCCTATGATAAATCCCGACAAGGTATCTCCCCCTCTGCCGCCTGCCCGGAATGTCACGCCCCTTGTCCGCATCCCGGAGCCGATGAGCCTTACCGAGAAAATCGGCGGCACGGAATACACCGTCAACGCACATTTCCAAAAAGACGGGCGGGAGGGCGAAAGCAACAGCATTGTAAACCAGGACGCTATTTATCAAGGATATTTTCGCCGAAGCAACCACGATTTCCTGAATACCCTAAATACAATGTTACAACACATTTTGAATAGTATCCTTGGACAGCAAACAGCGGAGCATGGAAATACCATGCCCCGTTGTTTTTCTATATCGAGTAGTCATTCCCAAAACTATGGCTGAGGAAAAATGTGGGATTTAGGTTGTAGTTACTTGCTTTTTCTTATGGCCCTACTGCAAGAAGTTGAGAGCCAAGGCAAGAGCAGCCACTCCCAGCATCAGCAACATCAGCGCCACACTGACTAATGTGGACAGGATATTGGCCATGCTCCGGCTTTCCTCACTCTTTACGCAGATCACGGAAAGCAAAAGGCCCGCCAGCGCAAAGACAATGTTACAGATCGCCCAAACTGCCCGAACGCTATCTGGCAGGGTGATTTTCAGAAATACCAGGACAAGGGTTGCCAGCGGCAGCAAGCTGACAATCAGCGCTGCCATACTGAGCTTTTGAAATTTTTTCGTAACTTCCATACAATTACCTCATTTCCTTTCTTCCAAATTGTGTGACCGACAGGGCAAGCAGAACAACGAATACAGCGATTGCACAGGGCAGAAACGGCATCAGAGTAAAAGTGGTGTCAGAGGTTTCCGCTGTAAAGTCATGCAGGGAGCAGGACACCAGATAACCGCTGTAACAGTAGGGATAGGCAATCCAAAGCGGCGTATTGGCAACCAGGATACCGGGAATAACCAGCAGCAGGTTCAAACCCACTGAAAGCAAAGGCTTTTCAAATAATACCGTGATTGCCCACATCGCCGCCAAGCATGGGAGCATGGTCAGAAACAGCCCCACGCACCATTTCAGAAGATAGAGGACGGGCAATGTTTCTGTAATTCCCATTGCCGAAGCAGCCAACATACCGGCGACTACGAACACCGCCAGAAAGACGGCCATTTCCATAAACAGATAGAACATCAGGACACAAAACTTTGCCAGAGAAAGAGCCTTTCGGCTCACCGGCAGAGCCAGCATTTTCAGTATGCCATTGTTCTGTGTTCCCAGCCCTGCAATCATCACGCAGACCACGATCATGCTGAACGGCAGCAGATAGTAGGCGTAGACCAGGGCGCTTTGAATAAACATAGCGGGCCATGCGTTGGTGTACTCCGGCGTGAAGTACCGGCTTAACGCAGCCACCCCGGAGGCCACAACCAGCAGGGGTGCAATAAAAATCAGTGGAATGATCTTTGACCGTTTTACCTTCATAAACTCGATACCAAGCAGATCTAAAAAGTTCATACAGTTCCTCCTTTACTCATAGCGCAGATTTTTTGCCATCCACAGCCCAACACCAAGGAAAAGAAGCGTTTCAGCCAGAGCAAACAGCACGGCCAGCATATCCGGCTGTGCGCTCATAGCGACCGCAGGCTTAAACATCACAATGAACGGATGCACCATTAAAATTGCCGCGGCTGACGATGCCAGAGCCATCCCACTCAAAAAACCGGCAACTCCTACCCCGAGGGGAACCCACATATTTTCAAAGCGGGAGGAAATCAGCACCATAAAGGACAGCACCGGCATGGAGGTGAGAAATGAATAAGCCGTAAAGCGGAGCAGTGTTCCTATTTCAAATGTCCCTTGGGGCAAATTGCTCATGCCAATCTGCATCAATGCCATATTTTCTAACGCTACCGCCGCAAATAGCATGACGGTCAAGATCAGGAATTTGCTGAGATACATCCCTGGTACGCTCATGGGGAGCATATACATTTTCTTGACCGCATTGCCCTTAAACTCCATGTTGTAGACCATACAGGCTGCGACAACGATACCGAACAGGTTCAGTATCATAATCATGCCGTAAAGCTGGGTCAGCAGTACGTCCATCGGAGCCAGCGGAAGATTGAACAGCGTATCTTTCCGAACGAGGAAGTTGACAAACACATAGGCCGCGCCTAAAATGCCGACAGCCAGCAGAACCGGGATCACTCCTGTCCGCTTCTCCTTCCGTAGTTCGGTCACAAGCGCCCTCATAGCTTCGCCCTCTGCTTTCTGGCAGCGTTGTCCTGCTCCACGATGGAGAGGAACACATCTTCCAGGTTATCCGCAGACATTCCCGCCTGCCGTGCGCTGTACCGCAGATCATCCAAGCTACCCTCAAACAACAGCCTCCCATGATTGAGGATGCCGATGTCGTCTGCCATCAGTTCAATTTCCGACAGTATATGGGAGGAAATGAGAATGGTGCAATCGTACAGGGCAGGCAGGGACTTCACCAGATTGCGTATCTCGTGGATGCCAGAGGGGTCAAGGCCATTTGTCGGTTCATCCAGAATGAGGATAGGCGGACGGCCCAACAGCGCCCCAGCGAGGCCAAGCCGCTGTTTCATGCCAAGGGAATACTTCTTCGCGAGGCGATCCCCAGACTCGGACAGCCCTACCAGCTCCAAGGCGTCCTCCACGGCGTTCTTCTGCAGCCCCAAAATCCGGCGAATCACATCCAGGTTTTCCCGACCTGTCAGATTGGCATAGAATGAGGGAGCCTCAATGAAAGAGCCAATTTCCCGCAGGATTTTGAGCCGGTCGTTGGGGAACTGTTTCCCGTCAATGGTGAAGCGGCCCTTTGAGGGGGCGGTCAGCCCCAGAAGCATTTTCATGGTGGTGGATTTGCCTGCTCCATTGGGGCCAAGAAATCCGTAAATACTGCCCCGACGAACGTGGAGAGAAACATTGTTGACGGACATAAAATTTTTGTATTTTTTCGTCAGCTGTTCTGTGGTAATGATATAGTCCATAGACACATCTCCTTTCTGCCTCTATGGTACAGCATTGACCTGACTTCTACATTCTCGTGCCCTTACTTTTACCTTACTTTTTCATGGTAACGTTTACAGGGTAAATTTGCTGTGTTATAATCAGGCTGACAGATCGGGATTTGGAGGAAACTTACATGGTCGATTTTATAGTAAATCTGTTTGCTGAGATTGCTGATTTCTTTATAAATTTAGGGATAGGCAATGTTATTGATAAGTTCGCCAAAAGAAATACGTAAATTCAGTTTGTCGGGGAGGCATCATGATGGAGCATTCATTTTTACACAGCAAAAAACTCCTGCTGGTCGATGACGAGCTGGAGCTTTTGAAAATGGTAACAGCTATTTTAGCGGACGAGGGCTTTCAGCATCTTGTTACCGCCGCCAATATGAAAGATGGTATTGCCGCCGCCAAAGAAGAAAAACCCGATCTTGCTATTTTGGATGTGATGCTCCCGGACGGTGACGGCTTTTCTCTGATGGAGCAGATACGCACATGGACAGATATTCCCGTGATTTTTCTGACGGCTCGTGACGAGGCATCGGACAAGCTGGCTGGACTTGGCCTTGGAGCGGACGATTATATCCCAAAGCCCTTTTTACCCCAGGAGTTTTTACTGCGGGTCTATGCGGTTCTGCGCCGATGCTACAAGGAGGACGCGCCGGTTTTGAAACTGGATAGCTGTACGGTTGATTTCAGCCGGGCTGAAGTTGACAAGAACGGTGAGATACTTCCCTTGACGGCGATGGAGCATAAACTATTGGAAACGCTCGCAAAAAATGGAGGCCGCATTGTAACCGTGGACACGCTCTGCGAGGCTCTGTGGGGCGATAATCCCTTTGGCTATGAAAACAGCCTGAACGCCCATGTGCGGCGCATCCGGGAGAAGATCGAGGCAGACCCGTCAAAGCCGGTTTCCCTGCTGACCGTCAAGGGGCTGGGCTATAAGCTGCTGGCGAGGAAGTAAGCGATGAAAGCATTTGGAAAATATATCTCAAAATATCTGCTTTCCTTTTTTACCTTTGCACTCATTCTCCTGTTAGTCAATATTCTGGCGTTTATCCTGACATTTGGGGGTATCGTGTCTGGAGAATACGGTTTGGCGTCTCCGCCGAAAATGTTAGAAGCCGTGGCCGCTGATTCTTCAGCACATGGCATATCAGAAGAATTGACGCAAGAGTTAAGCAGTAACCAAATTTGGGCTATGTATCTGGACGCAAACGGGCGCTGTGACTGGTCTGTGTTTTTGCCGAAGGAACTACCGACGCAGTACACCATTCAGGATGTGGCCATATTCTCAAAGGGCTATCTGCAAGACTATCCTGTTTTTGTGCGGAATATAGACGAAGGCTTATTGGTGCTGGGCTACCCGAAAGACAGTTTTATGAAACTGACGGGAAACTATTTTCCGATACGGGCAGTTAGGATGATTCCATTTTTTGTGACTGGCATCTTGGCGATAGACATATTGCTTTTGTTTTTGGTTTACTATTTCTCTAAAAGAAAAATCTCCAAAAACATGGAGCCAATTATGGCCTCTATCAAAACATTGTCCGCTGGCAAACCTGTCCATCTGTCCATTCGAGGCGAGTTGTCGGAAATTGCTGATAGCGTCAATCAGGCGTCCCAGGTGCTGAGCAGGCAGAACCAAGCCCGCGCCAACTGGATCAGCGGCGTTTCCCATGACATCCGCACGCCGCTCTCTATGATTATGGGATACGCTGGGCGGATTGCCAGTGACCGTGAGGCCAGCGGAAATACCCAGCAGGAAGCAGAGATCATCCGAGCGCAGAGTGCAAAGATCAAAGACTTAGTGCAGGACTTGAATTTGGTATCACAGTTAGAATATGAAATGCAGCCACTCCATAAGGAGCCAATGCGCCTGTCAAAGTTGCTGCGCTCCTATGCGGCGGATTTGCTCAATGCTGGTATTGGTGAGGAATATTCAGTAGGGGTTGATATTTCCTCCGTGGCGGAAACCGCAGTTGTAGCGTGCGATGCCCGCCTGATCTTGCGGGCTATCAGTAATTTGGTACAGAACAGCATCCATCACAATCCGCAGGGATGCGATATTTTCCTGTCCCTTGACTGTTCGCCGGAAGATGTTTCTATCACAGTGGCGGACAACGGTGTGGGTTTGTCTGCCGAAAAGCAGCGGGAACTGAAAGAAAAACCTCATTACATGGAAAGCACCGATGAACGGCTGGATTTGCGGCATGGCCTGGGGCTTTTGCTGGTGAGGCAGATTGTGGAGGCTCATGGTGGGATAATGAAAATAGCAAATGGCACTTGTTGCGGCATTGAAATTGTTTTAATCTTTACTAAGGAAACAGCATGAGGGTATGGCAGTGTTCCTTGACAATACCTCTGCTGTTTCTAAACCTGTCTCCTCAATAAAAGCAGTTTCTAATACACTGCAACCGTCCCCCGCATGACCATCAATATGACATAATGGCTTACAAGATTATGGGAACCAAAGTGCTTATCAATATTCTCTGACAATACAAACTCAATTAGGTATTTGTCGCATTTATCGTATCGCATATTTCTTTTACTCCTGTCAATCCTTATTGTTCCTTAACAAATCTTTGAGTTATTCCGAACCTCATCATTTAACGGACAATCCCATATCGTATGCTTCCTTCAGTGCCGCATTTCCTTTTACCACAAATTTTATGATTTTAGCAGAATCTTAAGGATTTTTCCCTTTCATTACCTCTTCTTTTTTGCTATAATGTCAAAATAAGTTTATTTATCCCATAGGATCCCAAACATTATGTTTTCCTTTGAATTACATATGCAGGCAAGCCCCAACGGCACATTGCCTGCTGAATCAATGCGGAACAGACTTTCCGCAAAAGGAGGCTATTATGAATTACAGCAAGAAAAGCCTGGCCGCAAGGGAACGGCAGATCACTTCCACTGCTTCACTGATACGCAAAAAATTCACAGTCATCTTTTTCAAGGGGCTGCTCGTTTGCTTTTTAGCCGTTGTGATTATCGGGGGCTGCGCTGGGATTGGGGTATTCAAAGGCATTATTGCATCCGCCCCAGATATTTCTGACATTGACCCCACTCCCACCGGTTATCTTTCCGTGGTTTTGGACAACCAGGGCAAGCAGACTGCCACTTTGGTAGCTTCTGGCTCCAACCGGGTCTATGTGACTTTAGATGAAATCCCCCTGAATCTCCAACACGCCTTTGTGGCCATTGAGGATGAGCGTTTTTATGAACACAACGGCATTGACATCAAGGGCATTATCCGTGCAGGGTTTTCCGGTATCAGAAATGGCTTCCATTTTGACCAGGGCGCCAGCACCATTACCCAGCAGCTTTTGAAAAACAATGTGTTTGAAGGATGGACAACCCAATCTGGCATAGAAAAGATACAGCGCAAAATCCAGGAGCAGTACTTAGCCATAGAACTGAGCAAGATCAAATCCAAGGAATGGGTGCTGGAAAATTATCTGAACACCATCAACCTGGGACAAAACACTCTGGGAGTACAGGCTGCATCACGCCGATACTTCGGCAAGGACGTGTCAGAACTCACCCTATCAGAAGGGGCTGTCATTGCCGGCATAACCAAAAATCCTTCGGCCTACAATCCAGTCAGCCATCCAGAAGAAAATAAAAAACGCCAGAAGCTGGTGCTGAAAAATATGAAAGAGCAAAATTTCATTTCCGAAAGCCAGTACCAGGAGGCCTTAGAAGATGATGTTTACTCCCGCATCCAGCAGGTAAACATCGAATATGCCGAGGAAAACCCAAACTCCTATTTTGTGGATGCCTTAATCGACCAGGTGGTGCAAGACCTTGTGGAGAAAAAAGGCTACACAGACACCCAGGCCTACAAAGCCATCTACAACAGCGGCCTGACCATCCAGTCCACCCAGGATATGGATATCCAGAAAATTTGCGATGAAGAAGTGAATAACCAGGAAAATTATTCCACAGAACCGCAGTACTCCTTTTCTTACCGCCTGACCATCCAACGGAAGGACGGGGCTGTGGAAAATTTCAGCGACCAGACGATGATTTCCCATTACAGCGCCAATAATGCGGATTATTCCCTGAATTTTCCCAGTGTGGAAGAAGCTCAGGCAGCCATTGATGCTTACAGAGCTGAGCTTTTAGAGCCTGGCGACACCATCCCTGAAGGAGGAGAATCCACTGTCTTCACCCTGCAGCCCCAGGCATCTGTTACCATCATTGACCAATACACCGGCGATGTGAAAGCCATTGTGGGCGGCAGAGGGGACAAAACTGGCAGCCGCACCCTAAACCGCGCCACCTCCACCACCCGGCAGCCTGGCTCAACCTTTAAGGTACTGGCAGCCTTCGCCCCTGCCCTGGATACCGCTGGCATGACCCTTGCCACTGTCCAGGACGACTGCCCCTTCAGCTATAGCAACGGCACATCCCTGCGGAATTATGACAACAGCTACCACGGCTTCACGACGCTCCGTTATGCTATTACAGAATCCATCAATGTAGTAACGGTAAAAACATTGGCTGACATTTCTCCACAGGTGGGGTATGACTACCTGCAAAACTTCGGCTTTACCACCCTTGCGCCAGAGGATATTGTGGAATCCCTCTCCTTAGGCGGCATCACCAATGGTGTAACGAACCTGGAACTGACCGCTGCCTATGCTACCATTGCAGACAAGGGCACCTACACAAAGCCCCGTTTCTATACCAAAATCTTAGACCACAGTGGAAACGTGATGATTGACAATGCCCCGGAAACCCATACCGTATTAAAGGAAACCACTGCCTTCTTGCTGACAGACGCTATGAAGGACGTGCTAACGAAAGGCACCGGGACTGCCGCTAATTTCGGCAACATGCCCACTGCCGGCAAGACAGGCACTACCACCAAGAACCGTGATGTGCTGTTTTCTGGTTTTACGCCTTATTACACCTGCTCCGTATGGTGCGGCTATGATGACAACAGCCCCCAGGACAATGCCCTGACTTCCAATCCCAAAAAGCTCTGGAAGAACATTATGGGGCGCATCCATGAAAACCTGCCCCAAAAGGATTTTGACAAGCCAGAAGGAATTGTGACCGCAGAAGTATGCAAAAAGTCCGGAAAACTGGCTGTAGAAGGCTTATGTGATGCAGACCCCAGAGGAAGCATGTTTGAAACAGAGTATTTCGCAGCCGGAACAGTACCCACAGAATACTGTGACCACCATGTAAGCGCCACCATCTGCACCAAATCTGGCATGCTTGCCAACCAATACTGCCCCAAAAAGCTGCGGCAGACTGGCGTATATATTGTAGGCGGATCGCCCAACACAGAAGACGAGCCTTACCTTTTGTCAGGGGATCTGCAGGATGAAAAATACTGTACCATCCACACTCTGAAATCTCTCCTTCCTAAAATCCCGGAAATCCCCGGACTAAAAAATATGGAAAATGAAGATGGCACAGAGGATGGCACAACGGAAAATGGGGAATCCGAAGAAAATGAAGATGAACATGGCGAAGGCAGCAGCCATACAGAAAATATTAGCGAAAGGCAGGAAGGCTCCGAAGATGGCGGCGGGGCAGCCGAATAGGATGGCAGAAATATCCAATGGGAGCAAAGCCCCCTGCTGGCAAAATATGCCGGCAGGGGGCTTTATTTTTCCAATAAGCCATTCAGCTAATCCAAATATCTCTTTGCCAAATCTGTTTTTTACAGCTCCAAATGATACGCCACTTTCCCTTCCTGGAAGGCTTTAGAAAACTTCTCTGTTACCCTTTCCAGAATCCCATGGGACACATTGGTGATCGCCTGTTCCGCCAAATCCCCATGCTTTTTCTGCCATACGCTTTCGGAAAGGCCGCTCTCTACCTCCACTTGAAAATGCCCATTTTCTCCAGGCGCAATACTTGCCTTTATCCGATATGTATCTGCCAGGCCAGACAGGCGCATGATTACCAAATACAATGCAAATACCAGACGCAGATGGTTCTCTGGCAAAATCCTCCCCATAAACCCATCCATTGAGATTTCCACTTCCTGCTGCTGTTCGGGATGATGGAATTCCTTCAAAATTCCCTGAGAAACCTGCGCAGGCTGCCCCTGCATAATTTCCTGCCCATATGCCGCTTCCGCATCCTGCGCAGGTTCCTGCCCATATGCAGCCTCTTGCCCCTGTGCCATCACATGCTCCTGCTCCCGAATCAGCCACAGCAAAATCCTTCGCTCATAACGAAGCACCTGCTCCTTTTCCTCCTTAGACAACACAGACTTTACATCTTTCTGGAATGTCTTCAGCATCCCTTGCAGAAACCGCACAAAATCCTCCTTTTCCCGAGGCTGATCCTGGATACTCTGTTCCAGTTCCGCAATCCTTAAAGATGCGCGCCGAATCCCCTGGTCAATCTGCTGTCGTTCCATGCGCATATTTTCTCCCTTTTCATATAGATGCAGCCCCTCCTGAATGGAATCATAAAGCTTCTGATAATCCGCCGGCTTCTGGAAAATCCGAAAAACCCTTAACTCATTCACCAGCAATTTCAAATAAGCTGGCTCCATGCGCCTTGTATACACAATACAGACTGTCTGCGGAAAATGCTCGTTCAAGTATGCGATCAGCTTAGCACCCCCAAAAGTTGAAAGGTGCATCCCCGTCACCACAATTTTATATCTCTTTTTACGCAACAGTTTGGCTGCCTCCAGGCCGCTGTTGGCTACATCAATCTGGATTTTACAGCTCATTTTCTCCATTGCTGCCAAAAACTCCTGGATAAATTCCTTTCGATTATTTGCAAACAGCAGGTTATCTTCCATATCCATCTTCTCCTTCTTCCCCAAAAAATACCCATTATCTTCTTAACAAAGTTCCTCCAATCTGCTTCGCAAATATATTTTACCATTAATCTTCCCATTTCTCTACAAATAAATGGCCATATTATATCATAATCCATAATATAGCTACTATTTGTTCTCACGGAATACGCAGTTCAGCGCATTCCCAATGTCCGATACCCCCATTCCATAATATTCTTTTGATTTTTCTTTGGCAGCCATATATAATATAAGTAGGGAAATCCCTACTTTCCATATTTTAGGACGTGAACGATGTTTGAAGAATCCAAAGATTATGACATCGGCTGAATTTCTCAACATGGATTAAAACAGCTTTGTACAGCAGAGCCAGAAACCATAATGGTTTCTGGCTCTGTTCTTTTACATCTGCCATATCTCATTTTTCAGCATACGCTTGCCGCAGCCCTTATCTGCTGGCACTCTGCCTACGGCAAAAATGCCTGTCAATGCAGCCGCCCCGGCTCCTCCCTGACGGTCGCTCCCCCAGTATTTTCCTACCTGCCAATCCCCCCTTAAGCTACCGTTTAACCTACTCCACATCCAACAAAGCATCCAAATCCTCTTCCCCTGTCCGAATCTTGATCACCTTCGCCACATTGTACACAAATATCTTTCCATCCCCAATATGCCCCGTATAAAGCGTCTTTTTCGCTGCTTCAATCACCGACTGAATTGGAATATTCCCTACAATAATCTCCAATTTCACCTTAGGCAGCAAAGTAGCGTCCATTTCCACGCCGCGGTACTTCTCCCCAGCCCCTCTCTGGATCCCACAGCCCATCACCTGCGTCACCGTCATCCCCGTAACGCCCAGTTCATTCATCGCCTTCCGCAGCTTATCATACCGGGACAATTTCGCAATGATTACCACTTTGTACATCCCAGCCCCATCAAAAGGCGCCGTTGAAACCACCTTCACTGCTGCATCCCTTTGAACCAGGGATGCCGTCTCATAATCAGATGTGCCCAGGTTCGTATTCTCATTCACATCCATAGTCATGGTATTGGAAACATCCATAATGCTGAATCCAGAATATGCCGAAGCAATCCCATGCTCACAGGAATCCAGCCCTACGATTTCCTCTTCCTCACTTACACGCAGCCCTATGGTTGCCCTAATCACCAAAAATGCTATGGTAATGGTAACGGCTGTCCATGCCCCCACAGACAATACTCCCAGCGCCTGCAGCCCCAGCTGGCGGAACCCGCCGCCATAAAACAGCCCGTCAATCTCATTTCCAGGGGCAGAAGATGTGGCAAACAGCCCTACTGCCAGTGTTCCCCATATCCCATTTAAGCAGTGGACGGCGACCGCTCCTACCGGATCATCAATATGCAGCTTATAGTCCAAAAGCCATACGCCAAACACCACCAAAAGCCCGGAAACCACGCCTACAGCAACTGCCCCAAAGGCATCTGCCACATCGCAGGGAGCTGTAATGCCCACAAGCCCTGCCAGGGAAGCGTTCAAACACATGGATACATCCGGCTTCCCATATTTCACCCATGTAAACACCATACAAACTACCGTAGCCACTGCCGGCGCAATGGTCGTCGTCAGGAAAATAGACCCTAACTGCGGGATACTGGTGGCAGCCGCCCCATTAAACCCATACCATCCAAACCAAAGGATAAAGCACCCTAAGCACCCAAGGGGCAGGTTGTGCCCAGGAAATGCATTTACCTTTGTAATTTTCCCATTTTTATCTGTAGAAAACTTCCCAATACGCGGCCCTAAGACCTTTGCCCCAATCAGCGCAGAAATCCCGCCTACCATATGGATTGCGCAGGATCCTGCAAAATCATGGAACCCAAGCTGTGCCAGCCAGCCGTTCCCCCAGATCCAATGTGCCTCAATGGGATAAATCAAAGCGGAAATAATCCCAGAGTAAATGCAGTAAGACAAAAATTTCGTCCTTTCTGCCATGGCTCCCGACACAATGGTTGCTGTAGTTGCGCAGAACACCAGGTTAAACACAAAATTGGAAAAATCAAAGCTTTCATAAGCCGTAAAAATATCAAACCCTGGCTTCCCAATAAAGCCCATAAAATCCTCCCCCAGCAAAAAGGAAAATCCAATCAATATAAACACCACAGTCCCAATACAGAAATCCATTAAATTCTTCATCAGGATATTGCCGCTGTTTTTTGCCCTGGTAAAGCCTGCTTCCACCATAGCAAACCCCGCCTGCATCCAAAATACCAGTGCCGCCCCAATCAGAAACCAAATCCCAAAGGTATGCTCACTGATTAAACTTACTACCATATCCTCACTCATGTCCATTCCTCCTTTTGCGCTCCATCCGCGCGATTAAAATGCACCTTTGTAAACAACAATATAGGGAATAAAAAACGGCACTTTCTCCCTTCTCCACAGCTTTGTGGTTCAGTTGAAAATGCCGTTTCCCATGCCTGTTCTCATTTTCGATTATTTATGTTCACAATTTATTCATTTTAGATTCAAAAAAGTTTCATTTTCATAACACGGAAACTTCATTTCTTTTGCATATAATAAAACCAAGTTAAAAAACTAATAAATACGCTAACTACTATTCTACTATTCAAATAAACTTTTTCATAATAAGTGCCAGGTAACGGAAGTTGCCTGGCATCCTCCCTTTTAAATCCTAATCTTCCTCATCCTTATACATCTAAGATTTATACTTCGAAGATCAAGTCTCCGTAAGAAGGCATTGGCCACATCTCTTTGTCCACCATCATCTCCAATTGATCAACTGGCGCACGCAGCGCATCCATGTCTGCTTTGATCTCATCACGGTAGTAAACTGCCTGCTCCCTGCCGCCTTCCATAGATGAACCCTTATCTGCAGTCTTCTGCAATTTTGCCAGGGCAGCCTTAGCGCCCGCCAGTAATCTGGAAGCCTCCACCAGCAGCTCGGTCTGTGTACTGGTATCTGCCGCATCGCCGCAGGCAGCCTTCACAGCATTGATGGAATTGGCCAGAGAGGTGGTATATTTGATCACAGAAGGGATAATCTGCTTCCCTGCCATGTCAATCATGGTACGCGCCTCAATATTCAGAGCCTTGGAATAGTTCTCATACAAAATCTCTGTCCTGGATTCCAGCTCTGCCTTGGTGAATACGTTGAATTTCTCAAATAATGCAATGGACTTTTCTGTGGTCAAAGCCGGTACTGCATCCACCAATGACTTAATATTGGGAAGCCCTCTGCGCCCTGCCTCCTCAACCCATTCATCGGAATATCCATTTCCATTAAACACAATCCGCTGATGGGCAATGGCCTGTTCTTTGATCAGGTTATGCACAGCTGTATCAAAATCCTCTTCCTTTTCCAGATAGTCGCAGGCATCGGAAAAGGCTTCTGCCACAATGGAATTGAGCACTACGTTCGGCGGCGCAATCGAGTCATTCGAGCCAACCATACGGAACTCAAACTTATTCCCAGTAAAGGCAAAGGGCGAGGTACGGTTCCTGTCCGTAGCATCCTTACGGAAATCCGGCAATGTCTTCACGCCTGTCTGGAGCACTTCACGTTTCAGGCTCCTAGTAGCCTCGCCTGTACTGATGAGCTGGGTCAGCACATCCTGCAGCTGCTCGCCCAGGAAAACAGAGATAATAGCAGGCGGCGCCTCATTCGCCCCAAGCCTGTGGTCATTTCCTGCATCCGCGGCAGACTCACGCAGCAAATCCGCATGCTTATCCACAGCCTTCAAAATACAGGTCAGCACTAACAGGAACTGAATATTCTCATGAGGCGTCTTACCTGGCTCCAAGAGATTAATACCGTCATCCGTCACAATCGACCAATTGTTATGCTTGCCAGATCCATTCACCCCTGCAAATGGCTTTTCATGGAGCAGGCAAGTCAAACCATGGCGGCCAGCCACTTTCTTCAAAGTCTCCATTACCAGCTGGTTGTTGTCCACTGCCACGTTTGCCTCTGCGTAAATGGGCGCAAGCTCATGCTGTGCCGGAGCAACCTCGTTGTGCTGTGTCTTCGCGGTAACTCCCAGCTTCCATAATTCTTTGTTCACATCCTTCATATAAGCCGCAATGCGCTCCCTGATAGCCCCAAAGTAATGGTCTTCCATTTCCTGTCCCTTTGGCGGCATTGCCCCAAACAAGGTGCGGCCTGTAAAGATCAGATCCTTCCTCTTTAAATATTTCTCACGGTCTACCAGGAAGTACTCCTGCTCTGGCCCTACAGAAGGGGTTACTTTCTTGGAGGTGGTATTCCCAAACAGGCGGATCAGACGCAGGGACTGCTCATTAATAGCTTCCATGGAACGCAGCAGCGGTGTCTTCTGATCCAAAGCCTCTCCTGTATAAGAACAGAAAGCCGTTGGAATACAGAGCGTCGCGCCTGCGGCATCCTGGCGGACAAAAGCCGGGGAGGTACAGTCCCATGCGGTATATCCCCTTGCCTCAAAGGTAGCCCGCAGGCCGCCGGATGGGAAGGATGAGGCGTCCGGCTCCCCTTTGATCAGCTCTTTCCCAGAGAAGCTCATCAGAACTTTTCCATTTGGCATGGGGGCTGTGATAAAGGAATCATGCTTTTCCGCCGTAACGCCTGTCAATGGCTGAAACCAATGGGTGTAGTGGGTAGCGCCTTTCTCAATGGCCCATTCCTTCATCTCATGGGCGATCACGTCCGCTGTCTCCAGATCCAGCTCTTTTCCCTCGCCAATCACTTCTTTTAATTTTTTATAAACCTTTTTCGGCAAACGCTCCTGCATCACTGCGTCATTGAACACGTTTTCCCCAAAGATCTCTGCTACATTGTAATATTCGCTCATATTCCATACATCCTTTCTCTTAATATAAAAATAAGCATCCTCCCAGAGGGCTTTTTATCTTACAGGCAATCCAGAAGGAGTCGCTTATAAGATAAAAAGGGCATTCCAATCCTCTTGGAACGCCCTTGTTCATCAACATCTGTTTCATGTCTGGTATTAAGATACTCTAATCTTTCCAAAAAATCAACAGAATTTTTATAAAAATTTTATTTTCTGTTATTTTAGAGAAAAATATTCATATTTGAGCAATTTTTTGTGGAAATTTTCCTGCTTAGGCCTTTCCAACCGACCCAAATAATTCCATTTTCTCTTTTACAGTTGCCTTGATTGCCTCAACGCCAGGAGCCAAGATCTTCCTTGGGTCAAATCCTTTCCCTACCTGGTCTTTGCCTTCTTCGATATATTTCCTGGTAGCTGCTGCGAAGGAAAGCTGGCACTCTGTATTTACATTGATCTTAGCTACGCCCAGGGAGATGGCTTTCTTGATCATATCCTCAGGGATTCCTGTGCCGCCATGAAGAACCAGCGGCATCTCTCCTGTCTTCTGCTGTACGGCATCCAAAGTCTCGAAGCTTAAGCCTGCCCAGTTCTCTGGATATTTTCCATGGATATTGCCGATGCCTGCTGCCAGCATGTCCACGCCTAAGTCTGCAATTGCCTTACATTCGTCTGGATCTGCACATTCGCCTGTGCCGATTACACCGTCTTCTTCGCCGCCGATTGCACCTACCTCAGCCTCAATGGACATTCCCTTATCATGGGCAATCTTTACAAGCTCTGTTGTCTTTGTTACATTCTCGTCGATTGGGTAATGGGAGCCATCAAACATGATGGATGAGAACCCAGCCTCAACGCATTTCAGGCAAGCTTCATAGCTGCCATGATCCAGATGAAGGGCAACTGGAACTGTGATGTTCAGCTCTTCCAACATCCCGTTTACCATACCTACAACTGTCTTATACCCTGCCATGTATTTTCCGGCGCCTTCTGATACGCCAAGGATTACAGGAGAGTTTAACTCCTGTGCGGTAAGTAAGATGGATTTTGTCCACTCCAGGTTGTTGATGTTGAACTGGCCTACTGCATAATGGCCTGCCTTTGCTTTCTGTAACATTTCTTTTGCAGATACTAACATTTCTTTTCCTCCATTTCTGTCCCCCTGCCAGGGAACGCTTCTAAATATTTTAATTATATATTGCGCTACCTATAGTTTACCTTATTTTCCCTAAAAAGAAAAGGGGGTTATGCAAAGTTTTTTGCCATAATCTGAATCGCCTGCTTTTGGTTCTGGATTGCTACCTCACAGTGGCTCCCGCCATACTCTCCATCCAGGGTCCATGCCACTTTCTCCAGGGACTGAATATACAGTTTATCTGTTTTAAATGTATAAATACAGTCTGTATCACCAATCAGGTTTGTAAGGCTTCCGATAATCCCGTTCACTTCCAGTGGGTTTTTGGGCATACGGATCAGGGTAACCTCAAAAAGGCCGTCATCCAGCGTTACATTTTTTCCGGTAATATTTTTAAATCCCCCGGCTGAAATAGAATTGGTCACCATGCCATAGATAAACTCATCCTCAATGGCCTGATCCCCATATTGGATCTTCATGTGCTGGGACTGGATGCCAGGAAGGCGCTTAATTCCCTCTAAAATGTAAGCTACATGGCCAAGGCGGTTTTTCAGTTCCTGGCTGGTGGCATAGGATACATCCGTGAACAGGCCAAAGGCGGCAATATAGACAAAATAGTCGTCGTTAAATTTGCCAATATCACAGGCAAAGGGAGTCCCCCCTACTGCAATCTGTGCTGCCTGCTCCATTTGCTTGGGGATTTCCAGAGAAGCTGCAAAATCATTGGTGCTCCCTGCTGGGATATAGCCGATAGGGAGCTTTTGGGGGCAGCGCATCATGCCAGTGACTGTCTCGTCCAGGGTGCCGTCGCCGCCGCAGCATACCACCAGGTCATAGCGGCCTGCCTGGGCTTCTACCAGCTGCTGGGCGTCCTGAGGGTGTTGGGTGGGATAGACGGTAACCTCGTAACCTGCTTTTACGAAGCAATCTATGACGGAATACAGTTTGCTTTTGATCTGGCCTTTTCCAGAGAAGGGATTAAATACAAATAATAGCTTCTTTTTTTCCATAAGATTCCCCCTGTTATCATGTTTATTCTTATGCTTAAGGCTTTTGCTTCTGCATCCAGCGCCCGAACCGCCGAAAAATTTTTCACAGAGTTTTATCCTGCGAAGCCTTAATGGCTGCCTTATAGATAAAAAATTTCCTAAATATGCGATGGGTTGGGGACTTGGCCGCCCCGTAAGTTTTCTGCTATTTCACATAATTTTCGCAGGCGGTGGTTTACGCCGGACTTTCCTACAGGCGGATCCAATACCGCCCCCAGTTCTTTTAAGGCTGCCTCTGGATAGTCCAGCCTTGCCAGCGCGATCTGCCTTAGGTTTTCTGGGAGGTTATCTAATCCTATGGTATCCCTGAGATAGTGGATGTCTTCTAATTGGCGTACAGCAGCATTGACTGTCTTATTGATATTTGCTGTCTCACAGTTTACCTGGCGGTTTACAGAATTGCGCATTTCCTTGAGGATACGGACATTTTCCAGGTTCATAAGGGCTACATGGGCTTCCATCACATTCAGCATATCCACAATCTGGGAACCTTCCTTCAGATATACCACATAGCTTTTCTTGCGGGTGACAATTTTCGATTCCATGGAAAAGCTGTTAATGATCTCCATAAGCTGCCCTGCCTTCTTTTGGCTGGCGCAGATAATCTCAAAATGGTAGGATTTCTCCGGATCGCTCATGGAGCCTGCGCTTAGGAAAGCGCCCCGGATAAAGGAACGGCGGCAGCAAAATTTCTGCACCAGCATCCGGTTTACCAGGCCTTCCGGGCGAATGTCCTCATTTTTCCCGCTGCGCCATTTTACAGCCTGAAGGATTTTCTGTACCTCTTTTTCACCAGAAATGGAGATAATAAAGGTCCTGCTTTTATGGAGATAAATATTTTGGCGCACTGCGATATGCGCTGCCACCTGAAAGGTCTCCTTCATCAGGACAAAATACTTGCGCGCCAAAGGCAGGTTCTCCGTATAAACCACAAGCGCCATATTGCTGCCTGTTCCCTCTAATTTTCCTGCAAAGCTTAAAATAGCTGCTATTTCTGCAATTTGGCAATGCCTGCTCTTATGGAACTGCCGGGACAATTCCTCCTTTACCTGGCTTGAAAAAGACATCTGCCATCCCTCCTGAACCAATCCTCACAGCAATTATAACAGCAATCTTATCCGCATGGGAAAAACATACATCCACGCATACGTCCCCTATCGCTATGCCATATATCACTGCGGGAATTTTCTATTTATTGCGCAGGGCGTCCTTTTGGATATCCCTGTGCTCAATTTTAATCCCATAAGCTTTCTCGTTACAAAGCTTCTGATATAAGGCATTCGCCAGGGTAACAGAACGGTGCTTCCCTCCTGTGCAGCCAATGCCAATAACCAGCTGGGTCTTGCCCTCTGTAATATAATTGGGGATTAAGAACTTCACCATATCCTCCAGCTTATCTAAAAACTGCCCTGCTTCCTTATACCCCATAACATACTCCTGGATTTCCTTGTCATTCCCCGTCTTTGGACGCAGCGCTTCTACATAATAGGGATTCGGCAGAAACCTCACATCAAAAACCAGGTCAGCATCCGTAGGGATCCCATACTTAAACCCAAAGGAAACTACA
The DNA here is from genome assembly GCA_910575035.1 of Lachnospiraceae bacterium. Taxonomy (GTDB): domain Bacteria; phylum Bacillota; class Clostridia; order Lachnospirales; family Lachnospiraceae; genus Petralouisia. Next base: position 99,588 of record CAJTDL010000007.1, read on the forward strand.
GTAATAAACAAGCTCTTATAATCCTGGTTCTGGACAAAAATTTTCTCCAGCTCTGTCTTCAATTCACGGGTCAGCATATTGCTGGTATCTATAATATAATCTGCCCGTTTACGCAAAAACTCCATGCGCTGCCGCTCTTTTTGGATCCCTTTATCCACCCGCTCCCCACCTGCCAAGGGATGGAGATGCCGCGTTTCCTTATACCGCTTCACCAACACCTGATCCGCAGAATCCAAATAAAGGATTTCAAATGCTTTCCCTGTAACAGTCAGATGCTCCAAAATCCCCTGCAGATTATCAAGAGCCTGCCCGCTTCGGATATCCACCCCCACTGCTACCTTCTGCAGCTCAGAAGCAGGGTCTGCCAGCTCGGCAAACTTTTCTATCAAAGCAATCGGAAGATTATCCACACAAAAATATCCAATATCTTCCATAATCTTCAACGCCGTACTTTTCCCCGCGCCAGACATGCCTGTCAAAATAATAAACTTCACAATCCCTTCCTCCTTATGTCCCCCCCATATATGCTCTTTTGTACCATAACGGCCTTATCCTAAAATTCCCCCATAAACTTCACTTCTGTTTCCAGCCAAACCCCAAACTTCTTCTGCACTTCTTCCTGCACATGCCTGATAAGCTGCCGTATCTCCATTGCCGTAGCATGATCCTTGTTGACCAAAAACCCACAATGCTTTTCTGAAATCTGCGCCCCCCCGATCTGGCAGCCGCGCAGTCCCGCATCCTGGATCAGCTTCCCTGCAAAGTACCCCTCTGGCCTCTTAAATGTGCTGCCAGCGCTGGGATATTCCAAGGGCTGCTTTAAGGTCCGCTGTTCCTTCAGCTTTGCCATCTTCCCTTCGATTTCTGAAAGGCTCCCCGGATGCAGCTGAAACTCTGCCCAAAGCACAATGTAATGCTCCCGCGGAATACAGCTTTTCCGATACCCAAGCCCTAGCTCCTCTGCCTGAAGGGTCTTTTCCTGCCCATCTTCTGTCAAAACCATTATTTTTCTCAGGATCTGGCTTATTTCCCCGCCATAAGCGCCAGCATTCATAACCACAGCGCCTCCGATGCTTCCTGGAATCCCTGCTGCAAATTCCATGCCAGATAGGCTATGGGAAGCCGCGCATTTTGCCGCCTGGGACAGCAAAGCGCCTGCTTCTGCCCTGATACAGTCCCCTTTTACAGAAATCTGCGACGCCATTTTCCCAAGCTCCATTACCAATCCTCGGATGCCTTTATCCCCTACCAGCAGATTACTCCCATTCCCGATCACACTCCAGGAAATTCCATACTCCTGGCACAGGGCAAGCACTGGCTGCACCTGATCCACAGAAGGCCGTACAAAGTATTCTGCATGGCCGCCCACACGAAAAGTGGTGTGGGCAGCCATGCTTTCTTCTGTCTGGCATTGTCCTGTTCCTACGATCTGCTGTAAATGACTATAAAATTCTACATTCACATCAAGCCTCTTTCAAAAATGCTGTATAGCCCAGCTTTGCTTCATAAAGGTCCACCTTACTGATGATTTCCCATGGCGCATGCATATTAAGCACTGCTATCCCACAGTCGATCACAGACATGTTATAATTTGCCAGGATATAGGCAATGGTGCCGCCGCCGCCCTGATCCACTTTCCCAAGCTCTGCCGTCTGGTAAGACACGTCATTGTCATCTAAAATCCGCCGAAGCTCTGCCATATATTCTGGGTTCGCATCGTTAGAGCCGCCTTTTCCCCGGGAGCCTGTATATTTACTGAATACCAGCCCGCCGCCAAAATAGGCGCAGTTATTTTTCTCCATCACAGATGCATATAATGGGTCATACGCCGCATTCACATCTGAGGAAAGAACCTTGGAGCTGCCCATAGCACGGTTAAAGGCAATCTGGTCATAGCCGCCCATGCCGCCTAAGATCTCTGCTACCATATAAGAGAAGAACTGGGAGCACATCCCTGTTGCACCTACACTTCCAATCTCTTCCTTATCTACCAGCAGGCAGACACTGGTCTTTTCGCATACGCCGGCTTCCAGCGTGGCTGTGAAGGACGGGTAAGCGCACACCCTGTCATCGTGCCCATAGCCCATGATCATGCTGCGGTCAAATCCATAATCCCTGGCCTTCCCAGCCGGAACCACTTCAATTTCCGCAGACAGGAAATCCTCTTCCTCTATATTATATTGTTCCTTTAACAGTTTCAGTACATTTGCCTTTACGGCTTCTTTTATTTTCTCCTCTTCCTTTTCATCTGCGCATGGGATGCTCCCTACCAGCAGATCCAGCTTCTCCCCTTCGATTACCTTGGAGGCCTTCTTCTCCATCTGCTCCCCAGCCAAATGGATCAGCAGGTCGCTGACTCCAAATACCGGGTCATCCTCTTTCTCTCCCAGATTCACTTCCACCTTAGAGCCATCCTTCTTGACCACAACACCGTGGAGAGCCAGCGGAAGGGTTACCCACTGATATTTTTTCACCCCGCCGTAATAATGGGTATCCAACATGGCCATTCCGGTATCCTCATACAAAGGCACCTGCTTCAGGTCCAAACGGGGAGAATCAATGTGCGCCCCCAATATATTCATTCCTTTTTCCAGCGGCTGCCTGCCAATCACAAACAAAGCCAGCATTTTTCCCATATTATTTGCATACAATTTATCCCCAGCCTGGATCTTCCTGCCAGATCCCAGCACCTCCTGCAAATCCTCAAACCCAGCCTCTTTTGCCTGGGCAATCATTTCTGTGACGCATTCCCGCTCTGTCTTGCACCCGGAAATAAACGCCTTATACTTCTCCCCAAACTCAAATACCTCTTCCCTCTTTCCTTCTGGATACTTTTTCCAAGCATTCTTCTTTTCCATGATTCCTTATTTCCTCCATATATAATTTATTTTAATTTAATCTTCGTCATCATCTGACTTCCGCAGATTTTCCTGTACCCTGCGGTACAGCTCCTGCGCCGCGTTATATCCCATTTTTTTCTGCCTGTGGTTCACGGCTGCAGACTCACAAATAACTGCCAGATTCCTTCCCGGCCGGATTGGGAGTGAATGGCACACTACCTTATTCCCTAAAAATTCTGTATACTCTTCTTCCAGCCCAAGCCTGTCGTACTCATTATCCCGCTTCCAGTCCTCTAACTTAATGACCAGGTCAATATTCTGCTTTTCCTTCACGCACTCCACGCCGAACAAGGTCTTCACATCAATGATTCCCACGCCCCGCAGCTCAATAAAGTAACGGGTAATGTCCGGCGCTGTCCCCACCAGGGTATGCTTGTTGATCTTGCGGATCTCTACCACATCATCGCTTACCAGGCGGTGCCCCCTGCGGATCAGCTCCAATGCGGCCTCACTCTTTCCAATGCCGCTTTCCCCCATCAGCAAAAGCCCTTCCCCATACACATCCACTAAGACTCCATGGATGGAAATGCAAGGCGCTAATTCCTCACCCAGGTAGTAGATCAGCTCTGCCATAAAGGCAGAGGTTCCATAATCCGTAGAAAGCACAGGGATACTATTCTCTGTGGCAATCCGGATCAAATCCTCCTCCGGCTCCAGGTTGCGGCTATAAATCACACAGGGGATATTATAGGAAAAAAACTTGCGGTAGAGTTCCATTTTCTCATTATGCCCTAATTTCTGCATATAGGTGTATTCCACCATGCCAACGATCTCCACCCGCTTTTCATCAAAATAATCGAAATACCCTGCCAGCTGCAAAGCCGGCCTGTTTACATCCGCAATAGTCACCTTTCGGGATTTTATATCCACTTCGGGATTCAATACCTTCAAATTCATCTTCTCTACAATTTTCTTTACGCTTACACCTTTCATCTCATCCCTCTCTTCCATGGAAAAATTCATAAACTGCCTGTGCCGCCCGCTCATTCATAGACGGAATCCCTGCCAATGTGCCCACATCCGCCTGCCGTATCTCCTCTAACGACTGGAAGGCACGCATCAACGCTTTGCGCCTAGCAGCGCCGATGCCTGGAATGTCATCCAGCACGGAATGCACCTGCTCCTTACTCCGCAAAGAACGGTGGTACTCAATGGCAAAACGATGGGCTTCATCCTGCACCCTGGTGATCAATTGGAAGCCTTCGCTATGCCTGTCAATGGGAATTTCCCTGTTATGGTAGTATAGCCCACGGGTGCGGTGATTATCATCCTTTACCATACCGCATACAGGAATTTTAAGCCCCAGCTCATCCAGCACCTTCAGAGCGGTATTCACCTGTCCCTTGCCGCCATCCATCATAATCAGATCCGGAAATCTGGTAAAGCTTCCATAATCATTTTCCAAATGGCGCTCCTTTAATTCCTCCTGCTCCCGCATGCCATGGGAAAAACGCCTGGTGAGCACCTCATGCATGGAAGCATAATCATCGGGCCCTGCGACCGTGCGCAGCTTAAATTTTCTGTAATCGCTGCGCTTGGGCTTGCCCTTTTCATAGACTACCATAGAACCTACCGACGCAAAGCCGCTGATATTGGAAATATCATAAGCCTCCACACGCTTAATGTCCTCTAAACCTAAAAGCTTTCCAATCTCCTTCAAAGCGCCGATGGTCCTGCCCTCTTCCCGCTTGATCTTCTCCTTATCCTGAGAAAGCACCATGGAGGCATTTTGATGGGCAAGCTCCACCAGCTTTTCCTTGTTGCCCTTTTTAGGCACCTTGAGATAGACCTTCTGCCCCCGCTTCTGGCTGAGCCACGCTGCGATTACCTCCGCCTCCTCAATTTCTTCCTGGAGCATCACTTCCTTAGGGATAAACGGCGTCCCAGCATAAAACTGCTTTAAAAACGTGGCAAGGATCTGGGGACTGGCATTCTCGCTTCCAATATTCACATGGAAATGATCCCTTCCAATCAGCTTCCCATCCCGCACAAAAAACACCTGCACCACTGCATCTTCCCCATCGGAGGCCATGGCAATGACATCCTTATCCTCCATATCCGTATGGGTAATTTTCTGCTTCTGGGCAATCTGCTGAATGGACTTTATCAAATCCCGGCATTCTATGGCTTTCTCAAAATTCATATTCTCCGAAGCAACCTGCATTTTTCTTTCCAGTTCCTTTAAGATGGGCTGGAAATTTCCATTCAAAAACCCCATAGCCTGGTCAATATTCTGCCGATAGGCCTCCTTGCTGATATTTCCCTGGCAAGGCGCCATGCACTGGTGGATATGGTAATTCAGGCAGGGGCGTTCCTTCCCGATATCCTTGGGAAGGGAACGCTGGCAGGTCCGCAGGGAATAAAGCTTCCGGATCAGCTCTATTGTCTCTTTGACCGCTCCCGCACTGGTATAAGGGCCAAAATAGCGGGATTTATCCTTTTTCATTTGATGCGAAAAGAGGACTCTGGGAAAATCCTCTCCCAGCGTCACTCTTATATAAGGGTATGACTTATCATCCCTCAGCATGGTATTATATTTTGGGCGGTGCTCCTTGATCAGGTTGCACTCTAGGATCAGGGCTTCCAGCTCAGAGTCTGTGACAATATACTCAAACCGTTCAATCTGCCTGACCATCTGCTCTTTTTTCAGGCCTTCGTTGTGGCTGGGGCGAAAATACTGGCGCACCCGGTTCCGAAGGCTGACGGCTTTCCCAATATAAATAATGGCGTCCTTCGCATCATGCATGATATAAACACCCGGCTTCTGCGGGAGCTTTTTCAATTCTTCCTGAATGTCAAACATGATTCTACTTCATCCCTTTTAATAACTGGTCAAGATAATCTTCCACGCCAGATAACTCCGAGCCTTCCTGCTGAGAAAAATCTTCAGTCTGGGAATATATTTCCTTTGGCGCCTCTTCCTCCCCAGAAACCATTTCACCTGAAAATCCATTTTCCTTTCCAGGAGCTTCGTTAGCCTGAGGGGATTTTTCCTTTCCAGGAGCTTCGTTAGCCTGAGGGGATTTTCCCTTTCCAGGGGCTTCGTTAGCCTGAGGGGATTTTCCCTTTCCAGGGGCTTCGTTAGCCTGAGGGGCTGTTTCGTTTTCTGGAGCTGCTTTGTTTGCAGATCCTTTCCCACTCTTATCCTCAGCGCTATTTGAAGGGAGCTTCTGATCCTTTCCCCTTTGGCTCTTCCCTCTGCCCTGTGCTTTCTTCCCCTTGGCTGATGCCTCATCTTTGGAAGCCTCTTTTTTCTGTGCGCCTTTTTTCTTTGCGCTGCTTCCCTTCGCTTTTCCCGGCTTTGGCGTCCCCGGCCCTGCCTGGGCTTCTTCTGCTTTTCCTACATGGATTCCCTGTTCTTCCTGCATGGCGGCTACCATAAAGGCGTCCCTAAGGTTCTCCACATGGGCTGCTGAAGCCTCCTGCAGCCCTTCCCCATCTGACAGATCCTTTTCATCTTTTGCCTCTTTGTGATTGTCCTGTGCCGTATCTTGGGGCGGCACGCCTGCACCTGATTCCTTTTCCTTATCAGAATCTGCAGGAACAGCAGATTCCCTGCTGTCCATACGGTTCTCAGAATCGGCAATTATATCTGTAAAGGGTTCCTCTTCCTGTTTTGCCTTCGTTCTGGAGGCAATGCCACGGCGAATATCCTCCCATGCCTTAGGCGTATCTGCCTCTCCTTCTGCCAGTTCCGAAGCGGATCTATTTTCCCTGGCGTTTAAAATGTCCAGCCCTTTCGTGTTCTCCCAAGGCCTTGGGATATCTGCCCCTGGCACTTCTGCCTGTCCTGGCGTTTCATAAAGCATATTTGCCTGTTCTGGCGCTTCATAAGGCATATTTGCCTGCCCTGGCGTTTCATAAGGCATGTGTGCCTGCCTTGGAACCTCTCCTGCTGGTATCATCTGCCCTTTTGCCGAATCTTCTTTTGGGAGAACGCCCATTTCCAAAAATTCTGCCTGACGGGATGCATTTCGGCTTAACAGATTCTCTGCTGCCGAGCGCCCTTCTTCCTGTTCCCTGACATAGGCGTCCATTGGCGTTTCCTCTGCAGCCCTCCTTTGTCCTGTCCAGCTGGATTCCTGCTTCCATGATTTCTTGGGATGGCTTTCCTCTGCCTTAAATTCCTCTGCAGCCTTCTCTGCATCTGTCTTTTCCTCTGGCTCCGGAATCCCCTTCAGGTCACGGAAGATCTTCATAAACTCTTTGCCCGTAATAGTCTCATGCTCATAGAGATACTGGGAAATCTCATCCAGAATGCTCCGGTTCTCCCTAAGAAGCCGTACTGCAGTATCATAGCTTTCTTTCAAGATCCGCATAACCTCCTGGTCAATCTGGGCTGCCGTTTCTTCGCCGCAGTTCAGGCTTGCCCTGCCGTCTAAGTACTGATTCTCAATGGTAACCAGCCCCATCAGCCCAAATTTCTCAGACATGCCGTACTGGGTAACCATAGCCCTTGCGATCTTGGTGGCCTGCTCAATGTCATTCGAAGCCCCTGTAGTCACAGACTCAAATACAATTTCCTCGGCTGCCCGGCCGCCCATATAGGTAACGAGATGGGCGACCAGCTCATTTCGGGTCATCAGGTACTTCTCTTCCTCCGGCACCTGCATCGTATATCCAAGCGCGCCCATTGTCCTGGGCACAATCGTAATCTTCTGCACAGGCTCTGCATCCTTCTGCAAAGCTGTTACCAAAGCATGCCCCACCTCATGGTAAGCCACCATTTTCTTCTCCTTTGGCCCCATAATGCGGTCTTTTTTCTCTTTTCCGGCAATCACTACTTCCACAGACTCAAAAAGGTCGCCCTGGTTCACATATTTCCTGCCATGCTTTACGGCATTGATAGCTGCTTCATTGATCATATTGGCCAAATCCGAGCCCACTGCCCCAGAGGTAGCCAGCGCAATGGCGTCCAGATCCACAGACTCATCCATCAATACATTCTTGGCATGAACCTTCAGCGTCTCCACCCTTCCCTTCAGGTCCGGCTTGTCTACAATAATCCTCCGGTCAAAGCGCCCAGGGCGCAACAAAGCCTTATCCAATACCTCAGGACGGTTCGTAGCCGCCAAAATCAGCAGCCCCTTGGAGGTATCAAACCCATCCATTTCAGCCAAAAGCTGGTTCAAGGTCTGTTCCCGCTCATCATTCCCGCCATATCTGGTGTCACGGCTCTTGCCAATGGCATCTATCTCATCAATAAAAATAATACAAGGCGCCTGTTTCTGGGCTTCCTTAAACAGATCCCTCACACGGGACGCCCCCACGCCCACAAACATTTCCACAAAATCAGAGCCTGCCAGGGAGAAAAACGGCACATTGGCTTCTCCCGCCACAGCTTTGGCCAGCAAGGTCTTGCCCGTACCGGGAGGACCCACCAGCAATGCGCCCTTGGGCAGCTTCGCCCCAATATCAATATAGCGCTTGGGATTGTGCAGAAAGTCTACCACTTCCTGCAGGGATTCCTTAGCCTCATCCTGCCCTGCTACATCCTTAAAGGTAACCCCGGTGGATTTCTCCACATACACCTTGGCAGTGGTCTTGCCCACGCCCATCATACCGCCGCTGCCCAGCTTGCGGAAAATCAAAAAGTACAGCAATACCCACACCAGCACCAAAGGCAGGATATAGCTTACAAGGTTCCACATAATCGTAGTGGAAACATCCTCCACTGTGCCCCCAAACTTCACATTATGCTCCTTCAAAAGCGGCAGGAGCTCCTCATCCCGCAGCTCTGCTGTGTAATAAGAAATTCGATACAATGCGGTGTCCTGCCCCTTTGGCGTAATCTTAATCCGATTAGAGGTAAAGGTAACCTCCTCCACCTTATCCTCTTCCACCATCTTCACAAACTCCGAATAAGTAATTTCCTTATTGGTAGCATCCCTGGCGCAGCTGTTTAACAGGCTGGTCAAAAACAAAACCAGCAATGCAGCCAGGATAAACACCATAATCGTCATCCCGTTCTTGTTGCTGCCGCCATTATTATTATTGTTACCGCCATTATTATTTCCTTTGTTGTCCATCTATTTCCTCCTGCTGAATATCGCAACCATTTGTTCCGCGACACTTCTTTATTATATGTTTATTTTAGGTGAAAATCAATATAATCTTTGCGAAACTTTTATGGACAATTCTAAAGTTTTTATAAACTTTCCTTAAAATAGTTCTGGATTTCTTTTCCTTGAAGTTGTATAATGAAACCATATAGTGACATGTTGATATCCTCAGGAAAATGGAATGCCTTTTCGCAAATATCAATATGCCACTTTTATGATTGGAGCGCCAAGATGTTTTCCGCCTGTGCGGCTGCAGCCCAGCGGCTCATTTACAGATGGAGCGGAGTAAATACCCTTGGCAGCCACCATGAACGAACTAAAAAATATTTCATACATAAAGGAGGATTTACCCATGCCTGTAAAATATGTCTTTGTCACTGGCGGCGTTGTCTCCGGCCTTGGCAAGGGAATTACTGCCGCGTCCCTAGGCCGCCTGCTGAAAGCCCGTGGATACAAGGTTACCATGCAGAAATTTGACCCCTATATCAACATTGACCCTGGCACCATGAACCCAATCCAGCATGGGGAGGTCTTTGTTACTGATGATGGCGCAGAGACAGACTTGGATCTGGGCCATTATGAGCGTTTTATTGATGAAAATTTAGGCAAGCACTCTAATGTGACCACTGGCAAGGTTTATTGGTCTGTACTGCAGAAGGAACGCCGGGGAGACTACGGCGGAGGAACCGTGCAGGTGATCCCCCACATCACCAATGAAATTAAGAGCCGCTTTTACCGGAATTTCACTACAGAGGACACCCATATTGCCATTATTGAGGTGGGAGGTACGGTAGGCGATATGGAAAGCCAGCCATTTTTAGAGTCCATCCGCCAGTTCCAGCATGAAATTGGCCATGAAAATGCCATTATTATCCATGTTACCTTAATCCCATACATCAGCGCTTCCGGGGAAATGAAGACAAAGCCTACCCAGGCCAGCGTGAAGGAGCTGCAGGGAATGGGTATCCAGCCAGATATCATTGTATGCCGTTCTGAATATTCCCTGGATCAGAGCATTAAGGATAAGATCGCTCTATTCTGCAATGTGCCTGACAGCCATGTATTGCAGAATCTGGATGTAGAATATTTATATGAAGCGCCTCTGGCCATGGAAAAAGAGAACTTGGCCCAGGTAGCATGCGAATGCCTGCATCTGGATTGCCCAGAACCGGATCTGAGCGACTGGGTGGATATGGTAGACGCCCTCCGCCATCCCAATAAAGAAGTAGAGATCGCACTGGTGGGCAAATATATTTCGCTGCATGACGCCTATATTTCTGTTGTGGAGGCATTGAAGCATGGCGGGATTGCAGAACGGGCTACTGTAAATATCAAATGGGTAGACTCAGAATTGCTGAATGCAGACAACGCGGAGGAAATCCTTGGGAATGCACAAGGCATCTTAGTCCCTGGCGGATTTGGCGACCGGGGGATAGATGGGAAGATCGTTGCCTGCCAATATGCCCGGGAGCATAGGGTTCCGTTTTTAGGGCTTTGTTTGGGGATGCAGCTTGCAATTGTGGAATTTGCGCGGCATGTCTGCGGCCTTCGGGACGCCCACAGCATCGAACTGAATCCCAATTCTCCCCATCCTGTCATTGCACTGATGCCGGATCAGAACGGCGTGGAGGATATTGGAGGGACTTTGCGGCTGGGGTCTTATCCTTGTATTTTGGACAAGACGTCCAGAGCCTATCATGTGTATGGGGAAGGAACCATATGCGAGAGGCATCGGCATCGGTATGAGGTAAATAATGATTACCGGTCCGTGCTGATGGAACATGGGATGAAGCTGTGCGGGCTGTCGCCAGATGGGCGGATTGTAGAAATGATTGAGATACCGGGACACCCTTGGTATATTGCGACGCAGGCACATCCGGAATTGAAGTCCAGGCCAAATCGGCCGCATCCGCTGTTCCGGGGGTTTGTGGAGGCAGCCTTGAAAACGCGGGGAGAATACCGTTAACCTAAAGTGAGTAAGGCGTTAGGTGAAATAGGAACGGCCTATTTATTTTTAGGAGGGGTTATTTATGGGAGATCGGGCAAAAAACTTAGTTCTAAAGCGATGTTATTCTTTTGTGTTAGCATTTTTGGTGATATTTTCTAATATAGGAGGGGCTTTTCCTGCTTATGGGGCGGAAAGGCCTGTGATTCAGATTTCAAATGGGGAGGAGTTGGCCAGGATTGGGCAGGATCCTGCTTATCCTATGGATGGGGATTATGAACTGACGGCGGATATTGCGCTGGGAGGGAATTGGACGCCATTGGGCGGATATATGGGGATAAAAGGGACTTGTAACCCAGAGGAAGGGAATGTGTTCTCAGGGACTTTTGATGGGAAGGGGCATGTGATCTCAGGGTTGGACATCCGCCTGGAAGGGGGGATTGCTGAAGGGAAGTATGGGCAGGTAGGGCTGTTCAGCGTGATTGGCTCAAACCAAGCAGAAAAGCCTGCTGCCGTGAAGAACCTGATTTTCAGCAATGTGTCCGTTTATGTAGATTTTTCCAATGAATTTGCAGCGGTTGGCAGCCTGGCAGGGGAAGCGAATGGGTATGCCCAAATTTCCAATATTGCAGTGGTAAGCGGAAAGCTTACGGTAAACCCTTCTAAAGCCTGTGATACGGTGGGGGCTGGAGGAATTATAGGAGAATGCCGGTCAGAAGACAGCGTAGGGAACGGAAATGTGTTTATTATGGACTGTTATAATGGAGCGGATATCAATTCCAATGGATCTACAGATTTTAATTATGCCGGGGGAATTGTGGGGAGGATTGCCCAGTCTGCCTGCGGGGCGGTGACACGATGCGTGAATACAGGGAATGTCCAGTATGGCGGCAATGACGCTTATGGAATTGCCACGGGGGCAAACAGCAATGCCGGATTCCTTGCTACGGTTTCGGACTGCTATTTTTTAGATACTGCGGGGATCAGCCTTACAGAAGGGGCAAGGGGAATTTCTGAAGCGGAAATGTCCAGCGGCATCCTTTGGGGCGGGCTGGCAGAAGGGGGATGGAAAGCAGAAAAAGGCTGTTATCCATTTCCTGGCTTTTGCTTTGATTCCAGCGCAGCCGGGGAGATTTACCTTTCACAGCTTTCGTTTGATTTTGCAGAAGGGGAAAGCACAGCGGGCGTAAGGACTTCCTTTGGGCTTCCTATGCAATGGGGGGAGATTGGGGTTACCTGGACCAGCAGCAATCCCAGTGTGCTGAAGGTAGAAAATGGGCAGGCAATTGCCTTTCCAGATGCGATTGGCATGAATACTGTAGTCGTTTTGACAGCGGAAAGCTCCAGCGGATAACGGCGGGACTTTCCAATTACAGTTTTGTCTTCCAACGAACAGACGGCTTCTTTTAGCCAGGGGTATGCACAGGTTGGGACGCCTCTATCCGTTTCTGTTTCCAATGGGGAAGGGCTGCAGCTTGCCTACCGTTGGGAAGTGGAAGGGCGGGGAGTCGTATCTGACTCAGAAAGCTATACGCCAGTCAGCCAGGATTTGGAGAAGTTCATTTCTGTGACAATCACAGGGGAAAACCAGGTTACCTGGGAGCTGAAGACTTATTGCAGCGAGCTTCCTGTAGTGTATGTAGACACAGAGGACGGGCAGGAAGTAACCAGCAATACGGTGGCCAAGGACGCCACGATTAAAATACAGGGGAATGCGGAATTTAATAACCCTGACTATTGGTATGAAGGGGCAACCACCATTAAGGGACGGGGAAATTCTACCTGGAGCGAAGGGGTGAGCAAAGGGAAAAAGCCCTACAAATTAAAACTGGACAGCAAGGCCAACCTGCTGGGGCTTGGCGCCCATGGGAAAGGCACAAATAAGCACTGGTGCCTCCTTGCCAATATCATCGACCATACAAATATGCGGAACCAGCTGGTTAATAATTTTTCCAGGGATATCGGGATGGAGGTTTCCATGGGAACCACAAATGTAGTGCTGATCTTAAATGGGCAGTACCAGGGATTGTATGAACTGTGCGAGCATGTGCGCGTGGGGGGAACCCGGGTAGACGTCTTTGACTGGAAGGAATTGGCAGACGCTATTGCAGACGCTATTTTTGCGGCAGACCCGGATTTGAAGGCAGCCGGCCTGAAAAAGGGAAATATAGAGGACGCCATGGAACAGGACCTTAGCTGGGCCAACTCGGGGAAATTCTCTTATCAGGGGAAAACCTATCAGATTTCTGATTATTATACAGAAACCATCCCTGCGATTACCGGGGGATTTCTGTTAGATATGGACTTTCGCAGCACCTGGGATACGGTAAAATATATTTCCACCTTCCAGACCTCTAACGGCATACCCATGTTTTTCCGCTCCCCGGAATTTGCCAAGACTAATACTCTTATGGTTGATTATGCAAGGGATTATTTAAATGCATATGAGGCGGCTTTAAAGAGCAGCGTCCACAGTGCCCTTTTCCAGGGAAATACCGTGCATTATACGGATTTATTTGACCTGGATTCCCTGGTGCAGTACTGGCTTGTCTGCGAGTATACCAATAACTGGGACTCCATGAAAAACAGCACCTATCTGTACAAGGATCTGGAAGGCAAGGCAAAGATGGGGCCTGCCTGGGATTATGACTGGGCCTTTGGGAATATCAATATGTATGGGAATACAAATGTATTTGTGTATGACAACTGGCATACAACCCTTACACAGGCAGGGCAGCCTTTCTGCGAACAGGCCTACCAGGGGGAACAGTGGAACCATTATCTGGTAAAGGATCCCTATTTTGTGGCAAAGGCCTATGAGTATTACCAAAAATACCGTGGCACTGTTATAGAAGATATGATCAAAAGCGGCGGCACCATAGACACTCTGGAAGCCAAAAACCGGACTGCTGCCCACGCAAATGATGATAAATGGGCCAGCCGTTTTTACAATGACTGGAGCTACTGCGGATATGCCTTTGACAGCAATGGCAACCAATTTTTCACCAACAGCCAGACTTATGACAATGCCGTTATTTCCTTGAAGCAATTTATCACAAATCGCGTGGCATGGTTCGACCAGCAATTTACCACTGTGGAAAACCTGTACCGCTCCCTGGGCAACAATGTCTCCAACAGCCTTTCCGTATCTGCCACTAAAAATAGTGCTTCTGCCAAAGGTGATGCTTCTGTACAAAATAATGCCTCCACAGAGGGTAATGCTTCTGCACAAAATAATGCTTCCACAGCAAATGGAATCATTGCCACAGCAAAAGTATCAAACCCGAATATTAAATATGTAACATTCCTGGTAAATGGCAAAAAAGCGGCTTCTGAAGCAGAGGGCGATTTTATCGCTGTATCCAATGGAACAGCTTCTATTGTCTTGGACCATACTCTGTTGGAAACTGCTGACGGCGCATGGAATACCATTGAAGTCCTGGGCGCAGGCAGCACGAAAAATTATATCAATAATGAGAAAAACTTTACTGCTTTTACTGTTTCAACGTTAGGCGAGCCAGACCCTGCCCCCATTGAAACCATTTTAACCGGAATCGTTTCCATCACTTCTTCCAGTGATTCTGCAGATTCCTACCCGGGAGATACATTGACCGCCCAGATAAAGGACAGCAATAATACCGGCTCTCTTTCTTATCAGTGGTACGCAGATGGAACTGCCATTAATGGCGCAGCCAATTCCTCTTTTCAATTGACCAACAGGGAAATTGGCAAAACTATTTCTGTTCAGATTAGAAGCTCTGTGGAAACTGGCATACTATCCGGCGCCTATACTGGCAAAATCCAAAAAAAAGCCGCCACAACGCCGCCTCCATCCGCCACCAAGGTGACATTATCTGCCAAAACAAAAAAACTGCAGGTATACCAGACTTTTCAGCTCAAAGCATCCATAACGCCAAAGGCTGCTTCCCAAAAGGTAACATTTACCAGCAGCAAGCCTTCCGTTGCAGCGGTAGGGAAATCCACTGGAAAAGTAACCGCAAAATCTCCTGGTACCGCCTCCATTACAGCCAAAGCACTAGACGGAAGCGGCAAAAAAGCCACCTGTAAAGTCACCGTATTAAAACCTTCCTTAAAGGTTACAGGAAAAACCACTGTCAAACCCAAAAAATCCATTATCCTGACCGCATCCACAAAAGGATTGAAGGGGAAAATCACCTGGAAACTGGATGCAAAAGGGAAGAAGCTATTAAAATTAAGCAAGTCTACGGGAACAAAAGTAAAGTTAACAGCCAAGACAAAGACAGGAACTGCAAAACTGACGGTCGCCTGCGGCAAGAAAAAGGTAACCAAAACCATTAAGGTAAAGAAATCCTCTTAGGAGGTTACCCTATCTCATAATACAAGGAATTCTTGCCGAATGGCATAGAATGATCCCAATAAAAAGAATTTGTTGAAACTGTATAAAACATTACACCCAGAAGATACAGACGCAACAGAGGACATGCTGGATATCGTATGGCTGCCCTGCTGTAAAAAGGACTGCAGCCGCAAGCCTTTTTCCCAACTTACGGGCATCGAAAACGTAGCCGGGGAGGGGGCAGCCCATTACGCCCAGCCCCCTACCTGGCGGACTCTTATCCACCTCCCGGGATTTTGCTGCCTTATGGCTTCTCCCTGACGGACTCTTATCCACCCCGGAATTTCGCTGCCTTCAAATTCTCTTTCGTTCCAACCTTTACCAAATTGAAATAATATCTGCCCGCAGCCCATCCAAATCCCCATACACGCCGACACAAGGATATTGCTCCAGCTCTTCTCTCCTGGTAGTTCCTGTGGTTACGCCCGCAAAATCCACGCCTGCCCGTTCTGCCGTCATGGCATCCACCAGGCTGTCCCCCACATACAGTACTTCCTCTTTTGGCAATTTCCACAAATCCAATGCCAGCAAAACCCCCTCCGGATCTGGCTTTGGAACCTTTACATCCTCCCCGCCCACAATCAGGTCAATATACTCTGTCCCATGGCATTTTTCCATAATCGCATCTATACGGTAATGGTATTTCGTTGTCACAATCCCCACTTGAACCCCCTGCTCCTTCAAAGCAGAAAGCAGCTGTATCGCCCCCTGATACAACGTGGTATTTTCCACCATCACATGATCTGCTTTTTCTTTAAAATACTTATCAAAAACCTCCGCCTTCTCCTCTGAGCCATCCCCGGTCAACACACGGTAAGTCTCCTTCAGGGACAGCCCTATCGTCTTTCGGATTCTCTCCCGGGACGCAGCCTTATGCCCTGCTGCTTCCAGCCCATAATTGGCGCTCTCTATAATCCCCTCTGTAGAATCCCCCAATGTATAATCAAAATCAAAAATGACTGCCCGATACCTCAATTCCCTATCCTCCTGCCTAAAGTTTATCACCATGCCATTTCATTCCCTACCCTCCACAAACACTTAATCTGCGGGCTTAATTTTTCAAAACTCCATTGCTTCTGGCTATTTCCCTGCCGATTTGGGTCATTCACATAAAAACCCCCTTCATCATATCCCCGCAGCAAAATAAAATGCCCTGCTGTCGTAAAATCCCCCGGCCCCATACTGCAGACTATCAAAGCCCCTTCATCTAAGGCTCCCTTCATGCTTCCTTCGCTCAAAGGCAGTTCTCTTCCATCCAGCCCTAATCCAGCCGCCCCTTCCGTAAAAAAGCTCCAGCTGGTCCCTACCTCTGTATAATATCCCTGGTTATAAGCATATTCTGCCATCCTTCGAGGATTCATCTCTGTATCCCCCGTCAAATACAAGTACGCCATCGTCATACAGGTAGGGCCGCAGCCTGCCAGCCCAATCATATCGTCCCCATAGCTGTCATAGCCCCAGCGCTGGTCCCACTGCATCAGCAAGGGAACCTTTCCCGCCTTATATTCTCCTGTAAGGTCTATCTCTTTGCCCATATAATCCCCCCGTTTGGGATAGCCCTGAACAAAATCAAACGTTTCTTCATTTTTCTCCAGCAACTCCACCAATTCCTGGGGATACCCCTCCTGGGAAATCCCCTCTTCCCCATCCATAGCCTTTATCCTGTCCAAAAATTCCTTTGCCTGTCCTGCCTGTCTGCTGCCTACCTGCAGCACAATCCTGCCTGCTGCCGGCACAGCCACAGAAATCACCCACAACATGCACAGTATGCCGCAAACTTTCCAGATTCTCCTCTGCCTACTCCTTCTCCTCCTGCGCTGCACAGCAAGGGCTCTGCCGCTATAAGCCTGTTCTTTCCTCATATAAAACGCTCCCTTTCTCTCATTTGTTCTTCCTATCACTGTCCGGTCCTAAGTGATATCTCCATTATAAGAAAAAGAAAGCATGGATGTTTTCGTTTTTTCCCCTAAATATTTTAAGAATTTATGAAGATAGCGGCAATTCCACTGTAAACACCGTCCTTCCCTCTTTACTTTCCGCCCAGATACTCCCATGGTGCAGCCTTACGATCTCCTTTGCAATGGCAAGCCCCAGGCCAGCTCCCCCCGTCCGGCTCTGCCTTGCGCTGTCCAAACGGTAAAACTGCTCAAACACCCGCTCCAGCTTCTCTTTTGGGATGGTGGCTCCAAAATTTTCCACCCGGATCCGTACCTGCTTCCCCATCCCTTTCACCCGAACCTCTATACGGCTGCCCTCATCGCTATACAGTACTGCATTCCGCAGCAGATTGTCAAATACCCTCTGCATTTTATCTGGGTCACAGCATATTTTTATATGGTCTGGCTCCACCGTAAGGCCGCAGCCCAGCCCCTTTTCCTTCAGCATCGGATGAAATTCATACACAATCTGCTCCAGCATCCGGTCCAGGGATATGGCAGACATCTCCAATTCCAAATGCGTCATATTAAACCGGGTGATCTCAAAAAATTCATTGATCAAATCCTCCAGCCTTTCAGCCTTCTCCAAGGAAATAGCCAAATACTTGTCCCGCAGCCCTGGAGAGATCATCTGCTCCTCCTTCAGCAGCGTAAGATACCCAATCACAGAGGTCAGCGGCGTCTTCAGGTCATGGGCAAGGTACACCACCAGGTCATTTTTACGCTGCTCCGCTTCCTTCGCCATCTGCTCATTCCGATGGATCTGCATTTTCACCTCATTCATATGCTCCTCCACCTCCCGCAGCTGCGGGCGAAGGCTGATCCGCTTCCCATCCCCTGCCAATTCTTCCATGGCGTCCATCACTTCCTGGAAATAATTCAAAAGGCTAATCCAGTAGAAAATCCCTATCCCCAAAAGGCCTGCCAAAAACATGCCCGCCACAAAAATCTCCTGATTTTCCGAAATCCAATGGAGCAAAGGGTACATGCTCTCTGTCCCATACCATATATAAGATCCAAAAAAAGATTTTCCTATTAAAAGGCAAACCACCAGGATTGCTATGCAGAGAACGCCTGCCCGCAGCATCTTCCCAAAAAACCGCCGCAATATAACTGACTTAATGCTCCTTTTCTGTACCAAAAAAACAGGCACCTCCTTCCCTCCAAAACTTTCTGGCTGTATCATCATGCCCTGGCTTATTTCTCAATCGTATACCCCACGCCCCATACAGTTTTGATAAACTTCTGGTTCCGATAAGAATCCTGCAGCTTCTCCCGTATCCGTCCTACATGGGCCATCACCGTATTATTATGATCCAGATACTTCTCCTTCCAAACCGCCTCAAATAATTCCTCCGACGAAACCACCTCCCCCTGATGGCTGCAAAGATACCACAAAATAGAAAATTCCAAGGGCGTTAAATTCAGCTTTTTCCCATACAAAAGGCACTGATGGGTACGCTCATTCATTATCAGCCCGCGGATTTCCACCTCCTCTGATGGGCTTTCCTGCCCTGCCTGCACCATGCTGCCCTTCCCTTCATTATAACGATGGTACCTGCGAAGCTGTGTCTTTACCCTGGCAATCACCTCCAGGGGATTAAAAGGCTTGGTAATATAATCGTCAGCTCCCAACATCAGCCCATTGATCTTATCCACATCCTCCACCCTGGCCGTCAGCATGATAATCGGAAAAAAATACTTTTTCCGGATACTTCTGCAAAGCTGGAACCCATCCATATCCGGCATCATCACATCCAGAAGCGCTAAGTCTATTTTCTCACGCTCCACGCAGGCTTCCGCTTCCTTTCCCCGATAAAACTTATACACCTGATATCCCTCATTCGCTAAATACAATTCCAACAAATCCGCCACTTCCTGCTCGTCATCTACTATTAAAATGCTTTCCGCCATTTCCGCCTCCCAAAAACAAATTTCCTTTCCTGCTGCAGGCTTCTCCCTTTCACGCCTTCCCAAAACCAGGCTTTCTGAAAACCCTTCTGCCACACAATGTTCCGCCCCCTTACCACTATTGTAATCTAATAACAACATTTTGCCAATACATAACCAAAAAAAGCCTGCGGCATACCCCAAAGGATATCCTGCAAGCCCTCTGCCATATCTAGTACGGCATTGCCTAAATAACGGTGAAAAACAGCAGTTGATATTGTGCAATGCCGTACTAGTATCACCCACGCTAAATACCTTAATGTTTGGCACGGGGTATACTAGTATCACCCGCGCACATCCTCTGGCAATTCCGCCAAAATATCCGGAAACACCTCAATACTCCGCCGTAAAATACCCTGCATATAGGCAATGGCAATCCCATAATTCGTGATTGGGACGCCTTGGTCCCCTGCGCATTTGATCCGATATTTCATTTCCCGCTCATTCAGCATGCATCCCCCACAGTGGATAATCAGCTTATATTCCGACAGATCCTCCGGAAATTCTGTCCCAGAGGTAAGCGCAATCTCCACCTTCTTTTTCGTGTAATTTTCCAGCCAATGGGGAATTTTTACAGATCCAATATCGCCGCACTGCCGATGGTGGGTGCACCCTTCTGAAACCAAAACCTTATCCCCATCCTGCAAAGACTCAATCGCAGCCGCTCCCCGCACTGCTGTCTGCAAATCCCCCTTATACCGTGCAAACAGAATGGAAAATGAAGTCAATGGAACCTCCCTTGGCGTGTCCGCGCTAACCTTGGCAAAGGCCTGGCTGTCCGTAATCACCAAAGCAGGCGCCTTCCCTAACTGTGCCAGGGTTTCCTTCAGTTCCCATTCCTTCACCACAATGGCTGTGGCATCCGACTCTAAAATGTCACGGATAGTTTGCTGCTGGGGCAGGATCAGCCTGCCTTTCGGGGCAGCCGCATCAATAGGCACAACCAATACCACAAAATCCAAAGGCCGTATCAAATCCCCCACAATCCGCCCTTTCGTTTCCTCCTGCCGGGCAAGCCCTGCAATCTGCTCCTTCAGCTCATGGATCTGATATCCTGTTTTTGCGCTGACTTCTATGTAGTTTTCACTTTTCAGGCAGTGTTTTGCATCCCATGGCTTTTCAGAAGATGCTGCCAGCCTTCCAGATTCCCCTTCCAGGCTTGTTCCTGAAAACGACGCGGAGCCTTCCTGGATTCCATCGGAAGATGCAGCAGCCTCCTCGTGGATTCCATGCCATAAATCCGCCTTATTGACTGCCACCACAAAGGGAATTTTTTTCTCCTGGAACAACCCCATGAGCTGCTGCTCTGCTTTGGCTATTTTTTCTGTCCCATCCACAACCAGGACTGCCACATCCGTCCTATTCAGCGTCTGCCTTGTCTTACGGATGCGAAGCTCCCCCAATTCCCCCTCATCGTCAATCCCTGGCGTATCAATCACCACCACAGGCCCCATGGGCAATAGCTCCATTGCTTTCTGCACTGGATCGGTGGTAGTTCCCTTTACCTCCGATACCACTGCCAGCTCCTGCCCTGTCACTGCATTTACGATACTGGATTTCCCTGCGTTCCTCCTCCCAAAAAAACCAATATGGATACGTTCAGAAGAAGGCATACTGTTTAAACTCATGAACTGCTCCTTTCTATACCAAGGACAAAATCTCTATACCAAAGACAAAATCTCTACACCTTGGATAAAATCTCTACACCTTGGATAAAATCTCTATACCAAAGACAAAATCTCTATACCTTGGAATATGCTGCTTTGCTGCTGATCCCGCTGAGCTTCCCAATCTTTCCGGAAAGGGCGCTGATCACGTCCTGGGGCGCATCCACTGCAATGCTGATAATATTGATTTCTTTTTTCGGATATGGAATCCCCATCCTGCCAATAATATAGGCTCCATATTCATGGAGGATATGGTTCAAAGACTCTATGGATGATGGCTCTTCCACAATGATCCCAATGATAGCTACTCTTGATTCCATATGATTTCCTTCCTTTCTGCCCATCACAAAACCCAAAACAAGCCACCTATGTATGATAGGCGCAATTCTTACCCTTCCGATTTCTGAATATGCCTTCTGATCTCTTCTTCATGCTTCTGGCAATAAGCATAGCTTTCCTTCATAAACTCTCCCATCGGCATACTGCTGTACATTTTATCTAATGTATCAAGGATTAAAGCATTTCCTGCCTTCATATCAAAAAAATACGTGTAAATACAGCCGCCCTGCTCTCTGGGAAAATATGGATTGATAGAACTGAGCCTGGAATCCTTCATTATGGATTCAACGACCATTTCACTTAATATCCATTTTAAGGACGGGCGCTCATATTCATCATAGCTATCCCCAAATAATTGATTCCACACGGAGAACCAGACAAAGTGGATTATCTCATGGATGCTTACGCCAATAGCGCCTTTTTCGCTGTTCAAATAAAAAATATCAAAGCAATGCTCCCTCAAAAACCGGGGCTGGATAGGGTTCATGCTGATATTGCACCGCAGGTCATTCAGAATATCAGCACAATCCACCTGAAAAGCATCTGACAGGGCCAAGGTAATCTGCTCCCTGCAATTTGCCCAATGCTGTGAATACGCCGCCACTTTTTCCTGGATAATATCCTCCAAATCATCATAGGCTGCCCGCAAAGTGCGCTCAATATAGCTTTTTCTATCTGTAAAGGACAGGCTATTTGCATAGGCTTTATCAAGCTGCGGATAGAAACCATATAATGGCTCTGTCCAATATGCTGATTCATACTCCGCCTGTACCAGAATAATCTGTTGGAGCATATAGTCCACACCTGGGTTTGCAAATGTTACATTCATTTATCTGGCCCTCCATAATTCTAATTTATTTTTCTTTCTAATATCCTTCAAACTTTGATTTTGTTTTTTATACAGTTTTTTGATAAAACAAATTATAACATGAAATGAATAGGACAGGAAGATCCGTCAGATCATCTTTAAAATCTTCTGAGTCTTCAGCTTCTACAACCTGAAACTCCAAACTGTCAAGTAAAGACTAAAATTTTCTTTCTGAACATTGCACTTTTGAAACAATTAGCATAGCACTTAAAGCAAACTATGCTGACAGCACCTTTCCCTCTTTATAGCAAAGCGCTATATATTCCCTGGATTGATAATATAAGTCTGAATTAAAATTCAAAATCCGCTCTGCCAGCCAAGAATGATACACTTCCTTAATTCCATTTATTACATTCCCATTCTCATCTTCATAACAATCTTCTATTAACCGTGCAAATACCCCTCCAATGTCCCAATAATCTGGAATGTCATATTTGCATTTTGCAACATTATCATAAGATCCATTAGAAATAGAATCCCTTTGTATAAAATCATCTGCAACTTTCTCTATAGGCTCGCAATGAAAGACATCTGCATAGTTATAAATACGTTGTAGGTCATCACCCAAATAATCTACAATATCATATCTGGCATTTTTGCTTTTTCTTGCTATATATTCTATCAAACTGCAAGCATAAAATAAATGATCATTATTCTTCGTGTATTTGCACTCCCTCAATATATTTTAAGGTTGTTAACGCTCTGGCGGTATGGAAACTAATCTGATGTGTAGGATACTTGAATTTCGCCAATTATCCTAATTTCTGGTGTTTCTACAATTTGGGAACTTCCATGATAGATCAACTTCTTCTGCATATGCACCCCCTATTTAAAATACCGCTGCATTAGTACTTTTTTTCAGCTCTTCCAGTTTCTCAAGGCTCTGCTTAATTGCCAATCCCGATTTTACACTCTCTACAATGTCCTGACAAATGGGAATTTCCTCCTTACCTGCTCACTCATCAAACTCCACTGTCACAAAAAACCCTTTCGGCGTCTCATGCACCTTCACCACTCGCCCTTCTGTGGACTTGAGCCGCTCACTAAACCCATAATTGGCAGACATGGCATAAGCCTTCCCCAAGGTATAGTAATAGGAGCTGGGCAGCCGCCCCTCTGTAACAGGCAGCACATCCCCTTCCTTCAGCAGCCCTGTCCGCTCCATCTTAAACTCCATCTGACGCATCCTGTCACCTCCTTTATCTCTTCTTCCAGGTAGCCGGCGTAAACAGCAATAACAACGGGAACAATTCCAGTCGCCCTGCCAGCATGTCAAACATCAGCACATACTTGGCGGGCTGGGAATAGGCTGCAAAATTGCTGGCAGGCCCTACCTGCCCCAGCCCAGGGCCGATATTGTTCAATGTAGCCGCCACTGCTGTGAAATTTGTGGTGAAATCCAGATTATCCAAAGAAATCAGCAGCGCAGAGGCTCCATAAATTAAAACATATGCGATAAAAAATACAGAAACAGACCGAAGCACATCCTTCCCTACCACATGCTTTTCAAAATGCACCTGGCGCACCCGATTGGGATGGATCAAATAAGACAGTTCATTTTTCACCAGCTTCATCATAATGATAATCCTGGAAACCTTAATACCGCCCCCTGTGCTGCCTGCGCAGGCTCCGCAGAACATCAAAAGTACCAGGACGAATTTGGAAAATTCCGGCCACTGGTTAAAATCCACCGTAGAATACCCTGTGGTGGTCATCACAGAAGCCACCTGAAAGGCTACGTGGTGAAAAGCCTCAAACAAAGTGGCAAACCCGCCCCTGGCATTTATGGTGATCAAAAGGACTGCCCCTGCAATGATCCCCAGGTAATACCGCATTTCCTCATGGCACAATGCCTGCAAGGGCTTTTTGGTCCAAAACAGATAATACACATTAAAATTGATCCCAAACAGTATCATAAAAACCGTAATGATCGCCTGAGAAACCCGCGGATAGCTGGCGATGCTGTCATTTAAAACGCCAAATCCCCCGGTGCCTGCCGTTCCAAAGGATAAGGTCAGGGACTCAAAAGGCGACATCCCTGTAAGCAATAGCAATACCACCTGTACAATGGTCAGGAAAATATACATTTCATACAGCATCCTGGCCGTATGCTTTACCCTGGGCACCAGCTTCCCTACCGTAGGGCCAGGGCTTTCTGCACGCATCAGGTGCATGTTATATCCTCCTGCCAGAGGCAATACCGCCAAAATCAGCACCAGCACCCCCATGCCTCCAATCCAATGGGTAAAGCTGCGCCAGAACAGATTACACTTTGACAGTACTTCCACACTGTTTAAAATACTGGCGCCTGTAGTAGTCAGCCCGGAAATCGTCTCAAACAGCGCATCCGTATAGGAAGGGAATTCCCCTGAAAAAAACAGGGGCAGCGCCCCTGTCAGGCTAAGCAGGATCCAGCTTAACGACACCGCCACAAATCCCTCCCGGGCATAAAATACATTGCTCTTTGGCTTCTTTAATTTTCCAAGAAAACCCAGGAGCAAGCAGCAGGCCATCACGGCAGCATAAGCCCATCCTTCCCGTTCCCCGTAGATTACAGCAATCAGGCAGGGCAATGACAGAAAAATTGCCTGGAATTCTAATACACGGCAAAGAATATACCGAATAACCGAATAATTCATTTCCTATCCCCTCCTCTGGCTACTTTAAGATATCCCGCAAATCATGGAATCCCTGGTTGGTGGTCACCACTGCCACGGTATCCCCCACCTCAATGGTATCCTGCCCTCCAGGAGTAATAATCACGCCCCTGCGGTTAATGCATGCGATCAGCAAGTTTTCTTTAAGCTGCAGCTCTTTCAGGGGAACCCCCACAAGCTCAGAGTGTTCACGCACCCGGAACTCCAACGCCTCCACCTTCCCATCAATCAGGCGGTATAAGGTCTCCACATTGCTTCCGATGGAATTTTGCATAGCCCGTACATACTGAAGGATATATTCTGCCGTAATATTCTTGGGATAAAGGACGCTCCCAAGATCCAGCTTGTCTATAATCTCGTCATAATCAATCCTATGTACCTTTGTAATCGTCTTTGCCTTAGAAACGCTTTGTGCAAAAAGGCTCAGCATAATATTCTCCTCATCCAGGCTGGTCCATGACACAAAGGAATGTGCCTGAAGCAGCCCTTCCTCATAAAGCAGGTTCCGTTCTGTCCCATCCCCATGGATGATCATTGCCTGGGGAAGAAGGTCACTCAATTCATTGCACCGCTCTTTATTCTGCTCAATAATCTTAATGCTGATGCCCATTGGCAAAAGCTGCTTTGCCAGATAATAGGTAGTCTCCCCGCCGCCTACGATCATACAATTTTTAATCCGGTTGGTAGCCATCCCGATCTTCCGGAAAAATTCATTGGCTTTCTTGGAAGATGCCACCATTGTGATAACATCCTTCTCCTGCAATTCAAAATTCCCGGAAGGGATATAGACCTCATCCCCCCGTTCCACAGAACAGATCAGCACGTCACAATGCAATCCGCTGGATATATAAGTCAAAGGCTGCCCGCTCAGCACAGAGCCCTGGCCAATCTTATACTGCAAAAGCTCCACCCTGCCTTTGGCAAAACTATCCACCTTAATAGCAGAAGGAAATTTCAGCAGCCGGGCAATCTCACTGGCTGCGGCATATTCCGGATTAATAACCATGGACAGCCCCAGTTCCTCCTTAATATACCCGATTTCCCGGTTATAAATGGGATTACGCACCCGGGCAACAGTATTGCACCCCCCTGTCTTCCTGGCTATCAGACAGCACAAAAGGTTCAGCTCATCTGAAGTTGTGACTGCCACCAGCAAATCCGCATCTTCAATCCCTGCCTCCTTCTGTACATTAAAGCTCGCTCCATTCCCCACGACTCCCATAACATCAAAGCGGTTCGCCACACTCTCCGCCCTCTGTGCATCCGTATCAATTACTGCAATATTGTGCCCCTCTTTACTTAACTGTTCTGTCAAGGTTGCGCCCACATTCCCACAACCTACTATAATTATCTGCATGTCAACCTCCAGCAATTTCCGGCAGATTTCTGTCGTTTTTTATATTAATTCTAAAACTGCCCAATACTTCCTAAATTCAGGCCAAAATACCTTTGCCGAGCACACCTAAAACCTCTTGAGCAGTCCAAGCCCAATCGGATATGGCCCCGTATGAACCCCGATTGTCGCCCCAATCTGATAAATGTCCACTTGTTTATAATTAGAGTATCCCTTTAGGGAATCCAGCAATTGATCCCGAAACCCCAAAGCCTCTTCATAGTCATATCCATACCCTACCACAATCTGATAATCATCTGGTGATTCCCCAATTTTCTCAAAATGGTTCCTGGCCTGCTCAATCAGCCGCTTCATCCCTTTTTTGCGGCTCCTGGAAATCCCCGTAGGAAAAATCTCCCCTTCCCTCAGCATAATCAAGGGCTTAATTCCCAGCGTAGAGGCCGCCGTCCCCATAACCTTCCCAATCCTTCCCCCATGTATCAAATACTCATAATTCCCCACTGTAAAAATAATGCGCCCCGTAGGCTTGATCTGCTCAATCCCAGCCACTGTCTCATCAAAGGACAGCCCAGCCTCCTGCATCCGTACGGCTTCCTGCACCAAAATCCCCTGGAGCACCGTATTGACCATAGTATCCACTACCTGGATCCGAATATCAGGATACTCTCCCTTTAATACATCCGCAGCTGCCTTTGCCGCATTAAAAGACCCGCTGAACTTGGTAGTAATGCACAAACATATAATATCCTTCCCCTCCCGGGCATAATCCGTAAAGGCTTCCACATAATCCTGCACCGATGGCAAAGATGACTTTGGAAATTGATCTGGATGCTCCACCATTTTCTGATAAAATTCCCGGACGCTGAGCTCCTCAATCTCCTTCTTGTAAGTCTGTCCGTCAAAGGTCACATAAAAAGGCACTACCCTGACCCCTGCTCTCTTCGCCCTTTCTTCTCCCAAATCACAGGAGCCGTCTGTAATAATCTGATATGCCATAGGCTTCTTCTCCATAATGATTCCACATTTCCCTGCTTCCAAAAAATACTGCAGCCATATCCATAAGGGGGATCTGCGGCAGCATACTTCCTTCCGCCTATTATAGCCCCTTTTGCCCAAAAAGAAAAGGGGTTTTCCCACCTTTCCAGAATTATGCCTATATAATTTTTGCAATTCCCAGCATCTTCATTTTTGCCAAAAATCCAGCTGCCAATCCACCCTCCAAAGTTTCAAATTTCCATCACAATTTTGGGATATAATAATAGAGACGTTATGCCTATACACCCTTACAGTGGTGTTTAAGCATTTGAAACACTTATACTACACGAAACCTTATAACTGCATCAAACGAAAGACGTACCCATGGAAAAAACAACTGTTTTAATTATTGAAGATGAAGAGAAATTACTGAAGACCTTGTCTGACTACCTGACTATGAACCAGTACCATATTCTCCAGGCAACCAATGGCCTGGACGGCCTTCAGCAGTTCACCGCCCACAGCGCAGAGATTGACATTATCCTCCTGGATATCATGCTTCCCTTTGCGGATGGCTTTGAGGTGCTTCGGCAGATACGCATGTGTTCCAATGTGCCCGTCATCCTGTTAACAGCCAAGGAAGATGTGGAAGACCAGATCAAAGGCTTCTCCTGCGGCGCAGATGACTATATAGTGAAGCCTTACACCCTCTCAATTGTAAAAGCGCACATTGAAGCCGTTTTAAAGCGGCTGGGACACGGGCAGGATTTCCTCTATGCAGGAGACATAAAGGTGGAAAGCAAGGCACAGAAGGTATATGTCAAAAATAAATTTATAGAAACCACGCCAAAGGAATTTGAACTGCTCCAAATGTTTATCCGGCATCAGGGAACGGTCCTTACCAGGGACAATATCCTGGATGATATTTGGGGATACCAATATGTAGGGGATATACGCACCGTTGACACTTTGGTAAAACAGCTCCGCAAAAAGCTGGGCGACACCTCTTATATACGCACAGTCTATGGCGTAGGATATTGTTTTGAGGTAAAAAAGGATGAAGAAAAAGATTAGAGGATGGCTGTTTGGGACACAGGCTATTTTCCTGGCTGCATTTTCCTTATGTTATATGCTGCTTTATTTTATTTTTTTCCCCCTTTATTATAACTGGATCCGGGACAAGCAGATTTCAGACGCCTATTTGGACATACAGGATCTGGATTTGGGAAACATGCAGGAGGATGATTTCTCTGCATTTGCCATATATGAAAATGACAACTTTTCCTTTTCCATCGCAGACGAGGATATGAATCCCATCTACACCACCAAAAAGCCGCCTGAATTTTATGTAAACAAAAATATCGAAACAAAGCTGTCCTCTTTTTCCAGGACTCCGGAAATCATCCGCCGCAACAGCAAGCTGAAAGAGACTACAAAACTGCGGGGGATCATTACCCAGAAGGATATTGACTACTATGTGGTGATCCGGGACAACCCTGTACATGATAACGGCGGAGAAATCACAAGCCAATTTTTGTCCGGCATCATCAGTATCATGCTTGTATTTGGGCTAATCGCCACTTGGAGGATATCCAGGCATTTTTCAAGACCCATTGAAAGCCTTGTCCAGGTAGCAGAAAAGATTTCTGCCGGTGATTTCAATACCTATGCAAATGAAGACGCCGCCTTTGAAGAGGCCAACCAGCTTGCCAAAAGCCTGAACCAGATTTCAGCGCAGCTCCAGGAAAGCCTTGGGCAGATCGAAGGAAACCGCAAGCAGTTCATCCAGCAGAATGTGCAGCAGGAACGCCGAGATAAACTGCAGAAGGACTTTATTGCAAATATTTCCCATGAATTGAAAACGCCCCTGGCTGTTATCTCCAGCCAAACAGAGATGATCGCCTATGCGGGGGAAGACGACCGGGAATATTACCTTACTTCCATACAGGAGGAAATTGCCAAAATCACCAATATGGTCAGCGGGCTATTGAATATGTCCACCATTGACCGCCAGATGGACAATATGATGCAAAAGACACTGAATATGAAGGATGTCCTGGGATATATCGTTATGAAATACGAAGGCTTGATCAAGAAAAAAATGCTGCATTTAGATGTTTTTTTAGAGGATGGATGCTTCGTCTGCGGCGACCAGGAATACATTGAGCAGGCTGTAAACAATTATATGATGAACGCCTTTGAGCATGCGAATATGGGCGGCCATATCCGGCTGACTTTAAAAAAGCAGAAATCGGATATTCGGGTGAGCGTCTACAATTCTGGGCAGCCCATCCCCCAAAAACAGATGGAGCAGATCTGGAATGGATTCTTCACCACAAAGAAAAAGAATGCTGACGCCTTTTCCCATGTAGGCCTTGGGCTGTATATTGTCCAAAGCGTCATCACCATGCAAAATGGGAAATGCGGCGTGGAAAACCTGCCAGAAGGCGTGGAGTTCTGGTTCACGCTGCCAGAAAAGACACAGGAGCAAGACTAATAATTTCCACTTATTGGCAGGCATTCCCTTATACTTAATACCAGAGGAATTTCAAAATTGATGTAAGAGGCTACCTTTCCTCACACACCTGGAAAATATAAAATTTCAGGTAATAGGACTCTTCTGCTGCCCACAGGATTGGATGGTCAGGCGCCTGGGTGCGGTACTCCACCTGACGGAGCCGCTTATGGGCATTGGCCGCCGCCTGGCGGACTGTCTTGGTGAATAGTTCATAATCCATAAAATGGGAACAGGAGCAGGTGGCAAGATATCCCCCATCCCGAACCAGCTTCATTGCCCGCAAGTTAATCTCCCGGTAGCCTTTTACTGCATTCTTAATGGAATTGCGGGACTTGGTAAAAGCCGGGGGATCCAAAATCACCACATCAAATCTTTCCCCTTTACGTTCTAACTCTGGCAGCAGTTCAAATACGTCTGCACATTGGAACCGCACTATTTCAGACATTCCGTTCAAGGCCGCATTTTCCTGCGCCTGGGCAACAGCAAGCTGGGAAGCATCCACGCCCAGGACGCTCTCTGCGCCCGCCAGCCCTGCATTCAGCGCAAAGGATCCTGTATGGGTAAAGCAGTCCAAAACCTTTGCGCCCTTACTGATTGCCTGGATGGCCTTGCGGTTATATTTTTGATCCAGAAAATACCCTGTCTTCTGGCCTTCTTTCACATCTACAAAATACCGTACCCCATTTTCCTTTATCTCCACCTTTGTGTCAAATTCCGCACCGATAAAGCCTTTATAAAGCTCCATCCCTTCCTGCCTGCGCACTTTAACGTCGCTGCGCTCATACACGCCCCGTATCTGGATCTGGTCTTTGGCCAGGCAGCCTTCCAGCAGATGGATGATTCCTTCCTTAAAACGGTCTATTCCCAACGCCAAGGACTGCACTACAAGCACATCTGAGAATTTATCTATCACAAGCCCCGGCAGCCAGTCTGCCTCTCCAAAAATAATCCGGCAAGAACTGGTATCTACCGTTTTCTTCCGATATTCCCAGGCATTTTTTACACGCATTTCCAGGAAATCCCGGTCAATTTCCTGATCCTTTTTTCGGGTCATCATGCGGACGCTGATTTTAGAATAGGGATTTATAAAGCCTTTCCCCATAAAATAGCCGTCAAAATCCTGGACGTCCACAAGATCCCCTGGCTGGAAATCACCGTCCACAGCAGCGATTTCATTATCATAAATCCACATACCGCCAGCTTTTATTGTCCTTCCTTCCCCTTTTTTCAGGGTAGCCACTGCATTTTTCATATAAAATTCCCTCTTTCTTCGCTATTTCCACTAATATTCATAAAAGAAATTATAGCCGCAAAACTCCTGTGCAACCGGATCATAAAAAATCCCCAAGGTATCTTCCCCCTGCATCAAAAGCAGGATCATATCCTTTAAATCCACAATCTGATAGGAAAAACTTGGATCTGGATCAGCCTCCGGATCTGCCTGGATGCTGTAAGGCATATCCCCAGAATCCTCCTCTGCAACTATTTCTGTTTTCCCTTCTGCCTGATCGTTCTCTATGGAAACAGCGATATCTGCATCGCCTTCTGCATCATACACTGCCCCATCCTCCTTCTCATCCACATACAAGTTCTGGATCTCCCAAATCTGCTGTAAAATATTGGACAGCTCATAATCCTCTATATCCTCTCCCTTCTGGATCCTCTCCAGCCATTGAAGGCTTTCCAGGTAACAATTGGCATATTCACCTTGTACATAATATGTTGTATCATCCCTGTCGCGCAAAAAGCACATATAATCAAAATATTCCGCCATCTGTGCCTCTGATTCCTCCAGTATCCTGACCAGCTTTTCTTTCCCTTCCTCCCATCTTTGCTTGTTTTTTAACCGGTTTCCATCCGATGGCTGGCCTTCCTGGCCTTCTTCCAAGCCATCACTTCCAGACATCTGCCCCTCCTGGACATCTCCGCTGGCTGCCTGCCCTTTTTTTCCCAGATGGCTGCTGCTGATCGGCTGCCCTCCGTCAGCCTCGCCAGAGGCCGCATCCTGCCCATCCCCTGCCTGCTGGCTGCCGCCTGCGGGTGCCTCATTGCCTGCCTGGGGCTGCCCTTCCGGTTCCTGTACATCCAGGCTGTCTTCTTGGGCTGCATAAGAGGGCTGCCCTTCCTGGCCCTGGGCATTCTGGACGCTTTCCTGATCCGCCTGGGAAAGCTGCCCCTGCTGGCCCTGGGCATCCTGGCTGCCCTGTTCCCCATGGGAGGCCTGCCCTTCGCCGCTTTCCTGCGCCTCCTCTGGCCTGTCCTCTATACAAATAAAACTAATGACATTCCATTGGGTAAAGGAGATCCGCACCTGGTACCGCTTATTTCCAAGCGTTAAATCATCCTGATAAAAAAAGAGGGCTCCAATGGGGGAATTTTCCACTATGCAGATTTCATCCATAATGGTATGCTGCCTTTCTTCAAAAAGGCTCCATACCTCATAAGGCTCGCTATCCGTTTTATAGGCTATCAGCTGGCATAGATACCAGCCCTGCAAGGCCTTCAGCTCTTCCTCCTCTGTGTCCATTACGCCTGTCATAATCGAATACTGGAACATAGGATGCGTGCCCAGGTCATTTTGCCAGCCGAGTTCCGCCTCATCCCCAGGATAGTAATTCCAGGGAAACAGCTCGATATCCTCTTCAATCTTGCCATAAAAAATATTGGAGCTGGTATTCTCATAATCTGTTTCTTCCAGCATAATCCCATTTTCCAGAACCTTGCGCCCGCTTTCCATAATTACCAGGTACCCGATTCCCAGAATAATCCCCATGCACAGGATAGTCAGAAACATGGATTTTACCTTATGCATGGCATTTTCCTCCTTTCATGCGGATTAGAACGCTTGTCCCTTCTCCCAGGCGGCTTTCAAACTGCAGGGTGCCCTGATGGAGGGAAATAATCTCTGCGCAAAGAGCCAGCCCAAGCCCTGCGCCGCCGCTTGCCCGGCTCCTTGCCTTATCCACCATATAAAATGCCTGGGTGATCTTCGCAATCTCACTTTCAGGGATTCCCACCCCTTCATCTGCTACCCGAATGCAAAATTCCCTCTGCTCAAAATGGCCTTCCACCTGAATATTTGCCCCTTCCTTAGAGGCCTTGACAGCATTGTCCACCAGGTTGTAAAGCAGGGACTTAAACAGCTCCCGATCCACGCACAGCATTCCAGGCTCTGACACACAGGAAAATTTCATATGGTGGTTGTCTGTGATCACTTTCAAAGATATCCCGATCTCCTCAAAGAGCTGCTGCATATCCTCCTCTTTCCATTCCAGGTTCGCCTCCCCCACCGTAATTAGCTCCATCAGCTTCCCAGATAATGTCCGCATGCGGCTGGCTTCTTCCTTGATAATCCCAGCGTACTCAATACGGCTTTCCTCTGATATATCCTTTTTAATCTGGAGCAGGTCAGAAAATCCCAGGATAGATGTGAGGGGCGTCTTCATTTCATGGGAAAGGTTGTCAATAAAATGCTTCCGATCCTCCGCCACATCTTCCAGGGCACGCACATTCTGCTCCACAGCCCATGCCATCCGGTTCATATTATAGGCAAGCTCTGAAACCTCATCATGACCCCTTACCGGAATCCGCTTCTCATAGCTGCCCTGGGCGATCGCCCGTGTCCCTTCATTGATCCTTTGCAGGGGATGCAGCAGCATTTTGACCACGATTAAAAGGATAAAGGCGATCACCATGGCGCACCCCATGCTGATGGCCAGAATCTGGCGCAGCATATTTTCATGGATTTCCACCACATCTGTGATATCATTTTCGGTAATCACATAATAGGTCTTTCCCTCCATGCTCTCAGAGGATGCAATATACAGCTGATAGCCTTCCACCTGCATATAATTTTTCCCTGTCTCCTGCACTGCCTCCAGCAATCCCTGGGGAACCTCCATCTCTTTATTGGAATAGACATGCTGCCCTTCCGTGTCGCAGAACTGGATGCCGCTTTTTTTCTGATTGCCGCCAAAGGTATCTGCCATAAATCCCTGCAATGCATCCTCATCCAGCACCACGACATTTTCCTTTAGCCGCTCTGTAATCATCATGCTCTTAAAGCTGGTGATTACAAATGCATGTTCGCTGTACACGCTCTGCTTCCGCTGTTCTAAGGCCAGGGAAAAACTGTTTTTCAATAACAAAATACTGGTCATGCTCACCGCCAGCATCACCAGTATTAAAGTATATAGGAACACTTTCTGCCAAAGTCTCATAAGGCTACTCCTTTGCGCTCTCTAACCGATAGCCCAGCTTGGGGATAGTCACCAGCCTTTCCCTAAGGTTCAGCTTCTTTCGAAGCTGCTGGATATGGATGTCTATGGTCCGGCTCTCTCCCTCATACTCAAAG
Organism: Lachnospiraceae bacterium; assembly: GCA_910575035.1. Classification (GTDB taxonomy): domain Bacteria; phylum Bacillota; class Clostridia; order Lachnospirales; family Lachnospiraceae; genus Petralouisia. The sequence goes on from CAJTDL010000007.1 coordinate 133,492, forward strand.
CCCCAGACTGCCGCCAGCAGGCGGTCACGGGAAATGGCCACGTCCTTGTGCTGGATAAAAAATACCAGCACCTCAAATTCTTTGGGGGTCAGATAGATTTCCTTTCCGGCGCATTTGCAGGTGTGCTCCTCTACATTTACTAAAATATCCCCATAGGTGTATACATTCTCTGTCCGCTTCACCCGCCGCAGGATTACCTCAATCCTGGCCAAAAGCTCCATTGCCTCAAATGGCTTTACAATATAATCTTCCGCACCCAGGCGAAGGCCGCGCACCTTGTCTGTCAGCTCCTGCTTTGCCGTGATAAAAATTACAGGAACCTGGGTATTGGTACGGCGCTGCATAATCTCAAAGCCGCTCATATCCGGAAGCATTACATCCAATAAGATCAGGTCAAAATTTCCATGCTCCATTATCTCAAATGCCTCTGCGCCGTTGCCGCAGACTACGCCTTCATAGCCGCCTATGGCTACGGTAGCCTCTACCAGCTTTGCAATGTTGGGATCATCTTCTACAATTAAGATTTTTATCATGACGGACCATTCCTTTCAAGTCTCATATTTTCAAGTATGTAGGTTCTCAATCTGCCAGTCAATAGGCTCTATGCCATTGGACTGTAAAAATTCATTTGCCTTGCTGAAATGCCTGCAGCCGAAAAAGCCGCGGTATGCGGACAAGGGGCTGGGATGGGGCGCCTTTAGGATCAGGTGCTTGGGGTTTGTCAGCATTGGGATCTTGCTTTGGGCCGGCTTGCCCCACAGCATATAAACAATAGGCCTGTCCTGGGCATTAACAGCATGGATAATGGCGTCTGTAAACTGCTCCCAGCCTTGTCCCTGGTGGGAATTGGCCTGATGGGCGCGTACGGTAAGGACAGTATTCAGCATTAAGACGCCTTGCTCTGCCCATTTTACCAGGTAGCCATTGTCAGGGATGTCACAGCCCAGGTCGTCCTGGAGCTCCTTATAGATGTTTACAAGGGATGGTGGAATCTCCACTTCCGGCTTAACGGAAAAGCAGAGGCCATGAGCCTGTCCGGTGTTGTGGTAAGGGTCTTGGCCAAGGATCAATGCCTTCACCTGGCTTAAAGGGGTTAGGTGCAGGGCGTTAAAGATGTCGTCTGCCGGGGGATAGATTATTTTTGTGTTGTATTCTTCTTTTACGAAATTATAAAGTTCCGCATAGTATGGTTTTTTAAACTCATCGCCGATGGCTTGCAGCCAGTCATTTTGTATCATGCTCATCTGAGAGTTCTCCTTTCGTATATTGAGGTTAGGTGCAAAGATTATTTACCACCCAAGGTTATCATTTCCATAACATCTGAAATTTGGCAGTATAGACAAGATATACCGCATTAAATCCTCACAGGCACGCCTTTCTGTGACAGATATCCTTTCAAATCCATAATCTCCAGCTCTTTATAGTGGAACAGGGAGGCCGCTAAGGCCGCATCTGCCCCCCCTTCTGTCAGCGCCTCATAGAAATGGATCTTGGTTCCCGCGCCGCCAGAAGCAATTACAGGGATGGAAACATGATCCGCAACCGCCCTTGTAAGAGCCAAGTCATAGCCGTTCTTCGTGCCATCACAGTCCATGCTGGTCAGCAGGATTTCCCCAGCCCCCAGTTCATTTGCACGGATTGCCCATTCCACTGCATCCAGGCCTGTGTCAATCCGCCCTCCATTCTTGTACACATTCCAGCCGCCGTCTGCCCGCCGTTTGGCGTCAATTGCCACTACCACGCATTGGCTGCCAAACTTATCTGCCGCGTCTGCTATTAATGCAGGCGTATTGATTGCAGAAGAATTAATGGAAATCTTATCTGCCCCTTCCCGGAGCAGCGCCTTAAAATCCTCCACGGTACGGATCCCTCCCCCCACAGTAAAAGGGATAAATACCGTTTCGGCCACTCTGCGCACCATATCTACCACTGTATTCCTGGCGTCTGAGGAAGCCGTAATATCCAAAAACACCACCTCGTCTGCCCCCGCTTTATCGTAGGCAGCCGCCACTGCCACCGGATCCCCTGCATCCTTAAGGTTCACAAAATTAACCCCTTTCACTACCCGCCCATTGTGCACATCCAGGCATGGGATAATCCTCTTTGTAAACATAACTGTCTCCCTTCCGCCATTTTACTAAATTATTTTATCCTTGCAAAATTACTCAGCATCATCAACCCCACCCCACTGCTTTTCTCCGGATGGAACTGGCAGGCAAACACATTCCCCTGTTCCACCGAAGCATGGATCTTTGTCCCATACTCCGTAGACGCCCTCACAATCCCTTCATCTGCCGCCTTCAAATAATAAGAATGTACAAAATATACAAACGCCCCTTCTGAAACCCCTTCAAACAGCCGCCCTTCCCTATGAAGCTTCAGGCTATTCCACCCAATATGCGGAATCTTCAGCCCTTCCTGGTCTGGGATTCTCTGTATCTTCCCCTCCAAAATATGCAGCCCTTCCACGCCGCTGCTTTCTTCACTTCCCTCAAACAGCAGCTGCAGCCCCAGGCAAATCCCTAAAAACGGCGTCCCCTTTGCCACAACCTCCCGAATCACCGGATCCAGCCCATACTTTTTGAGGTGTTCCATAGATTCCCCAAAAGCGCCTACGCCTGGAAGGATTACCTTATCCGCTGCCAGGATTTCTTTATAGTCCCTGGTAATCTCGCTTTCTTCCCCTAAAAATGCCAGCGCCTTCTGCACGCTTCTTAAATTCCCTGCATCATAGTCAATCACTGCTATCATTCTGTCTGCACCTCTATCCGTCAATAACTGAGCCAATTTTCCATATAAATGTTCTAAGGGGGCAATTCTACCACCGCTGAATCGCCCCCTTGCCAATCACCTCAAAACCAGGCTATAAAACGACTACCGAATGAGCCCTAAATTGTCAATAATATCATAAACCGTATATGTATATTCTTCCTTATCCCGAATACGATACAATTCCCGGGCTTCCTCCAGTCCCATATTATAATTCTCACGCAGGCCGTCCTCAAGCACAGCCAGCATTTCCTGATATTCTGCCTCTGCACCGGCTTCTGCCGCTTCTGCTGCATTGATGTCATACCTTCCCACGCCGCACACCAAAGAATTCAAGGCCTCTACATACAGGCCATACCTCTGGTATGCTTTGTAATTGACAATCTGCTGCTGCAGGTAAGAAGTGACCCTCGCCCTGTGATACAGATCCTCATCTGCCGCGCGAACCTTGCTGTTGCGCCCAAGCCTGTCATATGCACTTATGTAGTCGCCATCCTCATAATACTCCTTTGCCTCAGATACGCCTGTGCTATACCCAACCTGATTTGTAAACAGATTGATGAGAAGCACAAGGGAAACTCCCACTAAGGTAATTAAAATCACGGGCACCTTAGGCAGCGGCTTGGTCTTTTCCACAACCTTCGGCTCCTTGGGCTTCTTCTCCTTCTTGGGCTTCGCCTGTTTTTCCTTTGCCTTTTGGGCTTTCTTCTCTGCTTTTTCCCGTTTTTTCTGTTCCTTTTGCTCTTTTTTCTCCCGTTTCTTGCGATCCTTCTCGCTTTCTCCCTGTGTGCCTTGGTCCAGCTCCTTCAGTATATCCAGATTCTCATCCGAAATATTGTCAATGTCGCCGATTTCCGGGATTGTACCATCCAATTCTTCCTCTTCATCCTCACCAAACAGCGCCGTGGCCAATCTCTGGAAAAAGCCTTTCTTTTCCCCGCTTTCCTTTGGAGCCTTCTTCTTTTTCTTACTGCCGGTGGCATTGGCTGCGTCCGGGTCATATTCTGGAAAATCTGCGTCATCCTCCTGCCCGCCAAAATCCAGCTCATCCATTTCCCTAGCCAGCTCCTCTGCCATAGAATCCAGCTCATCCTTGGGGGAAATATCCCCCTCCATATCAGGGAAATCATCTGAGCCATCTCCTTTTTCAAGCTCAAAGCTATCGTCATCCCCCAAGCCAAAGCCACCTGCACCTGCATCTTCCTCCCCACCTATGCCAGAAAGCAAATCATCCAAGTCCTGGCCTGCATCCGACGCGCTGCCATACCCTTCATCCTCCATGGTATTCACCATAAAATCCTGGTCATCTGCGCTTGCTTTGCTCTTAACATTGCTGACAATATTGTCAATCTCATCTAAGTTAAAATCCATATCAGAATCTGAGCCTGAAGACTCAGGGGAATCAGATAAACTTCTCTCAAATGCTTTTAAGAAATCATCCTCTTCATCCGTTGCGGCGTCAAAATCAAAAAGTCCATCATCTTCTTTACTGTCCTCTGGACTATCCTCCACTCCCCGCAGCAATCTGTCCAGGTAATCTTCTCTCTCGTTCAAAGATCCCACCTCCGGTGCTTATTTGGTAATTGTTGTAAACTTTTACCGTTGCCTTTTCATTTTCCTATACAGTATACCATACTATCCACAAATAAACAAATTTTTTTCCTCAATTTTTAAAACTATGCACTGGAGCAGGAATCCTGCCGCCTCGATTAATAAAGCGGCCGCATTTGTAAGGATTGACTGGCATAATCGGGGCATGGCCCAGCAAACCGCCGAATTCTGCTGTTTCCCCTACGCCCTTCCCAATCACTGGCACCAGGCGCACAGCGGTGGTCTTCTGATTGACCATCCCTATGGCCATCTCATCGGCAATTATGCCAGAAATGGAAGATGGGGATACATCCCCTGGAATGGCGATCATATCAAGGCCTACGGAGCAGACGCAGGTCATGGCTTCTAATTTTTCCAATGTCAAGGCGCCTGCTTCTACCGCATTGATCATGCCCTGGTCTTCACTGACAGGGATAAATGCGCCGCTTAAGCCGCCTACATAAGACGACGCCATAATACCGCCTTTTTTTACCTGGTCGTTCAGCAGGGCCAGGGCTGCGGTAGTGCCTGGGGCGCCGGCATATTCCAAGCCGATTTCTTCTAAGATTTCCGCTACAGAATCACCCACAGCCGGAGTAGGGGCTAAGGACAAATCAATAATCCCAAAGGGAATGCCCATACGTTTGCTGGCTTCCTGTGCCACTAGCTGGCCTACCCGGGTAATCTTAAAGGCCGTTTTTTTAATGGTCTCGCAGAGCAGTTCAAAATTACCGCCGCGGACAGACTCCAACGCTTTCTTTACAACGCCAGGCCCGGAAACGCCTACATTAATAATGGCGTCTTCCTCTGTAACGCCATGGAAAGCGCCTGCCATAAAGGGGTTGTCGTCTGGCGCATTGCAGAAAATTACTAATTTGGCGCAGCCCAGGGAGTCATTTTCTTTGGTAAGCTCAGCTGTCTGATGGACAATTTCTCCCATGAGCTTTACAGCATCCATGTCAATCCCCGTCTTGGTAGAGCCAACATTGACAGAACTGCATACACGCTCCGTCTGGGCAAGGGCCTGGGGGATGGAGCAGATCAGGCTTCTGTCGCCTTCTGTCATGCCTTTGGAAACCAGGGCAGAATATCCGCCGATAAAATTTACTCCTACGGTTTTGGCAGCGCGGTCCAGGGTTTTAGCAATGGTTACAAAGTCCTCTGGGGTTCGGCAGGCGGACTGGCCAACCAAGGCAATCGGGGTAACAGAAATCCGTTTGTTGACAATCGGAATACAGTAGTTACGCTCAATTTCCTCACCGGTTTTTACCAAGTTGGCAGCCGTTTTGGTTATTTTTTGGAAAATGTTTTCGTTTAATTTCTGCAAGTCAGAGTCAATGCAGTCTAACAGGCTGATTCCCAGAGTAATGGTGCGTACATCCAGGTTTTCCTGTTCGATCATTTTGTTGGTTTCGTTTACTTCCCAGATATTTATCATAGTACGGCTCCTTAAATTCTGTGCATTTTTTTGAAGATTTCTTCACGCTGGCATTTGATGGATACGCCGATTTCTTCGCCCAACTGCTCCAATTCTTTGGCGCATTGGGCAAAGGGGCAGGATGCGCCTTCTAAGTCGGCGATCATCATCATATTGAAGTAATCCTGTACGATTGTTTGGCTGATATCCAGTACATTGATTTGATTGTTGGCAAGATAGGTACATACTTTTGCAATAATGCCTACAGTATCCTTGCCTACTACAGTTATAATTGTCTTGTCCATAAGAATAATTTTGTTCCTTTCTGAAAAAAATTGTTTATTAAAAGGCAATCATAGGGGAGACGGCATCCCGCTTGGCGATGTGAATGGGAAAATCCGAAGCATGGTAGGGGGTGTCTGCCATATCGATTTCCAGGCGCACAGTCTCGTAGGCCAGCCTTTCATAATTGTTTTCCTTGCTTAGATGGCCCAGCATGACAGCTTTGAAGCTGTCGTGGAGCAGCTCGTTTAAGAGACGGCCGGAAGCCTCGTTGGAAAGGTGGCCTCTGTCCCCTAAAATGCGCTGCTTTAGGTAGTAAGGGTAGCGTCCTGCCTGGAGCATATGTATGTCGTGGTTTGCCTCCAGGAAAAGGACATCCAGGCGTTGGAGCTGGCGGATCAGGACATCGTCATAGGTTCCCAGGTCTGTGATGACGGCCATGGATTTTTGGGCACGCCGCAGCAGGTAGGCAGTGGGTTGGGCGGCATCGTGGGAAACGGGGATGGGAGTGACAGTAATGTCGCCTATCCCAAAATCCTGTTGGGGAGTGATTTCATGAAACAGGCTGCTGGATATTTTGCCCAGGCTTTTACAGGAAGCTATGGCTTCCAGGGTGCCTTTGGTGGCATAAATGGGTAAGCCGTATTTCCTGGAAATAACGCCTAATCCGCTGATATGGTCGGAATGCTCATGGGTTACCAGGACTCCGTCCAGCTCCTGGGGAGCGCGGCCGATTTCTTTTAAGCCCTGGTCAATCCGTTTGCCGCTAATACCTGAGTCAATGAGAAGGCTGGTCGTATCGGAGCCAGCGAAAATACAATTTCCGCTGCTGCCGCTGGCTATGCTGCATAGTATCATATCCGGTCAGTCCTCCCAATAGATTTCAATGGCGTCGCCAGTATGCAGGGGAGCGGTATACATAGGCTCCTCGCCATTTAGGCGCATAACAACTGAGCGTCCTTTGCTCTCGTTCAGGTTAAAGCCTATAGCGTCAAATACGTCTACAAAAATATAGGATTTTTTACCTGCCAATATAATAGGATCGCCATTTACGATCACTTGAATACCTTTTCCACTGCTTCTTTGGGGAAGGCTCCCTGTGGGCTTCCGGCTTTTTTCGACGGTTCCTTCTCTGGAAGCCCCTCTGTGCGGTTCCTGGATTTGCCTTCCCCCTAATCCTTTTTGAGGAAGTTTTTCTTCTTCATAATCTTCCTCTGAAAAGCCTTCTGCGGTATCCTCATAATCTTCTTTTACATCATCTGCATTATCTGCATCATGATCCTCATAACCCTCTTTAATATCCTCTATATAACGTTTCCCATAATTTTTATGTGCTTTTTGAATAAAATGCTCCTCATAGCTTCCTTTTGTACTATCTATGCCATGGGCTTCATGGCCTTCCTCCATATCTCCTATGCCATGGGGCTTATAGCCTTCTGTCTCATTGCCTATGCCATGGGGCTTATAGCCTTCTGTCTCATTGCCTGTGCCATGGGCTTTATGGCCTTCCTCCATACCTTCTATTCCATGAATCCCATTGCCTTCTTCCATATCATTTATATCATCTATATCATCTATATCATGGCCTTCGTAACCTTCTTCGATATCAGTATCACCCGGAAAATCTGCATATCCCCTCTGGCGGCCTTCTTCCTGCCTGCTATCTTCCAACGGAAAAGCTGGGCGTTCCCGCTTTTTCCATTCCGCAAAGAAATTCCCATACAGCGGCGTATCCAAGTCCGCCTGTTTGCCGTTTACCTGAATATCGGCAACGGTTTCCTGCTCTATTTCCAGGTAGGTTAAAAGCTGCGCCACGGTGTAGAAGCTGTGGATCTTTATTTTATCATTTTCCTGAATCTCATATTGGGGAGGCACAATGTCCCCGTCCACTTCCACATATTTGGGGCAGGCAATCTTTTCCCCATTCACCTGGAAGGCCAGGCCGTTTTCATCGTATTCTTCCAGATCTTCAATACGGTAAATAAAGGGTTCCTCCACAGAGGCTGCCGTAAGGGCGATCTCACTGTTGGGAATCAGAGGGTCATTCAGGCTGCACGCTTCTCCATTCACCTGGGCAATGGCAGCAGCTATGGGCTCCCCACCAACAGCCCGGCGTTTGCCATTGATGGTAAAACGGAGCTCCTTGCCTTTTCCAGGAAATAGCTGCTCATTGGTAAAGCCTGCCTGCAGGGCGGCATCCAGTATTGTTAATTTGTCATTGTCGTATAATTTAATCCGCTCGCCATTGACCCATACAAAGATAAAATTATTTCTCTGGTGGTAATAGCTTAAGCAGATTCCAATTGGGGTGACCAGAAGGGGATCCTTCTTGATCTCAGGCTGCTCAAAATAAATTTCCTGCAGCACTTCTTCTCCCCGGAGGGCTACACGTTCCTTGGGCAGCTCCAGTTCTGCTGCCAAATGATCAATAAAGCCGTGAACCTTTCCGCCGCCGCCTACCACAAAAGTGGCGCTTACGGTAGAACCGCCGTTCAGCTCCTTGATCTTGCCGGCTATATCTTCTGTCAGTTTGTCCACTAAAGGCTTGATCAGCTCCCACACTTCTTCCGCTGTAACGGTGTGGCGGAGCATCATAATATCCTGGTATTCAATTTCCTTCTCTGTAGTGGAGCTTACCTTAATGTGCTCTGCTGTCTTGAAATCCACCAAAAAGTGCTGTACCAGCATTTCTGTAATCTCATCCCCGGCGCTGGGGATCATGCCATATGCAATAATGCTGCCGTCCCTGGTAATGGAAATATCGCTGGTGCCTGCGCCTACATCCACCAAAGCAATATTCAGCATACGGAAAGTTTCTGGGATTGCTACGCTGATGGCTGCAATAGGCTCCAAGGTAAGGCTTGCCACCTTTAAGCCTGCAAGCTCTACGGCAGAATACAGCCCCTCCACCACGTCCTCAGGCAGGAAGGTCACAATAATGTCCTCACTGATCGCCTGGGCCTTGTGCCCTTCCAAATTGGACAGAGGATCCCCATTCAAATAATACTTCACGATGGAATAGCCTACACAGTAAAATTTCAGGTTGGTATCATTGCTATCATTTAAAATCTGCTGCGCTTTTTCAATGCCTAGAAGATCCAGGGTATGCACATCGTCCTCTGACACAACGGCTTCCTCTGGCAGCACATATTCTATGGTGGTGGAAATTGTTTTCAGCACACGGCCTGCCGCTGCGATACATACTTCCTCCAATGTCATGTCTAACTGTTCTTCCAGGGCTGTCTTTACTGCATTGACCGTACGCGCCACACGCCCAATATCATGGATCTGCCCATCCAGCATGGAACGTGTCTCATGCTCCCGCATAAACTGGGCGAGCACATAAAAATCCTCCTCCTCTTTATAGCCCACAGTCCCTACTACGTTTCGGGTGCCGATATCCAAGCCGAACACCAGGGGAACATCGTTACGCTTTTGTTTGCCGCGCCCGGATTTTCCTTTATTCTTAATGACCTGGGCTACCTGGTAAAAGGTTTCTTCCCGTGTTCCGTTATTGTCGATGACCACCTGGCAGCTCCTGCGGTACATCCGGTCAGAAAGCTGGCTGGCGAAAATCTGCTGAATTTTCTCTTTGGAATAGCCTCTGGCGCGCATCAGGCGCTTCCTCCGCAGTTCCTCGGAAGCATAAACATACCACAGTTCATCACAGATCTTATCATAGCGGTCTTCGATCAAAAGGGCGCCTTCAATCACCACAAAATCCAGCACGCCCATATCACGCTGCTCCTCTATCTGTTCTAATATATACTCCTTTACTGCTGGATGCACCACACGGTTCACCCGATGGCGCAGCTCCTCTGACCGGAAAATCTTATCGGCCAGGGCAATACGATTAATAGTCTCATCTTCGTTGTATACTTCCACTGGAAGGAATTTCATCAATTTCTGGTAACAATCCGTATCTGGATCCATCAATGCCTGGGCAATCCGATCCGCTACCAGAACCTTTACTTTATAATTCTCCTCCAAGTACTCTAAAATGGCGGATTTTCCTGCACCCACTCCGCCAGTAATGCCAATGACCTGCATACGATAACTCCTTTATCTCTATATAATCCTATGGTGACGTATAATAATCCAAATACAAAATCATGTTTCAAAATCCCCTTATCGTTCCACATGGCACAAGGATCCATGCCCATACGCAGCCCCTTACTTTTATTCACCTTATACCAGCCGGCACAAATACCACAATAATTTGCGGCTAAACCCACTTTTTTCCTTTAATGGGCTTCATACCAGTTGGCGCCGCGATGCATATCAATTTCCAGCTCTACCGAAAGCTGTGCTGCTGTTTCCATCTCTTTTTTCAAAATGGCTTCCACCTGCCCTGCCTCTTCCTCATAGGCTTCCACCAACAGCTCATCGTGCACCTGCAAAATCAAGCGGGACCGCAGACCCTGCTCCTTCAAGGCATCATTCACATGGATCATGGCAATCTTAATAATATCTGCCGCCGTACCTTGAATCGGTGAGTTCATCGCCACACGCTCCCCAAAGGAACGCTGCATAAAGTTGCTGGAGGACAATTCCGGCACCGGCCTTTTCCTGCCAAACATGGTGGAAACATATCCCTGTTCCTTGGCATCCTTCACCAGGCGGTCTAAAAATTCCTTGATTCCAGGATATGTCTCAAAATAGGAATCAATGTATTGGGCAGCCTCTTTCTTGGAAATACTCAGATCCTGGCTCAGCCCAAAAGAGCTGATTCCATAGACAATCCCAAAATTCACAGCCTTTGCATTCCGCCTCTGCAGGCTGGTCACCTGGCCGAAAGGCACATGGAACACCTGGGAAGCCGTCATTTTGTGGATATCCTGCGCCTCCCGATAGGCATGGATCAAATTTTCGTCCCCAGACATATGGGCTAGAACCCGCAGCTCAATCTGGGAATAATCTGCATCAATCAAAACGCAGCCTTCCTTAGGCGTAAATACCTTGCGGATCTGCCGCCCCAACTCCATACGGATAGGAATATTCTGCAGGTTCGGATCTGTGCTGCTCAGCCGCCCTGTAGCCGTAATAGTCTGGTGGAAAGAGGAATGGATCCGCCCATCCCTTCGGATATAATTGGCAAGGCCGTCTGCATAGGTAGATTTCAGCTTGGCAAGCTGGCGGTATTCCAAGATTTTGGATACCAGCGGGTAATCCGGCGCCAGCTTCTCCAATACATCCGCAGCTGTGGAATAGCCCGTTTTCGTCTTTTTGCCATAGGGCATTTTCAGCTTATCAAAAAGGATAACGCCCAGCTGCTTTGGAGAGTTGATATTAAAGCTTTCCCCGGCATCCTGGCAGATTTCCTGCTCCAGCTCCTCAATCCGGCCTGCCAGGCTCTCCCCATAGGACTTTAACTCCTCAGCATTTACCTGTACGCCTTCCTGCTCCATATCATATAAGGTAAAGGCTAAGGGCATTTCTATTTCCCGAAACAGCTGCCACATGCCAGAGGATTTTAATTTTTCCTCCAATACCTCCGAGGCCTGAAAAGAAGTATAGGCCAAAAAGCAGGCATATTGGAGAAATTCCGCCTCCTTCTCCCGCACAGCCTGGGACAAAGGCAGCTTTCCAAGCAGATCCTGCGCTGAGGGGAACAGCATCCCTAAATGCTCCTTTGCTATGCCATCATAAGTATAATCATTCTTCAATGGATTCAACAGGTAGGCAGCAATCAGGATATCCGTTACCTTTGCCCGATATTTACCAGGAATGGAAAGGCAGGAAAGCTGGGGCTTCAGGCCAAAGGTTCCCAATGCTTTTGCCTTCTGCAGGACTGACTGCATTTTTTCCGCAAAATATGCGCCTGTCAATTCCCTGCCAGCTTCCAGGAAATAAACCTCCTCCCTGCCAAAGGCTAGGGCAAGACCCAGGATGGAGGATATCCCCTCCATGCCATTGCCAGGGCAAAGCGCACCTGAAGATTCCACGCCATTGCCGGGGCAAAGGGGCTCTGGAGATTCCACGCCATTGCCAGGGCAAAGCGGATTAAGAGATTCTATGCCATTGCCGGAGCAGATATCTGGAGTCGCCGTGCCATTCTTTAAAGAACGCACACCTGTCTGTGCCTGCAAAAGCCCTTCTAATGTCAGCTGGCCATCTTCTTCCATGCCAATCTGCATATTCTGCGCGCCCTGCATGCCTATTTTCAGTTCGCCCTGCGCATTCTCAGCATCTGCATTTGTTATGCCCTGCATATCCCTGGCATCCCATTCCATCTTTCCCTGCGGTTTTTGTGCGTCTATCCCCATTTCTTCCTGCAGCTTTTGCCCAGAACGGTTTTCTGCCATCTGAAGGACACGCTCTGGATCAAAAAGAAACTGGAAACCTACCCGCTTTGCCACCTGCGCCTGGCGAAAGATCTGATCTGCTTCCGCACGGCTTTTAATCTTTTGGAAATGCTGCTGTACCGGCGTTTCCAATGTATCTTTCGGAAAGCGGCTTTGCATATGCTTAAATTCCAGCTTCTTCATCCATTCATAGGCCTCTGGCGTAAACAAATCCCCCAGCTTCGCCTGCTCCAGCTCATATTCAATCGGCGCATTCACTTCAATGGTAGCAAGGGTTTTGCTCATCTGCGCCATATCATAATGCTCCCGCAGGTTTTTCTGTGCCCTGGGAGGCTTGACCTGGTCTATATTGGCATAGGCATTTTCAATATTGCCATAGACAACAATCAGAGCCGTAGCTGTCTTTTCGCCAATACCCGGAACGCCGGGAATATTGTCTGAAGAATCCCCCATCAATGCCTTTACATCAATAAATTCCTCTGGCGTCACCTGGTATCTTTCCTTTACGTCTGCTGCATAATAATCCTCAATCTCTGTCCCTGTCCGCTTAGTCTTTGGAATGCGGATTTTAATATGCTCTGTAGCCAGCTGCAGCAAATCCCTGTCCCCAGAAACAAGGGATACCTCCAGGCCTGCCTTCTCGCTGCGCCTGGCAATGGTTCCCAGAATATCGTCTGCTTCATAGCCCTCACATTCCACAATGGCAATTCCCATAGATTTCAGCACTTCCTTCATAACAGGAACCTGCTGGCGCAGTTCCTCCGCCATAGGCTTTCTGGTGCCCTTGTAGTCTGCAAACATCTTGTGGCGGAAGGTGGGGGCATGCACATCAAAAGCTACTGTCAGGTAATCTGGCTTCTCCTCTTCCAAAATCTTAAAAAGGATATTCAAAAAGCCATATACTGCATTGGTATGGAGCCCTTCCGCATTGGTCAGGTCAGGAATGCCAAAAAAGGCTCTGTGCAAGATACTGTGCCCGTCAATCAATACTATTTTTTTATCCATAAAGTGTGATTCCTTTTTTCTAAAAATTTCGCAATCAGTTTTATTTTACACCATCTGGCAGGGATTTAAAAGTTATAAATGAAGGAAATGCTTAATTTTTTCTTCCAAATAGTTACTATTCACGGCCAGAAGGGCACTCATAACAACAATTTGGGGCGATATTTAGCGGTTTGCTGCGCAAAAATCTCCTTTCACTCCTGAATCATGTTCTCGCGGAATGCGCAGTCCAGCGCATTCCTGATCCGTGAATCAATGTCAGGAGCTTAAGGGATGCTAGCAGTAGGGGGGCTAAGCGGCCGTCAGGAATGAGCCGGAACAAGGGCAAACCCTGAAGCCCCGGCCTCTCCCAGACGAACACCTGTCCATTCCCGCTCCCTGTCTGCTAATCCCTTAGGTTACTGACTCTAACTTCTCTTCCAGAACGCTGCAGGCTGCAGGGCATTAAACCCGTGAATGAATAAAGAACAGGCTGCTACAAAAGGAGGAAATCTCACTCCTTCCATAACAGCCTATTCTAAACCGCCCTTTCTGCCTTACCCCCACGGCACTCTCCTGGAAGCCGCCTCCTTTGGCAAAGCGGTTTTCTTATACACTCCCCTTAACCATGCCTTCTTAACAGGCAATAGGGATTATCTCTTTGGCAAAGCAGCTTTCTTATACACTCCCCTTAACCATGCCTTCTTAACAGGCAATAGGGATTATCTCTTTGGCAAAGCGGTTTTCTTATCTACCATAACCTGTTCCTCTAAGCAAGAGAAGATCCCTTCCACTTCCCGCCTGTCCATCTTAGGCGTTAACAGGCTGACTACTGGCACTACAACCAGTCCCAGGATCATGGCAATCGCTCCTGCGTTAATCGGAGACGCAATGTAAGAAAAGAACATATTGGAAACAGTAATGCCGATCCCACAGGCAAAGCTTGCCCAAACAGCAGCACGGGTCACGCCCCTCCAGTACAATCCATAAAGGAATGGCGCCAAGAATGCGCCTGCCAATGCGCCCCAGGAAATTCCCATCAGCTGGGCAATGAACTGGGCAATGGATTGTGGCGGGAACAGCGCCAACACGACGGAACATACAATAAAGAACACCAATAAGATCCGCATACAAAGCAGCTGTTTCTTCTCACTCATTTTCTTAATAATATTATCCTTCAAAAAGTCCAATGTCAGCGTAGAACTGGATGTCAGCACCAAAGAAGACAAAGTAGACATGGATGCAGACAATACCAGCACGATCACAATACCTACCAGGATATCTGGCAAAGTAGACAGCATAGACGGAATAATCGCATCATAAATCACGCTCCCATCCTCACGGTAAATTGCCGGCGTATCAAACAGCCTCCCAAAACCGCCCAAAAAGTAACATCCTCCAGAGACAATAATTGCAAAAAATGTAGAAATAATCGTGCCTGTCTGGATGGATTTTTCGTCCTTGATAGCATAAAATTTATGTATCATCTGAGGAAGCCCCCAAGTTCCCAAGGATGTCAGGATAATAACGCCTAAAAGGTTTAATGGATCCGGGCCAAAGAAGGAAGTAAACGCTCCCTTCTGCCCCATAGTTACCGCCACATCGCTTTCCAGTTCTGAGAGGGAGCCAAGGGCATTGATAAATCCGCCCTGCCCATTCAATACAGCTGCAATTACAGCCACTATCCCCACCAACATTACAATACCCTGAATAAAATCATTGATGGCCGTTGCCATATAGCCTCCCAAGATTACATAAACACAAGTCAGAACCGCCATAACAATCACGCAGGCTTCATATGGAATATCAAAAGCCATCCCAAACAGCCTGGATAGCCCGTTATATACAGAAGCCGTATAAGGAATCAAAAATATAAAGGAAATGGCAGAAGCAGCAATTCTAAGGGCATTGCTTTGATACCGCTTTCCAAAATAATCTGGCATGGTGGCTGCCGATAAATGATTGCTCATAATCCTGGTGCGCCTTCCAAGGATTACCCATGCAAGAAGGGAGCCGATGAAAGCATTTCCAATTCCAATCCAGGTGGACGCCACACCGTATTTATAGCCAAACTGGCCAGCATAGCCTACGAAAACCACAGCAGAGAAATAAGATGTGCCATAGGCAAAGGCTGTCAGCCAGGGTCCTACGCTTCGGTTTCCCAGGACAAAATCATTTACGTTGGTAGCGTGTTTCCTGGAGTATAGCCCCACGCCAATCATTACAGCAAAGAAAATAATCAGGAATATAATTTTTATAAACATGTTGACCTCCTTGTGGTCTGTGCGCAGCTTTTGGCCCATACGGCCAAAGTGTTGTATAAGGTATATCATCACTTTAAAGTTCAACGCTTTGTCGTGCTAAAGTTATAGGGCACACAGAATCTTAAATTTTTATTTATGTTGTTGATTTGCTAAATTTATGTTCCGAATGCATTCAAATTTACTCCATCCCAAGCAGTTCTTTTGCATTCCCTCCCAGTATTTTATTTAAATCACCCTGAGCAATATTGAATGACCGCAAATGGGAGAGCGATTCCTGCTGTCCGCTCCAGGGGCTGTCCGTAGCAAATAAAATTTTATCCGCACCATGCTTTTTAAGAATATCCAGAAATAACCCATCCTCAATAAAGCCAAATGTATAGGCTGTATCCAAATAAATATTTTGCCCTGCCAGAACCTCCTCCACTTCTTCCCATAGGCCAAAAGCGCCAAAATGAGCCAATACCATCTTTTGTGGCTTAACCTGGCCAATCACCTTACGGATACGCCCTACTGTACAGCGGACATTATCAGGAAAGCCAATATCTACACCGGCATGGACAACAGAGACCAGCCCCAGTTCTGTAGCATAATCCAGGATACGCATATATTTGATATCGTCAAAATAAGTATTTTGGTAATCAGGATGGAGCTTTATGCCCAGCAAGCCCATATTTCGGATAGCCCTAAGCTCTTCCTTAAAAAAAGATGTATCTGGATGGATACCCCCAAAGGACAGCAGCTTCACTGGCTGATCCAGGTACCTCTCATTCATTTGGCAGGCAAAGCGGTTAACCGTTTCAAACTGCTCTGGCTTCGTCACTACCGGAAGGACGACAGACAGCCCTACGCCTGCCCGTTCCATAGACTGCACCAGGCTTTCTTCCCTTCCATTGGTAAAGGCTTTGACATGCGCAATATTTTCTAATTTTTCAATAGTCCTGGCTGCTATTTTCTCCGGAAAAATATGCGTATGGAAATCAATTATCATTTTAATTCCTACCTCCTTAACAATCTTTTGTGCCATTCACTCCCCACAGTAAATCCCACTATTGCAGCAGCAAGCCCATACCTGGATAATCTCTTCGCCATCCAATGACAGCCGGATGCAGAAGCTTTTCCCTGCTGCTTTGACTTCGGAGGAAAGCGTGAAGTCCTTCGCTTTCTGTCCATCATCCAGGATTTGGGGACATGGATGCCCCCAAAAGGCACGTTTCGCCATGGATGGCGGATAAGAGCCGGTCCGTACGCAGATTAAAACTTTGGCGCAGAAAGGTTAGGACTTCCAGCTTTTCAGACACCGGAACCGCAGCAGGGAAAAGCTTCTGCATCCGGCGTCCGAACCGCAACTTTCATCCATTAAAGCCCTGCAGGTACACGATCACAATAGCCAAATCTTATGAGATAACAGCATTCATGAAAGCCAACGCCTTTAACTTTCATAACCTTTTAAAAATGCCTTCTGGTTAATTTCCACCGTCTTTGGCGGAACCGTCTTTTCAATTACCTTCAGCCATGCTTCCTTAGAAAAGTCCATATGCTTTGCTGCCATGCCCAGGACAATGATATTAAATACCTTGGAATTCCCCAGTTTCTTAGCCTCTTCCATCGCATTGACCTTATATAAGGTATACTCTTTTTCCAGGCCTTCTATAATGTTTTCCGGATATTTGGCTGCTCCTGTCACAACTGTGATGGGCTCAATCTGCTGCTCGTTGGCAATCAATACCCCATCATTTTTCAGGAAATGGGCATAACGCAATGCCTCCAACATTTCAAAAGCAATCAACACATCCGCCTGCCCTTCCTCCACGATCGGCTCTGCCACATTTTCCCCATAACGCACAAAGGTTACGACGCTCCCTCCCCTTTGCGCCATGCCATGAACCTCTGAAAGCTTCACGTCATACCCGGCCTCCAGGGTAATCCCACCGAGGATGCGGCTAGTCAAAAGGGTTCCTTGGCCGCCCACGCCTACAATCATTATATTTTTTGTCATTTCTGCCTCCATCTATCATTTTCTATACTGCCGTTTTCCATTCAGATATGCGGCCTCTATGCCTCCACACGCTCGATTGCCCCAAACTTACAAATCTGCATACAAAGCCCGCACCCATTGCACATGGTATCATCAATCACTATCGTGCCATTATCAGCCATTGTCAGCGCCGGACATCCAGGCTTCAGGCACATGCCGCATTTCTTACAGGCATCTGTTACTGGCTTGCATTTATATGGGAACACATTTTCCTTTAACAGGACGCAAGGGGACTTCGTAATAATCACAGAAACCGCATCCCTTGCTACTTCCTCCTTCACAACCTGCTCCAGCTTCTGTGTATCGAAGGCATCCACCTCCACCACATGCTCAATCCCCATAGCCTTACACAAATGGTAAATATTAATAGCTGGGACAATTTCCCCTTTCAGAGTTTTGCCTGTAGCTGCATGGTCCTGATGGCCTGTCATTCCAGTGGTAGAATTGTCCAGGATGATAACTGTTCCTGTGGCCTGGTTGTAAGCCATGTTCATCAGAGAATTGACCCCTGTATGCATAAAGGTAGAATCGCCGATAACCGCTACCCAGTTTCTGATATACTCTTTCCCTTTCGCTTTTTCCATGCCATGGAGCGTAGAAATGCTGGCTCCCATACATACTGTAGTGTCAATCACGTTCAAGGGGGGCACTGCGCCAAGGGTATAACATCCAATATCCCCTGCCGCATGAATCTTCAGGCGGCTCAAAACCGAGTACACGCTCCGATGGGGACATCCTGGGCAGAGGATGGGCGGCCTGGCCGGAACCTGTGCTGGCGCTTTTAACTCTACCTGTTCATGAAGGATCTTTTCTCGGATCATATTGGCAGAATACTCACCCTGTACCGTAAATATTTCCTTCCCAATGGCTTCGATTCCCCAGGATCTAACCTGCTCCTCAATCACTGGCTCAAGCTCCTCAAATATGTAAAGCTTCTCTACCTTGGAGGCAAATTCTTCGATCAGCTTCCGGGGCAGGGGATGCACCATGCCCAGCTTCAATACGGAGGCATTGGGACAGGCTTCCTTAACATATTGGTAGGGTATACCGCTTGTGATAAAGCCAATGGAAGTATCATTGTATTCTGCACGGTTAATGGGGAAGCCGCTCCCATCATCCGCCAAATCCTTCATCCGCTTTTCCACATAGATATGGCGGCCAATGGCGTTACCCGGCATCATAACGTACTTTCCAGGATCCCTTTTATAAGGCTTATCTTCTACTTCCACACGTTCCTCCAGGGTAACTGTGCCCTGGGAATGAGCCAAACGGGTGGTAGTCCTTACAATAACAGGAGTATCATATTTCTCGCTTAAATCATAAGCAAACTTTACAAAATCCTTAGCTTCCTGGCTGTCAGAAGGCTCTAAGACCGGCACCAGGGCAGCCCTTGCCACGCATCTGGTATCCTGCTCATTCTGAGAGCTGTACAATCCTGGGTCGTCTGCAGCCACCAAGACTAATCCGCCATTCACCCCACAATAGGAAACCGTATACAGCGGGTCGCTTGCCACATTTACGCCCACATGCTTCATAGAAGCCATAGAACGCACGCCGCTGATGGAAGCGCCTATAGCCACCTCTGCAGCTACCTTCTCATTTGGGGACCATTCTGCGTAAATCTCGTCATATAAGGCAATATTTTCACTAATTTCCGTGCTGGGCGTGCCGGGATATGCAGCAGATACCTTTACCCCTGCCTCATATGCGCCCCTGGCAATCGCCTCATTTCCCAGCATGATTTTTTTCTCCATGTTCTCCTCCTTCTATGTGATACCCGTATCTGTTCCCTATTTCACAGATACTGATTTCCAACATTTTCTAAATTGACCAAAAATCACTTTTCTGAAAATTGGCGCTTTAGCTATTTTACCATATATCTCTCCCATATTCTACAAAAATTTGCATCTTTTTATTAACTTTTTAAAGCAGTAAAGTAAATAGGTGGCAATTATTACAAATAGTTGCCAAATAATTAGGAAAAGAAGGCAAGAACATGCCATAACAGCTTCTTGCCTTCTTTCAATTCAATTATCAATATGAAATCAAACTATATTTGCAGGAATTTATTTCTTTGCAAACTTTGTACGGAATACATACCACAATGCGCCTGTAATACATACAGAAGAATACCCGCCGCAGATAATGCCCGCCATCAGCGGAAGAGCAAATTCCTTAATGGATGTCACACCCAGAATAAAGATCATAAATACCATAATGAAGGTTGTCAGGGAAGTATTGATACTTCTGGACAAGGTCTGGGTAATACTGCTGTTCACAATTTCCTTCAGAATCTCTGGGTCATTCTTGCGTGAGCCGCCAAGGTTCTCACGGATGCGGTCAAAGATAACGATGGTCGCATTGATGGAGTAACCTACGATAGTCAGCATACATGCGATAAAGGTGTTACCTACGGAAACCCTTGCAATAGCATAGAATGCCAGCACTACCAGTACGTCATGGATCAGGGCAATTACGGCGCTTCCTGCAAAACGGATATCCTTAAACCGGAACCAAATATAAATCAGCATACAAATCGTGGATATGATCACTGCCCAGATGGCATCGGATTTCATCTCAGAACTTACCGTAGAACTGATATTCTCTGCAGTAATTCCATCTTCGCTTACGCCAAACTGATCAACCATTGCCTGGTTTAGGGATTCCCTCTCTGCCAATTCCAAGGAACGTGTCTTAATCACCACCTGGTTGGTTCCTTCGATCTTCTGTGTCTGGACATTTCCATCCCCAGTAATCCCTTCTATAACCGGAACAATCTTTGCATCAATGTCAGCAATAGAATATTCTTCATTAAAGGTTACGGTTGTGGACGTACCGCCTACAAAATCCAGGCTATAGTTCAATATATTGCCATCGTTGGCAGTGTTAATGCCCATCCCGACAAAGCCAGCCACAATCAGCACCAGGGAAATGGCAAAACAAATGTTGCGCTTTCCAAGGAAATTAATAGTCTTGCGCTCTTTGGTGGCACCATAGAGCTTGGCATCCCTCAGTCCCAATGCATAGAAGCATTTCATCAGCCAACGGGTCACTACCAATGCTGTGAACATGGACAGTACGATACCGATTCCCAGAGTGTAGGCAAAGCCTTTTACTGTTCCAGAACCGCGAAGGCCTAATACAATCGCTGCAATCAGGGTAGTGATATTGCCATCCACAATTGCTGACAATGCTTTTTCATATCCAATCTTCATGGCAGCATTTACGGATTTGCCAGCTCCAATCTCTTCCCGAATACGGGCAAAGATAATAACGTTGGCATCCACTGCCATACCAATGGACAGGATAATACCTGCAATACCTGGCAAGGTCAAGGTAATATCAAACAGCCACAGCGCAAATACTGTCAACGCAGAGTATAAAATCAATGCAAGGCTGGCCGTAAAGCCAGGAACCAGATACATCACGATCATAAAGAGCATTACAAGCACAAGGCCGATGGCTGCTGCTTTCAAGCTGGTGGAAATGGCTTCCTCACCTAACTGTGCGCCTACTACCTTTGAATGCAGTTCCTCTAATTCCAGGGAAAGGGAACCGATACGGATGGTGGAAGCCAGTTCTTCTGCCGCCTCAAAACTCTCCATCCCGTCAATCTGCGCTGTGCCGCCAGAAATTGCCTCCTTTACATTGGGGGCGCTGATAGTCTCTCCATCGTATACGATTGGCATAGCTTTTCCTACATTGTTGGCGGTGGCTTCAGCGAACTTCTGTGCGCCTTCGTCTGTCAATGTCAGCTCTACCACATATTCCCGGTTGCCCATCTGGTTATTATAAGTGCCTCCTTGGGCATTCTGAATGTCTGTACCTGTCAGAAGGGTATTGCCGTCTTCATCCTGGAACTCCAGGGAACCCGGCTTTCCTAATTCTTCCAAAATATGGTTTGCATCGGAAACGCCTGGGATTTCAATGTTAATACGGTTATTCCCTTCCTGGTATACGGTAGATTCTGTGCTGTATACCTCCACACGTTTCTGCAGCTTGTAAACTGTGTCACTCATGTCTTCTGCAGATGGATTGTCTTCCACTGCCTGGTAGGTGATGCTGACACCGCCTGCAAGGTCCAGTCCCAGCTTGATGTTACGGCTTTCCCCTACGCCAACCGTTGAGATAATGGTTCCTGCATACCAGGACATACCTGCCATAATTGCCAGAATCAGAACCAAAATCCCCAGAGCTTTGCTTTTTTTCATGGTTTTTCCTCTCCTTGTTATTTCTTGCCGCTCCTTACAGCCGGGCTGGCTATGGGCGGCCACTCTCATTTTAATGCCTGGCTTTCCCTCTGCCTAAGATACTAGGCCTGCCAGATATGGCTTACAACTGCCCATCATCCTCTGCCAAGGCAGCTTTTATCATAATGGCACACTCAATCCGCTTTTTCTGCAGCTGGCAGCCAATATCATAAACATCTGTGATGTTCCCGTGGAAATGATAGGAATTGGCCGCGCAGCCGCCACTGCAGTAGAACCTGGCAAAGCAGTCCCTGCATTTTTCCTTGGCATATACATTGCACTGCTTAAATTCCTTTTGAAGCTGTGTATTTTTGACGCCTTCTGTTACATTTCCCATAAGGAACGGCTCACTGCCCACAAACTGATGGCAGGGATACAGATCCCCCCATGGCGTAACTGCAAGGTACTCCGTGCCGGATCCGCAGCCAGAAAGGCGTTTTGCCACGCAAGGGCCGCCTTCCAAATCTATCATAAAATGGAAGAATTGGAAGGGCTTTCCCTCCCGCTGCCGTCGGATCACCTCTGCCGCAAGCTTGTCATATTCTTCAAAAAGCTGAGGCAGATCCTCCTGGCGCAATGCGTAATCTTCCTTTGGCTCAGCCACCACAGGCTCCACAGAAATCTGCTGAAAGCCTAAATCAGCCAAATGCAGTACATCCTTGGAAAAATCCAGGTTGTGGTGGGTAAATGTCCCACGCACATAGTATTTCTCCTGGTGCCTGCTCTCAGCAAACTTCTGGAATTTTGGCACGATCAGGCCATAGCTGCCTGCGCCTTTACGGAATGGGCGCATCCTGTCATTGACTTCCTTACGGCCGTCAATGCTCAAAACCACATTAGCCATTTCCTGGTTGGCAAATTCCATAACCTCGTCATTCAGGAGCACTCCGTTGGTGGTCAGGGTGAAGCGGAAATTCTTGTTATAGATCTTCTCCTGTTCCCTGCCATAGGCCACCAATTGCTTTACCACTTCGAAATTCATCAATGGCTCGCCACCAAAAAAGTCAACCTCCAGGTTGCGGCGATTGCCAGAATTGGCAATTAGAAAATCCAGGGCTGCCTTCCCCACCTCAAAGGTCATTAACGCCCGCCTGCCATGATATTCGCCTTCCTCTGCAAAGCAGTAGCGGCAGGCCAGGTTACAATCGTGGGCAATGTGTAAGCACAATGCCTTTACGACAGTGGGGCGGTCTTTGAACTGGCCAATATAATCCTCGTATTCATCCTTTGTGAAAAGCTGGCCAGATTCCGCTAAGGCCTGTATTTCCTCGTAGCATTCGAAGATATCTGATTCTGGATAGCTTTGCTTTAGCTTGTCCCGAATCTCTTCCTTGGTATGGGCTTCGAACAAGGGGACCATATCATATGTAATATCATCCACCACATGCACGGAGCCGCTGTTCACATCCAGGACGATATTATATCCGTTGTTCTTATATTGATGAACCACTGAAAACTCCTTTCCTTACGCTTAGGGGGCAGATTGCATGCTGCCGCTTCTTCCACAACGATAACGCACAAATGACCGCTCGTTGAAAGCGAACGGTCCATGCTTAACATCTTATGGTATCACGTATTTGAAAATTATTTGTTCTCACAGCTCTGATTTCCCACTGTGCAACTGGTCTTGCATGCGGACTGGCAGGATGTCTGACATTCTCCGCAGCCGCCTTTCTTTACCGTGTTCTGCAATTTTTTCGTGTTCAATGTCTTGATATGTTTCATTGTATCATCCTTTCTATAATTTCATAAAATTATTCATGAGGGTATTATGTCCAAACTGGATTATACCACACTTTTTTTCAAATGGAAAGCAAAAAATTAAAAAAGGCGCTTCCCGCACCTGCTATTGATGTTACTATTCACGGCTCGAAGCCGCTCATAGCAGTAATTCGGGGCGATATTTTAAATTTTTCTGCGCGAAATCACCAATCACTACTGAATCATACCTCATGGAATGCACAGTTCAGAGCATTCCTGAGCCATGAATAGCAACCTATTGATTACAGAGCGAGATAGATTTCAGGAAACAATCTGCTACAGATACTCCCTTGCCTCTGCCTCAGAAAGCCCATAATTTTTTACAATTGCCAGCTCAATCTCAGCATCTCCATGCCCAAAATCCCGAAGCGCTCCAATCATCCCCCGTATTCCTTTTTCTATCCCTTTTTCCATCCCTTTTTCCATCCCTTTTTCCATCCCTTTTTCCATCCCCTTTTCCATCCCCTTTTCCATCCCTTTTTCCATCCCCTTTTCCATCCCTTTTTCCATCCCTTCTTCCATCCCCCTTTTTATCCCTTTCTCTAATCCTTCTGCCATTCCTATTTCCATACCTTCCTCTATTCCTTTTTCCATCCCTTCTTTACGGATCCTCTCATACACTGGCTGAAGCTGCGGTTCAAAAATTTCCATTAATGATTCAAACATATCAACATCTCCCTTCCATTTTTCTATTACATTCCTGTTTGCTTCTAAGGCCACCTCCAAAACCGAATCAGCCAATTCCCGGTCAGACGCCTCTTCTAACTCTTCCCTACTGTCCATTAGATCACAGATTTCCTGCTCCCTAAGATTACCTGACAAATATTTCAGCCAAATATGGGAACTTTTGCTCAATTCCTTTGTGACTACAATCTGGGTAGGAAACCAAACTCTTGTTTCTATCCGATAAATTCCTGGATACGGCTTTGTTAAGGCATACCCATACTCGTTAAAGTGCTCAAAAAGCTTCCGTGGCTTTGCCTCCCGCACAATGGTCACGGTTATATCTTCTGCCTTTCTTTCATTCAAAGTCCGGCCATAGGATTTATAAAGCCCTGCATATGCCCCACATTTATAAAATACATCTATATTCAGCCCATCCCTTGGAGATTTATACTCTATAATATTATGCCCTTTAAAGAAGCTCCCTATTTCATTTGCAATCTTAGCAGAGCCGTTCTTCTTAATGATCAAAAGGTCAATTTCCAATGGCTTGGTATTCAGGTTATGCTCACTTTCAAATTCCAAATCGTTCCTATTAGCCATAAATTCCAGATTCATAGCAGCTACAAAACCAGGATGCCATTGTATCTTTGTATCACCCATAATATCAGCTCCTTTATTTCTTTACATTATAGCATAATCCAAAAATAATACAACTCTGAAAAAGCGCAGTTTGTTCATATATTCTTTACACAATTCTCATATTATGAACACACACAGGTCACATTTTTCTTCTATACTACTAACCATAGAAGAAAGCCATTACCAAAATTAATTGGTTGCTTCTCAATTATCTTTTTCATAGCCTTGCCGAAAGGCAAGGTCCTCCCGCTTATACAGTGTATCCTCACTTTTTTATATAAATCTTTTTCATATTGAAAGCCGATACAGAATCTGTATCGGCTTTCTCCATTTCCATTGCCTGCGTACTTCTATTGTCCCCTTCCATTGCCTGCATACTTCTATTGTCCCCTTGGTAAGTTCCATGCCTATATAGCAAACGCCTGATCCAATGTTATGAATCAGGGCGCCACATGACTAAAACTTTTCATTTCCCAAACGCATATCCATATACTTAGTATAAGCGCGGAAGGCAGAGGGAATCGGATAACGTTCCTCGGAATCCTTTACCTCCACAAACAGCATCCCGCCTTTATTCTCTGCAAGCTCGTCCACCCGCACCACATACCCTGTCATATGCCACTCCACATGGGAAAAAATATGCTTGGCCTCTTCTAATTTCTGGATACGGATGGGGGATAATTTCTGCCCCTTTACCCAGCAAAGGGCTTCTTCTTCTGTCAAATGACCCTTTGTATTGGGAAATTCATACATACCTGCCAAAAGCCCTTTTGCCGGCCTTTTATGCAGCAGGACCCTCTCCCCATCCCGAATGACAAATACCGTCTTTTCTTCAATCCGCCTGGGCTTTGCCTTGCTTTTTACCGGAAGATCCTGCCACATTCCCTGTATCCTCGCCTCGCAAAAACCCTGCCATGGGCATTCCCCACACAAGGGAGCCCCATTTGGCACACAGACCATTGCCCCTAATTCCATCAGCGCCTGGTTAAATGCCCCTGCCTGCCCCTTCGGTATAATGCTTTGCAAAGCCTGCTCCACTTTGGCACGCACAGACTGCTTCATAATATCAGAATTATCTGCTGATACCCGGGAGACCACCCGCAGGACATTCCCATCCACTGCCGGAACCGGAATCCCATAGGCAATGGAAGCGATGGCTCCTGCAGTATAATTCCCAATTCCTTTTAATTGCCGCAGTTTCTCGTAATCCGCTGGCAGTTCCCCGCCATATTCTTCCATAACAGCCTGGGCGGCAGCCTGCATATTCCGCACCCGATTATAATATCCCAGCCCTTCCCACAATTTTAACAGGCTGTCTTCCTGACACTCTGCCAATTCCTGTATAGTAGGAAGCCTTTCCATAAACCGCTCAAAATATGGCTTCACGGCCTCTACACGCGTCTGCTGCAGCATGATCTCCGATACCCACACCCTATATGGCGCAGGATTTTCCCTCCAGGGAAGAACCCTTGCATTTTCCCCAAACCATTGCAGCAGCGGATCCACGATTTTCTCCAGTGGAAAATTCTCTAACATATGCTTCACCAAGTCCCATCCTTTTATGATATTGCTATTGTAGCACAAGGCACTATGCTTTTCCAGCGCTATCTTTTCACTCCATCACACGTTCCAGCCTTCCGCCTAACCTGCTCAATATCTCATTACTGATGGTTCCGGACCACTCTGCCAGATCCTCTGCCCGAATTTCCATTTCCCCAGACTTTCCGATTAAAACTGCCTCATCCCCTGCCTTTACCTGCGGGATCCCAGTCAGGTCCACCAACATCTGATCCATGCAAATCCTCCCGATTACAGGTGCCTTTCTCCCATGGCAGAGCACATACCCGCAATTTGACATACTCCTTGGAATCCCATCAGCATAACCAATGGACAGCACGCCAATCTTTTGATCCTCCCCTGTCCTGTAAGCCAGCCCATACCCTGCGCTCTCTCCCTGGTACAGCATTTTTACAGTCTGTACCCTGGCTTTCAGGGACAGCACAGGATGCAAGTCCAAAGATCTGTCCGTCTTATCTCTTTTCCCACTGAGGATGCCATACAATGCAATCCCAGCCCTGGCATAATCAAAGCACAGTTCCGAATAATTCAGAATACCGTAGCTGCCCTGCAAATGGCACCGAAACCCAGAAATCCCCTTCCAGCGCAATTCCTTCACAACCGTTTCAAAATGACTTATCTGCTCGAGGGTATAGGCCCGCTCCCATTGGGAAGCCCCATCGGAGGCGCAGAGATGGGAATACACACCTGCCACATGCAAATTGGAAAGCTGGAAAATATGAAAAATTTCATCAATCTGATCCCACCGTTCCCCTAAACGGTGCATCCCTGTATCAATGCCAATATGGACTGTAAACCTGCGCCCATCCATCTGCATCCTTCGGGCATACTCCGCATCTACTACAGTCTGTATCAGGCCATACTGCACCAAATCCGTGAATTGGTCAGGATGTGTATAGCCCAATATCAGGATTTCCCCTTGGATTCCGGCATTGCGAAGCTCTATGCCTTCTGCTGCGGAAGCAACACAAAAGCTGCGCACTCCCTGGGACTGCAGAGCCCTGGAAACCAATACCGCCCCATGCCCATAGGCATTTGCTTTTACTGCCGGCATCAGGGCACAGTCTGAGGGGAGCAGCAGGCGAAACTGGCGAATATTACCATTTAAATGTTCCCTGTTAAGCTCTATCCAAGCCCTCCCTTTCTGATACATGATATCCTCATCCCTTTCTAAAATGCAGCGCAGCCATCTGTTCAAAGCACTGCTGCCTTTCCACATTTTCAAATGCCTTAATAAAATACAGCACAGCCATCTGTTCAAAACACAGCCGCCTTTCCGCATTTTCAAATGCTTAAAAGAACTCCCTCTTTTCTTTTATCCACCGCATCCCATATGCAATAGCCAAAGACAAGGCCGCAGAAGCAGCGCACACAGACAGATAGTGGATAAGGGACTGTTCCACGAAAACCTTTGTCATCTTAATGGCTGCTGCTGCGCCCCGCACCAGGATAATGCAAAGGGGATGGATAATATAAATACACATAGAGCAGTCTCGTGCCATCTCAAAGGATTCCCATTCCAAAGACAAAAGCCATACAAACAGGAAAAGCATAACCGGAAGCAGCATCAAATACATGCTGTTATGTTTCTGCCATTCCAGTTTATAGCTCAAAAACCCTTCCCCCAGCATCCCCGCCAGAGAAACCAAAAATCCCGTAAACGCCTGCTGCCTGGGCATCCGAATCCTCCCATTGGCAATTACTACGCCCAGCCAAAGAAAGACAGGGGCAAAAAATATCCCATTTCTGGTATAAGAGCTAATGGAAAAAATACCATTGTATACAGACTCCAGGAAATGGCTCTGGCTTACCAAACCATAATAGCTGTCTCCCAACACGCCAATCAAGTACAAAACCACTGTGACTGCAGATATCAGCGGGGGGCGGCAGATTTTCATCAGCCCTAAGAGCAGCAGGCATCCCAGCAGCACGGCAGGCAGATACCAAAGATGATAGAAGGTTCCGTCAAAGAACACCTCCTTTAGCCAATCCCCAAGGCCTCTCCCCAACTGTTTGGAATATATCTTTATTGGAAAATACAATATGGTAGCAACAGCATAGAGGATTGCCGTTTTTTTCAAAAATTTCCAAACCTTCTGGGAAGCATTTTCCTGTGAGCCAGAAGAACGCCATGCTATCTGCCGGTTTTTCCGTGCCGCCGAAGTATATTCTGCAGATTGCCGGTTCCCGCCCAGGGCGGCAAGGCGCCCTGCCGCCCGCTGGTACGGGGCAAGCACAAAAAAACCAGTCACCAGAAAAAAGAAGGGCACTGCAACCCGCCCAAAGCAATAAGTCACCAAAAAATCCACAGTCGGGCTAAACGACGCCAATGGCGCCGTATGGATTGCCACAATGAGCAATGCGGCAGCCAGCCGAAAATTGTCGATTGCCCCATAGCTTTTTTTCTGCCTCATACGCATGCCCCCTTAAATTTTCTCTAACAGACGATTTAAAAGTTCTTCAAAGGAAATCCCAATTTCCTTCATCATGCTGGGATACCTGCTATGGCTGGTGAAGCCTGGGATCGTATTGACCTCATTAAAGTAGATCTCCCCCTCTGGTGTTAAGAACATATCCACCCTGGCAAAATCGCTGCATCCCAGCGCCCGGTAAATTTTAGCTGCCGTATCCTGGACCTCTTTTGCCTTTTGTGGGGAAATCCGCGCTGGGACATGGATGCTGGAGGACTTCAGGGTATATTTTTCTGTATAATCGAAAAATCCCTGGGACAGTTCAATTTCATCTACTGCGCCAATGGTCAGCTTCTCTGTCCCCAAAACAGCGCATCCCACTTCAAAGCCATCGACCATCTCTTCCATAATCACATAAGAATCATAGGCAAAGGCATGTTCTATGGCTGCCTGCAGTTCTTCTGCCCTGGCCACCTTTGTAATGCCAAAGGAAGACCCTGCCCGCATCGGCTTCACAAAAAGAGGGTATCCCAATTCCCCCGCCCATGCCTCCACTTGCTGGAAGTCCTCCATCCCCAGCTTGGTAAGGGTATGAGAGGCTGGTACTTTCACCCCGCATTCCTTTACCAGTCGATGAGCCGTCTCCTTATCCATGCAAACGGCAGAGCTCATGGTATCGCAGCCAACTAACGGAATGCCTGCCAGTTCCAACACTCCCTGTACCGTTCCGTCCTCCCCATTCTTCCCATGTAAGACCGGCAAGGCGCCATCCAGGGAAAGCCCTTCCACGCCATCCTCCTTCAACAGCAAAATCCCATGCAGCCCTTTATCTGGAGAAGCCGCCACCGGAATGCAGGCCTCTTTCCCCTGCCAGCTGTCGCTTGGGATATTGGCAGGATCCCCCTGGTAGAGATACCATTTCCCTTCCTTCGTAATCCCAATCATCACCAGTTCATAAGCCTCTGTGTCAATATGCGTGATCACCGCATGGGCCGACTGCAGGGAAACCTCATACTCGCTGGAACATCCGCCAAACAAAACTGCAATTTTCTTCTTATCCTTGATTTCTGACATGGTATCTTCTCCTTCTATATATAATTCAGCATTCTTCCTTATTATTCCATTTTTCTTCTTTCTTAACTATACTGCAGGCTATTTTCTGCCCCTTCATTATGAAAAGAATTATATTCTCCCAAAATGACACCACAGTGACTTTTCCATGACAAAACCGTCATATATCACCAAAAAACAGCCTGTCCCGTACTAATTATACGGGACAGGCTGCTAATATACATTAATATTCTCTTGCTTTTTCCTAAGAAAACATTAATGCCTTTTTATTTTTTTATAAAGCTGCATCCTGCAGCTAACGATTCACCCATACTCCCATTGGCTTCCTTTAGCATTCCCGGATTGCCTTGCGAACCTTCAGCACCATAGAAGGCGAAACGGAAAGCTCATCCAGCCCCATCCGCACAAACTCCTCCGTAAGCTCCAGATCTGCTCCCAATTCCCCGCAGATCCCAGCCCATTTTCCGTGCTTATGGGCATTGTCCACAACCATCTGTATCATCCTCAAAATAGCCGGGTGGTGCGGATTATAAAAATCATCTAATTTTGCATTCTGCCTGTCTATCGCCAGCGTATACTGTGTCAGGTCATTAGTTCCAATACTGAAGAAGTCCACAATCTCTGCCAGCTCATCGCTCACCATAACAGAAGCCGGCGTCTCAATCATAATCCCCTGCTCCGGATTCTTATACACGATCCCTGCCTCATCCAGCTCCTTCTTCACCTCTTCCACGATCTCATAAATTTTTTTAACTTCTTCCACAGAAGTGATCATTGGATACATAATGGAAATATTGCCAAAGGTCGTTGCCCGGAACAGCGCACGCAGCTGCGCCTTAAAAATATCTGGCTGCTTCAGGCATATACGGATTGCCCGGTACCCCAGCGCCGGGTTATCCTCATTCCCCAGGTTGAAGTAATCCACCTGCTTATCGGCTCCAATATCCAAGGTACGGATAATGACCTTCTTCCCAGCCATAGTCTGCGCTACCTGGCGGTATGCCTGGAACTGCTCTTCCTCTGATGGGAAATCATCCCTTCCCAAATACAAGAACTCGCTGCGGAACAGCCCAATGCCTTCCCCGTCATTCTCCAGCACATACCCCACATCGCTGACGCTTCCGATATTTGCATATAGATGGATCTTCCTCCCATCCTTTGTCACTGTCTCCTGCCCCTTCAGGTCTTCTAACAGGCGGAGTTTTTCCTGCTCCTCCCTCATTTTCCCTTTTGTCTTAGCGCACAGCTCCTCATCCGGCCCAAAAGTAACAGTTCCTTCAAACCCATCTACCACAGCCGTCATGCCTGTATGGATCTGCTCTAAATCCATAGGCACGCCGATCAATGCCGGAATATTCATCATACGTGCCAAAATAGCCGTATGGGAATTAGTAGAGCCATGGACTGTAACAAAGCCAAGGATCTTTTCCTTATCCATCTGCACCGTTTCGCTGGGGCTCAGGTCATCTGCCACAATAATGGAAGGATCCGCAGAAGACATATCCAAGTCTTCCCTCCCCTCCAAAATACGAATCACCCGGTTGGAAATATCCTTTATGTCTGCTGCCCTTGCCTTCATATAATCGTCATCCATATTTGCAAACATTTCTGAAAAATTATCCCCAGTCATGGCAACGGCATATTCTGCATTGACTAATTCAGACTGAATCATATTTTGGATTGAATCCAAATAATCATCATCATCCAACATCATCTGATGCACTTCGAAAATAGCGGCGCTGGATTCCCCCACTTCCTTTATGGCTTTGTCATACAAGCCCTGAAGCTGCTCCTTTGCCTTTTCCCTGGCAGCGTCTACCCTGGCAATTTCTGCCTGGGCGTCTTCGATCTTCTTACGCCTTACCTGGTCATCCTGCCCCCCAAATACCATGACCGGCCCTAATACAATCCCCTTGTATACGGATTTTCCTGCAAACTGCTGCATAATCTGATCCCTCCTCGCTTTATTCCTATCTTCTCCTGCAATTTAAAATTATGTCCGCTAAGCAGCCTTTATCTGCCACAGCATAAAAAGGGGAGCCGCATTAAGAATTGCTGCTTAATACGCCATCCCCTTGAAACTTTTACAGATTAGCCTCGAAGAAGCCTTTCAGTGCTTCGCATGCTGTATCTTCATCTTCGCCCTCTACCTGGACTTCCACTTCCTGCCCGCATTTTACGCCTAAGCTCATAACCGCCATCAATTTGCTGGCATCTGCAGATTTCCCATCCTTGGTGATCGTAATCTTGCTGGCATATTTTTTCACTTCTTTTACCAATAACCCTGCTGGCCTTGCGTGGATCCCTACTTCGTCCTTTACTGTGTAATTGAATGATTTCATGTTCCTAAACCTCTCTTCTTTTATTATTTTTATCCCAAAAGCAGCATAGAAGAATAGGCTCGTACACCTGCGCCCTGGGATATAAAAATCTTTTCTGCCCATTCACTGCCAGATATAGGCCATACTATGTATGGCAAAGCCCCATGCGCTGGAATTCATAGTAAATGCCGTCCTCCCATACGCTTTTGCAGATTGTGTCCGCAATCCGCTTTAAATCCTCACAAGCATTTCCCATAGCGACACTGAACCCTGCGGCCCGTATCATCTCATAATCATTCATGCTGTCCCCAAATGCAATGGTGTCCTGGAACCCAGACCCATAATACTTGCAGACCAAATCCATCCCTTTTGCCTTATCAATCCCTCTGGGGATAATCTCCCCATTGTAACAGGATGTGCTGTCCCCATAGGGGTGCACCACATATTCAAACCTGCCGCCTAAGGATTCCTTCGTGGCTTCTACAGCCTCCAAGCTGGTGCTGGTAAAGCATATCTTATATGCTCCCCTCCCAGGGTATCTGTCATAGGGCAAAATGGGAATCCCTGCCTCAATCTCTTTCTGCATCCGGATCAGCTCTGAATTTGCCGGATCTGCTTTGGCGCCCCTTAGGAGGGACTCCATCTGAGGATCTGTATAAATGCCCTCTGGGCTTTCAATTCTGCAGTAAATGCCATGGCCATGGAATACATGGAGGCATTCCTGAATGGTTTCTTCGGAAAGGATGCTGTCAAAAAGCACCTTTCCCTCTACTTCCACATGGCTGCCTGCGCTGGCGATTGTGCCGTCAAAGCCTATGTCCAGGATGTCTTTGCCGATGATGGGCATGTTCCTGCCAGTGCATAAGAATATCTTATGTCCGGCTTTCCTGGCGCCTTGTACCGCTTGTATCACAAGGCGGGAAGGCTTTGCCATGGCCGCCACCAGTGTGCCGTCAATGTCTAAAAAAATCAGTTTTTGTTTCATGCCTATTCTCCAAGTTCTATTTTATCGCATATAGCTGAATTTTTCCATCCCCAAATGCGGAAAAAGTGTATTTTTTTTGGTGCGGGCGCCTAAACGGACAGCCGCATGCCTATAGGAGCGGGAGCAGGCAGGAGGCCTTGCTTCTAGCAGTATATTTTTGTTCAGGTATTTTATCTTCCTACTTGCAGACTACAACTGCCTTGGTGTTGGAATCCATGGTTCCTGGGGCAGATTTTTTCAGGCTCTTTCCTTCTGGCAGGTCGGTGAAGATCATGGGGATGGTGGTGTCATAGCCTGCTTTTTCAATTTGGGGCTTATCAAAGGATATTAAAAGCTGGCCTTTTTTTACGGCATCCCCGTCTTTTACATGGGCGGTAAAATGCTTTCCGTGGAGGTTTGCGGTGTCTACGCCGATGTGGATTAGAATTTCCGTGCCGTAGCGGCTGGCGAAGCAAATGGCATGCTTGGTGTCAAAAACGCTGGTTACCGTGCCGTCTGCTGGGGCAAATACTTTTCCTTCGGAAGGGATAACTGCTACGCCGTCCCCTAAGACTTTGTTGGCAAATGTGTCATCCTTTACGTCTTCCATGGCGATAAGCTGGCCGTTGGCATATCCGTAAAATGCTTCTTCTGCTGGAGCTTCCTGGGGCTGGGGCATACTGTCCTGGGCTTCGGGTGCACGGCTGGAGGCAGGGCTTCCTGCTGTATTTACAGAAATGGCTTCCTCGGGGGTTTTATCCATAAACCTGCCCAAGATCAGGGTCATAAGGAAACCGCCTGCAATTGCTACCCCATGAGCAGCCACATAGTTCATATAACCGTTGTTTGCCGGGTCTGCTAAAGCGATTCCGGGGACTACGGTGGTTCCAAAGCCAACGGCTGCAAGGTTTGTGAGGTAAACAATGATACCGCCTAACGCGCCGCCGATACAGCCGCCAATAATGGGGAAGCGGTACCTTAAATTGATACCGAACAGGGCTGGCTCTGTGATTCCGAACAATACAGAAATAAAGCTGGGGATGCAAAGCTCCCTAGTCTTTACGTTTTTTCTGTGAAGCAATAAATATCCAAGGACTGCGCCGCCCTGGGCAATAATCGCAACAGACATTAATGGGTTTAGGAAGTTTCTTCCTGTGTCTGCCAAAAGCTGTGCCTCAATGGCTCCAAAAATATGGTGTAAGCCTGTGATTACCACCAGCTGCTGCAGGCCGGAGAAGATTGCATAACCAATTACACCCAGGTTCTGGGTCATCCATACTAATCCGTTGGTGATTCCGGAAGATAACCCACGGCCTACGGGCCCGATTACCGTGAACAGAAGCAATGCGCCTACTAAAGTGGTCAGAAGGGGGGATACCAAAAGGCGGACCACCTCCGGCACCTTCTTTTCAAAAAAGCCGTCCAGCTTTGCTGTCACAAAGCCCATCAGCAGCGCTACGATGATACCGCCCTGGAAGCCTACCAGGTCAACGCCCATCCCAAAAATATGTAACGTTGTAACCTCTGCTGTGCCCTGGGCTGCCGAATAAGCATTCGTCAGGCTGTCGCTTAACATGATACACCCTATTACAATTCCCAGGATCGGCCTGCCGCCGAACCGCTTACAGGCACTATATGCAACTGCCAACGGCAAAAAGCCGAAAACCGCCCCTGATGAAATATTGATCAAAGTATTAATTCCGTAAAGGGTGTCGTTTGATTTTACAAATTCCAGGTTCCCAAACACGCCAGACAGGCCTGTCAAAAGAGCTGCTGCCAGAATGCCAGGCATAATATCCACAAACACATCTGACAATGCCTTCACAATTCTCTGCAGGGGGTTCATTTTCTTATTCGCCACGGTCTTTAAGTCACTGAGGCTCATGTTCTTCATGTTGTTATGTTCTGCAAATACCTCATATACATCATTCACTAACCCTGCGCCAAAAATAATCTGTACCTGGTCGCCAGCCACAAATACGCCTTTGGCAAGATCCACATTCTCAATCGCCTTCAAATCTGCCTGGTCATTATCCTTTAACACAATCCGAAGGCGTGTCGCACAATGGGCAACCCCCTGGATATTCTCCTTACCGCCAACTAATTTTGTAAGCTCTATGGATATTTTTTCATATCTTTGCCTTTTATTTGCATCCATTTCATGCTCCTCCTTTTTCTTCACTGCAAATACCTTTTGGCTCCTGGAGTCCCTGTGGCCACAGTAAAAAATACTTCCCAGAAATTTGGATTTGCGTCTTGTAATTACTATTATATACAGATACAATAAAAAGTATATGGAGAAATGTGGCCTGGATATTGATGATTATGACTTAATGGAGGCCATTTCTGCCATAACACATTTACATAAGCATCCTTAACCATCTGCAGCCATTGCCAACAGTATATGGGTAAAGCCGCCATAAGCGCTTTCGGCATGGCCTGCAGCACAATTATTCATGAAAGGAAGGAACGCATGCAGGATTACAACTTTTCCAATGATTTTTCCAAGAACATTGATGCCATGATCTACACCTGCGGATTCGAGAACTGTACGCCAGGCCACAGCTATGGCCCAATTATGCGGAATGGTTACCTGATCCACTATGTACTGGGCGGAAACGGTATTTACAAAACCCGCGGGAAAATTTTCCGGCTGAAAAAGGGCGATGCTTTCCTGATCTGCCCAGGCGAGCTGATCTATTATGAGGCTGACAGGAAAAACCCATGGAGCTATACCTGGATTGGGATGCAGGGAATTAAGGTGAAAGGGTATCTGGAACGTACCAGCTTTCTGGATCAACTGGTGCTGCATTATGGAGAGGACGAACAGCTGCGCATTTGCCATGAGCAGATGTTTGAGGCAGATACCCTCTCCCAGAACAGGGACTTAAGGATGAATGGGATTATGTATGAATACCTGTTCCTTTTAGCTGGGAAATTCCCCAATCCAGTGTCTGTATATGATGAAAAAAAATCAAATTATGCAGAGGAGGCGCTAAATTATATTGAGGGTAATTATTGTGACCCAATCACGATACAGGATATTGCAGGCTATTTGAATATAAACCGCTCTTATCTGCATCGGGTATTTAAGGCTTTTACGGGGGTGTCTATACAGAATTATTTGCTGGATTACCGGATACGGCAGGCTTGTATATTGCTGAAAAGTACAGATTTGTCCGTACGGGCGATTGCGCATTCGGTGAGTTATGCGGATCCGCTGTATTTTTCCAGGTTATTCCGGCAGAAGAAAGGGGTTAGCCCTAGTGAATATAGGAAGAGGAAGGCAATGCTGTGATTTTTTTGCGGGCGGGTGCTGTATTAGAGGGAGTGGCGGAAGGGGTTTTCAAGGGGTAAGGGTGATTCATGGGTTTAGGTTTATGATGGGCGGGTGGGGAAGGGGGCATCAGGGAGAGAATTTTGGATGCCAGCCAGATGCAGAAGCTTTTGCCAAAAACCAAACTGCATCCAACATCCCATTCGCCAAAAAACTAACATACTCCTGGTAAACACCTCTGCATCTGGCAAAAGTATTGCATCCATCTGCAGAGGCGAATGCCGCTACTTCTTCTTATAGGTCACTTTCTTCCCAGCGCTTTTCATCCGTTTCTTCAGCTCTTGCAGCTGCTTTTTCCCCATCTTTTTTGGAACATATACCTTGCATTTCGCCTTGATTCCCTGAAATGCCTTGCTGCCAATAGCAGGCGCTTTCTTGTTTTTAAAATAGATGGTCTGTAATTTACTGCACTGGAAAAAGCTTTTTGCCCCTATCTTTACAACGTTGGCGCCTAGCACAACAGCCTTCAGCTTCTTATTTTTCTGGAATGCATTTTTGCTGACAGCCGTCACCTTCAGGATATACCCGTTCTTTTTGACGGTTGCTGGGATTGTTATTTTT
Source organism: Lachnospiraceae bacterium (assembly GCA_910575035.1). Classification (GTDB taxonomy): domain Bacteria; phylum Bacillota; class Clostridia; order Lachnospirales; family Lachnospiraceae; genus Petralouisia. The sequence continues at coordinate 170,694 of CAJTDL010000007.1, forward strand.
GTCTTTTTCTTGTCCAGAAGCTTGGATACTGTAACTGTCCCTGTCTTTTTGGAAAGCTTCGTTACTTTATAGCGCAGAATGCCGGCATAAAATGTTTTGCCAACTTTTAGGGATGGGACATCTTTCTTTTTCAGGGCCTTTTTTGCTGCCTGCAGTGCCTTTAACGCCTTATCCACTTGTGCCTGTGTGGCTTTTGTGTTATTTTGGGCTTTCTTGGCGTCTGCAATGGCTTTTCGGTAAGCTTTGGCGCTGGCAGATGTATACTTGCCAAGGTCTATTTTTTCTGCTGCCTTGATGGCAGACTGCAGTGCGCGTTTATCCACAGAGGATTCTTTCCCGGAAACGGTGATCTCCACTGCGGTATGGATCTGTGGATTGGCAGCGCTGGTCACGATGACGGTGGCCTTGCCTTTTGCTTTGGCTGTCACGGTTCCCTTTGGGCTGACCTCCGCCACACTGGGGTTGGAGGACTCATAGAGCAGGGATTTGTCCTCTGTGGTATCCTCTGGCAGAACCGTGGCAAGAACCACATACGTTTCGCCTATGGTAAGGGCTGCTGATTTGGCTTTTACGGAAAGGCCGCGGATAGGTTTTGCGGATGGATCTGCTTCTCCTTCCACTGTTAAGGGAATCTTTACAGAATATTCCCTGGCGGCCTGGTATTTTGCCACAATGGATGTGGCGCCTGGCGCTATGGCTGTGACAAGCCCTGTTTTGGCATCCACTGCCGCGATTGCCGGGGCTTCGGATTCATAGGTTACATTCCCAGGCAGATAAAATGGTATTGTGCCTGCTGACACTGTTGCTGTCTCGCCTTTTTTCAGTGTGGCAGATGGGGTATATGCGCGTACCCCGGTAATGGATTCCCCTATGCCTGGATAGTAAAATTCCCCAAAATCATACCATAATGCTGCAGCTTTATCTGTTTCCTTGACGGCTCCCTGATCCAGTTCTTCTTTGGAAAGGGCTCTTGTATAGAAGCGAAGGCTCTTGAAGCTGGAAACAGATTTGCGGTTGGTTTCTGGGCAGAAACCAATCCCAAAGGGGAAATCAGAGGCATTTACTGAGCCTGCTGGACGGGTGGACAAAGGTTCCCCCTCCAGATAGACAGAAATTGTGCTGCCGTTATAAATTGCTGCCACATGGATGTAAGAATTTAGTTCTGTTTCTGTCAGCTCTCGGGATTTTACCACCTGATAGCCATTAGTATCTTCGATAAAGAAATATAGGGCTTTTTCCGAAATACGGAATGCGGCGCAATGATCCCCCTTTGAGGCAATCATATTAAGGTCTTGGCCGCCATTGGGGTTCAGGACTGCTTCTATGGTAAAGGGATTTGTACCGCCTATCCACTGGCTGAATTTTTCCTTTGCCTCCTGGCTGCTTAATTCTGCATAGCCTTCAAATACGGCCGACTCTGCTTTGGAAAGGAGGGCGGCATGGCCTGGAAGGCTGATATGGAACTTGTTAGCGCTTTTGTCTTTTACAGTCAGGGATGTCTTCTGGGATGCAAGGGCTTCTGCCAGCCCTGCGGCTTCCTGCAGCTTCTGGTAACGCCCTTCTGTGACCTGAGCCTTTTGCATATCGCTTAACTTTTCATAAGATGCCAAAAGCCCTGCCAGTTCCCCGGCTTCCTCCCCTGTTACAGAAAGAGGAGCCATGCCGTCTATCCGGGAAATCATGGTGTCCACCAATTCCTCCGCAGAGGGCTCTGCCGGCGTACGGTAGGGGCGGGTCAGCTCTCCCACATCTGCATTTGCTACTGTGTACGGAATAATGGTATAAGCATAGGAATATGCCTTGTCATTGGGCAGCAGGTAGGCTGGCAGCGTATCCGAGCCGCAGCTTGCATTTCCGGTTCCCTGGGAACGGTAGTTCACAGTCAGGATGGTCTGGCCTAACTTTGTCAGCTCGTAAGGATGGCGGGCCTGGGACATGTCCTCAGAGGTAAAATGGAGGGCAGAGGCCTCTGCGCCATCCAAAGATGCAACCGCCAATGCACTTTTTCTTGAGGGATTGGTTAAGGTTATGTATTTGACACCTGTTACCGTTCCTGTATCCTGGGTCTCCAGATATGGGTAAAACATTTCTGATACTGTTGTATGGTAGATGCCCGTCCTAGCAAAATCTTCCCGATCCCACATGGCTTCCACCGGCCCGTTCCCATACCACTCCACATTCTCATAACCCTCTGGCAGCTCCATGGATGTTCCAATACGCAAATACCTGCCAAGGCCTGTTGCAGTCGCGTCTATTGTTGACTGAATGGTAACAGCGCCGCTTCCATCTATGGTATAAGCCATGGTTTGCTTTAAGGCTGGGTACAGGGAGGAAGATAAGGTGGCCGTGATGACTGGCTGCCCCTCCCGGTTTTGCCCTACTTCCATTTTTGTAACAGACAGGCTGGCCGGCACACCCTGCCAATTGGCGTCATAATTCCTGTCGTTATTTACCAACGCCCGCCAGTAATCCGGCCTTGGCCCTTTTGTCAAAATAGTTTCGCCCTGATACTGGTAATCCTGGATCCTGCCTGTCGTACGGTCTATGGAAAATTGGAAATCCTGGCCGGAAACATAGATCTTTTCTGCTTTTTTATCATTTACTGTGACATTTTTATCTATGGGCTTTGAAACTTTTTCCACTGCTGTGGGAACCTGGAACTGCCCATAGGCAACCTCATGGCCGCTTTTTGCCCATAACGTGTCTTCCTTTAAGGTAACGGAAAGATTCAGATTGTATTCTGCGCCTGCCTTCGGCTTGGCCATAGCAGCTGCATAAGGCACAGAAATGCTTCCGCGGCTTCTCCCTGGCAGGCTCACAGGCTCCACTTTGCCGCTGCCAATGGCTTTTCCGTCCTCCAGCAGCGTCCAGGACACATCAAACTCACTTAAATCCAGGAAGCTATTTTCATTGTAAACCTGCACCCTGCCCTGGGCAATGTCCTGTTCCCCTGCTGTAAACCATATGCTCTGATACTGGTATTTGACCTCCAGCAGCTCTGGCTGGGGATCCCGATCCGGGGAAACCAGCCCGTTGACGCAAAAGGACCCGTCATTGGGCATATCGCCGCAATCGCCGCCATAAGCGTAGTACCTGCCTTCCGCCTCATTTTGGTACAATCTCTTATGTGCCGTCGGTTCTGCATAGTAATCATATTTTTGAAATTCCGACAAATCTGTAAAATCTACCCACAGCAATACTTCCCCATGATCCGCAGGCATGGCGGGATCCTTACTGTTCTGGCCATTCAGCTCCTCTGCAGTCAGCGCCTTAGTATATACGCGCCCCATGGAAATCTCCCCATCAAAATCCCTCTGGTTGTCCTCGCTATAGCCAATTCCCAACCTTTGCCCGCTGGACGCGATTACGGTATTTCCCATGCCTTCCGCTAATAATTTCCCATCACAGTAAATCTTGATTGCCCCCTGTTGGTAAGTGGCTGCCACCTGATGCCATTGGTTCAGCCAATTTTCCGGCAAGTCTGCTGTCACCGACTTCCAGTCATTTTGGTAATAAGCAAAAAATTCCAGCTTCCCATTATTATTGGTCTTAAGGGCAAACTGCTGGTCTCCCTTCGCCATCAGCACCTGATTGCCCCGCTGGGAAGTAGGCTTACAGATCACTTCCACTGTAAATTCCTTCCCCTCCCCAGAAAGCGCCTGGTTATAAACTGGGCTGTCGAACAGCGCATATCCTGTAATGCTCTGCGCCGTAAGGCCTTTGTCCTCTGTCACTTGATGGACTTCTTTTATGCTTGCCTTTCCCTTTGTGGCAAATTTCTGGTCGGCCAGGCTATAAATCTTAGGCGCACTGGCAAGGCTCAAGCTCCTGGACTGATCCACCCAATCCCACACAAAAGCCCCCAGCATATTCTCATGGCTGCGGATAGCGTCCCAGTATTCTTTCAAATTGCCCACAGCATTTCCCATAGCATGGGCATACTCACACAGCACATAAGGCATTTGGTTCCTTGCCTCACTCTGCACCAAATCCACGGTAGGATACATATTGCTACCCATATCCGTGCCATTGGCCTTATTGGAGCTTTCCGAATGCACAGGCCTTGTGCGGTCATGCTCTTTAAAATACCAGATCAGATCATAAAACATCCCATCCGCATAATTTGCATCGCTCTGGTAATAATTCTCATTTCCAATAGACCATATCACAATCGCCGTACGGTTCTTCAGCCGCTCAAAAGCGGTAACCGTCCTGTCCATAGCCAATTCCTTAAAATGCACCTGTGCTGCTGCCTGGTTCATAAGGGCATGGGATTCCAGATTCGTCTCCCCCATCATATACAGCCCATATTTATCGCACAGATAATACAAATACTCATCATTACTGTAATGGGATGTGCGGATTGCATTCAGGTTATTCTGCTTCATCAGGCGAACATCCTCCTCCTGCACATCCTGGGGCACATATTTTCCATAGAAGGGATCCGTATCATGCCGGTTTGTGCCTTTCAGCAGCAGAGGCTTCCCATTGATCGTAATAGGCGTATATTGGGAATCCGGCGTTATCCGGTTTCCATTCCCATCCACCTCTGTACGGACAAACCCAATTTCACGGATACCCAGCTGCTGCGACATACTCCCCATATAATCCCCTGTCACAGAATCATACAAAGACAGCACCAGTGTATAGAGGTTCGGCGTTTCCGCAGACCAAAGCTTCGGGCTATTCACTTGGGCTTCTACTGTCTGGGAAGCTATTCCATCCTTCATACCTGCCGCTTTCTCATCCGCCCCCTCACCGCCTGCACCGGGAATCTCTCCTATATCCATGGTTATGCCGCTGACAAACAAGTCCCCCTTCTCATCATACAGCCGCGCCTCCACCTGATAGCCGCTTACCGGATTCACAGAGCTATTTGCCACATCCACCTGAAGCTGCAGCACAGCATTCTCATAATTCCCATCCAACTCCGTTACCACTGTATAATCCTGAATATGCACCAAAGGAGCCGCATACAGATACACATCCCGGAAAATCCCCCCATCATAATACATATCCTGCCCTTCCATCCATGTACCGTCACAAAACTTATGCACTTCCACTGCCAGAAGGTTCCCTTTCCCATCTTCTGTCAGATAATCTGTCACATCAAAGCTATGGGGCGAAAAAGAATCCTCGCTGTACCCTACTTCCTTCCCATTGACATACACGTAATAAGCAGACTCCACCCCCTGAAAAGACAGATAAATCCTCCCATCTGCCCCTATTATCCCTTCTGACACATCAAATGCCTTACGGTACAGCCCTACCGGATTATATTCCGTGGGTGCCTGGGGGCATCTGTCCTTTGTATTTGGGTCATACTTACTCTGAAAGGGCATCTGCACATTTGCATAAATAGGAAAATCAAAACCCTGGCTGGTCCAGCTGGCCGGAAGATGCAGCCCCGTTTTCCAGTTATCACTTCCGCGTACCTGATAAGATGGCTGATAAAAATCCTTATATGCCTCCCCCTGCATCAAGGACTGGTTCTGCAGCACTACCAATTCCCAATCTTCCTGCCCTTCCCCCGTCAAAAACTGCACGTAATCCGAAACATCCTTCCTATAATCCCTTGCCCCTTCAACCGCCTTCTCCACGGTATCATAAATAACTGCCGTACTGGCAAGGGCGCTTGCCTCCTCCCGGTTGACCTGATACACATCTGCCGCCTTCACTCTTTCCCCTGCCAGATCCGTATACTCCATACCTGTCCATTCCTTATGGGTAAACTTCACAGTATCCACCCCATAGCCTGTCTTAGCCTCCAAAGCAGGCCTATCTGCATTTGCCTCCAGCACATCCCTCCCTTCTTCCATTGGAGCCGCAAAAACAACAGAACTTGATAATAGTGACAATGCCAATGCCAATGACAGCCATTTTTTTCCCTTCATATAACTTCCTTCTCCTTTACCCTTCTTTTCTCTATTACAGTTCTTCCTTGATTGCAATTCTTTCTTAATTGCAATTCTTTCCACATTACATTTCTTCTTTAAATTACAATTCTTCCTTGATTACATTTCTTTCCCCAATTCATTATTTCTTGATTACATTTCTTTCCATTACAGTTAGTTTTCCCAGTTTCACTGCTTCTTTTGCTCCATTATCCCTCCTGTCAATGCATAGCTCTCCAATATCATCCTCTGGATCTCATCTTTCGGCACACTCCCATCCAATATAATGGAATTCCAATGTTCCTTATTCAAATGATAGGCTGGGAGCACAGCATCATAAGCCTGCCTCCAAAAATCCCTCCACTCCGGGTTACACTTCACATTCACCCACACATGCCCCTCCCTGTCAAAAATCCAGGCAAATACCTTCTTATTGCCTTTGTGCCGCACCACGCACCAATTTGGGTCATGGAATGGGTAATCCTCATACACATCCTGAAACTTCAGGCAAAACGCAACCGCTTCTTCCCTCGTTGTCAAACCCTTCCCTCCTTCCTGCTCTCCTAAAATATAACTCATCCAAAATTCCTTATACACCAAGCTTTCTGGAGACTTTCTGCGCCTTCAGGCCACATCCGCCATACCCTCCAATCCCCTTACATACTGATCCCCTGCAATCCCCTTATGCTCATCCTCCGCAATCCCCTTATATGCTCATCCTCTGCAGTCCTCCTATAAGTTAATCCTCCTTAGTCTCCTTATATGTTGATCCTCTGGATTTCCGGATATTCCGCCACCAGATCTGCCAGCCGATACAATTCTTTTCCTTTTGAAGTACGCACCAGCATCCCTAACTGGATGCACCCCCCTCTTTGCTTCGCCCAAAACTTCAATATCTTACACTGATAGGCCTGCTCCAGCTCTTCTTTTATCTTTTCCCCCACCATATTCCCTGGAATATTGATATACTCCACTTCCACCTCATAGACATCCTTAATAATACGGGAAACTTTTCCCTGCCTCCCCAGAAAAATCTCCACCATAAACACAATCACCGTGGTGCAAACTCCTACTACATACATTCCTGCCCCCATGGCCAGTCCTACGCCAAGAGTTGCCCAGATTCCTGCCGAAGTAGTCACGCCGCTGATATTCCTATCCCTGGAAAAAATAACGCCAGACCCTAAAAAGCCAATGGCCGTCACTGTCCCTGCCGCAATCCTGGAAGGGTCTACACGCACATTTGCCTCCAGCACATCCTGGAACCCATATTTAGACAACACGATCATCAGGGCAGAGGACACCGCTACGATCACATGGGTCCTAAGCCCAGCTGATTTCTTCCGGCTCTCCCTTTCATATCCGATCAGCCCGCCGCATAACCCTGCTGCCAGGATCCGGGCCATCCATTCCAACTGCTGCACAATTTTTGCCACATTCAAGTAATCCGCCATTGCGCCTCCTTTCCTGCCGCCATGCCTGGAATCTGGCCGGCACAGCCCTTCCCCATCCAGGCCTTCCCAATATCCCAATACATTGCACGAACCAATACAGCCTTCCTCCATCCCAAGCCCATACACGCGGGAATATGAGAAAGGCCATATCTCTAATCTGGCGTTTTAATATTACCCAAATAATACAATCTATACATAATAGCACCTATTGCCGCTCCACAATGATCCCTTCCCGGTATGCGCACAATAATTTCTCCAAATCCTCAATATTTTCCCTGATTTCCTCTCCAATATCCGTATCTGCCACCGTAATCCGGCGGTTGCTATGGTGTACCAGCATCATATGGGAATGAATATCGCTCCCATCCTGAACCGCCTTTTCCACAGACTCAAAGGGTTCATGGGCTGCCAGCAAAAGCCCATAGGAATTGTAGATCAGCGTATACCCAGCAATCCCTGTCTTAGACTGGTATGCCTTCGAAAACCCTCCGTCTATTATCAAAAGCTTCCCCCCGCATTTTACAGGGGATTCCCCCCGTTTTGTTTCCACTGGCACATGCCCATTGATAATATGGGAATCTTCCTGGAACAGGCCAAACTCCGCCAGGATCTTATTGACGATCTCTTCCTGTTCCAACAGCCGATAATACGGATTTTTCGGCTCCCTGTGAGTCTCCTTGTCTGCAATAAAATACCGCTCAAAAGTCGTCATCTTATATTTTCCAAATACCGGGGAATTTGCATTCTGCCAGATAAACCACAAAATATCCAGCCCCTTTTCCTTTTCCTGTGGGTCTATGGAATAATACCCTTTCCTGGCATAATTTTCCAGTACATCGTAGAGCTCCCTGCCGCTGTAGGCCTGGCCAAAAACCCGTACCTTCTTAAAGCTGCCATCTTCATTAAATGGCACACAGCCATGGTAAAGCAGATTTCCATTATAGACTTTATACAGGCTTCCCTTCGAATACAGAAACCGCACATGCTCCTGGAGCTTCCCACAATTAACAAAAGCCGTTACCAACCGTTCCACCACCTCTGCCTCTTCCCGGCTCAGCTCATAGGGGTGCCCCTTATCAAAAGTCGGGAAGCAGGTATCCTTCAAAGGATATGTCTTCCCCTCCACTTCCACAGTCCCCTTTTCCAAATCCATCTTGTCCAGCAGCAGGCGGTGCTCCATCTGAAATTCCGGGCGTTTTTTGATCAGCTGCCCCTCCAGCTTGAACTGTATCATGGCAATCGCCTTATGCATTTTCTGATCCAATGCCGCATCCTTTACATCATATTCTTCCTCCCGATAATCCAGATGGAAGGCCTCACAGGGATCCTGCCCATAAGTCGTCAATGCAAATTTTGCCAGTGGGATCAAATTAATCCCATAGCCATCCTCTAATGTGTTCAGATTCCCATACTTCGCCGAGATTCGGATCACATTGGCGATACAGGCAGGATTCCCTGCAGCTGCCCCCATCCACAGCACATCATGATTGCCCCATTGGATATCCACAGAATGGTGCTTCATCAGGGTATCCATAATCAGATTCGGATAAGGGCCCCTGTCATAAATATCCCCCACCACATGAAGATGATCCACCACTAGCCGACGGATCAAATTACAAAAAGCCACTACCAGTTCCCCCGCCCTTCCCGTATGGATTACCGAATTGATAATCTCATTATAATACGCCTCCTGGTCAGACACATCTGGCCTTCCTGTCAAAAGCTCCTCGATCACATACGCAAAATCCTTTGGCAGAGCCTTACGCACCTTAGACCGGGTATATTTGGAAGAAGCATTTTTACATATGCGTATCAGACGATACAAAGTTACCTTATACCAGTCCTCTATATTTTCCTCCTGCTTTAAAACCTGTTTCAGCTTCAGCTCTGGATAATAAATTAAAGTGGCTACCCCCTTTTTTTCCATAATGGACAAACTATTGCTAAACTCCTCTTCAATTTTCCTTTTGATAGCCCCAGACCCATTTTTCATAATATGCTGGAACTGGTCATATTCCCCGTGGATATCTGTAATAAAATGCTCTGTCCCTTTTGGCAGGCTCAGTATCGCCTGCAGATTAATGATTTCCGTGGCCGCCAACGGAATGGTCGGATACTGCTTTGCTAAACTCTTTAAATACCTAATTTCTCCTGTCTCCATAAGAGCAAACCCCCTGCTAAAATAAAATGACTATACGATAAGATACCAATCCATATCAACTTGCCCAATCTCCTGCAAGCCCACTTCCCTGTGCCTGCTTTTATAATGCCCCATGCCAGCCTTGGAATATATTACTTCCCTGCAATCACATCTGCCATTTCATACCTTCCAGCCGGCTTTCCTGCCAAAAACTTTGCAGCTTCCACTGCCCCTTTCCCAAAAATAGCTTTGGAATAAGCCGTATGCTTGATCTCGATCACTTCATCCGTCCCAGCAAAGATCACCTCATGCTCTCCCACAATGCTGCCCCCCCGGACTGCCTGGATCCCAATCTCATACCTCTCCCGCTTCTTCCTCTCCTGGGTTCGGTCATACTTATATGCATATTCCTGATCCAAAGCCCCATTGATGGCGTCCGCCAGGGCCAATGCCGTCCCACTGGGTGCGTCTACCTTCTGATTATGATGCTTCTCTACAATCTCCATATCAAACCCCGCTGGCGCTAACACCTTCGCCGCCTTCTGCAGCAAATCCAACAGCATATTGACCCCCAAAGACATATTGGCAGACTTCAGCACAGCCACCTGTGCGCTCACTTCCTCTACCCGGGCAAGCTGCCCCTCGCTCAGCCCCGTAGTACACAAAACCACCGGCACCTGATGCCCCGCGCAGTAATCCAGAAGCTTGTCCACTGCAGGAGCCGCCGCAAAATCCACCACTACATCTGCCTCAACACTGCATTCCTCTATACTGGCAAACACCGGATAGCCATTTTCCTTCCCTGTATAGGGATCTACTCCCGCTACAATCTCAATCTCTCCATCCCCCTTGCATATCTCAGAAATCACCTGCCCCATTTTCCCATTACATCCATGCATGATCATCCTTACCATGATTCTTCCTCCTGTCTGTACGCTCAAATACTTCTAAACTATTATGCACTTAAAACCATATTCCCATGATTTTTCTTCTATTATGTACCATTCCTTACTCCCTTATCATACATTTAAACTATGTTCCCACAATCCTCCTGCCAACTAAAATCCCTATAGCATACCCATGCCATCCCTCTATGGCTCTTCTGCCATTCATTAAAATAAATACTGCCCCGTCATATACTTGAAATTATTTTACCATGACTTTCCCCTAATGTACACTCATAAAAAAATTCTGGCTGCCTGGTTAAATTATTTCATTACTATTCGCGGCATGGACAATGCAGGATTTGGCCGCATCCGCTCCAAAGGCGACCAAGCATTATTCGGCGGCTATACGACACAGGAAACGAAAAACCTCCTTGGCACAAAGGGCAACCGTCCACTGGATGATTTTTTGCCACCCTCACAATTGCTGCAAAGAACCTTACAACTGAAATGACAAACTATAATGTGGAAGAAAAAGATTTGCAAGAAGAAAGATCCAGGCGCTGGCATTATGTCACAGCCGGGAATGGTAAGGACAACGGTTCATCCGTACAAAAATAGTAACCCGAAAATATATGAGCATTTTCCAGGGCTTGGCGCTATGCTTTGTGCATTGGAGGTTTCACAGGGAATCATCATTGCAAAGCAGTTGCAGAAGGCCATAGATGACGATGAGGATGATAGCGTAGTATTACTTAGTTATTAATGCAGTGTTGTTACTAGTGTACTGGCACACTAGATGTTCAGCAGCCTTATCGATATTAATCCATTTTTCTGTATTTAAATCTGTCATGCCACCCCTCTTTGAACTTTAGACATGTTACTTAACGATTTCAAACCTATTAACAAATTTCTACTGTAAATCGTTAACAGGGTATGTAAAATGCCAAGGATTTGCGGACAAGGATGTCCGCAAAAGCCCCCAACATATTCCCTTATTCTATACAAACGCCCTATACCAACATCACACGCCCCCAGTGCGGCATCCGCATTGCCAGGAAGCCCCCTTTACCCCTTTAAAGTAATCCCAAATTCCCTCATGGCCTTCTTCAGCCTTTCCAAATTATGCCCCTCCATCTCACTCAACGGCGCCCGCAGCGGCCCCACATTCCATCCCATCAGGTTCATCCCTGCCTTCACTGGAATTGGGTTCACCTCACAGAACAGCGCCTCTACCAACGGAATTGCCTTCAGCTGCATCCGCAGCGCTTCTTCCTGCTCCCCATTTAAATATTTCATCACCATATCATGCGTAAACTTCGGAGCCACATTGGAAAGTACTGAAATCACCCCAATCCCGCCGCAGGCCAGCAGCGGGATTACCTGCCCATCTTCTCCAGAATACAGGTCAATATCCCCCTGGGTTTGCTCCACCAGCTTCAGGGTATAAGAAATATCCCCTACTGCATCCTTCATCCCCACAATTAAATCTACATCCCTTACCAAAGCTGCAGCCGTCTCTGGGGCAATCCTGCACCCTGTCCTGCCTGGCACATTATACAGCAGTATTGGAATATCCACATTTTTCGCAATCTGTGTATAATGGCTGATCAATCCATTTTGTGTCGCTTTGTTATAATAAGGCGTCACCACCAAAAGCCCGTCTGCCCCCACTTCCTGTGCCTGCCTGGATAGCTTGATGGCTGTCTGGGTACAGTTAGACCCTGTCCCTGCGATTACTGGAATCCTCTTATTCACAATGGAAACCGCCGCCTTGATCACTTCTAAATGCTCTTCCTCTGTCAGCGTGGACGCTTCACCTGTTGTCCCTGTAATAATAATACTATCTGTTTCATTCGCAATCTGATCCTCCAAAATCTCTGCCAGCCTGTCAAAATCCACTTCCAGATTTTCCTTCATAGGCGTAACCAGCGCAACGCCTGCTCCTTTAAAAATTGCCATACTGTTTCCTCCTTTTCCATATCAAACATCCTGAATACCATATCAGAAACCCTTCCCTTACAAAAAATGGCCAAGCACTTTCCCGTAAGATAAAAAGCCGGCTAGATCAGCCGGCTTAAGATTTCCATATTCGCAAAAATTCCTCTTCTGCTCTGCAAACCTCTGATAGCGCCCCATCTATTCCAGATGACAGTCATATAATTCTTCATTATATGCCCAAGAGCCTATTCACAGGAAATGCTGCTCTTTCGGCGTTTTCCCCTTTCAATTACCGTCCTCTGTGCCTGCCACATCCGATAAGCTACTCATGAATCACGCAACCTCTATCAAATCATATTTTCCAATACTGTTAATATAGCATCTTCCCCCAGCAAAGTCAACTACATTATCTGTGATTCTTCATGAATCACATAAATTTTCCCTGCATATGGCTCCAATGCCTCACTCATAACCTTTCCCGTAAAGATGAGCTCCGTATCCTCTGACCTGGCTTTCATCAGCATTTCCAAGTCCTCCTGGCTTACCAGTCCATGGTTTAAAAGGCTTAAGAAATCATCCAGCACCAACAGGCTGCACTCTCCTGTCACTAAGACCTTCTTGGCAAAATTAAACCCATTGCGGATGTTCATGCCTTCCTCCTGCCGCTCCTCTTCTGACAGCTCCGCAAAGCTCCTGCCCAGCCTTGTAAAGCTGAATACCTTCATCTCTGGCTCCAGCCTCCGCAGAAATTCCATCTCCTGGCTTTTCTTCCCTTTGAGGAATTGGATAATGATTACATTTTCCCCCCGGCTTGCAGACTGTACTGCATATCCAAGCGCTGCCGCTGTCTTTCCTTTCCCTTCACCGCAATAAACAGTAACTTTTTGCTCATACATGCTATTTTCCTTTCTTCACTCAAGCCCTTTTCTAAAATACCACAAACTACCAGAAAATGCAAATTTTTCTTGGGTATTTTGCAGCCCTTGATGGCAAAACCGTGGCGTGAAGAAAAGCACTGCCATCCACATCCCCTATCGCTAAAAGTGCCAATTACTCCAAATACTCAATCTTGCTGACAGACACCTCGTAGGCAACCCTGTGCTCTACCTCTGTCTCTGAAAGTTTTTTCACGTATTCCCTGCTCTGGATCCTGCCATAAACCTGCACATGCCCGCCAATCTCAAACCCTGAGGCATACCTGGCATTCCGCCCCCAGCATATGCATGGTATGTAATCTGATTTCCCATAAGAGCGGTTAACTGCAATCAATAAATCCGCAATCTCTCTTCCCAGGGGCGTCTTGCGGTATATCGGCTCTTTGCAGATATAACCATCCAGGAAAATCTGATTGCTCTTATCCCCCTCGGGAACTTCATCTACAAATTCCAGTTCTCTCACAAATACAGAAAGCACCAGGCGATTGCGCTTTTCCTCATGCCTGTTGTAGGAACGGAATTGCCCTTCTACCCGGATATAACGGCCGATGCAGTTCTGCTGCGTGTCAATCAGCCGTTCCGAAACCATCATAGGAATCGTGTCCGCAAAATTACTGAGCCTGTTGACAGACACCTCTACCATGTAGAACCCTTCCCCAAAAACTTCGTGACTGTACTGAAATTCTGAAACGACCTCTCCTGTAATTGTAACTTGATTGTTTTCAAATATTTTATCTGCCATGAATGTTAGTCCCCTTTCGTATATCGACGGCACATCGATGAAGTGTAAATTTTTCTTAAAGGATACTACCAGATATTTGCAAATTTTCTCAATTTCTGTCGACAGCATCCCTCTTTACTAATATAATTGATTTTGCACCTATTTTCAAACCCATTTTTCAGTATTGGCCATGAATTATAAATTTACATACCAAATATTACTTTACGAAATTTGAAATCTACGTTAAACTATAACATGCTTACTAAAATAAACAGTGCATTGCACAGAAACGGAGGAACTTATGGCACAAAATCCAATTGTAACCATTGAAATGGAAAACGGCGGCATAATCAAAGCAGAGCTCTATCCGCAAACCGCCCCAAACACAGTCAGCAATTTTATCAGCCTAATCTGCAAAGGCTACTATGACGGGCTTTGCTTCCATCGGGTGATTCCAGGATTTATGATCCAGGGAGGGTGCCCAAAAGGAACTGGAACCGGCGGGCCTGGCTACAGTATCCGGGGGGAATTTTCCCAAAACGGCGTTCCGAATGACCTGAAGCATAGTGCAGGAGTCCTCTCTATGGCGCGCACCATGGATCCAGACTCTGCGGGATCCCAATTCTTTATCATGCACCAGAACGCGCCTCATCTGGATGGGGCTTATGCGGCCTTTGGGAAGGTGGCCGAAGGAATGGAGGTTGTCAATCAGATTGCGCAGACACCTACGGACTATTCCGACCGGCCAATGGAAGCACAGGTTATGAAAAAGGTTACAGTAGAAACCTTTGGCGAGGAGTACCCAGAGCCTGAAAAGCTGCAGTAACCAAATGGCTGCGGATACCTACAGGGAACTCAGGCACGGCAAGCACCATTTCTAACGTTTTGGACCCAAAGGCAGCTGCACGCGGGTATTGCTCCTGAATGGCCAGCCCAACGCCCCAGCATACGGATCGCCTAACCTGGCAAATACGCAGGAAAGCCTTCGCTGGCAACTTGCAGCTGCCGTTTTGGGATATAGGAGGGGGCGTCATTCCAGGACGCCTGCCCGTTTTAGGATTAAACGGGTAGTTCTTGTAATCTCCTGCTCAAAGTCTATGTTTTTACCTCTCAAACGATGGCCTATGTACTTTTTTATGCCAATGCCCATCATACCCGCTGTGCTGGCGGCCTGCATTTGCGGATTGTATGGGACAGCGCCGAGCATAGCCTCGTCCATGCGGTAAAGGCGCTGCAGGTTGGCTCTGTTATATAGCTCATCCTTGAAATAATTTCCTACCAGGAAAAAAGTTTTTCCACGGAATATAGGCGGGGTTCTGTAATAATCTCCGATTAATTCTGCCTCCTGATCCATATTTAGGACGCATAAATCTGCCTCTTGGAGGATGTTTCGGGTGAAGTCGTCTTTTCTGGTTCCACAGTCTATCAATACTGCGTCAAAGGTTTGTTCCATCATCGCCACAATCCGATTCATCTGTGCAAACAGACGGTCTTTGTACCACCATTTATATTCCTGGCGTTGGCTGCTTGGCATGCAGTAAAGCTTTTCCTCTATGACTGGATGCATGTTTGCCCTGAGCAGCCGCTCTTCTAAATCTCCCTCCTGTTCTTTGCGCAATAAGCAATCCAGGCCTTTATCTGAAAAATATTCCTGTTGCTCTGCTGCTATTAAGAAATCCGCCGGCTCCAAATTAGCCTGGCTGCTCCGGCGCATTATGGTATTACCATTGCTCTGCCTTTTTTTCTGAAAATTCTTTTCCAGATCCCCATCGCAGTACCCACTTGAAACAACCCCTATAGATATAGGATACACCAATGCTGCTGTACAGGCAATAGCTGCCATATTAAAAGTTGTGCCCACTTTTTCCTGCTCACTCCAAAATGCTATTTTCATCTTATCTCTCCTTCGTGTTGTGAGAGATACATTCATCAGGTATTGCATGGGAAACGAATGTTGTAATTTTATATTTTGGGATCAAATGCACAGATTTCGTGCTGACATTGTAAAAGAATATCCATCTTGCTCTGACCCACTGCCCTTTCAAAAAGGCGAAACAAAGGATATGCATATCTTATCGGATTCAAGCACAAATGTAAATGGCATTTGCCTAATTTATAAAAATTTAAGATTTATTAATAGAAACAGATTCACTGATTGATTTCAGGACACAATATTAGATAGCGATTCCCATGGGAATCTGCCATCCGCTGCTGTCTCCTGAAATCTGTTTTTTCCATTTTTCCTGCATTTTACGCAGAAGGCCTGCTCCCCTTCGCCTTAAATTTTTACCACCAATGTGTCATACCCATCCTGGCGCAGCTGCGCCTGCAGGCTGGCTGCCTCCTCCAGTGTCGCCTCATTCCCCACCACAACAGCGTAATATGGATCCTCCCAGCGCACCTGTGCAAAATAACCCATGTCTTCCAGCTGCTCCTCCAAATACCTGGCATTGGATTCGTAACGGAACAGCCCCACCTGTACCCCATATCCATTTCCTGCGTTCCCCAGGGGCAACGCATTTTCCACCCCCTGCACAATGGCATCCACCATTTCATCAAAACGTTGGTCGAACATCTGGTTATCCATATCATTGTTAATAAAGCCAAGCTCCATCAATACAGCTGGCATCTGTGTCCTGCGGAGCACCACAAGCCCTGGGCGCTCATCCACACCCAAATCCTTAAATCCAAATTTCACCAGTTCATCATTGATAGATTCCCCCAACCTTGCCGCCTCTGTATTAGCCTCATAGACCAACGCCTGGGTTCCATTGTAAGTATTGGGGTTCACTCCGGAATTTCGATGGAATGAAATAAAATAATCTGCCCCGGAGCGGTTGGCAATCTGCGCCTTTTCCAAAGGTGAGTCATACCTGTCCGTAGTTCTCGTATACAGCACATTATACCCTGCATCTTCCAGCCGCTGCCCTACCGCAAGGGTTACCAGCAGCGTGTCATCTTTCTCCCGCCTTCCCCGAAAAGAAGCTCCATTGTCATACCCTCCGTGGCCTGCATCCAGTATAATCGTAATAGCCATGGTTCCTCCATGCTTTTTTCTATTATAGTATGTAAAATAAGCATAAAGTTTCCATTGACAAATCACCCTTCTGCGTTTATATTAAACATGTAATTATTTTGATTATCAAACCATCAAGGATAGGATCTTAAAATATGAGAGCTAAAATTATTGGAACCGGAAGCTGCCTTCCGGATAAAATTGTAACAAATGATTCCCTTTCTGCCATTGTTGATACCAGCGACGAGTGGATCCAAAGCCGTACCGGCATTCAGGAACGCCATCTGGTATCCTCTGAAACAGAGACTACCCTGTCCATGGCAGTTACGGCCGGACAGGCTGCCCTTGAAAACGCCGGGATTTCCCCCACACAGCTGGATCTCATTCTGGTGGCCACTGTCTCCTCTGACTTCCTGACGCCCAGCACTGCCTGTATGGTGCAGAAGGCTCTTGGCGCCAGCAATGCTGCCGCATTTGATATCAATGCGGCCTGTTCTGGATTTCTATTCGCTTTGAATACAGTAGACGCTTACTTTCAGGCTGGCATTTACCAGACAGCCCTGATCATCGGCGTAGAGACACTTTCAAAACTAATCGACTGGTCTGACCGCTCTACCTGTGTCCTTTTTGGCGATGGCGCCGGAGCTGTGGTGGCAAAGAGCTCTGAGGAAGGCATGATTGCCTGCCTGCAAGGCTCCGATGGCAGCGGCGGGGACATCCTGATATGCAAAAGCCGCACAAACAATAACCCCTATATCCACACTGGCACAGACTTGGATTACCTTTATATGGATGGCCAGGAGGTCTTTAAATTTGCTGTAAAGAAAGAGCCAGAATGCATTCACGCCCTATTACAGCAGGCAGGTATGCAGCCCCCTGATGTGGATTACTACCTGCTCCACCAGGCAAATTACCGAATTATTTCCTCTATTGCACGCAAATTAAAGCTTCCTTTGGAGAAATTCCCCTCCAACGTAAGCCATCGCGGCAATACCTCTGCCGCCAGCATCCCTATCCTCTTAGACGAGGTCAATCGGAATGGCTTACTGGCTGAAGGAAATATCCTGCTGCTTTCTGGATTTGGAGCTGGGCTTACCTGGGGTGCGGCGTTGCTAAAGTGGTAAGATGGGGGCAAATCGGATCTTTGGATGCCGGATGCAGAAGCTTTTCCCTGCTGCATCCGGCTGGTATCAGATAGCGGAAGGATTAACTTAAACCTAAGCCTGCCTAGCTATGTTCCATCCTCATCTCTAAATTTTTATACAGCTCTACTGGCACAAAGGCTTTTACATAAATGCCATTTTCACGGTATTCCTCCTCCAACAGTTCCCCAAACTTGCGGATTATTGGAATCTGTCCCCCCTGTCCATAAGGGAACAGCCCCTCTAACAGGCGCTTATCCTCCCTCAAAACTGTTTCCAGAGTTTTTTTCAGATCTTCAATGCCATTTCCGGCCTTTGCTGAGATTTTCAATATCTTATCTGCCCGAAAATCATGGAACAGTTCTGGTTCTTCTAGCTTATCCTGCTTATTGAACAGCGTCAGGATTTTCTTTCCGGATATCCCCAGGCTTTGCAGCGTCTCATACACAATATGCATTTGCTTTTCCATCTGTGGATTGGATGCATCCACCACATGCAGAATAAAATCCGCATACTTTGCCTCCTCCAGGGTGCTCCGAAAGGCCTCCACCAAATGATGGGGAAGCTTGCGTATAAACCCGACGGTATCTGTCAGCAAAAGTTCCTGGCCGCTGTCCAGCTTTAATATGCGTGTAGTGGGATCCAGGGTTGCAAATAGCTTGTCTTCTTCCAGCACATCTGCATCTGTCAGCCGATTCAGCAATGTGGATTTCCCTGCATTCGTGTATCCTACAATGGCTGCCGTCTTCACCTGGCTGCGGCTGCGCTGCCCTCTTGACACCTCCCGATGCTGCTGTACCTGTTCCAGTTCCCGCTTCAAATGGGAAATCCGGGATTTGATCCGCCGCCTGTCTATTTCCAGCTTTTTCTCTCCTGGGCCTCTGGTGCCAATTCCGCCGCCCAAACGGGACAGGGATCTTCCAAAGCCAGCCAAACGGCTCATCCTGTACCTAAGCTGTGCCAACTCCACCTGAATCTTCCCTTCGCTGGTAGATGCCCTGGCTGCAAAAATATCCAGGATCAGCAGCGTCCGATCCATGATCTTACATTCCAATATATCCTCCATATTCCGTATCTGCGCAGGAGACAGCTCATCGTCACAGACAATCCCCGTCCCATTGGTTTCCAGCAGCAGCTGGCGAATTTCCAACAGCTTCCCACTGCCTACATAAGTGCCTGGATGGATGGCTTCCCTGGCCTGCAGGATCGCCCCGACAACCTGTGCGCCAGCGGTCTGCACTAACTCTGCCAGTTCCTCCAGGGAATCCTGGGCGTCATCCCCTTCCTGCTGGCTGATGCCCACTAAGATCACTTTTTCTTTTATTTCTTCCAATTGTCCCACCTTCCTTCTCGTTTACAAATATAACACCTTATATCTTTTGCACAGCTTCCTTATAGCATACCAGGGTTATCCAAATAAATTAATAGTATGGATACATCATTGGGTAAAAATGGCATGGCTACAAATAGCCATGCCATTTTTATGGATTCACTTTATGTCACATTAACAGCAACAGTTACTTGCTTACCATTTATTTCACTTTTACAGTGATGGTTGCTTTCTTACCATTGTAGGTCTTAACGGTAATCTTTGCTGTCCCCTTCTTCACGCCAGTGATTACGCCTTTGCTGGATACTTTCGCAATCTTTGGCTTGTTAGATGTATAAGTAACCTTATTCCTTGCCCCGCTTGGCTTTAAGGTATACTTAATCTTGTAAGTCCCCTTCCTCTTCAAAGACACATTCGTTTTCTTGGCTGTGATCTTCGTAGGAGCCTTCTGAATGGTGATTGTGCAGGTGGCTGATTTGCCGTCTGCCTTTGCGGTAATCTTGACAGTCCCTGCCTTCTTAGCCTTTACCACACCCTTGGAAGAAACAGTTGCAAGCTTTGTATTGCTGCTCTTCCAGGTTACCTTCTTATCTGTGGATGAAACTGTGCTTGGGGAAACCGTTGCCTTTAAGATAAGGGATTCTTTTACGCCAATAGTTGCCTTTGTCTTACTTAACTTCACTTTGCTGACATGTACCTTTACCGTCACCTTGCAGGTTGCTGTCTTACCGTTTGCCGTCTTTGCTGTAATGGTAGCAGTTCCCTTTGCAACTGGCGTTACGCTGCCGTTTGCACTAACTTTTGCAACCTTTATGTTGCTGGATTCCCATGTCACAGCCTTATTCGTAGCATTTGCAGGAGCTACTGTGGCTTTCAGGGCAACAGCCTTATCCTTTACATACATAGTAAGGGATCTCTTATCCAATGTCACGCTTGCAGCTTCTACAACAGGGTTTGTAACAGTAACCTCGCAGGTTGCTGTCTTGCCGCCTGCTGTAGCAGTAATCTTTGCCGTCCCTGCAGCAACTGCTGTTACTTTTCCATTTGCAACTGTTGCTACAGACTCTTTATCAGAGCTCCAGGTTACAGTTTTATCTGTTGCATTGTCCGGGAGCACAGTTGCCTTCAGATCAGCAGTTCCGCCAACTGTAAGGTTCAAGGTTGTCTGATCCAATGTTACGCCCGTGACTGGCACTACATCTGTGACGCCTGCACTGATCTTCACATTCACCTTTACAGTCTGGTTTTCTTCCAAAAGCTCATTGTCATATGTCATCTTCAGGATTGGCGTGCCATCTGCTGCCCAGTGTACGCGTTTCAGGCGCGCATGGCGACATGGGTCATTCAATGGGCTGCCATTATAGCTGGAAGATGTTCCATTCCAGCCGCATTTCTGATAATTATGGGAGGTTGGCCTTGCATGGTATACAAAAATTACATTTCCATCCTTGTCTACCGTAAAGGAATTATGCCCAGGGCCTTCTTCTCCATTTACATCACGGGATGTTAATACTGGATAAGGGCTCTTTGTCCAGTTGTCCTTGCTCAGTAAATCTTCCCCATTTTTAGCGCTCAGCATGCCAATTGCATATTCAGAGCCTGTTCCTGCCCCAGAATAGCACAAGAAAATATTTCCATCCTTCTGCAGGACAGTTGGGCCTTCATTTACGACTTCATCTACGACTTCCCAACCATACTCAGGCTGTGTAATGCTGGTAGCTGGTGAGGTAATCTTCCAAGGCTCTTCCTCGCTTACAGTTGCAATATGCAGGTCTGTATTTCCGATGGAAGGCTTTCCAGCCCAAATTACATAGGATTTTCCGTTTTTCTCATCTTTGAAATATGTCATATCTAAGCAGAAAGCGGTTGCAAATGGATCTGTAAAGTCTCCCTCTCTGCACATCTTGTAATCCTGCCACTGAGACACCTCATTAGAAGCCTTCAAAGCGGTTTCATAAGGATCTTTGTCACCATCCAGGATCAATGCATGGCTGTAAATATTAAATGCATTATTGCTGGCATGGCTCTCTGTAAAATAAATTACCCAATAGTTTCCTACACGATGGATTTCTGGTGCCCAAATATAGCGATAGCCTCTGGCAATTTGGTTTCCATTATCAATGTAACCCTGATTCCCAACCTTCCAAATAGTTACCTGTTTGCTTCTGTCCTGAAGATCCTCTAAAGTCCTTCCCCTGCGCAGTACTACACGGTCATATTGCTCTGGCGTTTCACCTGGCATTGCATCGCCATTCTCTGGGAAATAGGATCCTGTCATATAGTAGTAGCCTGTCTGCTCATCCCAGAAAATGCAAGGATCAGCCATGCCCTCTACAAACTTTGTAGAATCGTAATATACCTCTCCTGTTTGGGGATTATAGTTATCTGGATAATCCGGATTTGCCCTGGATGGATCATCCTCTGGCAAATTACTGCCGTTCAATTCTTTCAAATTGTTCAGGTATTTTGTCTGGATTACTTTTCCAGTCAGTTCATAGGTGCCTGCCTTGGACAGGTCAACGCCCTTCAATGCCTCGCTCCAGTCGATGTTAAATTCCTGGACAGAGCCGTCTGTAAAGGTTGCATTCACAGATTTTTGAAGCATGCCAAGAATCTCATCTGTATTCTTTGCACTTGTTGCATCTACATCCGAAAGCTTCTCCAAACCGTTATTTACGACTGTGCCCAATTTGTTTACAACGTATGTATATTCTTCTTTGGTCAGTTCCACAACATTGCCCAATGTGATGGTACTGTCAGATTCTAAAATATTCTCACCCTTCAGCAGCAGCTTAAAGCTTGCCTTATCCAATGGGAAAGCTGCAAGATCCGTAGAGGATACCAGCGTCTGGTCGTAGTAATTTACCCCATCCTTAGAGGTAAATATATGGAATCCCCTGGAAGCTTCTCCGTCAGGCGCCACAATCTTAAAGCCGCCATTTTCTTTATAAATCCTTGGAGCTGTAATCTCTTTGCTTCCATTCTTAGCGAAAATCACTCCGCCACCACTGTTCAGTACGTCAAAGTTCTTCCCATCATCGCTGACTGCCATGTAAACGCTCCTGGTTTCCTGTGCCACACGCCTCTTATTCGCAGCATGGAATGGCTTTTCCGTGGAATAAACAGTCAGGTAATATTTATTCCCTTCCAATGTTTTTACAGGCTCACCAACTTCTACTTCATATTTAGCAGAAGTTATGCCGTCAATAGTTACGGTAACATTTGCTTTTCCTGCTGCAACGCCTCTTACTACTCCGCTTCCGTTTACAGTAAGGACTGCCTCATTGTCAGATTCCCATTTTGCTGAAGCACTGACAGCTGCATCCACAGGATCCAAAACTGTCGTCAGCTGGATGGTATTCCCGACTGCTACCTTATCCTGCCCTGCAATCGCAACACCCTTTAAGGAAAGGTCTACATAAGTTTCATCATATAATGCTTTTATCTCATCCTCTGACAATGCTTTGCCATAGAAGGAAATATCGTCAATCCAAGCGCCTGCGCAGCTCCAATAAGTTGCAAGGCTTGCTCCAATACGCACCTTGGTATCAGCCGGATTTTCAACAAGCCCGCCTGCGCCTACCAAGTCTTTGATCATCTGCTCATGGTTTACTTCCTTCTGTGATGTTCTTTTATGCTCAATTTTGGCATTATTGCGATAGAAAGTAATATCATCCTTTGTCACAACCATGGTAACCATCGTCCAGCCATTTGCAGGCGTAAGGTTCAGGTTGCTGGTTTGGAAATCCATGAATTGCTCATTTTGATCTGTTGTATTCCAATAAACATAATGCTGGTTTACTGCATAGGTTCCTGCCCTGCCTGTAGTAGCCGGAGCCACTTCGAAGTCGATCAGGCACCTGCCGCCCTCTGGAGTAGCCTTAGACTTTGTCCAGAAGCTCAGGGTAAGTCCATTTTCAATAGACTGCCCTGCAAATGGGTTGCTTGGCAAAAGCGCATACGCCCTGTTGCCATAATCCTGCTCTGTCAGGGACAATACCTTCCCGCGCCCAACAGACACAAGCTCCGGCTTTACGCCAGCTCCGACAGCTTCCAGCTTTAACTCCCTCTGCTGGCTGTCCACTAATGTACTGTCATCTGTCGCCTGGAAATCGTTAAAATCATAATTTGCAATTGCCGTTTCCAGAACAGACGGAACCTCTGCCCCAAGAACCTTCACAGTAAAGGTTCCCTTTGCCGTTACATCCCCTCTTGTAATTGTCGCTTCCAATTCAACATCTGTATTTTCTGCTGGCAGGCTCACGATGGAACCATCATTGCCCATAATCCCAGGATTCTTAGATTCCCAAGTAATCGTAGTATTATATTCGCCTGTTGCAGGCAAGGTAATGCTGTCCCTTGTGCTAACGGGCAGCTTAATCCCTGCCTTTGCCTGCTCTACAGCTTCCTGTGGAGTCAATGCTGTAATGGAAAGAGTTGGGGCATTATCCCCCTCGTATGTTATATAAAAACCACTCATTACCGTCTGAATACGATAAACAGCATAGTCATCACCTTCTGTGATTGATTTTTTTATCCATTCTGTAACATCAAAGGTTTTCTTTCCAATCTGCCCCTCTGCAATCTGCTCATTGCTATAAACTGTTGCTTCATAACTATAATCATCACCTCTTGCCGGAAATGAGGCTTCATCATCAGACATCTCTGCATATTTGCTAGCATCTACAGAAAGCAGACCCGCCTTTGTCCAACGCTCATGCTTTGTCTCCAAATTACTAACATTGGGTACATTGATAGTTAAAACTGCTTTCTCAATCAAATCCGTATCCAAAGCCTTTACTTCATTAGATAATTCAAACCCAAGGCCTGCTACCCTTAAATTACCACATGTAGACTTTGCAGAACTTGCCGTCTCCCCTTCTCTGTAAGCTGCACCAAATTTGTCGCCCACTGTAGTAGGATATTTGCTGTTATCCTGCACAGATACAAAATAAGAACCTACATTTTCACCAGTTTGATTCCCACCATTATGCGACACAAACTTACTAGCCTTCACCGTCTGGGTCGTGCCTACTACTCCTCCTTCCTCTCCTTCCGCCCGAACTAACGTCGAGGGAATCATCGTGAATACCATAGCCAGCGTCAATATCACTGCCAGGTACCGCTTCACGCATTGCTTCATAATAAAGCCCTCCTTCTTTAAAATATTTTGCAATCCGACTGAAGTCTCCCTTTCCCTTCAGCCTGCCATTGCACAGTTCCACTAATATTGTATTAAATTTCAACTAAGAAATCAACAATATCACGAGATTATTTCAGAAATTAACGCCCCTATTTTTACTGTCCACAGCCCAGGAATTTTTCTCCAACCTACAGCCTTGGAAAACACAGTCAGGGAGAGGTGGGGCTTAAGGGTTTGCCTCTCCCTGACGGACGTTCAGCCACCCCCATAAATAGCCCCCTCTCTTTACACCTCAACATCAAAACCGCAGGGAACCTCAAATCCCCTGCGGTTTCATCCTTCTTACTATCATAAACCCAAGACCTTACAGCACGATGTACATTTACCTTATTTGTTCTTACGTGCCATAACCACGCTCTGGATCACCAGGAACAAGCAAAGCATTACAGCCCTCGTAATCCCAGACCACCAAGCCTGGTCAAAACCAGCTGTAGACACAATATTCTGGATGGTTCCCAGAGAAAGCACGCCAAACAATGTCCCTGCAATATTACCAACACCACCTGTCAGCATCGTGCCGCCGATGATGGATGATGCGATCGCATCCATTTCAGCTCCGGTTGCATGGGATGCAGAACCAGAACCTACATGCAGGAAGTATACAAAACCACCGATCCCTGCCAGAAGCCCGCAAAGCAAATGGGAAAGGAAACGAGTCCTCTTCACATTGATACCAAGCATCAATGCGCTCTGGCGGTTACCGCCAACTGCATAGAAGGAACGCCCCAGCTTCGTCCAACGGAGCAGGCAGAACATTACAAATACTACAAGAAGGGCAACAATCACGCCTAATTCCA
The DNA here is from genome assembly GCA_910575035.1 of Lachnospiraceae bacterium. GTDB lineage: Bacteria > Bacillota > Clostridia > Lachnospirales > Lachnospiraceae > Petralouisia. The sequence goes on from CAJTDL010000007.1 coordinate 196,151, forward strand.
CATAAGCATCTACATAAATGCCGCGGCGGTTTGTAACCCCAAGCCCTGGCACGATCACGCGGGTGTTCTTCAATGCCACAAACGCTTCATTCGCAACGTTAAAAGGCTTTGTATTAATGATGGTCGTCATACCACGGGCAAAGAACATACCTGCCAGGGTAATGATAAATGGCTGGATATCCAGGTAAGCTACTAAAAATCCCTGGAATGCGCCAAACGCAAGGCCGATGGCCAAAGCGATCAAAACTGCCACAAACACATTTCCATTCTGGAAATCCAAATATACAGCACAGCTCATACTAACCAATGCCGTCACGCCACCAACAGAAATATCAATTCCGCCAGTGATCATTACCAAGCTTAAGCCGCAGGCCAGGATAATCAGCGCTGCATTTGCATTCAGCAGGTTCAGGAAAGCCTGTGGGTTACGGAATCCTTGGCCCTGAAAAACGATAGCCCCAATATACATCAGGAAAAATACAATAATCGTAATGGAAAGAAGTAGATTCGTATCGGTAAGGTTTCTAATCTTGTCACCAAAACCTCCAGATGATTTCTTATTCATACTTAAGCCACCCCCTTCTTAAACTTCTTAGAAACACTTGAAAGCCAATCCCTTACAGTCGGCGCACTAAGCACTACCAGAACGATAACGACAACTGCCTTATATGCAGGAAGCGCATCAGACTGTACCTTAAATTTATAAAGGGTCTGGGTAAGGAACTGGATAACGTATGCGCCTACGATGGAGGAAGCCATATTGAACTTACCGCCGCTCAGCGCGTTGCCGCCCAATGCAACTGCCAGGATGGCATCCATTTCAATATCCTTTGCAATAACAGAATAGTTGATGGTGGACACGCGGCTAACTTTAATTAAGCCTACAACTGCCACGCAAAGCCCAAGGATTACAAAGGAAATCACTTTAATCAGCTCTGGGTTCAAACCGTTCAGCCTGGAAGAGCTCTGATTAATACCAACAGACTGGGTATATAGCCTGAGGTTTGTGAATTTCAGCACCAATGTGATGATAATCACACAAATTACTGCGATAAAGAATGGCGTTGGGATTGGGATACCCGGGATAAATCCGCCAAAGTAAGAAAGGGTAGCATCATTTACAACAGGAAGCTCATTGTTGTTGATCCATGCAGCAATGGAGCGGCCTGCCGTATATAAAATCAGCGTTGCGATCATAGGCTGTATTTTGAAATAAGCCACCAGAACACCATTAAATGCGCCGAACAATGCAGCTACAACGCAGCTTACTAAAAATGCAACAATAATCGGAGCCTGAAGGGTCTCTGGACGGGCGGTACCGCCGCAAAGCACGCGAAGCAGCACACTGCCGCTGATGGCAACGGCTGCGCCCACGCTGATATCCTGCCCGCCAGAAGCCGCAGTTACCAGCGTCATTCCAATTGCCAGGATAGCAAGCTCAGACCCATTGTCCAAAACCGTAATCAAAAAACCAGAAAGAACTGGGTTCCCCAGGCTGTTGGTCCCTAACGTAATCTGAAGGAACCCAGGATCGGCAATCAAGTTGAAGATCGCCAGGATCACCAATGCCAAAACAGGGATAAACATCTGATTCCTAACCAAGTTCATCAAGGGATTCTCTTTTTTGTTCGCTTCAATCGTCATTATTTATCACCTCCGGCAATCGTACTCATAACCTTATTCTGATTCAGATCCTGGCCGGACAGCTCGCCTACCATCTTTCGGTCCCTCATAACCACTAAGCGGGAGCAGGTACGCAGCATCTCGTCCATCTCAGAAGAGATGAAGGTAACGCTCATACCCTCAGAAGCAAGCTTAAGCACTAATTTCTGAATATCAATCTTAGTACCAATATCAATACCACGGGTCGGCTCATCCAAAATCAGGTATTCCGGATGGGTAAACAGCCAGCGGGCCAAAATAACCTTCTGCTGATTCCCGCCGGAAAGGGATTTAATCGGCGTATCTGCAGAAGCTGTCTTGATGCTCAGCAGCTTTATGTATTCGTCTGCAATCTTATAAGATTCTGATTTGGAGAAGGGCTTGAAGAAGCCTTTCAATACCTGCTGGGCAAGTATGATGTTGTCACGGACGGAAAGGTCTCCTACAATACCATCTATCTTACGATCCTCTGGAAGGTATGCAATGCCGTTCTTCATAGCATCCAAAGGCTTATTAATCTTCACAGGCTTGCCATTCATCTTCACATTTCCGCCAGTAACCCTGTCTGCGCCGAAAATTGCGCGGACGCACTCGCTTCGGCCAGAACCAAGCAATCCGGTGAACCCGTTTACCTCACCCTTATCAATATGGAAGTTAAAAGGCTTGATCCCAGCATCGCTCACAAGGCCTTCTGCCTCCAATACAGGCACAGTTCCCGGCTTCCTCTCATAAGCCTTCTGGTCGCCCTTAATGTCAGCCATATCATCCAGCTCTTTTCCAAGCATCTTGGATACCAGCTTCACACGCGGCAGATCCTTGATCGGGAATTCGCCTACCAACTGGCCGTCGCGCATAACCGTAATCCTGTCGCAGATCTCGTATACCTGATCCAGGAAGTGGGTAACGAATACAATACCAACGCCCCTTGCCCTTAGGTCGCGCATCAGCTTAAAGAGCTTTGCAACTTCTTGCTCATCCAGAGAGGATGTAGGCTCATCCAGAACCAATACCTTACAGTCCATATCCACTGCACGGGCAATGGCAATCATCTGCTGCACTGCAATGGAGCAGCTCTCCAGCTGCTGCGTAGCAGTTGCCGGAATGTCCAAGGACTGCAGGATTTTTTCTGTATCCTTATTCATCTTCTTCCAGTTCTGGCCTACGCCCTTGGTTCTGCCAATGAACATATTCTCAGCCACTGAAAGATTGGGACATAATGTGATTTCCTGGTACACCGTACTGATTCCCACATTCTGTGCGTCCTGCGGCGAATGGATTGCAATGGGACCTTGATGCCCATCTAGGAAAATGTCGCCTTCATCCTTCCCATAAACCCCTGTCAATACCTTGATCAAAGTCGATTTTCCCGCACCGTTCTCACCCATCAACGCATGGACTTCACCTTTGCGCAGTGTAAAATCTACCCCCTGCAAGGCCTTCACTCCAGGGAAGCTCTTGTGGATGTTCTTCATCTCTAATACAGCATTATCTTTCACCCTTGAGTTCACCTCCTAAAATATTTATTTCAAAAAACAAGGCGCGGTGCAGCCTGTAAACTCCCATGCTTCACCGCGCCGCGCTTTTTAAAATTCGCAAAAGTACTTATATTCCAAAAAACTACCAGATCTTAGATGCCACACTCCTCGATGTCTTGCTGTGTAATTTCTCCGGCTGCAAGGCCTTTTTCTTCCAAAATAATCTGTTTTGGTTCGATTGTCTCGCCATTTTCCAATTTCTCGATAACATCGTGAATGTACTTAGCCTGGTATGGGTTACACTGTCCATCGTAGTTCCATCTTCCTGCCAAAACCTCTTCCAAAGCCCATGTGTTGCAGTCAAAGCCCATAATGATTACATCGCCGTCAACGCCATGGCTGATATTTGCTGCATCAAGAGCTGCAACTGCGCCCTTAGCCATATCATCGTTCTCTGCATAGATTACATTGAACTCTTCTTTGCTGTCGATTACAGACTGTACGATCTGCTGTGCTTTCTCTGCATTCCACTCAGCTGTCTGCTGGGATACAATGCTCCACTTGTCATCGGATGCAACCTTGTCATCCAATGCGCCAGAACGTCCCTGCTGTGCTGCTGAACCCATAACACCCTGGATGTGGATGATCTTGTACTCATCAAGAGCCTGGGACTCTAACCAATCAACTGCCCTCTGGCCTTCTGCAGGCATATCGGAAACGATGGAAGCCTCATAAAAATCTTCACTTGCATCGATAGTACGGTCAAACAGGATAACCCTTGTGCCCTGTGCCTGAGCATCCTGAAGCACTGGATCCCATCCGGATGTATCAGCTGCGGAAAGAAGAAGATAATCAACACCGTTCTGAAGCATCTGCTGAGCTGCTGTAATCTGCTCATCATTCTTCAGGCTGTATGCGAAGGTTGCGTCATATCCATTCTCTTCGGTAAACATTTCCTTCAGGTCCCTGTCGTTCGCTGTACGGTATCCAGACTCGTTCGGGTCGTTGTTGATGATACCAACTTTGAGCAGCTCGCCGTCTGCTGCCGACGTTGCTGCATCGTCATCTGATGCGCTGTCCTCTGGCTCTGTTGTGTTGTCTTCTTCTGGTGCTGCCGTGCTGTCTTCTTCTGGCTCTGTTGTGTCATCTGTGCCTGCATTTGCATCAGCATCTGTGTTTGTGTTATCACTTGTGGATGCTTGCTCATTGCCCCCACCACAACCTACTACTCCTACTGCTACTACTGCTACTGCAAGAAATGCTGCTAACTTCTTTCTTAACATTAAATATGTCCTCCCTTTCTAAAGTCCGGCAAAATCGCCGTTTGTATCTTATATTTTAGTTTTTTATTACCTTTTCGTCAATGATAATTTCCCCCATGTCTTTATGTTTGTCGCAATATCCAATATAAGTTTCCGCATTTTTCCCAAAATCAAATACAAGTATGCATGATTTTTATATTTTTTTATTTAATATTTATATTTTTTTATGATTTTACTAAAAAACTTCAAAAATTATCCTAAAATATACCCTTCTATTTCCTATTTTTTTTGTCACTTTTTCTCTTTTATATAAGGACTATTGATTTTACAACAGTATTTGTTAAATATTTTATGTTATAAAAATTGCGATTATGATTCAAAAAACTACGTGCCTCTTTATTTTTTGTAATTTTTTTACGATTTTGGGGCTAATACAGTGACACTTTCATAAAAATATGCTATAATTTGCCTATTAGACACTTTAGGAGAAGGGATTGGCCATTTCAGCAGAATCATTGTACTCTTTGGGAAAGGAAGGAGATTTTCAGATGCCGGCAAAATATATACGCCTCGCCAATATATTAAAAGACCTGCTTTTCAAAAATATGGGAAAAGGTGTTTATAAGCTGCCCTCCGAAAGTGTATTGTGTGAGCAGTACCATGTAAGCCGCCAGACAGTGCGCGCGGCCCTGAGGCTTTTGGCAGAGGAAGGGCTGATCGAAAAACGCCAGGGAAGCGGCTCTTTTTCCACCGGCCTTGGGGCAAAGGCTAATACAGTGGCCCTGATTGTCAATAATGCAGAAGAATATACGATGCCAGCTATTTTAGCGGATATCAAATCCTTTTTGCGGAAAAAAGGATATTCCACAAACACCTATTCCACTTATGCCAGGATTGCAAGGGAACGGCAGATCCTGGAAGACCTGAAAGGCTCGCCCATCCGCGGGCTGATTGCAGAGGGGACAAAGAGCGCATTGCCAAACCCCAACCTGGACCTTTATGAGCAGCTGGCAGCAAAGGGCGTATCTATCCTGTTTATCGGCGGGAACTACCCTGCTTTTTCATCCTGTGTACACATCAAGGACGATAATTATTATGGGGGTTATCTGTTGGCCAAGCACCTGATCCAGCATGGGCACACCCACATTGCAGGGATTTTTAAGATTGACGACGTCCGGGGGGTGGAACGGTATGGCGGCTATGTGGCAGCTTTGCGGGATTTTGGCATTCCAGCGGCGGATGAATTAGTGGCATGGTATACTGCCTCCATGCAGGATGCGCTGGAATCTAAATCTGACACCAGCTTTTTGACCGCCTTCCTACGGAAAAACAAGGATATGTGCTCCGCTGTTATTTGCCAGAATGATGAGATTGCCTATTGGCTGATCAAAGAGCTGCATTATGCTGGCATACGGGTTCCGGAGGATATTTCCGTCGTTTCTTTTGACAACAGCTATATGAGCGACCTGGACTCCATCCGAATTACTACCCTGTCCCACAAAAGCCACGAGATGGGATTTATGGCAGCCTCCACCCTCCTTCGGATGATCCAGGGCGAGCCGGTATTCTCAGAGGAACTCTCCTGGCAGCTGGTCTTGAAGGGGAGCGACGCCTCCTATCCCATGCTGCCAGCATCTCTCTGACCTTTGGCGCATCCCTTTTTATTGGCATGCCAATATGGTCATGAAGATGGGCGGCCTGCCCGGTCTGCCTTTGTGCCGCTGCGGTACTCTTTGGGCGTGCATCCCTGGGTTTTCTTAAACACAAAGCTAAAGTAATGGGGATCCTTGAACCCGACCTCTGCCGCAATCTCGCCAGAATTGCGCTCTGTCTGGCGCAGCAGGCGCTTGGCCTTCTCCATGCGTTTTTTGGTCAGGTACTCTGTAAAGGTCATGCCTATTTCCTGCCGGAATACGGCACTGAAATAATTGGGGCTGACCTCTGCAGCATGGGCTGCCTCGCTTAAGGAAATGCTGTCCTTGGCATAATTTTCTTCAATATAGCCCATAGCCTTATGGATCATCCGCTTGCTCCGGCTGTCTATCGCCTGATGAGCCAGCCCTATAGCCCGATGTATCAGCTCCTGCATATAAGGCTTCATTTCTTCCGGGCTCAGGCTGAGGGTCCGCATCTTTTCCGTATAGGTATTTTCCAGTAAATCCTGGGCGCTGTACCCTAGCTTTTCCACAAAGGATATGGCTGTAAAGCGGATACTCAGCACCAAATAATCACGGTAAATCCTGGAGCGCAGCGCCTGCCCCTGGCTCTCCAAATAACTATCCACAAAATTTTCTATTTCTTCTTCCTGCCCCCGCAGAAGGAATTTCCGGATAATCTCCGGATTTGTCTGGGCAATGGCCACATCCTTCAAGGTTCCCATGCCCTCCTGGCGCGGCACCAGGTTTTCCGGCTCCATGGTAAGGATATGCTGCCCTGGCTTTAAGAAACGATAGGACATCATATGGTTAACCTTATTGTAAACCTGGGGCAAAAGGCTCAGACGGCCCACAGGCTCCCCCATTGCGCAGCACCATTCCATATCACGGTCATGACCGGAACAGATACGGATAATGCCTTCCTGGCATCTGGCCTTTAACTCCTCCATTTGCTCCGCCTCCCCTTTCATAAGTATTCCATACACATGAATGCTCCAGCGGAAGATCAGGTACTCTGGGTAACGCTGGAAATACCGCATCAGCTCCTCCCGTTTGCCAGCCAGCAGCCGGGAATCCCAAATGCTCCTGTTTTCCTCCTGTTTTTCACGGAGGCTCACCATAGCCAGATTATAGCAAGGGGCATTCATTTCCAGGGAGTATTTCTGCGCTTCTTCATAAATCTCCTGTACGGTCAGCTCTCCCTCAAAGACTTTTTCAAAAAAATTCTTTTTGGAAAACTGCTCGTATTCCTGCATATCCTCCCGAAGCTTCTCCAGACTGTCTTCCTTTGCCTGCTCCTCTTCCAGTTTTTTGCGGACTTCCTGCAGGGATTTCTGCATGGCCAGGCGGGTCACGGGCTTGAGCAGGTATTGATCCACGCCAATCTGAATCGCCTGCCTGGCGTATTCAAAATCGCCGTGCCCGCTGATGATAATAATTTTTATATGGGGGATTTCCTGCTTCACAATCCTGGAAAGAGCCAGGCCGTCCATAAAGGGCATGGCGATATCTGTCACCAGAAGATCTGGGTTCAGCTTCCGAATCAGGGGCAGGGCCATTTCCCCGTCAGCCGCCTCCCCTACCAGCTGGAACCCATACTGCTGCCACATAACGTTGTCACGCAGGCTTTCTCTGACGCTGCTTTCGTCGTCTACAAGAAATATCTTGAACATTTCTTTTCCTCCCTGGTAAAAGTCTGCAAGAATTATGTAAATTGCCTAAATTGCCTCAATCCGTTTGCGCAATTCCAAAACCTTGCTGTCAATTTGTTCTATGGCGTTGGCATATTGCTTTAGCTCAATGCCGATGTTTTTTGCCTCCCGGTTTTCTTTTTTATATTGAAGCTGGTAATCCAGGCCTGCCCAATAATCCATCGCCCCTGTCCGCAGCTGGACCTCCACCTTGATCCACTGGGTGCCTTCCCGGAAGGAAACTGGCGCCCAGAAGATCAGGTGCATGCTTCGGTAGCCGCTTTTTTTGGGGGCTTTGATATAATCCTTTTCCTTAATGAGGCGCAGGTCCTTCTGGGCACAGAGCATCTCTGCGATTTGATATAGGTCGTCTGTGTAGGTGCAGACCGCACGGACGCCCACCAGGTCATTGAGGTTTTGCTCCATGGACTCTACCGTCTCATCTAAGCCTTTGAGCCGGAGCTTGGCAGCTATGCTGTCGTAAGATTTGATCCGGCCGGAAAAGCTGTGGATTACCTTTCGCTTACAGCGCATTCCAAGCTCTGCGTTGATCATCTGGAGCTTGGCATCCATGAGGCTAATGCCACACTCACATTTTACTATAAATTCTTCTTGTTGCAAATAATTCTTTAAATCCATTTTTTCCTCCATAAAAAATATGCCGTTTTTCCCTATGGTTAGTATATCCTCAGGGCATGATCACATTTACCTTTTCTTATTGTAAAATTTGCCAAATATGGCTGCACGCTTATATTTGGTGAAACTCCGCAGAACAGCATGCCCTAATTTACCGGTCATATTTTTCTGGGAGCGCTGCTTCCCAAATGCAGGCGCAGCGGCGGCGCTGAGGCCTGAGGGAAAATCGGCACAGAAAGAAAGGATAACAAACTTCCCAGGGAAAAAATGTCGAAAATAAGGGGGTGCTTTACAAAAAAGTTTCTTTTGCTTATAATTGAGGGAAATATTGGAGCGGATGGGAGATAAAGGCTATGCTTACTTATTCTTTTTCGGATATGGGGACGGACCGCCTGTATGAGTATCTTTACAGGCGCATCCGGCAGGACATTCTGGCAGGAACGTTGGTTTGCGGGGAGCGGCTTCCCTCAAAGCGCAGCTTCGCAAAACATTTAGGGGTCAGTACGATTACAGTAGAGAATGCCTATGGGCAGCTTTTAGCCGAAGGATATATTTATTCTGTGCCAAAAAAGGGGTATTATGTGGCGGATATCTCGAAAGATGTATTGGTAGGGATACAGGGCTCCCAGGAAATAATTCCCAGCAGCCGCCCACCTATTGGAATGGGAAGTTCTTTTTCTGATGACAGTGGGTTCATAGAGCAGAAAAAGGATTATTTTGCGGATTTCAGCAGCAGCCAGACACATCCAGATACGTTCCCCTTTTCTATTTGGGCAAAATTAATGCGGGAGGTAATTACGGATAACAGTATGGCTCTGATGGAGAATCCGCCCAGCGGGGGAATTTTGCCGCTGCGCCGGGAAATTGCCCGGTATCTGAAGCAGTTCCGTGGAATGGAAGTAGCGCCAGAGCAGATTGTAGTGGGCGCCGGAACAGAATATCTGTATGGACTGCTGATCCAATTGTTGGGGCATGAAAAAGGGTATGCGGTGGAGGATCCAGGGTATCGGAAGGTGGCGGCTATTTTTAAGAGCAACCATGCAGACTGCTATCACATTCCAATGGATGGGCAGGGAGTGCGGGCAGACTGCCTGGAGGCATCAGGGGCAGGAATTGTGCATATTTCGCCTTCCCATCACTTTCCAACAGGGATCATTATGCCTGTGGGGCGGAGGCATCAGCTCTTAGGATGGGCAGCAAAACAAGATGGGCGGTATATTATTGAGGATGATTATGACTGTGAGTTCCGGTTTATGGGGAGGCCGATTCCTTCTTTGCAGAGCATTGACTCTATGGAAAAAGTAATCTATATGAATACCTTTGCCAAAACGCTGGCCTCTACGATACGGATCAGCTATATGGTGCTGCCGGAGCATTTGGTAAAAAAGTTTTATCTGGAGATGGGGTTTTATTCTTGTACAGTATCTAATTTTGAGCAATATACTTTAACGCGTTTTTTAGAGGGGGGGCACTTTGAAAAGCATATTAATCGGATGCGGAATTTTTACCATAATCAGCGGGATCTTCTGTTAGGGTATCTAAAGGGGAGCCCTTTGGCTTCCCGGATTGCCATTACAGAGGAGGATGCGGGCCTGCATTTCCTGATGCGGGTGGATACTCCGTCTTCCAATGAGGAGATCATGCAACGGGCAAAAGAGCGGGGAGTGCGGATTTCAGCATTGTCGCAGTATTACCATGATGTGAAAGGGGCAGAAGATCATACATTTTTGATGAATTATTCAGCAATCCATCCAGGGAGGATGGAGGAAGCCATCCGGCGGCTTTGCAAGGTGTTTGAGGAAGCGTAAAAGGAGAAATCCATTTGATTTGGGCGGGAATCCGTTTGCCGGAGCCTTGCACTGCCTGCAAAGAACGATTCCCCACCCAAACTCTTAACCCTAATCAATCAGCGCCTAAAGCATGGATAAAAAGTCCGCTGCGCAGCTTTGGCTCAAACCAGGTGGATTTTGGGGGCATAAGCATGCCTGCATCCGCCACAGCAAAAAGCTCATGGATGGAAGTGGGATACATGGCAAAAGCCACAGCGCAATCTGCTGTGCACCTTCTCTCCAGCTCTTTTAATCCCCGGATGCCGCCTATAAAATTAATCCGGTTATCCGTTTTGGGATCCATAATCTGAAGGACAGGGGAAAGGAGCTTCTTCTGGAGGACAGATACATCCAGCCCCTCTACTGGGTCATCTGGAATGTCTTCCGGCTTGATGGCGCAGCGGTACCATTTTCCCTGAAGGTACATGGAGAAAACGCCTTTTTTCTCTGGCTTGACAGCCTCTTTGCCCTGTTCGCTTACCTCAAAAATACGAGAAACCTTTTCCAAGAACTGGGTTTCTGAAAGCCCATTCAGATCTTTTACTGCACGGTTATAATCCATAATCATGAGCTGCTCGTCGGGGAACAATACGGACAGGAAATAGTTAAATTCTTCCTTTCCCGTATAGCCTGGATGGGCTTTTCTCCGGTTTTGCCCTACCCTGACAGCAGAAGCGGCACGGTGGTGGCCATCAGCTATATAAATTTCATCAATTTCAGCAAACGCTTTCTCAATTGCTGCAATCTGTGAATCTTCTGAAATAATCCAGACTCTATGGCCAATGGCATCCTCTGATACAAAATCATAAAGGGGCGCCTGCCGCTTTACGGAATCCACAATGCCATTAATTGCCGGATGGGCGCGGTAGGCCAAAAAAATCGGGCCAGTCTGGGCATTGCAGGCATCCACATGGCGAATGCGGTCCGCTTCCTTTTCTGCACGGGTATTTTCATGCTTTTTAATCACGCCTTGTTCATAATCATCAATAGAGGCACAGGCTGTTATGCCTGTCTGGGTTCTGCCGTCCATCGTGAGTTCATAGATATAGTAACATTTTTTTTCCTCTTTCAGGAAGGAGCCGCTCTCTACCATCTCCCACAGCACATCATGAGCCTTTTGATAAACTTCTGGAGCATATGTGTCTATGCTGTCCTCCAGTAAAGTCTCTGCACGGTCTATTTTCAGAAAACTCTCCGGATTGTTCTTCACTACCTCTTTCGCTTCTTCCCGATTATACACATCATAAGGGAGAGCTGCTATTTTTTCAGCTTTCTCCTGACTTGGCCTAATGGCGCAAAAAGGTTTTATAATTGCCATGATAATACCTCTTTCTTCTTTTATCTTCTACCTTCTTTTATCTTCTACCTTCTATTTTCTATTTTTTACAGCATTCTATGACTTATTGTAAAATATTCTGAATCCTATCCGCCTGCTGGATATGCTTTGGTTACTATTCATGGCCAATGTCAGTAACTTAAGGGATTTAAGTTACTGACATTGATTCATGGCTCAGGAATACGCAAAACTGCGCATTCCTATCCATAAAAAGCACACTCCCTCAAATAGCAATAACAGCCCCATCCCAGGAAATCCCTGGAAAACGGAGCTGTCTTTTCCTTGCAATGTTATATCTCCGGCACGCACTTCTGCCAGCATAACCCTTAAAGGATTATTTTAAAGTTACCTTAGCACCTTCTGCTTCTAACTTAGCCTTGATATCCTCAGCCTCAGCCTTCTCTGCACCCTCTTTCACCATCTTAGGTGCATTGTCAACCAGTTCTTTTGCTTCCTTCAGGCCTAATCCAGTTACTTCACGGACAACTTTGATAACCTTAACCTTGTTTGGCCCGATCTCTGTCAGCTCTACATTGAAGTCTGTCTTCTCTTCTTCTGCTGCTGCGCCGTCTCCGCCTGCTGCTGCAACTACAACGCCTGCTGCTGCGGATACGCCAAACTCTTCCTCACATGCTTTTACTAAATCATTCAACTCTAATACGGTTAACTCTTTAATCGCTTCGATAAATTCTTCCGTTGTCAATTTTGCCATTGTAATTTTCCTCCATAAATATTTATTAATAAATTTAATTCTGAAACGCTTGTCATTCTTCCGGCGAATGTCAATGACAATTTCTTGTCTGCATCCTGCGCTATACGGATGGTTCCATTTTCTGCAAATGCTTATTCAGCTATTCGATGCTGCATAAGCACTTGTAAGCGGCAAGCCGGGTTACACTGCCTTGTATCCTTATGCCTCTGCTGGGGCTTCTTCTGCAGGAGCCTCTGCTGCCGGGGTTGCCTCTGCTGCTGCAGCCGGGCCGCCTTTTTCTGCGATCTGGTTAAGAACACGGGCAAGGTTGCTGATCGGAGACTGGATGCTGCCCAGGAACTTGGAAAGCAATTCCTCCCTGGATGGGATGGAAGCTACTGTCTTGATTCCATCTGCATCATAAAATGTACCTTCTACCACGCCTGCTTTTAATTCCAGCGCAGGGGCTGTCTTTGCAAATTTTGCAAGAACCCTTGCCGGCGCAGTTGCATCATCTTTTGAAACAGCAATCGCGCTTGGCCCTTTCAGAAGGGGCGACATGCTTTCGAAATCTGTCCCCTGGAACGCAAAGTTCATCAACGTATTTTTATAAACTTTGTAGACAACACCAGCTTCCCTTAACTGCTTCCGAAGCTGTGTATCCTCTTCCACAGTCAATCCGCGGTAATCCACTAACACTACGGACTGCGCGTCTTTGATCTGCTCTGAAATCTCCTGCACAATCGGCTGCTTTAATTCTACTTTTGCCACGAATCGTGCACCTCCTTATTTTTTTATTTCCTAAAATATGGGAAAGAACTCCGCTTTGCGAAATTCCCCGCATGCGGCGGATTGCTTTAGCCATATAATTCTACTCCGCTGCAGTGCGATAGATTTTTATACAATAGGGAAATGCAAAACCATTTCCTATGATATAAAAAAGCCCCTCCGTCCGAGACAGAAGGGCTTGAAATCTTCTTCAATCATCTGCTGCTATGCACACTTGTGCATATACTGCAAATTCCCTCGGCAGGCCCTGCGGTTATGCCTCTCGGCACCTGCTGTCTTCGGCAACGTTCTTGTATACTATATCACTGTCTATTCTGGATGTCAACACAAAATTAAACCAGCTTTGCTGTATTAAGCTTTACACCAGGCCCCATGGTGGGTGTTAATGTAACACTCCTTAAGAACTGACCCTTCACGGCAGCTGGCCTTGCTTTTATGATGGCATCAATCAAGGTCTGGAAGTTGTCCGCTAATTGTTCTTCTGTAAAAGATGCTTTTCCAATTGGCACATGGATAATATTGGTCTTATCCAATCTATACTCAATCTTACCAGCTTTGATATCATTGATCGCTTTAGTAACATCCATGGTAACGGTTCCTGCTTTGGGATTCGGCATCAAGCCTTTTGGCCCAAGCACACGGCCCAAACGGCCTACAACGCCCATCATGTCCGGGGTAGCTACCACTACGTCGAAATCCAGCCAGCCATCGTTCTGGATCCTTGGGATCAGCTCATCCCCGCCTACATGGTCAGCGCCTGCTGCCAATGCTTCATCTACCTTATCGCCTTTTGCAAAAACCAAAACCTTTACGGCTTTACCTGTACCATGCGGCAATACTACTGCGCCACGGATCTGCTGCTCAGCGTGGCGGCCGTCACAGCCGGTTCTGATATGAGCTTCGATTGTCTCATCAAATTTGGCAACTGCAACCTTTTTCACAAGGCTGATTGCCTCTGCTGTATCATACTGCGCCATCCTGTCCACAGATTTGGCAGCCTCAACATATTTCTTTCCTCGTTTCATACTAAATAACCTCCTAGTGGTAATATCGGGAGATTTCCCTCCCACAGTTGTTTGGTGTAATAATAAGGAAGTTCTCTTCGCTAACCTCAACTCTCGCCTTCGGCTCGGTTTCGCTAATCTCAGAGAACGGCCTCGCACTATACTCAACCCGCGCTTTCAGCTTGGTTTCGCTAAGTTGCTTTCGGCCTCGCTAATCTCAGAGAACGGCCTCGCACTATACTCAACCCGCGCCTTCAGCTTGGTTTCGCTAAGTTGCTTTCGGCCTCGGCCTATGCCTCCTCCACAGTAACGCCCATACTCCTTGCAGTTCCAGCGATCATGCTCATGGCTGCCTCTAAGGATGCTGCGTTTAAGTCTGGCATTTTCATTTCTGCGATTTCCTGAAGCTTCGCCCTGGAAAGGGTTGCCACCTTTGTCTTGTTAGGCACTGCAGATCCGGATTTGATATTGCATGCCTTTTTGATCAGTACGGGAGCTGGCGGTGTCTTTGTGATAAAGCTGAAGCTCCTGTCTGCATATACGGTAATCACAACTGGAATGATCAAATCCCCTTTATCCGCAGTCCTTGCGTTGAACTGTTTTGTAAATTCAACGATGTTGACGCCGTGCTGGCCAAGGGCAGGGCCAACTGGCGGAGCCGGGGTAGCTTTTCCAGCAGGAATCTGTAATTTAATATATCCTTGCACTTTCTTTGCCATTTGGAATTTCCTCCTTAAATAATAAGTCTTGCATCTTATAACTTTCTGATGTCTGTGAAACTTATTTCAATCGGCGTTTCACGGCCGAACAGGTCTACATTAATTGTGACCATCTGTTTTCCCTGGTTGATTGACTGTATCACGCCTATGGTATCTTTCCAGACACCATCCATCACGCAGATGGAATCGCCTTCCTCAAAGTCTACAACCAAATTTTCAGCTTGAATGCCCAATGGCCTCATTTCAGCTTCGGTGAGGGGTACGGGCTTGGATCCCGGACCGACGAATCCGGTGACGCCTCTGGTATTTCTGACCACATACCATATGTCATCATTCATGACCATGTTAAGCAGAACATAGCCTGGAAACATTTTTTTCTCAACGGTTTTCTTGACGCCGTTTTTCATTTCCACAACGCTCTGCATGGGGACACGCACCTCTAAGATCTGGTCTTCCAGGTGACGGTTCTCTATGGTCTTCTCAATGTTCTCCTTAACCTTGTTTTCATAACCTGAATAGGTATGAACTACATACCAGTTTGCCTCTGCCATAAACCACCTACGCCTCCTATAAATTCACCAAAGCATCCACACCGTACTTAATAAACACATCTAACGCAGCAATGATCAGCCCCAGGACGATAGAAACAGCCACGACTGCGGCGGTCTGCCTGGTGAGGGACTTTTTGTCCGGCCAGATGATTTTATTAAATTCTGCTTTTAAACCGTTGAACCAGCTAGTTTTAGGAGCCTTGTCCGTTTTGGGGGCTTTGTCCGTTTTTGGAGTTTTCTCTGTATTGGTTTCTGCCATGTCCTACCTCCATTACTTGGTTTCTTTGTGTAGTGTGTGTGTCCTGCAGAACCTGCAGTATTTCTTCGTCTCCATTCTGTCTGGATGGGCTTTCTTATCTTTTGTCATGTTGTAATTCCGTCGTTTACATTCTGTACATGCCAGAGTAATTCTTGTGCGCACAACTTCCACCTCCGTTAAATTCTAAATTTAGGCATAAAAAAAAGACCTACTTCCATCACTTGTCTACTATAACACAGATAATGGGGATACGTCAAGGGGGCACGGCAAAAAATAATACACTGTAGGGACACATGCTTTTATCTGCCATTGGCAGGTTGCCCCTGCCGCATTCTGTACTGCCCTCCATAACCTGTTCAGCAAATAGCTTCTATTAGGAAACAGCCCCCTTAGATTTCCATACGGTAGCCCACCCGGGGGACTGTAATTATCACATCGGAAAAATCCAGTTTTTTACGGATATTCCCCACATGAACATCCACCGTACGGCTCTCCCCCTCAAAATCCACGCCCCATAGGATGTTTAGGATCTGCTCCCTTGTCATGACACGGTTTTTGTATTTCCAAAAAGTCAGAAGGCAGTCAAACTCCATGGGCTGCATAGGAATCTCCACGCCCGCTTTATGAACGGTGCGTTTTTTCTCATTAATCACTACGTCTTTGATATGGATTTCTTCTGCCTCTTCTTTGCCAAAACGCTTAAGTACATTATCAATGCGCACTAAAAGCTCCAGCATTTCAAAGGGCTTGACGATATAATCTTCAGCACCGCTTCTTAAGCCCTTTACCTTACTTGGCAGGTCGCCTTTGGCTGTCAGGTAGATGACAGGGATTTTATGCTTCTTCAGCTCCCCTAAGAGTTCAAATCCGTCCTTGCCAGGAAGCATTATGTCCAACAGAGCCAGCCCGTAGCCATCCTGCTGCTGCAAATGGCGGCTAAATTCCAGCCCATCAAAAAAAGGGACGGGCTGGTATCCAGCTATTTCTAAATTCAGGCATATTAAATCATTAATGGCAATTTCATCTTCGATTACTAAAATTTTCTTCATATCTGCAATCCTGTCCTAATTTTTTAATTATACCGAAAACAGAGCCGTTTTGCGGCGTATGCACCTAAAATAATCCTATCTGCCGCTCTTATATATTATAGCGGATATACGTAAAAAAAGCAGTCGGATTCTGTAAAGGATATGTAAATTCCTATCAATAATCCCACAGCCAATACCGACTGCCGTAAGGCCTGCAGCCTATGCAGGAAGATGCGCGTTCCATAGCATATCCTACCTGCCCCAGGTCTGCCTAGTGGCCCGCTGGCCCATAGTCCCTCCATCCATGCCGATATTGACGCCTGACTTACGTTCTTTGGGCTGGATTAAAACACAGGCTCTCTGTTGGCCAGCCCATTGGAACATATAACTCTCGCCTGACGCCCCCCTCGAACCCAGGAGGTTCTTCCAGGACATATCTAGCTCAAAGCTGGGATCTGCACCTGTCCAACATACCACGGCATCCGGATCTGCCTCCAGCGTCCCGCCATTCTGCTCATTACTTAGGATAATGGGATTCCCTTCCACCAGGACTGCCACATAAGCATTTGGCCCCCGCCCTGTCAGCGTGGATGTGGCCCATCCCTTCTGGGAAATAATACCCTGCGCCATAAAACGTATGCCATATTTGCAATCATCCGTAAAAGCCAAAAGGTTCTCAGACTCCACAGAAAGTGTCTCACCCTGCTGCAGGGGCACTACCACTACATGCTGTTCTTCGTTGGCATAATATGTAGTGCTGGGGCCGTTCATCATTACTTTCATAAGGGGCATATTCTCCCCCGTAAAGCGGCGCCCTATCTGCCCTATCAAAGCCCGCATTGGATTTCCTTCCGGCCCTAACAGGCATTTTTCAAATTTAAAGTTTTTGCTTCCCTGGCATTCTCCGCCAATGAAAGCGCCTGCTTTCGTAAAGAGGATATCCTGGCCTCTTCCATCTGATGATACCATTAATGTCAATTCATTCACTACTTCTAGTCGTAACATTTATACCTCCGGTTTATGTGCTGTGCCTCTGTATAAGGCAGGAAACCTTGGGGCATTTCCTTAGCCTGACACATTTACACCATATAATTCACACAGGCCTGCTAAATCCCTGGCCACGCCATTTCCAATTGCATGGAATTTCCATTCCCCGTTCCGTTCATACAGTTCGCCTACCATCATGGAGGTGACATTGCTATAATACTCTTCCAGTTCAAAATGCAGGATTCCCTGCCCTGATGCCAGACTGCGCAGCTGGATATAGGCATCTGACACCATGCCGAAATTCAGCCCGTGCTTGAGGGCTTCGTTAATGGTAATGGTAAAAACTATTTTTTTGACCCTGGAATCCATACTCCTCCAATTTATAGTGAGGGATTCTCCCATGCCGCCTTTCATGTCCCCATGATGCACGACACTCCCATCCGGGCTCCTTTCCTGCCCATAAAAAACAAACCACTCATCCCCCAATACCTTGTTGTTGCCAGACAATAAAAAGGCTGAGGCATCCAGGTCGCAGGCTGGGCTCTTGGCATTCCAGCCAATAGATACCTCCACTTGGGATAATGGGCAGCCATTTTCTGCAAGAGATACTTTCTGGCCCTTTTGCAGCCTCGTCCCTGCCAGCGCCTTGCGCCTGGGCGGCAAAGGGGCTGGCACTGCAGAACGGCCTGGCTGGCCAACACTCTTGCGGGATGCAGGGCTTGGCATTGGGTGCCCAGGCTGGATGCCTGCTGACGCCCTGCCAACGTCCTGGCCAGGCACCCTGGCTGGTGCCGCCTGCCTGGGCATACGCGCTGCATTTCCCGTATTTTGCTGGAGCCTGCGGGGCTTTTGCACATTCCTTCCCATAGACGCAGCCATAGCTTCCAGCCTAATGGGACTCTTTCTATTCATTGGAATATTCATGTTTACCTGCTTTCTAACCTCCACTACAAATATTTCCTGGAAGCTACCGGGCTAATCTGATACTGTTTTTGGATTTTTGCCAGGATAACCTGAAGCGGCAATTGTAATTCTTTCAATTACAGAAATCCTCCCCTTCTTCCCTTCCTTCTCTATATCCTTCATTTTTCCCTTCATTCCTAATAGCCTTTGCCTCATAATCCAAAATCTTTCCACCCATAACAGCCCTTACTCCTTCCCTGACAGCTTTATATTTTCTTGCAATATGATCCAACACCTTCTTTGACATATCAATAATGGTGCATTTAGTATACTCATCAATCTCCCCTGCGCCCAACAATTCCTCCAGTCTGTCTTTCATCCGCTCATATATCTGCTTCAGCTGTTCCAGCTTCTGCGCATCATTCTCATATTCCTCAAACTTGCCCTCATAACTGAAAATATGGAACGGGAGGAAAACAGGAGGTTCTTCTCAAAAACTTCATCAATGGAATACCATTGGGATTTTATCACAGGGATAGGGTAGGAAATATTCCCGCCTGGCGTGACCATCCTTATTTCAAGCCTATCTGGAGTAGATTTGCTGCACCGCAGGAACAGTACGGCTGAATGTGGGAATGTCACCGTAAGGGTTCCCATCCTGTTGGTTCAGGAAGCTTTCATTCTGGGAAGTGACAACTGCCTCCTCCCCTGTGTAGCTTTCCCCAAAAACTTCATTAAGCACTGGGAGGATTAGGCTGCTGCAGTCATTCAGCAGGGTGCGTAAAACATCGTCATAAGGCGTATTTGCCAATTCTGCCTATCCCATCTGCATTCTCCATTCTTATTATTCTAACATGTTTTGCCTGATTACTCAATCGGTTAAAAAATTTTCCAGCCTAAATAATACTGCGTATTCCTGCAGGCGCTTATATTGCCCCCTGCTTGCCTTAATACTATTGAACAGTTCTATCTCACCCTCCCCTGCTGCAGCCTTGCTGCTTAAGCGTATCCTGTCGCAAAGGCTGCGCTCCACACTATAAATATTATAACCGCCATATTCCGTCTGCACCCTTCTTATCCCTACCGGAAATAGGCTGCTTGAAAAATAATGCCTTTCTATCGCAAAATTCATCTTGATGGCGCTTCGGTCTGTCCGTTCTGTGGCAACTATCATAGGATCTGGCTCCGCCTTGCCGATTCCCTGATAGTACCAGGCGCTATCCATGGCCACCACTGCCCGTGGATCGCTTAAACACACTTCAATACATTTATAATCCATAGGCTTCTGGTATCCGCACTGTGCCATCCAATAGTAGCCATGGCATATTTTTTCCAGATACCCCTCCAATACCAGAACGGCAACCTGATGGTTGGAAATCCCTCCTTGCATCAATCCCTTCGTGCTGATATACCCCTTGTGTATTTTATATAAATCCTCCAGCTTACGGTAAGTTCCAGCCCTCATTTGCCCATCCCTTCCCAATTCTTATACTTATGTATTTATCTTTACACATATTATAATATTTTATATTACACACGTCAAGCAATGGAAGGCTTTTTTACAGGGAAATGCAGTAAACGGGTCACGGCCCAAGGCTCAGGAATACACTGAACTGCGCATTCCGTGAGGATATGATTCAGGAGTGAGGGATGCCTTTTGCGCAGGCAGCAAAAAAGGCTGCCGCTTGAAGCGTATCAGCCTTGTAACCCGAAAAAATATCCCAATTTTTGCCTGCTGCATCTTCTAAAGAGCCCAGGGCACCCAAATTGCCCAGGGCAGCTATGGAAAGGCTGCTTACTGGCGGGAGCCAATCAGATGCAGCGCCACTCCCAGCAGGACGGCACACGCCGCCGCTATCTTCCCATAAGGGGACGTCATGATCGTCAGGACTTTTCCCACATAGGGAACCGTTAGGGTAACCTTGCCAATATAATTTCCATATGGCACAGGCGTTGTATCTTCCTTTTCATTGGCATCCCCCTTGGTTCGGAAAGTACCAGATACAATATTGTTTTTCACTACCCGGTGGGTGATGATGCCAGAGTCCTCTACAGAGCCGTAAAAAGCAATAATATCAGATTCTTCCACATCCTCTGGCTCGCCGTTATGGACATAAATCAAACTGCCAATAGGCATTTCCGGCTCCATACTGCCGCTGAGCACATGGTACATGCTGTAGCCAAACATCCCTGGCAGAACCAGCAGGGAAGACAAGACGATTACAGTTAAAATCAATGCAATCCCTGCTACGCTGCAGCTTCTGCCTAGTTTGTTTTTCCTATTTTCTTTCCCCATGTCCGCTCCCATCGCCAGCTGTCGGGCCCGTTAGTTTATCTACAGGCTTTGCGGCCAAGGATTTCCGCCTCTTAGTAAGGTAAACCGCTGTGACTGCCAAAGCAGATACAGCCACTGCCCCAATCCCTATATAAATGGGAAGGTATCCCATCACTGTACCGCCTGGCTGCCCTACGTTCATCTTAGCCAATGGCACTTCATCATCTGGCGAATCAAGATCCTGTATATTGTCTGGTATATCCCCAATAGTTGGCACCTCTGGATCTGGAGCCGGAACCGTTTCTCCGCCTACTGGCTCTTCCGGTGTCTCTGGCTCCTCTGGCGTTTCCGGCGTCTCCGTTGGCGTTTCTGGTGCTTCCGGCGTCTCTGTTGGCGTTTCTGGTGCGATAGGCGCTGTTGGGGCTGCCGGCGTTGCAGGGGTAGGCGCTGGAGCTGCCGTCCTAGCTTCCACAGGAGTATATACGAAGGTAAATACATTCTCTGCCTCATTTGTGGAAAGGGTTTTCACCATATTCAGCGCCTGTACCTGATACCCATCCCTATAACGTGCAGACACATATTGCCGCTCGCCTGCATTCCCATAATACTGGTCGCTGGGCAGCAAGGGGTTACCTTCCTCATCCTGGTAATTAACAGTATATGCCACCATGTCGCCGCTAATCCCATAAGCTACCACATAATCCCTGTCAGATGCTACCTGGAAGGCCGGGGCTTCTGATTCGGAATTGTCCCTGCCAGACCTGCGGACGCCCCTGACATAATACCTGGCATTGGTGGATTTGGCCGCGTCCTGGGGGGAAATATATACTGTATCGCCATATTTCAGGCCAGATATCACAATTTGGCCTTTGCCTGAATCCATACTGGCAGACTGGGAATCCACCTGGATGCCTGCTTCTGTCAATTCGCCTTGGTTCCCGGCATAGAGCCGTACAGTATAAGTATATTCTTCTTCTGCAAACACAGTCTGGCCAAACATCATCAGCGTCATGGACAGAACCAGAAAGCTAATGTATATTTTTTTCAGCCATTTCATGCTATCTCCTCCTTTTTCCTGCGGTTTTCCCTACATCTCTACCTGAGGCTTCTGCCATAACCTGCTCTATAGTAGCTTCTTCATCCTGTTTCCGGCAAAGCCGCAAGATGGCAAAAACCAGCAGCAGCAAGCCAGAACCCAGCATCAATGCCACATAACGCATGATTTCTGTCTCATCGCCAGTCCTTACAGCAGACATCCTGCCTGACCCCCCAACAGGTGTATCCGTATCCACCAATTCTGTGGCAAAGTCCATCTGCAGCCTCGCATAAGTATTCTGGTAGTTGTTCACCAGGGTTTCACCATCCAGGGCTACTTTCAGCTTAACCACACCTGTGGCATCCTTACCCATCCGATCCAAGTAAAAGTAATTCTCAAGGGTTTTTGTGGCTCCATGAAGCCCCACGCCATTGATTCTCCCATCCCCGCCGAACTTCTGGCTGGAATATAATGTTGTAGTCTCCCCTGATGTATCTGTATAAGTCAGCAGGTAATCATAGGCGCCGCCTGCCGCCCTAGCGCATAATTCCCATGCGGGCCATTGGCCACGCCCTGAATGCTACTTTGCCGACAATCTGGCTCTCTTCCACGCATCCGATTGCCTTGATGCGGCTGTCTATGGATATTGCCCTGTTATCTCCCAGCACGAAGGTCATTCCCTCTGGCACCTTATAAGGGAAATCCAGTTCGCATTTGCCCCTGTTTTGTTCTGCCAGATAGGGTTCGTCAATCTTCTTTCCATTGACATACACATTTCCTTCTTCATCTATCTCTATATAATCTCCTGCACAGCCTATGGCGCGCTTTAGGAGTATTCTTCCTCCATAATAAAACCCTACGATATCTCCGCTCTCCACTTCTTTTGTCTGGTGCAGGAATATGATTTCCCCATTCTCTAAAGTGGGCATCATGCTATTCCCATTCACCCGAATCAGTACGAACAGCCTAGTGGCCATCAGCGCTGCAACAGCGGCCGCCACAATCAGCACCCCTGTGATATTGATCAGGGTCTTTCGGATCTGATGCCTGCCCTCCTCCCTGGCAAGCTCTTCCCGGAGCAAATCTATGGATGGCACCTTCAGCGCCTCTGCCGCCTCTTGGTTCTTCCTAGCCATAAAAACCACCTGAAGCCGCAGCTGCCCCGCCTGTTTCCAGGCCATCTTCCTGCGCCCCAGCCAGGCCGGAGCCGCCAGGCACCTTGCTTAGGCTAATGGGAACTACTTGGCTAAGGCTGCCAGGCGTCTTGCCCAGGCTGATTGGAACTGCCTGGCTGGCGCTGCGTGGCAGGTTCCGCACCTTTCGGATGCTGGATATCTTCCCCGGCCCGAAAGGGTTCTCCGCGTCCTGCACGTTCCCTAACGCTTTCTCACTTAGCAGCCTGATATTCATCAAGTACTGCTCAGCGGCCTCCTGCACCGCCTCAAATACCCCATTAATCCGTATTGCCGCTTCTGCAATGGATCCAGCCTCCTCTAGTTCAATCAGCCTGGATGCCTCCATCTCCTTTAACTGGCTGCTGAGTTCCCCAATTTTCGCATCCTTCTGGTTGAGCCGTTCATCCTTAAGGTCCAGCTTCTTCTTGAGGCGCCCATAGCTTTCCGCCATTGCCCCATATTCTTCTCTTATCTCATCTAATTCCCGCTGCAGCCTCTCCGTCTCCTCACATTGTGCCAGAAGCATCCGCAGCAGTTCCCTGCGCTTTAACTTGCGTAATTCCTTGTCTGCCATATTGCCTCTCTGTCCTTCCTGCATTCTCCAGTACCTTCTGGCTGTTTTCTGTCAGCCTGCTGCTATCCCAACGGCTATCCCCCTACCTGCTTATCACTATACCGATACCCCGGTTTTCCATTTCCCACCACATAATGCCCATTATGCAGTACAGAAAAGGAGAGTTATCCACAATCTCGGGGCTGTTTTCCCACAAAAAAATGCAATTCTTGCAGTTATACAAGAATTGCATTTTTTAAGCTTATACTTCGAAAATTCCCCATGCCTCAAATAGGACGCCACTTTCTGCCCTTACTCCTCTGCCTCATCAAAGACAGTCTCTTCCCCCACTCTCACATTCCAAACTGCCTCTTCCACCACTTTCACACATTCTTCTATATTTTTAATAATGTCCTTCCCCCAAAAATGTATGACAGTCCACCCCAAAAAAAGCAGCTTTCGGTCTGTCTCCCAGTCCCGATTCCGATTGCGCTCTATTTTTTTCAGCCAATACTCCGGATTTTTCCCCTTTTCCAACCGAAGCTTTAAGATTTCCCAATCCTTCCCATGGAAAAACTCGCTGTCGCAAAAAATAGCTATTTTATACTTTGTCAGGGCAATGTCTGGCTTTCCTGGCAAATCCTTATAATTTTTTCGATAACGGTATCCTTTGTGCCACAAGGCCTTGCGCAGCCGCAGCTCAATGGAGGTATCCTCACTGCGTATTTTCTGCATGTTCTTGGAAACAGCTTCCTGGCTCCTTGGCATTTTTATCCCTTCTTCACTCTATTATTCTTTAGGCTACTACATTCTGTGCAGACATAAGGTATTTAGCGCAAGTTATACTAGCTGGTACTTCCTGCGATAGGCGTCCTGCATCTGCAGAAAATAGGCCCTGCTTTCATCGGAAAGGCTGTTGACATAGCCATGAGCCTCAACTGTGTGATCCTCCATTTGGATAATGTAAACAGCCAGGTTCGAACAATGGTCTGCCACACGCTCATAATTCATTGCAATATCTGCCAGCACTAAGCCCATGTCAATGGTGCATTTGCCTTTCCGCAGGCGTTTAATGTGGCGTTTTTTCACTTCTTTATTCAGGTCGTCAATCACTTCTTCCAGAGGTTCCACCGTCAAGGCAAGCTCATGGTCATTGTCAGAAAATGCCTGGATGGAACGCTCCAAAATATCCTTTATGGCAGAGCTGTAAACCTCCAGCTCCTGCCTTGCTTTTTTAGAGAAGGACATCTCTTTTCTATGCAGCTTCATGCTAATCTCCGCCAGGTTCAGGGCATGGTCCCCAATCCGCTCAAAATCATTGATGCTGTGCATCAGAGTAGAGACACTCTGCCCTTCCTTGGACGTCAGGTTCTGGCTGCTTAAGCGGGTCAGGTAGGAGCTCAGTTTGTCTTCATATTGATCCAACAGATCTTCCTGTGCCTCTATAAACTGCGCATGCTCCTCTGAATATTGCAGGAACAGCCCCATGGAAGCTTCCATGGCATGTTGGGCAACCTGAGACATTTGCTTTACTAAGGAAAGGCATTGCTCTATGGCAAAGCCAGGCGTGGATAAAAACCGCAGGTCCAATATTTGGAAAACATCCTCTGCCGCCGAGGATTCCTGTTCCTCTTTCGTAAGAGGAATCGTAAGGTACGCCAGTTTTTCCAGCCCTTTCGTAAAAGGAAGCAATACCAGGGTAGCAAAAATATTAAAAATGCTGTGAATTGCCGCAATCCCTGCCGCCCCCACTTTTTCGTCCATAATCCCAAAGGGATAAGCTGCATGAACCACTGCATACAGCACAAAAAACAGGACAGCGCCTATCAAATTAAAATAGAGGTGCACAAAGGCCGTCCGCCTTGCCCCTTTATTTGCCCCTACGGCGGAAACCATAGCCGTCACGCACGTCCCAATATTCTGCCCTAAAATAATAGGGATCACAGAGCCATAGGTAAACGCCCCTGTTACGGACAAGGCCTGCAAAATACCCACAGATGCAGAAGAGCTTTGGATCACCGCCGTCAGCAGCGCCCCTACCAGCACCCCCAGCAAAGGATTCCGAAATGCTGTTAAAAGCCCTGTAAACTCTGGCACATCCGCCAAAGGCTTCACCGCATCGCTCATGGTTTCCATGCCAAACATCAGCACTGCAAACCCCAGTAAAATCTCTGCCAAATCCTTTTTCCTATCACTTTTCGCCCCTAACAGGAAAATAATGCCGACCAATGCTAAAATAGGGGAAAAAGAAGATGGCTTCAGCATCCGCACAAAAAAATTCCCGCCTTCAATCCCGGTCAG
Organism: Lachnospiraceae bacterium; assembly: GCA_910575035.1. Taxonomy (GTDB): domain Bacteria; phylum Bacillota; class Clostridia; order Lachnospirales; family Lachnospiraceae; genus Petralouisia. Next base: position 221,968 of record CAJTDL010000007.1, read on the forward strand.
GCTTAAAAGCCAGGATGTAATGGTTGTCCCAATATTGGCTCCCATAATAATCCCAACTGCCTGTGAAAGCTTCATGATCCCGGAATTGACAAACCCTACCAGCATTACCGTGGTAGCTGATGAAGACTGGATCACCGCCGTAACGCCAGCCCCTAAAAGCACCGCCTTAATGGGATTGGAAGTCAAGCTTTCCAAAATACGCTCCAGCTTGCCGCCAGACAGCTTCTCAAGCCCTCCCCCCATTACATGCATCCCATATAAAAACAGGGAAAGCCCCCCGATTAATGACAGAATTCCAAATATATCCATCCAAAATTCCTCCTAAGCCATTCTTTTATTATATTCCATACACTGCCTCATTCCCCACCTGCGCGGTTCTGTCTCTGGCTTGCATTGGGAAATGCAAACATTATTTTATATTATTATTGATTTCAAAATGCAGGATAAACAATCCCATAAAACTTCTTCAAACATGTATCGTTCATTTAAGTATATTTTACACAAATTCCTCAAATGAAATACATTCCACAAACATAAAACCTCTCTTGAATTGATGCCCCTTCCCTTACGCTTTCCTCCCCCTTCGGTTCACCCACTCACGAAATAGGGTATACAGCACTGACATAAATGGAATAAACACCAGCATCCCCACAACTCCCATAAGCTTCCCCCCTACTGTCACGGCAAACAGCACCCACATCGAAGGCAGCCCCACCGAATTCCCCACCACATGAGGATAAATCAAATTTCCTTCTATCTGCTGCAGCACAAAAAACAGAATAATAAAGAACAGCGCCTGCATCGGGCTCACCATCAAAATCAAAAATGCCCCAACTGCGCACCCAATAAACGCCCCAATCATCGGGATCAGCGCCGTAAACGCAATCAGAACCCCCACCAGCAATGCATAGGGCAGCCTTAAAATTGTCATGCTCACAAAAAACATAGTCCCCAGGATCAGCGCCTCCAAACACTGCCCTGTGATAAACTTCGAAAATGTCCGATGGGACAGGCTGCACACATGGCAGATCTTATCCACTGCTTTGGCGGAAAAGAACGCGTGGATCACCTTCATACACTGCCTGCCCAGATTTTCCTTCTGATTTAAAATATAGAGTGCAAACACAAAGGCAATAAAAAATGTCATAACGCCATTAATCACCACCATGGTAGCAGACATAGTATAAGAAATCACGCTCCCCGCACCGCTTAAGGCAAAATCCTTAAATCCTTCCACCCAGCTCTTCCAGTCAAACTCCATAGACTCTATGAAATCCACCACATCCTTCTGTTTGCCAAAGGCGTCCTCAAGCCATGCCTGCGCCTTAGGCAGGAATGTGGCCATGCCTGCGCTGATGCTGTCAATGGTCTTCCCAAGCTGTGGAATCACCACCACAACCACAATCCCCATTAGGGCAAATACAAACAAAATAGACAAAACCATGCTCACAGGCCTTGCCAGCTTACTCTCTTTACGGAACAGCTTCTTCTCAATGGCAGCCATGGGAATGTTCAGAATAAATGCAATGGCGCCTCCCATTACAAATGGGAAGAGTATCCCCCATAAAAATGCCAGATAAGACTTGACAGAGCCCATATTCATCAAGATTGCCAATAAAAGCAGCGTAAATGTTATGATGCCCAAAATTTTCTTCATATTATCTTTATTCAAGTTCATGGCTCCTATTTCCTTTCCTTATTTGAGGTACCTCCGCCCTTCCCTGTGCCAGGGGAGCCGCACAAATGGATATACAGGCACCGTACTTGTGTATAGTCTAGCATTTTTATGCACTTTTTTCAACTATATCTCAAAATTCCAGAATCACTTTTCCCAGCTAAACCTTGTCCTGTAAAAACAACCTTATCATCTATCATTCAATTTGCAGTCCACTAGAGCGATTGTTACTGCGCGCCGTTTCCTCATAGCCCTATAATATGCAGACATCCGCCTATGGAACAGCTGGCGGCCTGTTGGCTTCGGATACCTTCTGGTTCCAACGACCAATTGGTCCAATGGCATCTGAAAAAGCTCTGACAAGGCATATAGATTATCAACCGTTGGCATACTGCGCCCATTAAGCCAACGGTATATACCCTGCACACAGGATAAATCTAAATACTGCTGAACATCTTTCACCGTAATCTTTTGACAATCCATAATCCTACGCAAACGAATGCTCGTTGCCTTTCTGTTGATCCTTGGATACATATGCTTCCTCCCTTTCCATCCTAAGCCCCCGTTCAAGAATGCCGTATTCCCAAAATGCCGCCATTTTGCCTGCATCCTATACACAACACACACTAAGGGGCAACACCATGCTCTATTTCAGAATAAAATTATACCATACTTTCCACATTATTCCAATCATTTTCAGAACATTTGTTTGTTTTTTAATTTCGCTACTATTTACGGCCAATGCCAGTAACATAAGGGATTTTATAGGCTGGTGATGGGAGTGGCTAGGCATCTATCTGGGAAGAGGCAGATAGGTTACAGGGATGGCTACGCGGCCGTCTGGGAAGTGCAGATAGGCTTCAGGGTGGCTACGCGGCCGTCTGGGAAGTGCAGATAGGCTTAGCCATCCCCGCCCCCTGCCGGACACTTATCTCTCTAAATAAACAGCTCAGGCAGCGCTTTCACCGCGCCGCCTGAGCTGTCCTGCATACTTCCAGCAACCCTATTCTGTTTCATTCAGTTCATCACTGGCTACGCGCTCCAAATGCATGGCCAAATAGCCAATTTCCACATCCTCCACCTTTTTCTTAAGGCTCCGCCCAATCTCGCCGCAGATCAGGGCTGCCATCTGGAAGGACGAAGGAAACTTTACTTCCATATAATCATTCATATTCAGCTTCAATTTCTCCCCGCTCAGTGCCCGCGCTACCATGTACCGTACATGGTTCATCAGCCGGTTGTATGCCAGCGACACCACATCAATCTTTTTCCCGGTATGCTCCTCCACCAACGTAATGCATTCCCGGACTGCCCGCGCCACCTGCATGGCCTGGGAAACCTTCTCATCCTCAATGGCTGAATGGATATGCAGGGCAATATACCCTATCTCATGCTCATCAATCTCAATATCCAGCTTTTCCAGAAGCAAGGGCTTGATGCACTTAGCTACCTTATATTCCTTGTAAAACAGCACCTGGATATCTTCTGTCAGTGGGTTGCTGATCTGCTCCTGATTTTGGATACGCTTCACTGCATACTCTAAATGGTCGGCCATAGGGAAAAGGATTGAGCGGTCGATTTTCCCAAATGCTTGCTCGGCTTGAACCAATACCTCATTTGCCAGCTCCAAGCAGATTGGAGAGACAGCCTTCACAATCTCCCTGGCATCCCCCCGCTCTGTCAATTCCTGCAAAGAATAAATGGTATCCTCTGGCCTGACATCCACATACTCCGTTATTTTTTTGCCAAAGCCAATGCCTTTTCCCATTACTAAATATTCTTTGTTATCATCCGACCCAATCAATATTACTGTATTGTGGTTTAAAACCTTCTTTACTCTATACATAATCACACCGCTCATATCTTATTTCCCATTTGGCTGATTCTGGTTCATTCATAAATATCCACTGCAAACAATGCTTCCCCTGCCTGAATGTTCCCTTCTTTTAACAGGCGGATTTTCTGGTTATCTTCTAATTCGGTGCACAATACGGGAGAGGCAATGGAAGGCGCATTCTTTTTCAGATAATCCAGGTTCAGCTTCATCATAGGCTCACCTTTTTTCACCTTTTGGCCATTTTCAACAAACACCTCAAAGCCTTCCCCATTCAGCTTTACCGTATCAATCCCTACATGGATCAGAAGGCTGATGCCTGAATCTGTCAAAAACCCAATGGCATGCTTTGTATCAAATACGAAGCCTACTTCGCCATCCTCTGGAGCCTTCACAATAGCATCTACTGGGGTTACCACAGCGCCGTCCCCCATCATCCTGCCTGCAAACGCCTCATCTGGAGCCGTTGCCAGATCTGCTGCCACACCGCTGATCGGGCTTGAAATCCGGATAGTCTTCGCCACTTTCCCAAGGGGTTTTTCTTCTTTTGCGCTGCTTTCTGCAGGCTGCGTTTCTGCCTGGCCGCTGTATTCCTCATCTGGCGCTGTCTCCAGATAATCCTCCAGGTTGGACTTGATCACTGTCACATGCGGGCCATAAATCACCTGCACGCCTTGCCCTTTGTGCACCACGCCAGACGCCCCTGTGGATTTTAACAAAGCGTCATTTACAAGCCCTGCGTTCTTTACGGTAATACGCAGCCTGGTGGCACAGCAGTCCACATCACTGATATTGCTCTTTCCCCCAAGCCCTCTGGTAATGGCCTGGCTCACCCCATCCTCTGCGGCACCGCTTTTGCCGCCTTCCTTGCGGGCATTTACATCTGCCTTCGTATACAGCTTCGTTTCCCCTTCCCCTTCTTCCCTTCCAGGAGTCTTAAAGTCAAATTTTTTAATCAGGAAACGGAAGGTAATATAATATAGGAAGAAATACACAATACCTGCTGGGATCACCATCATCCAACTGGTCTTTTCATTTCCCTGCAAAATACCAAACAGGAAAAAGTCCAAAAAGCCACCAGAGAAGGTCAGCCCAACTGCAATGTTTAAAATATGCGCAAGCATATAAGCAGACCCTGCCAAAACCACCTGTACCGCAAACAATGCTGGCGCCACAAACAGGAAGGAAAATTCCAACGGCTCTGTAATACCTGTCATCATACATGCCAAAGCCGCGGATAACAGCAAGCCGCCCGCCGCCTTTTTCTTCTCTGGCTTTGCGCATTGATACATGGCAAGGGCAGCCCCTGGCAGGCCAAAGATCATAAAGATAAACTCACCAGAGAAATACCGGGTGGCATCTGCGCTGAAATGGGCGATATTTGCAGAATCAGCCAACTGGGCAAAGAAAATATTCTGGCCGCCCTGCACCATCTGCCCTGCCACTTCCATGGTGCCGCCCACAGCTGTCTGCCAAAACGGCATATAAAATACATGGTGTAGCCCAAAGGGGATCAAGGCCCGCTTGATCAAGCCGAAGATCAATGTCCCCACATACCCGCTGCCTGTCACCAGGCCGCCCAGGGCATAAATTCCATTCTGCACAACCGGCCATACAAAATACAGCAAAATCCCCACAAACATATACACAACAGTGGAAATAATAGGGACAAACCGCGTGCCTCCAAAGAAAGACAACGCATTTGGCAGCTCAATCCGATAAAACTTATTATGCAGCGCCGCCACGCCAAGGCCTACGATAATACCGCCGAACACACCCATCTGCAGCGTCTGGATTCCACAAGCAGAAGCAATAGTCCCCCCCAGCACATCTGGGGAGATTTCCCCGTTTGCCAGGATTTCGCCATTGATAGACAGCATGGCATTGATCGCTGTATTCATAACAAAATATGCAATTACAGCAGACAATGCGGAAACCTCTTTTTCCTTTTTTGCCATACCAATTGCCACGCCCACCGCAAAGATCAGAGGCAAATTGTCAAATACGGCGCTTCCTACCCTGTTCATAATCACCAGCAGGGCATGGAGGAGCGTGCCCTCCCCTAAGAGCCCCGTCAGGCCATAGGTGGCAATTGTTGTCTCATTGGTAAAGGAACTCCCAATCCCCAGCAATAACCCCGCAACTGGAAGGATTGCAATTGGTAACATAAAACTACGCCCAACACGCTGTAACACGCCAAAAATCTTGTCTTTCATTTTCCCATCTCCTTTTCTTGAATTTTCCCTATAGGACATGCCTTGTCCCATAGATGCAATTTTTGGCTGGATGTTATGCTTATGGTGCCGTTTCCATCCCATAAGGCATGCATATTATGTCAGCAGATTTACACTTATTTTGCCCCCTCATTGAAAAATAGTGATACGCCAGACCTGCCCCCGTGAAAAAAGGAGGCATTAATACACATAAACATCCAAAAAATGCTATGTATAGTTAATGCCTCCTAAATGAGTAACACACTATAATCTTTTTTTATGGTATCATCTGAAAAAACATTTGTCAAGGCAAAATTTTTCTCCTATGAAAACTATTTTTATTATGTTACTATTCATGGCCTGGAGGCCGCTCATAACAACAATTCGGGGCGATATTTAAAATTTTGCTCCGCAAAAACCGCCCCTCACTTCTGAATCATATTTTCATGGAATGCGCAGTTCAGCGCATTCCTGAGCCATAAAGAGTAACAATAGTAACATTTTTTATCCTACCATGATACAAAAAAGGGTTGACAAAACCTTCTTCCCCTTCTATAATTGGCATAAATTGTGATGCTGCCTGTCTTTCCTCTTCCACTAGGCATTCATCCACAATATATTGAGAAAGGCTATGGAGCCGCTAATAACACTTACCCCATAGGCAGCAAGCCAGGCATATGCCAGCACAGGCATTGGGCAGCTGTAAGGGATATCCGTTTTGAGGCAGGCTCTGAGAGAGGAAAAAGTAGCAAGAAGAACCCCCTACAGAAAGCAGCCGGAGGATGAGAGGCGCAGGCAGGGCTTTTTGTGAATACATCCTGGAGCTGCGCACCGAACAGGCATATCTAAGGCAGATGTGGCCGCATCTTCTTTGATTACACTATGTTTCAGTAGGCTGCGACGGTTTTGCATCCGTTACATTGCAGAAGTGCTGATCGGCACTTACTAAGGCAGGCTGTGTGAGCAGCTTGTGAAAAAAGGTGGTAACACGGGTATGGATCCCCGTCCTTTTGGAGTATGTTTGAACAATTCACGCATCTCCAAGGACGGGGTTTTTTTATAGGGTATTTTCCATCAAACAATGATCCAGGACCCATTTTAAACTGAAAATTTCCCAAACAGATAAAAATCCCGCAAAAACAAGGAGGCAAAATTATGACCGTATATGACGAGTTAGTTGCCCGTGGGCTAATTGCCCAGGTAACAGACGAAGAAGAAATTAAGGAACTGATCAACACAGGAAAAGCCATATTTTACATTGGGTTTGACCCAACGGCTGACAGCCTTCATGTAGGGCACTTTATGGCGCTCTGCCTGATGAAGCGCCTGCAGATGGCCGGCAACAAGCCCATTGCCCTAATCGGCGGCGGAACAGGCATGATCGGCGACCCTTCTGGCCGGAGTGATATGCGCCAGATGATGACCCAGGAAACCATTCAGCATAACTGCGACTGTTTCAAAGAACAGATGAGCAAATTCATTGATTTCTCGGAAGGGAAAGCCATGATGGTAAACAATGCAGACTGGCTGATGGATCTGAACTACATTGACGTGCTTCGGGAGGTAGGCTCCCATTTCTCCGTAAACCGCATGCTGACAGCCGAGTGCTACAAACAGCGCATGGAAAAAGGCCTGAGCTTTTTGGAGTTCAACTACATGATCATGCAGAGCTACGATTTCTATGCACTGTTCCAAAAGTACGGCTGCAACATGCAGTTCGGCGGCGATGACCAATGGAGCAATATGTTAGGCGGCACAGAGCTGATCCGGCGCAAGCTGGGCAAGGACGCCTATGCCATGACCATCACTCTGCTACTCAATTCCGAAGGCAAGAAGATGGGCAAGACCCAGTCTGGCGCCGTATGGCTGGATCCTAAGAAAACTTCCCCCTACGATTTCTACCAATACTGGCGGAATGTGGCTGACGCAGATGTCCTAAAATTCATCCGCATGCTGACCTTCCTTCCTTTAGAAGAAATTGACAAAATGGACGCTTGGGAAGGGGCACAGCTCAACCAGGCAAAAGAAATCCTGGCTTTCGAATTAACCAAAATAGTTCATGGCGAGGAAGAAGCAAAAAAAGCGCAGGACGCGGCAAAGGCCATTTTCTCCAGTGGAAATGCCGCTGACATGCCCTCTGTCACATTAACTGATGCGGATTTCAAGGATGGTATGATTGATCTATTAAGCCTTCTGGTAAAATCCACCCTTGCCTCCTCCCGCTCTGAGGCGCGCCGGGCAGTGGAACAGGGCGGCGTTTCCGTCAATGGGGAAAAGGCAACAGATATCAAGGCTTCCTATACGCCTGATGCTTTCACAGAAGGCATGGTTCTGAAAAAGGGCAAGAAAAATTTCCGTAAAATCTTAATATAAAGGAATTGACAATTCCCTCCCATGCGTTATGATATATATGAAAATAATTTTCGCAAGGAGAACAATTCATGGAAAACAAGCAGTCTGTCATAGACAGTATCCATATCTTATACGACAGCTTTTTTGAGCAGGAAAAAAAAATTGCCAATTATATTCTTCAAAACCACAAGGATGTGGTGAATATGACCATCAGCGAATTAGCAGAAGCCAGCGGAACCAGCGTGGCTACCATTTCCCGTTTTTGCCGCAAATGCAGCGTAGACGGGTTCCACCATTTGAAAATCGGTCTTGCACAGGCGATTGCCGAAAATGAGGCGGATATTCCCGTTTCCAACCATATTTCAAGGAAGGACATTGGGCAGTCCCTACAGAATATCCTAGCAAATAAAATAGAGGAACTGAAGCAAACCATCTCCTTTATGGATGAAAAACAGCTCAATATAATATTAGATTGTATCTGTAAGGCAGGGATTGTCCAATTAGTCGCCGTGGGAAATACGATTCCGGTAGCCCTAGATGGAGCGTTTAAATTAAATGAGATTGGGATTCGGGCTATGGCAGGGACAATATGGGAGACACAGTTGGCGTTTTCACTTTCCTTGAAAAAAGGCGACGTAATGATCGCTATTTCAAATTCCGGCGAATCACGCCGGGTAGCAAAGATGGTGCAGGCAGCCAAGGAAAAAGGGGCGTCTACGGTGGGGATAACCAATAATCCCAAATCTACCATCGGGCAGCAGGTGGATTACCATATTCAGACGGCTACGAGGGAGAAACTGTTTATGAATGAGATTTGCTTTTCACGGGTATCGGCTATGACGGTGATGGAGATCTTGTTTTTGTTCTTGACGGTAGACCAGAAGAAAAGGTATGAGAGAACCCGGGAATACGAAGGGCTGATTGCGGATGAGAAGGTTTGAGTATGACAATTTCAGACGCGGTTTGGGAGAGCCCATCCAAATTTATATATATAAATGCTTTATTTCATATCATAGATATGAGGTAAGGCATTTTTTTCATAGATGCTTCTTTGTGAAAAATGCTCAGAAAAACCTCGTTTTGCAGCCTCAAAATAATAGAATATTGTGCAATGTGCAGAAAAATTATTTTCTTATATATCCATGTTGACAAAAATCATTTTCATATATATACTCTAAGTAGAAAAAATAAATATCGCGATATTGATATATAAGAAAATTATTTACACAACTTTAAATGGAGGGCTAAGCTATGAGGATTAACGAATTACTGAGCAAACAGGCGATTGATTTAAACGTCAGCGTTTCTTCCAAGATGGAAGCCATTGACTATATGACAGGATTGATGGAAAAAGCTGGGAACCTGTATGACAGGGAAGGGTATAAAGAAGGGGTTTTGGCGCGTGAGGAAGAAGGAACCACTGGGATTGGAGAGGGAATTGCCATTCCCCACTCCAGATGTGCGGCTGTAAAAAAGGCCGGGCTTGCCGCAATGGTGGTGAAGGATGGAGTGGATTATGAGGCCCTGGACGATGAGCCAGTAGAACTAATCTTTATGATTGCTGCACCAGAAGGCGGGGGTAATGTACATATCGATGCGCTCTCCAGGCTTTCTACCATGTTAATGGATACAGAGTTTAAGGATACATTGCTCAAGGCAAAGACCCCAGATGAATTTATACAGATTATTGATGAAAAGGATGACGAGCTGGATGGCATTAAGAAGCAAAAGGCTCTAGAACAGCCGAAAGATGGCTATCGGGTATTGGCCATCACTGCCTGCCCAACTGGGATTGCACATACTTTTATGGCTGCGGAAAGCCTGGAGCAAAAAGGGAAGGAAATGAATATTTCCATTAAGATTGAAACCCAGGGAGCAGACGGGCCTAAAAATGTGCTGACTGCAGAGGAGATCCAGAAGGCAGAGTGTATCATTATTGCTGCAGATAAGAACGTAGACCTGGCAAGGTTTGATGGGAAGCCCGTAATCATCACGAAGGTGGCAGACGGCATCCATAAAGCGCAGGAGCTTCTTACACAAGCCACCTCCGGGAACGTGCCGCCCTACCATCATAACGGCGCTGCTGTCAGTGAGGATACTTCTGAGAATGAAAGCGTTGGGCGCAGGATTTATAAAAATCTGATGAATGGGGTTTCCCATATGCTGCCCTTTGTAATTGGTGGGGGAATTTTAATTGCATTAGCATTCCTACTGGATGATTACAGTATTGACCCGTCGAATTTTGGCAAGAATACGCCGATTGCCGCTTATTTAAAAACCGTAGGGGATTTATCCTTTGGGATGATGCTTCCCGTGCTTTCCGGATATATCGCCATGAGCATCGCAGACCGCCCAGGGCTCGCTGTGGGCTTTGTAGGAGGGCTGGTGGCCAAGGCTGGAATGACCTTTGCAAACCCTGCTGGCGGGGAAGTGAATGCAGGGTTTTTGGGGGCTTTGTTTGCAGGATTCGCCGCAGGTTACCTTGTGCTGGCGCTGAAAAAAGCCACCTCCAAATTCCCACAGTCATTAAATAGCATCCGCCCTATGATTATATATCCAGTGCTTGGTATCTTAAGCGGCGCAGTTGTCACGACTTTAATCAACCCCATTGTAGGCGTGATCAACGATGCATTGACAAACGCACTGAACAGCATGCATGGCAGCAGCAAGGTTTTGCTAGGCATGATCGTGGCCGGCATGGAATCTGTAGATATGGGCGGCCCTGTGAATAAAACCGCTTATGTATTTGGAACCTCCCAGCTTGCAGAAGGTAACTTTGAAATTATGGCAGCCGTTATGGCAGGGGGTATGATCCCGCCTTTGGCGATTGCCCTTTGCACCACTGTCTTTAAGAACCGTTTTACCCAGAAAGAGCGCGAATCTGGCATCGTAAATTATATCCTGGGGCTTTCCTTCATTACAGAAGGCGCTATTCCATTTGCGGCCAGCGATCCTTTGCGCATACTCCCATCCTGCATCATCGGTTCAGCAGTAACAGGCGGCCTATCTATGTTCTTTGGATGCACCCTGCGTGCGCCCCATGGCGGAATTTTCGTACTGCCCACCATCGGGAACCCGCTGGCTTATGCATTTTCCATTCTGGCAGGAGCCATTGTAGGATGCATCATCCTGGCCATTTTAAAAAAGCCATTAAAAAACGAAGCATAAATCCTTTCTAGAAAGAAGAAAACCCATGAAACAAAAATGTGCAAAAAAAGCCTTTGAACTGATTAAAGACGGCATGGCAATTGGATTAGGAGGCGGCGCAACCGTCGCCCTCTTAATCGAAGAATTAGAACAGCGGAATAAAAAAGTAACAGCCGTTACACCCTCCACTGACACAATGGAATTGTGCTGCCAGCGCCATATCCCTGTGCTGCCATTGGAAATGGTTTCCCATATTGACCTGGCATTTGACGGGTGTGATGAGCTGGACATGGAACTAAATGCCCTGAAAAGCTGCGGAGGCATCCATACCAGGGAAAAAATAATGGCTGCAATGGCCAAAGACTATATTTTACTGGCAGATGAGACGAAATTAGGAGAACGGCTGAAGTTCCACGTCCCCATTACAATAGAAGCCATTCCTGCAGCAAAAGCCTATGTAAAAACTGTACTCACGAATATGGGAGCCGCTGTCAGCGAGAGGCGTGGAGATAAGAAGGCAGGGCTTGTGATCAGCGACGATGGGAATTACCTGTTCGACGCCGTATTTCCAACTTCACATAAACAGCCGCCAGAAACCCATAAAGCAGCAGATACAAAAAAAGAACGGAACATCCCCTATGTAGATTTAGAAACAGATCCGCCACAATTATGGGCTCAAAATGTTCGGCGGCTTTCTGAACTGCTCGATCATACACCTGGGATTGTTGGGCATTCGCTGTTTTATAAGATTGCATCCAAAGCGATTATTGCCAGGAAGGATAGGATTGATATTATAGAAAACAGATGAAATAAAGCGATTCATCCGTTTTGCCACAAACAAATATAAATCTATAAAAGAAAGAAGGAGAACACACGATGAGAACATTAAATTGGGGCATCTTAGGCTCTGGCTGGATCGCCCAGGAAATGGGAAAGGCTTTACAGGCAGTCAATGGAAGCATTTATGGCGTATTTTCCGCCAATCCTGCACATGCCAAGAAATATGCCCAGGACTATGCCGTAGAGCATCTTTACAATAGCGTGGAAGAAATGCTTGCTGATGAAAACATTGACATTGTCTATATCGCAACACCCCATAACCTGCACTACCAATTTATCCTGCAATCCCTGAACGCCAACAAGCACGTATTCTGTGAAAAATCTATCACTGTAAACGCCCGCCAGCTACAGGAATGCGCAGCCATTGCAGCAGAAAAAAATCTTGTAATCTGCGATGGCGTAACCTTATTCCATATGCCCCTCTACAAAAAGCTGAAAAATATCATTAACAGCGGAGCCATTGGTAAAGTAAAAATGGTACAGGTAAACTTTGGAAGCTGCAAGGAGTATGACGTAAACAACCGCTTTTTTTCCAAAGACCTTGCAGGCGGCGCACTCTTAGACATTGGCGTATATGCTGTATCTTTCGCCAGATACTTCATGGAAAGCAAGCCTAATGTAGTGCTGGCCACCGCCAACTACTTTGAAACCGGCGTAGACGAAACCAGCGGCATCCTTCTGAAAAACCCAGACGGAGAAATGGCTGTCATCTCCCTGACCATGCGTGCCAAACAGCCCAAGCGCGGCATTGTAGCCGGCGAAAAAGGATACATCGAAATCAACAATTACCCCAGAGCTGACAAGGCTACTATCACTTACACCGAAAATGGCCAAATAGAAACCATTGCATCTGGAAACACAGCGAAGGCTCTGCAATATGAAGTGCAAGATATGCAAGACTACGTCCTGAACCATAGCGGGCAGCAAAATCTCCAAAACGTCTGCGATGTCATGGATACCCTGACAGCCATAAGAAACCAGTGGGGCATGGCCTACCCCTTTGAATAATTTCTAACCCTTACTCTCAAACCCAAAAAAGGAGGTTCCACCATGATATACACCGTAACGTTCAACCCATCCCTGGACTATGTGGTGCAGCTTGGCCATTTCGCGCCAGCAGGCATAAACCGCACCACCTCTGAGCACATTTTTCCTGGCGGAAAAGGCAATAACGTTGCCGTCATCGCTTCCAACCTTGGCATCCAAACCCGCGCCCTGGGATTCAAGGCCGGCTTCACCGGAGACGCCATGGAACAAATGCTGCAGCAATACGGCTGCGACACAGATTTCATCCCCTTAGAGGAAGGCATGACACGCATTAATGTAAAAGTAAAATCCAGCCAGGAATTTGAAATCAACGGCCAAGGCCCTATCATCTCAGAGGCAAAAATCGAAGCCCTCCACAATAAACTAGGCCAACTGCAGGAGGGCGACATCCTTGCCCTCTCCGGCAGCATCCCCAATACCCTGCCAGGGGATATATACGAACAGATCATGCAGCGCCTACAGGGTAAAAATATCAAGATCTCCGTAGACGCCACTCAGGATCTTCTCATGAACGTCCTGAAATACCACCCCTTCCTAATTAAGCCTAATAACCATGAATTGGAAGAAATCTTCCATACAACTTTCCATTCCGATGAAGAAATCATCGCATGCGCCAAAAAACTCCAAAACATGGGTGCCGTCAACGTACTGGTTTCCATGGCAGGAGACGGAGCCATTTTAGTGGACGAGCACGGAAACGTCTCAAAGCAGGCTCCCCCAAAAGGTGAAGTTGTAAATTCCGTAGGCGCAGGCGATTCCATGGTAGCAGGATTTCTGGTAGGATACCTGACAAGCGGAGACTACCAAGACGCCTTAGGCCTTGGAACCGCTGCCGGAAGCGCAACTGCGTTCACCGCCTGGCTTGCTGGAAAAAAAGAGATCATGGCATTATTGCCACTTTAAAAACATACCTTCTATAACGGCAGCCAATACTGTCCAGAAAACAATTAAAACAACTTTAGCCAAAGGCAGTGGGATGCTGCACCAAACATAACCCGCGCTAAATACCTTAATGTTTGGCACAGAATATTTTTCTGAGAGTGCTGTTTCACAAACGCAGGCGTAACAGTGGCTGCGCTGAGGCTTGGGAAGCAGTGCTATCAGGAAAATAGGCAAGCAAAACATAAGGTTATTTAGCGCGGGTTATACTAGCTTTTAGCCTCCAAATTATCATAAATACAGAGTTGTGCGGCAATATATGATTGGTTGATTTGTTACCACATAGTTAGAACACAGGGAATCTAGCCCTCCTTGCCCCAAAGGTAAAAAAGACCGGAAAGCCTGTATTTCCGAGCTTTCCGGATGAAAATTCTCATCTCGGATTTTTACTGATTTATCCAAAAAAATATTAAGTAAAACTATATAGAACTTTTGAAGAATTTTTATAGAAAACGGGCACGCCACCTATGTTGTAAAATCCGAAAGATATGTTATAATTCAATTAAGCAAAGGGGGTTTTTATGGAAGATACGAAAATACAATGGCATCCGGGATTTGTGGCTGCCATGAACTTGGAGTTTAAGGAAAACAGGGATGACCTGATATTCGAGAAAGAATATAACCTGAACACAAAACCGCTGGAAACCGATCTGCTGATTATCAAAAAAAATCCGGCTGCCCGACTGGTAAACGAAATCGGAAAGTTCTTCCGGGGGCATAATATCATGGAATACAAATCTCCCGAGGATGAACTGAACATCAACACATTTTATAAAGTTCAGGGATATGCCTGTATTTATAAGGCTGCAGGGACTGCATCTGCCGGAATAAATGAAGATGATATAACAACAACGATTATCCGGGAGGGAAAACCAGTGGGGCTTTTCAAACACCTTTCCGGGAAAGGATTTGAGGTAACTTGTTCCTGCAAAGGAATATACCGCATCCATACAGGCAGCCTGTTTCCTTTACAAATTATTGCAACAAAGGAATTGGAGGGAGATGAGCATGTCTGGTTAAGATCCCTTTCCGAAAAACTGCAAAAGGAAGATGTAAAACAATTATTGAAACGTATAAGCGGGCTGACAGGAGACTTTGACAAAGAAATGGCGGATTCCGTCCTGAAAATCAGCATAGACGCAAACAGACAGCTTATTAAGGAAATGATGGAGGATGAGAGCATGTATGAATCATTGATGGAACTTATGGAGCCACGGTTAGCCATAAGGGATAAAACAAAAATGGAAGAAGGGATGCGGCAAGGGATGCAGCAAGGACAGAAAATAACCGCTACCCGCATGTTACAATCTGGCAGATACACGTTGGACGAGATTGCTGATATATCAGGGCTTTCTCTGAAAGAAATAAAAATATTGGAAGAAATTTGAAGCAACTTTAAAAATATCTTTCCAGCAACTGATAAAGGATATGAATATTGCCCTCCCTGTTTGATACAATAGCATTGTAAATTTCAACAAATTCTGCGAATCAGTAAACCAGAACAGTTACAAATGCAGGAAGTTTTATGCCGAAAAAGCCTCCTGCATTTTTGATACGCCAAATGAAACATCCCACAGACATGCCCTTATTCTGGTCTGCCTGCAGTAACCTGTTCTTCTGTGTTCATCTGAAACGCCTCCAGCATCAGCTCTATGCTTGATTCCACGAGCCGTCGTTCCTTCGGGGATAATTTCCGGAGGCGGATGGAAAGATCCAGTGGTTCTACCTCTCTGTCCAACCCCATCAACAGAAAATCGCTGGATACGGAAAGAGTTTCGCAAATCCTAACCAGCGTGGGGATGGACGTCCCGACAACGCCCCTCTCAAGGTCGGAAACATACTGTATCGTTACATCCAGCTTTTCCGCTAATTTCTCTTGTGTATATCCGGCAGCATTTCTGGCCTGCCGAACACGCTCGCCTATACAAATATTTAATTCTTTTCGTACTCTCATATCTATACCACCTTTTACTCTTATAATATATAAAAGTCGAAATTTTAGTAACATAGCAATGCTACTATATATAATAAATTACTGAAATTTATAGATTTAAAACATTAAAAATAAGTAATATTGCTGATTTTATTTTTACAAAAAAATTATTTTAATAAAAGGACATTTACAGTCCACCATATTTGATAAAATAAAAAATTAATGCTAAACATCAAAAAGTAAATTTATGAAAAATATACAATTCCATTACATGTCTTAATATAGGATTTTCAATTTTATAAAAAATAATAGTAGAAAAATTATATTCCAAATAGTATAATTGTATATATCAATGTTATAGTTTTATATTATATAATTGCAACAATTTTATATAATGGATAAAAAAGAACCTGGTAAATATAACGGCAATATTTTTTCTGATAATTCCAGAGAAAGGACATATTCTGTCCATTCCATTTTCTATAATATTAGCATAAAATATACAGGAGGTATTTATTTTAAATGGAAAATAACAGCAAGATAGCCCGGATACTTGATTTATACACAAAATTCCAGAACGGTGAAATTGTCCAAAAATCCGGCGAAGCCGACCGGTACGGCGTGGACGAACGTTCCATCCGCCGAGACATCGATGATATCAGGAAGTATTTTGACCGGGATACTGTAAGCGGCAGCGGTACATCTTACAGGGTTATATATGACAGGGATGAAAAAGGATACCGGCTGGAACGGCTTTACGAGAAGAAACTTACCAATGCAGAAATTCTGGCTGTCTGCAAAATCCTTCTGGATGGGCGTGCTTTCACCAAACAACAGATGGATGCCATCCTCCATAAGCTGATCGACTGCTGCGTGCCGGAATGCAACCGGAGGCTTGTACAGAAATTGATTGCAAACGAACAGTACCACTACATTGAGCCCCAGCATAAAGAAGAATTTCTGGACAGGCTGTGGACTGTGGGGCAGGCAATCCATAACCACCAGTATATTGAAATATGTTATGGGCGCTTAAAGGATAAAAAAATGGTTACGAGAAAATTAAAGCCGGCAGCAATCATGTTTTCTGAGTTTTATTTCTATCTTGCAGCCTTTATCGAGAGTGAATCCACGCGGAAAGGGTTTGAAAATGCCGAAGATGCGTACCCGACAATTTACCGCATTGACCGTATTCGTAATATTACGATATTAAATGAGAGCTTTTACATTCCATACCGCGACCGTTTTGAGGAAGGCGAATTCCGCAAAAGGGTGCAGTTTATGTTCGGCGGAAGGCTTCAGCATATCAAGTTCAAGTATTCCGGCGTATCCGTGGAAGCTGTTTTGGACAGGCTTCCAACAGCAAAAGTCCTCTCTGAAGAGGACGGCGTTTATACGATTTCTGCCGAAGTATTTGGGAAAGGGATTGATATGTGGATACGGAGCCAGGGGGATGCGGTGGAGTTGTTATAACCGAAACTCAAAAATGCTTTAAACCCATGTTCTAATACAGTTCATACTACAAAATGATGAAAGCGAGGGATATAGAAGATGGCAACAGAAAATGCTATTCGCAAAAGCTCTGAACTATATGACAAGGCAATAGATTTTGATGAATTAGAACGCAGGTTAGAGGAAGACTTGGACTCACAACTTTTGGATTTGGACTTTCTCATCGAAGACAGGGAAAAAATCAATAATCCGGAAAGCTTAGGCGATACTGTGATGAATGTCATCTGGGAACAATTCCTTAATCAGATAGCGGTTACCGCAGGGGAAGATTTTATCCAGGAAAACCGTGGCCTTACGCTGGATTTACGAAATAAAGCACATATTCAGGATGTAAATGATTTTGAAGGCCAGCAATATGCAGAACACAATGTTTATGTTGATTATAAGAAGAGGGGAGAGGAATATAGGGCTAATTTCTATACAGATCCAAATGAAAAGCCGCCAGCAAGATTGAAACAGGAACAGAGATATAATGAGAAAACAATGACTTGGGAAACATATGATGAGATAGACGGCACATGGATAAAGTCCTTACGAAAAGGATATAGGGAACCTTACGACCAAGCTAGGCCAAAGGGAAATAAAACAATAAATAAGGACCATCAAATTAGTGAAGGAACTATCGTTAGGGATCCCGAGGCTGGAGCGTATATGGCCACAGAAGAAAAAGCAGCATTTGCAAATTCTGATGATAACTTAAATGATTTAGATTCTGCCGCTAACCAGTCAAAGTCTGATCATGACGGGGAAAAGTGGCTGAAACACATAAGAACCGGGTCTAAAGGCAAGGGACAGACAAATGGGGAATATTTTGGAATAGACGAAGAAGCATATATTGAAAAAGACAGGAAATCAAAAGAAGCATGGAAAAAGGAGAAGGAAAAGAAAAAGGATGAAAATATTGCATTAGGAAAACAGTCACAAAAAGAGGAAGCATTCCGAATAACTGGAAAAGCGCTTCAGGCAGTAATCATGCAGTTTCTCGCTGAACTTGTAAAAACAGTCATCTCAAAATTGGTTGCATGGATAAAATCAGGACAAAAAAATTTAGAATCATTTATCAGCCAGATAAAAGCCGCCATAACTTCCTTTGTTAGTGATATGAAAAAACATGTATTGAACGCCAGAGATACACTGGTGACCACGATTGCGGCTTCCATCTTTGGCCCTATGATAAGAACCATAAAAAAAGCATTTACACTTATAAAACAGGGAGTAAAGTCCATTAAGGAAGCCATTGATTACATAAAGAACCCACAAAACAGTAATAAGCCTGCTGGTGTGTTAATGCTTGAAGTAGGAAAAATTGTTATAGCTGGCGCAAGCGCTGCAGGTTCAATTATAGTTTCAGAACCAATCGAGAAAGGGTTAATGGCAATTCCTGTCTTTGCTATTGAAATTCCTTTGCTTGGAAGCCTTGCAAGCATTTTGGGCATGTTCATAGGGGGGCTGGTTTTTGGAATCATTGGTGCGCTTGCAATAAATCTGATTGACAAAGCTATCGCGAAAAAACAACTGTCAGATAATTCAAAAATGCAGATAGCAAAACGCAATGATATCATCCGTACGCAAGATACGGCAATTGTACTGCAGCAAGAGAAACTATACGCCACGAAAAAACATGTTTCAACAGCAATCAGCACAAGGAACAAAAAAGCGGGAGCATTTATAAAAGGTTTAATGACAGACGTTACCCAAGACGATTTTTATGAAGAACTTCAGGCAAATGAGGATCCGCTTAAAGAAATCAATTTTTTTCTATCCCAAACACAGGAACCATAATAACAGGAGGATACACGAATGAAGATAAAAGATTTGCTTGCCTTGATTGGCTTAGGCACACTGATAACCGGCGTTGCTGCCTTAATTCTGAAATCGCACGGAACCGCAAGTGATTGCTGTACAGATACTGAAATGGAAGAACCCGTTGCAATGCCGCAAGATGATTCCCCTTCATCTGATGATGTAGGCAAGAAACCCATTAGCTTATCAGAAATCAAAGAACAGGCTTCGAAAACTATATCGCTAAAAAATCAGAAAGCATCAAAGGTAATAAAAAAAGTAGCAGATAATGTTTTTCATAGTGATTTCTATGAAAATTTGGAAGCAAACGAAAAAGAATTAGATAACATCAATGACATGTTATTACAAACACAGACGGAGGAAAAACATGAGTAAATATACAGTGACAAACTATGATTTTGAAAATGCAAAGCAGCATATCCGAGAGTTTTCTGAACAAGCTCCAATCTCCCTTGAGCTTTCATCTGTTGATGAACATGGAGGCTTTTTAGACTTATTTGACCACCAGGTAACAGGGAAGGAATTCAATAATCTGGTAACGCAACTTCAAGACCGCCTTATGCATATCAATCAACGCGAAGACCAAGTTTCTAAAGAATTTGGCCAGGTTTATAATGCGCTTGAAAGCTTGAACGAAGACTATATAGAAGGGATTGTCGCTGCTATGATAACGGCTCATGAAGCCGATTCTAAAGCCAAAGCTGTCGAGACAAGCCTTGGAAAAACAAATGCAACATTGGGAAATTTTTTTCAATACCAAACAGAACAGAACCAGAAATTTAGCCAATCTGGGTTATATGATTATGACAGAGCTATTTACAACTCCAAACTTAAAACAGCGTATTGTTTGGCCGGAGGCGCCATAGCCCTTACCATACTTCAATTCATTTTAAACATGATTGGAATTATATAATGAGCAATAAATACCAAGAGGAATTTCTGGATTACGCCTCAAAATTAGATGCATTGTCTGGACAAAATGCAGAAGTTACAAAATGCGCCTTAGATATTGTGCAAGGACAAGACGAAGCCGCTACAGAGATGTTTCAGAAGATATCAAAGCTTACAAATTCAGGCAGGCACACAAAACAAATGACACAAATTGCAATTGCCTTAAAAGACAGCTTGCTGCGATATTATGGTTACATAAAAATATCTGATATTTGCAATCCAAAGCAAATAGAAACGGATTCACGGACTTTATCAGAACTGTTAGATGAACTGAATGGATTAGTTGGCTTAAACAATGTAAAAGCTCAGGTAAATGATTTGATTATCTATCAGAAAGTACAGAAAATGCGTGAAGAACAGGGTTTATATGCTGAAAAAAATACACTTCATCTTGCCTTTATGGGAAATCCCGGAACGGGAAAAACAACGGTTGCAAGGATTGTTGGGCGTATTTACAAACAAATAGGACTTCTCTCAAAAGGACATTTTATGGAAGTCGCCAGGACAGACCTGATTGCCGGATACCAAGGGCAGACTGCGCTTAAAGTAAAAAAGGTAATCGAACGTGCCAAAGGCGGGGTACTATTTATTGATGAGGCATACAGTATCACGGAAAATGAAAACACAGATTCTTATGGCAGGGAATGCCTCACAGAATTAACAAAGGCTTTAGAAGATTATAGAGATGATTTAGTAGTAATTGTAGCCGGCTATACAGAACCCATGGAATTATTTTTTAATTCTAATCCCGGTTTGAAATCGCGTTTTAATACATTCCTATATTTTGATGACTATAACGTGGATGAGCTTTACGATATCTTGAAAACAATCTGCCAGAAAAACAATTATATGCTCAATGAAAATGCGGCTCGGAAAGCAAGGGAAATATTAGGGCATCAAGTTTTAGGTAAAGAAGAACATTTTGCAAATGGCCGTCTGGCCAGAAATCTATATGATGATTTAACCATGAATCATGCCAGAAGAATCATTGCAATTGACAACCCCAGTTATAAAGAATTATCCGAAATTACGGAAGATGATTTATCGTCTCTCCATTTCGACAGGCTGCCTTGACACTCTAATCAAGGCGGCCTCTTTTTATGATTTTTTCTTCTCCTATCCACCAGCATCCAAAGTATCTCCTCCTGGACAAGCTGCGTGCCATTGACTTCCTTCACCATCCCTGCCAGCCCATTTTGAGCTGTTTAGTTAAAAAAATACACCACTTTACAACTTTTTGAAAAATAAAATAACGCACAAGGCACTTTCTAATGTATAAGTTTGCATAACAACCTATACGAAAGAGAGTGACCTTGTACGTCAGACTTATTATACAACGAAAACAACTTGAAATGTATGGCTGTCCTCATTGCGGAAAGTTAAAATTCGTCCCTTTCCGCTGCCACAGCCGCTTCTGCCCTACCTGCAGTAACTTATACGCCATGCAGCGCACTGCCTCCATGTCCTTTAAACTCGTCAATGTCACCCACCGCCACTGTGTTTTCACCATTGACAAACAGCTCTGGGATTTCTTCCTGGATGACCGCTCCCTCCTTGACTGTCTGTTCCATGCCATAAACAGTGTTATCCCCCGCATGTTTTTTAAGCAGAATAAATCCATGAACTTCACACCCGGCTTATCATGGTACTCCACACCTTTGGCAGAGACCTGAAATGGAACCCGCATATCCACTGTCTCATTTCAGAAGGCAGCTACAGCGACAACGGTTTCTGGCGTAATATCAGCCACTTTAACTACACCTTCCCCCGCAATGCTTTCCGTACCGGCCTTCTGAATAAAATGGAATCCAAAATCGGCCACTCTTTCAAAAAGGTGAAAGCACTCTGTTACCGGGAACACAAGGAAGGGTTCTATGTCTATGCAAAACCAAACAAATGTGATCCCAAAACCGTGGTAAAATATGTCGGGCGTTATCTCGGACGACCCGTGATCGCCACTTCCCGGATTGATAAATATGATGGTGGCTTTGTCACTTTCCATTACAGCCGGCATGAAGATAACAAATATGTGGAAGAAACACTTCCTGTTATGGAATTCATTGAACGCTTGATCCGCCATATCCCCGAAAAGCATTACAAAATGATTCGTTATGGCGGCATTTATGCAAGGCACCGGGAGATTGACAAAAAACCCCACAGAGCCATCTCCTGTGAAAAACATCATATTTACAGAAGTTTTAACCAATGGCGTACCGCCATCCTTTCTTCTTTTGGTTATGACCCCTTAAAGTGTGAATGTGGTACAGCCATGCTGTTTTTAGAACTTTACTTTAACCACAAACGTGTTCCTCTGGAAGAAATATACGGGAAAGCCATGTCCCGTTCCCGTGGAAGGAAGTCACCTGCATGACTTTCACATATCCGATTCCTATGATATACTCCTTTTAAAGGAGGCTGCCTTATGTTATTTGATAAGCTCTATATTACATCGGTTGTGCTGAAGGATGCTTTCTTTACATATTATGGGAAATTCATCCCGCCCAAAGTAATTGTGGAACAGTTCCATGCGGAGGGTGTCCTGGAAGAGGAGCCAAATTCAAAAGGCTTCCAAAAGAACCTGGACGGCCGGAAGCATTACGTTATTAACCTAAAGATACTGATACATTATCTTTTAAGACATGGCTACCAGGTTTCAGAGGAGATGAAGAAAAGGTTCTACCCGCACAATATGCCAAATACCTTCTGACAGCCTTGAAAGCCTTTATTTTCAAGAGCTTTTCCGGATGAAAATTCTCATCTCGGATTTTTGCTAGTTTATAATAAAATTATTTTGTAGAACTTTTGTAGAATTTTATAGAAAACGGGCGCGCCACCTATGTTGTAAATTCCTAAAGATGTGTTATAATTCAATTAAGCAAAGGAGTTGTTATGGAAGATACGAAAATACAATGGCATCCAGGATTTGTCGCTGCTATGAACTTGGAGTTTAAGGAAAACAGGGATGACCTGATATTTGAGAAAGAATATAACCTGAACACAAAACCGCTGGAAACCGATCTGCTGATTATCAAAAAGAATCCGGCTGCCCGACTGGTAAACGAAATCGGAAAGTTCTTCCGAGGGCATAATATCATGGAATACAAATCTCCCGAGGATGAACTGAACATCAACATATTTTATAAAGTGCAGGGATATGCCTGTATTTATAAGGCCGCAGGGACTGCATCTTCCGGAATAAATGAAGATGATATAACAACAACGATTATCCGGGAGGGAAAACCGATGGGGCTTTTCAAACACCTTTCCGGGAAAGGATTTGAGGTAACTTGTTCCTGCAAAGGAATATACCGTATCCATACAGGCAGCCTCTTCCCTTTACAAATTATTGCAACAAAGGAATTGGAGGGAGATGAGCATGTCTGGTTAAGATCCCTTTCCGAAAAACTACAAAAGGAAGATGTAAAACAATTATTGAAACGTATAAGCGAGCTGACAGGAGACTTTGACAAAGAAATGGCGGATTCCGTCCTGAAAATCAGCATAGACGCAAACAGACAGCTTATTTAAGGAAATGATGGAGGATGAGAGCATGTATGAATCATTGATGGAACTTATGGAGCCACGGTTAGCCATGAGAGATAAAATGAAAATGGAAGAAGGGATGCAGCAAGGACAGAAAATAACTGCTATCCGCATGTTACAATCTGGCAGATACACGTTGGACGAGATTGCTGATATATCAGGGCTTTCTCTGAAAGAAATAAAAATGTTGGAAGAAATTTGAAGCAACTTTAAAAACATCTTTCCAGCAAATGATAAAGGATAAGAATATTGCCCTCCCTGTTTGATACAATAGCATCGCAACAATTTCAACAAATTCTGCGAATCAGTAAACCAGAACAGTTACAAATGCAGGAAGCTTTATGCCGAAAAAGCCTCCTGCATTTTTGATACGCCAAATGAAAATACGCCAAATGAAACCATCCCACAGACATGCCCTTATTCTGTTCTGCCTGCAGCAACCTGTTCTTCTGTATTCATCTGAAACGCCTCCAGCATCAGTTCTATGCTTGATTCCACGAGCCGCCGTTCCTTCGGGATAATTTCCGGAGGCAGATGGAAAGATCCAGTGGTTCTACCTCTCTGTCCAACCCCATCAACAGAAAATCGCTGGATACAGAAAGAGATTCGCAAATCCTAACCAGCGTGGGGATGGAGGTCCCGACAACGCCCCTCTCAAGGTCGGAAACATACTGTATCGTTACATCCAGCTTTTCCGCTAATTTCTCTTGTGTATATCCGGAAGCGTTTCTGGCCTGCCGAACACGCTCGCCTATACAAATATTTAATTCTTTTCGTACTCTCATATCTATACTGCCTTTTACTCTTATAAAACACCACTTTACAACTTTTTGAAAAATAAAATAACGCACAAGGCACTTTCTAATGTATAAGTTTGCATAACAACCTATACGAAAGAGAGTGACCTTGTACGTCAGACTTATTATACAATGAAAACAACTTGATTGGTAGGCTATACCATTATTTTTATATTAAAACTTTTTCTGCACCGACTATAGAAACGCTTTTTTATTGGTTTTATCTATATTGTCTATGAAGTCTGCGGATTCCATCCGCTCATTATACAGGCATATTTTATCAAGAATTACTGAAAAATCCCTGAATGCATTTTACTATGCATATTCCTATGTAAGCTGTTATAGGAATGTAATAATGAAATTTGTTGTTCGAGTAACAGTACAGGCAGGTAATATCCATCCATATTTAGTGTGTCAAAAACATTCGTTTTTGGTACACTTATATGAAGCATAATACAAAGGGTGTCACTGGTTTGGCATCCTCTTATATATAATAAAGAATATCGTTGTGAAGAATCAAAAGATGTGCTATAATTTCAAAAGAGCAACCGTGTTACAGGGTGTGTTGACCTCATTCTAAAGAGAATGGGGGTGATGCTATGAAAAAGAGAAAGCATAAGAAACATAAGATTCATATTTCTCTTATGGAGTTGCTGACATTTGGCATATTCCTTCTGGCATTGCTTACATTCGTGTTTACGTTTTGTAAGTAATCATACATAGCAAAAGCCACCCTGATACTTTGGCTAGTGAAGGGTGGCATTGCTATCTTCATATACGGTCAACCCCTTGTGGGCGGTTGCTTTTTCTTTGCGTCTATAATATAGCATATTTACGGTTTGATTGCAAGTGCCTTTTTAATATGTTCATATGTCTGGCATTATCCCATTAAAACGCATTCAAGTGTATAGCTAATAATCTGTACCCATGAATTAATAAACAGAGAAATAACTGATAAGGAAAACCATTCTGTATTTGAAACAATCAAAACAATAAACGAAAAATAATTTAATAAATCAAGAAAGAGGTTGCAAACTAATGAACACAATCGGCAGAGATTTTCTTAATTAATCATAGATTTACAGAGAAAAATTTGATACTGTTATTATGAACATTTTTTTGGATGAAATTAATGATTGTCTTGTTAAAGATTATGGTAATGGACTGATTCAGTTTGAATTTGAATTGAGCGATTTTGGGTATTCCTCAAAAATCTGTGCCACCTGTGTCATCTCAATCGCCCTCCTTATTCTGCTTGCCGTTTCCCGGTCAACGAGTTTGTCTGTGAATGCCAGTATGCCTGCTAAGGCGAAGAGCTGCTGCCCCCTGTCTTGGATTTTTATCGGCAGATCAAGCCCATATACATGGAATGACTTCCCCCTGAAGTTCTCTGCCAGCATCTTGCTGATATAGGCAAGGCACCAACTTATAATTCCAAGCTGTATGCAACGTGCCAATATATGATACATAAGCAGAATTTTATAGAAAATGGGCGCGCCACCTATGTTGTAAATTTCTAAAGATGTGTTATAATTCAATTAAGCAAAGGAGTTGTTATGGAAGATACGAAAATACAATGGCATCCAGGATTTGTCGCTGCTATGAACTTGGAGTTTAAGGAAAACAGGGATGACCTGATATTTGAGAAAGAATATAACCTGAATACAAAGCCGCTGGAAACCGATCTGCTGATTATCAAAAAAATCTGGCTGCCCGACTGGTAAACGAAATCGGAAAGTTCTTCCGGGGGCATAATATCATGGAATTATGACGACCCCATCAATGCAGACTACTTATACGATGATTCTGACATGAAAGAAGCCTGCGCAGAACTGACAGAATCCATCTATAAAAACTCAAGGATTTATTCCCTGCCAGAAAAAGCAGAAATGCTTTCTGATACAGAGACTGTTGTCGCCATAGATTTTGCGGCAAAAAATTTTGCAGAAGCCGATAATTCTCTATCAGATGACATTAAGAGTTATCTGGAAAATGTCGTCATTGAAAAACTTATGGACAATTCCAATTTTATAAGGAAAATGATGGTAAAAAAGGTAGTGAAAGAAGTTGTCATTGATTATGCAAAAGACTCCAAGAGCAAGTACGAGGAAGCAGTAGATGTAATGCCAATAGGGAGAAATACATACTATTTGACAAAGGAGAAGGGAAAATGGCTTATAAATAAAATAGAAGTAGAGGATTTGCCTAATCAAGAATATGACGAAGAGCCTGAAGGAGAAGGCCACTATGAGGATGGAGATGAAGAAGCATCGGAAAGTATGGAGGACGAATTAGAGGATGTCTATTATGAGGACGAAATAACTGCACAGTATATCTTGCTGCAAAACAGTAAGGAATATCTGTCAGAGGATGACGTGGAAATTTTATCCGAAGAGGAATGCCGTATTGCAAGAAATGAGATATTAGCGTAATCATAATGCAGGTAGTGGTATTTGACCATCGGATCAATAGATTTAGTGTGCTGTGTGAAAAAAGGAGGGAAACTGCGTTTATGCAGCCAATCCGATTTGGGGCTTGCCAGGGATTTTATAGAACTTTTGGCAAAAAGGAATCAGTATAGCAAACAGGGGGACAACCAGTTCCACGGCCTTGGCCATAAGAGCGTCCGTGAGGAGACATAGACTTTTCATGCGATTGTGGCTGATGTGGAGGGGGATGCGGAAAATCCATACATTTTTAAGGCCCTTCCAGAAGCCTCGGTTCTTTCTGAACTTTGGGTATAAGCTATAAGATATTAGCTGGTGCCATACTGGCACCAGCTTGTTTTATAATAATGCAGTGAGAGAGAAATCTTGACCTTTGGATAAAAATGCTAACTTACATTTTTTTTCGAGATTGACTAATCCGCTCCTGCCGTATACAATACGTTTGGGGACTTTGAATTTGTTGTTATTTCCTTCAACAAATCCAGAGCTTACTGATAAGGATATCGCATTCTTGACCGGAGTGATATCCTTTTTTATTCCATTGCAAAATGGTTCTATTCCGCTTGTC
>CAJTDL010000008.1 GCA_910575035.1 Lachnospiraceae bacterium
CCGCATTTTTCGATATATTTGTCAAGTGCTTTTGGCAAAAAAAGTGGGGGATTTTAATAAAAAAGGCATCTGAAAGCCTTGTGTTTATTGGCTTAAAGATTCCGAGAGATTATAATACAAATAGGGGGATGGGTTCAGCTCACGCAGCTCTTTGTATAGGGCGAATCCTTCCTGATTTGTTTCTATCGTCCACCTTTGGGACAATACTGTCTGGAAAATATGGCCTTCCCGGATATAAGCTTTGATCTTCTCTACCTTTTCACTGTATTCTTCCAAAGTATCAGACTTTTTAATGATTTTCCCATCATGCAGGAAAGCAGTATGCGTTTCCGCTTTCCCTTCTAAGCCTTCTCCCCCTGGGAAGCCCTCCGTAGGGGACGCCCCCCGCCCTGGATCTGCCTTGGCTATCAATGCATCTGCTTCCTGTAAGGCCTTGGCCTTCCCTTCCTCGCTGTCTTCCCCCAGCACAACGGCTGTCAAAGTCTCTGCCAAATGGTCCACTACGATAAATTTTGTCATCAGCATCATCTGAATCGTCTCAATGCCAATTTCATCCGGATTGTTGTCTGGCAGCTCCTCAGAATAACGGACAAAATCATAGCCCAGGCTGCCCACCAGGCCGCCGCTGAAGCTTAAGCCATCCGCTTCTTTTTTTATCTCAAACTGGCTGTAATATTCCTTTAATAATTCCAAGGGATTCCCTTCCCGCACTTCCTCCCCCTGGGCAGTTTGGATCACCAATGCATTTCCCCGGGAGGTAATAATCTCCTCCGGCTCTGCCCCAAACAAAGTGTAACGGTCATAATTCTTGTCGTAACTTTCCAATAGGAACCCCTTTTTCTTCCCTGCCAGATTCTCATACATATTAATAGAAGATTCTTTTACAATACTGACTGTTTTTCGATAAACCTTTAAAATACGCTTCATGCTACTATACTCCTTCCATCCCTTTTACCATACAAACACAAAAATCCCTGGTAAAAGCTTCTCTGCCTTTACCAGGGACGATCTGACCGCGGTGCCACCCTGTTTTATCATAGAACCAGTGCTCCTCCTGCAGAAACGGCGCTCCTTAGCCACCACATCAACCCTATCCATTCCTATGCGCCATACATTCTATTGTGCCGCACATTTCTGCAATGCATTTCTCTGCACAAAAAACGGACATTCCAAATCAGAAATATCCGCCACCAATTCTATAACCTCTTATCCGATACACATGATATCTTACCCCTGTAACGTGAGGACACGGCATCCGCTACTAAAGGCTCTAAACAATGGCCAGCCCACCGCTGCCAACCCTGCATACAGAAAATCTCCACAGATATTGTATAGCCGCCTGTTCACTTTGCATCTCACAAATCCATTCCCATAAAAGGTTCCTGTTATCTTCCACCAGCCGATAACTCTCTGTAAGGACGGTTTCTATGGTACTACTTTTGCTCTTAGATTTTATGGTTCTATTTTTTAACTGGTGATAGTTTATCACACTAACATGGCAGTGTCAAGAATTTTTTTGATAATATCTGTAAGTTTTTGGGCAGTATTACCCAATATGCGGATTACCGTAAGGCTTTCTCCGTTCTGCGTTACCCCACCTTCCATTTCTGGCACATCCTCCATCAGCTGCCGCATAGCCGATACCTGCGCCTGGTTCACAGGCTGGTTGCAGATAACGAGATTTGCCAGATGGCTATAGCCTTCAAATAAGCCAAACCCTTCCATGTCCCATTCCTTTGGAAGGCAGCAGGTATTGTCCCGGTAAATCCGCCTTGAGCCCTGCCAGATGGAGACATGGTTTTTAAAATGGCGGAACTGAAAACGCTCCCCCCGTGCCGCACGGCCGCATGCCAGCACCTCACTCATAATAAAGCGGCTGCTCCCATCTGCAAGATAAATCTTGGCATCATTGGAAAAAGCCGATCCAGCAAAGGGGACTGTTGGCAAAGGGGTATAATAAAAGGAAGCCCCCTCTCTTACATGGATCTCCACATTCCGTTTTGCCTCCCCCTCCTCCATCCTGTGTATTTTCTCATAGGCCTGGGAAACAAATTCCAGGCTGGCGCCAGGCTTAACCTCAAAATCAAACTCCTGGCGGTCCCCTGCCATAATCCCTGCAGAAGCTGACAGCAGCATCACTGTCATAATGCCTGGCTTCTCATAAAAAGGGCGCATGACCTTAAAAGGCGCCGTAAAATGCACATCCTGCAGCACTGTCTTTTCCCCATCAAAAGCTGCGCCGATCTGCAGCCGTGATAGCTTGCCAAACTGATTTTCCATAATCCTCCACCTGTATCCTATTCAAAAAGCAACCTTAGAGCCAAACCAACGCCTGCTGGGCGCTAACACCCTTCCAAAAGAACTGTTTTCTTAATCCAGGAAATTACCTCTTCCAATCCCTTCCCTTTTCGGATATCCGTAAAAACAAAAGGGCGGCTCCCCCGCATTTTTTTTGAATCCCGTTCCATCACTTCCAGGCTGGCGCCCACATAGGGAGCCAGGTCAATCTTATTGATCACAAGAAGCCCCGAACGGGTAATGCCGGGCCCGCCTTTTCTTGGAATCTTATCCCCTTCTGCCACATCAATCACAAAAATCGTGGCGTCTACCAATTCCGGGCTAAAGGTTGCAGAAAGGTTATCCCCACCACTTTCTATAAACAGCAGTTCTATATCCGGGAAACGTTCCGTCATTTCGTCGATCGCTTCCAGATTCATAGAAGCATCTTCCCGGATGGCCGTGTGGGGGCATCCCCCCGTTTCCACCCCAATGATCCTCTCCCGCTGGAGCACACTGTTTTTACAGAGAAATTCTGCGTCTTCCTTCGTATAAATGTCATTTGTGATTACGCCAATGCTATAATCTAACGCCATCTGGCGCGTCAACGCCTCAATCAGCGCTGTCTTGCCAGAACCTACAGGCCCCGCAACGCCAACCTTTACATAAGCCATAAAATATCCCCTTTCCATAATTCCCAACTTCTCATCTTAAAGATATCTTCCTGTTCTTTTTCCTTGCCCTATGGCATAAATGATTTTCTAACCCTGGCTTTCTTATCCTTCTAAGACATATAAATCCTGGAATACAAACCTTCATGCTGCATACTGCGTATATCAAAACCTGGTGTAGACTGGCAAAGATCCTCTTCCTCCAGCCCTTCCATATCCTCCAGGATTTCATGGAATAAACCCTCGCTGCGGTACAAAAGCTTCTGCCCATCTGTCTGGCTTAACGGAATAGTTTTTACACAGTTTGTCACCATCGCAGAGGCCTGTGCATACAGATAATGCTCCATTGCTTCTTCATAGCCGATTCCCACCGCAGCGCAAAATACCCCATAGGCACACGCATGCACCATCGCCATCCCCTTTTGAGCCTGACAATACTCCGTAAAAATATCACTTTCAAACTCAATTTCCAAGTTTTGCAGCGTCTTTACAAACCGTGACCCCAGCTTTTTACCAGCGTCCCGTATCTCTTTTGGCAGCCTGGAAGCCTCCAGCAGCTCCTCCAGGCTCTGCAGCTTCCCCAAATCCCCCTCCTTGGCATACTGATATGCCAGGCGTGCAGTCAGTAATTCATTATAACAAAACCCAAAACGCAGCCTGCGCTGTAAAAATTCCCAGGCCGTCTCTGTATCTGCCACCAAATCCTTTTGGATATAGGTTTCCAATCCATAGGAATGGGAATATCCGCCAATTGGGAATAAGGCGTCATTGATCTGCAGCAGCAAAAACCTTTTTTTTCGATTCTTTTTTTCCATATGATCCCCTATTAATGATGGTGGTTATTGATGGTACTGGAAATCGCCTTTTGAAAATCAAATTTTGTCATAACTTTCTTGACAAAAACGCCATGCAGCTCTGACAGCTTCTCAAAAAGCGGCTCATTATAAGGCGTCAGAAATGTCTGGAAATCCCCTGCCCAAAACAACGTGCCATGTGTATTGCCAATCTCATAGCACACCTTCGCCAGCTGCCAGGGATGGCCTTCCCTGACATTCACTTCCATGGCCTCGCAGGGTGGTATATTGACGGCAATCACCCTTTCCTGATCCGCATAAAGCACATCATCCTGATGAAGCCCCTTTTTCAAAACCTCATTATCCAGACGGATTCCCACATCCACCCCTTTTTCTGATACCTTCCGATGGATCTTTGCAAACGCCTCATACCATTCCACATCTACATAATCCACGTCCAACCCTTGGAACCGCTCTTCTGAAAGATTTCCCAACACTGTCTCACATAACATATTTTTCTCCTTTCTGTATCCAGGCAGGCCTTTATCCCTCTATATTATGATTCCCAAACAAATATACTAGAGAATATCCTGCTGGCTCTAAACAGGCAAAATATCCACGGATCTCCTGCGCCCTTCCTACCATACTTGCAAAAGAAGCATCACTCCCGGAATCCAGGCTGTTACAATTCCCTCAAAAATCTGCAGGCAAGGCACAAATTTCCCTAACTTCTTTTTCATAATGTCCGTCACAAAAGCAGTTCCCCAAAGAACAGCCCAAAGCCACCAGATTGCCGCCCATCTCCAGTCTGCTGTAATGCCCAGTGCCTCGCTTCCTGTAACGCCTTCGACCACGCCGAAAATAACAGCATTTACAGCAACAAAAGTGGAAAACCAAGCGAAAGGCCTGCCATCCTTTACCCCCACCAGATTGTTAAATGCCACAAAAAGATAGGTGAAGCAAAACAGCAGCCCTGTGCCGGCAGCGTAGTAATTTCCCATTACCAAGTTGGTAAAATTGATAAACAGCGACAAGCCGCCTGTAAAAATATTCATGGCTGCCGCAGCTCTTGGAGCCACATTGCAAAGCCCACAGACGCCATTGTTAATTAAGACAATCCCTACAAACAAAAGACATACTCCTAACATAATGAACCTCCTATTTTTATCCTGTACCGAACAGAATTTTCCGCCTGTGCATGATAACCTGACAGTCCATTTGCACACAATTTATTACAATGCAAATGGGCTGTCGGATTAGCATCTAAAACAAACTATACAGCTGCGTCAACGGCAGCGCCTCCGCTGGCTTCGACGTAATCTTCTCCCCGTCTACACGCACTTCATAAGTCTCCGGATCCACCGAAATCTCCGGTGCTGCATCATTTAGCTTCATATCCTTCTTCGTCACATTCCTGCACCCTCTCACTGGCACAACCCTCTTCTCAAGCCCATATTTCTCTTTGACCCCTTCCTCTATCGCCGCCTGGGAAACAAAGGTCAGGCAGGCCTCTGCCTTAGCCCGCCCATGCGCCGCAAACATCGGCTGATACAAAACAGGCTGTGTCGTTGGAATAGATGCATTTGCATCCCCCATTTTTGAAGCAATGATCATCCCACCTTTAATGACCATATCTGGCTTTGCCCCAAAGAAGGCCGGCCTCCACAGCACCAGGTCTGCAAATTTCCCAACTTCCACGCTCCCTACATAATCTGCAATGCCATTGGTAATCGCTGGATTAATCGTATATTTTGCTACATAACGCTTTGCGCGGAAATTATCATTCCCAGCCCCCTCATCCTCCGGAAGCGCTCCCCGCTCTTCTTTCATCTTATGGGCAGCCTGCCAGGTACGGGTGATAACTTCTCCTGGGCGCCCCATTGCCTGGGAATCAGAACTCATCATAGAAAATATGCCCATATCATGCAGCACATCTTCCGCTGCAATGGTTTCCGGGCGGATCCTGGAGTCCGCAAAGGCCACATCCTCTGGAATGTTTTTGTCCAGATGATGGCATACCATCAGCATGTCCAGGTGCTCATCTAAGGTATTCACTGTAAAGGGCATGGTGGGATTTGTCGAAGATGGCAGGATATTTTTATAGCCTGCCGCACGGATAATATCTGGCGCATGGCCGCCGCCTGCCCCTTCGGTATGGAACGTATGTATAGTGCGCCCTCCAATAGCGTCTAAAGTATCTTCCACACAGCCTGCCTCATTTAAGGTATCCGTATGGATGGCTACCTGGATGTCATACGCATCCGCCACATTCAGGCAGTGATGGATAGCTGCTGGCGTTGACCCAAAATCCTCATGGATCTTCATGCCCATTGCCCCTGCTTTCACCTGCTCGATCAAGGGAGCCTCGTCAGAACAGTTCCCTTTTCCCAAAAAGCCCAGGTTCATCGGATATTCCTCTGCTGCTTTCAGCATCATCCGCAGATTCCAGGGGCCTGGGGTGCAGGTGGTGGCGTTCGTGCCGTCCGCAGGGCCTGTTCCGCCCCCGATCATTGTGGTAATGCCGGAATACAGGGAACACTCTACTTGCTGGGGGCAAATAAAATGGATATGGCTGTCAATGCCTCCTGCAGTAATGATCATACCCTCTCCTGCCAATGCCTCTGTGGACGCGCCAATCGTCATCCCTGGCGTTACGCCGTCCATCAGATTGGGATTTCCTGCCTTGCCAATGCCTGCGATTTTTCCATCTTTGATGCCGATATCCGCTTTGATGATACCTGTATAGTCCAGAATCAGCGCATTTGTAATGACCAAATCTAAATCCCCATCTTTGCTGCAGGTCTTTACAGACTGGCCCATGCCGTCACGGATCGTTTTGCCGCCGCCAAACTTCACTTCATCCCCATAGGTTGTATAATCTTCCTCTACCTCTATAATTAAATTGGTGTCTGCCAGGCGTACCTTGTCGCCTTTGGTAGGCCCATACATCATTGCATATTTTTCTCTGGAAATTGCATTTGCCATTGTGATCCCTCCCTTATAGAAAGCCTTTACGCTTTGCCGCCTCAACTGCTGCTGCCTTTGTGGATTCTGTTGCCTGGGCGCAGGTCAGGTCATTCAGCCCAAAAATCCGCTTCGCCCCGCCCATCTCAGTCAGAACTACCTCTTTTGACTCCCCTGGCTCAAAACGTACCGATGTGCCAGAAGGGATATCCAGATGGAAGCCATAGGATTTTGCCCGGTCAAACTGCAATTGACGGTTCACCTCAAAAAAATGGAAATGGGATCCTACCTGCACAGGACGGTCCCCCTTATGCGTGACTGTAAGGGTAACAGTTTGTTTCCCTGCATTTAATGTAATTTCTCCTTCTGCCGGAATGATTGCTCCAATTTTCATATTATATCACCTCCTACTGAATCGGATTGTGTACAGTTACCAGCTTGGTTCCATCTGGGAATGTGGCTTCCACCTGAATCTCCGGGATCATGTCCGCCACGCCATCCATCACGTCCTCCTTAGCAAGAACCTCCCTGCCCAATGCCATCAGCTCTACTACCGTTTTTCCATCTCTGGCCAACTCCAGCAGCTCGGAGCTGATGTAGGCAGTGGCCTCCACATAGTTCAGCTTCAGCCCCCTTTCCTTTCTCTGTTTTGCAAGCTCGCCAGCCATATGCAACATTAATTTTTCTTGCTCCTTAGGGTTCAGTCTCATAACGCTTCCTCCTCTCAGATTGATTTTATACATAAAAATAGGCAACGGCACCCACTGGCGCCATTGCCTATTTATGTTCCTCCCTGGAACTGGTTTGTATTATAGCTTTCTTTTTTCCGGCTGTCAAGCACTTTGGGAAAAATTAACCGCGCATTCCATAAAAACATGATTTTTCCTATTTTGGCCATGAATCATAACCAATGCCTTACTCCTTCACTTGCAAAAGTTCTAATGCTTTGTGCCTGGTTACCTGTACCGCTGCTGCAAGCGCCCCACAGACACATCCCAGAAAATACAACAGCCAGCAAAGGGCAAGCTCCTCCATGCTTCTCCCAAACCGCCCTGGGGCAAGCAGCGTAAGGATCCCTGCAACAAAAACGATTCCAGCAATGCACAATACAATCTGTTCAAACACGAACATACAACGGGTGCGCTTCTTTGTAACGCCAAAAATACGCAGGAATGCAGCCTCCTGTGCCGACTGCATGATGACCAGCCCCGCTCCAAACAGCCCAATCAGCACAGCCGCCGCCACGGCAACAGGGAACAATGATTCTAACAGATTGCGGATACGTTTCACGGTTTCCAATGTTTCCGAGTCAACATGGAAAGACGCCAGGGGTGAATACCTTATGCTGTTATTTTTCAGTTCCTCCAACAGGCTCTCCAACTCCTTCACCTTTCCATTGTCTGTCAAGGTAAACTCACAGTAGCCAACAGGGAAAGGCTGGCTATAGAGATTTTCTGCCGCATCGTTTACGGCAGCAAAAATACCGGCATTTACATCTTCATTCCCTGATTCCAGAATGCCTGCCACTTTATACGGCTTTCCTGCCCGCTCAATTGCAAAGGGAAGCTCCTCCTCGTCATACACTTCCGGCATAAAAGAATACAAACCCTCTGACATCAAGGTTATATCATCGCCCGGGCGGACGCCAAGGGTTTCTGCAAGCGCCTTTCCCACCAGGCATACCGGGCCTGTGCCGTCAAAAACGGAAAGGCCATACCCATCCGCATAGGTGATCGTGTAATCCTCGATCAGATAATGGCCAAAATCATTGGTAAACGTCATGGGGCTGAGGACTCCGACGCCATTCACCCGCACGCTAAAATTATTATAATAATAAATGTCTTCTATCAAATCGGATTTCGAAAGTTCCTTGACATTAGGTGAGGAAAATCCCATTGCTGTGCCTTTCACACGAAGGTCACGGTAAGCTTCCTGGTATGCAAACCTCGCCAGCACAAACATCCCAAGCCCGGCAGCCAGCACAACCGTAAGGGCAAATGACACCGCTGTCCTTCCGATGCTCCGCCGCATATGCCGCAGGATATATGCACAGGCCTGGTACAATGCGCCGTATTTCCCATGTGCAGGCAGGCTGCTGGCAGCGGAAATCTTTGCAGCGTCAATCCCGGCAGGGATGGGAGCCGTATCCGCAATCTCCTGCTCCGGCTTTACAGCCCCAAAAGGATTTGGCAAAGTCCCTGCCTTCCTTCCATGGCCGCCCGCAAATCCAACGCCTTCCTGCAGCAACTCCAACGGGGGTGTTTTCTTCATTTTCCGCAGGAAAAGCCACATCAAAAGGAACACAAACGCCATCTCAAAAACCAGGCAGACAACTGCCACTCCAGCCGGAATCGCCGCATCCAGAACATACACATAACCGTCAGGGGCGCTGCTGACCGACATGCCTGCAAGGGTTTTTGCCGCTGTGTATGAGGCATAGAAAAGCCCTGCCATACCGCCTGCCAATATTGCAGATACTGACAACAACAGGAAGGGCAGCACAACAAAATTCCCTGCCCTCCTTCCGGAAACCCCCAATGTCCGCATAATGGCATATGGCTTTTTATTCCTGCCCATATAAAGGTATACCGCAAGAAACAATGCCAGGGCAGCCCCAACCACATACAGCACAGTCGTCAAAAGCGACGCCGAAGGCCCTGCCGCAAAGCTGTCCTCCATGCCAGACCAGCCTCCATCCGAAAAACGAAACCCTAAGCCCATTTCTGCTACCAGCGGCTCCGCAGCCTCCCGAAAGGCGTCTATATCCTGGGGATTTTCAATAAAGATGCTATAGTCTCCCCTACTGATTTTATGATCCTGGGGAACTTCCACCGGCAAAAGCGAAGATGGCACAAAGATGGTAGCCGGGCCATAACTCCACTCCCCATTATCCATATAACGTTCTTTCCCGCTGTCCGTAAACCGATATGCGCCAATGATCCCAACTTCTGCAGAATCAATAAAATCCGACATACTCTCTGCCCTTCGAAATCGCGTGCCTCCGATTCCCAACCGGGGCAGCAGCCTGTCGCCAAGTTCTATATGGAGCTTATCGCCTACAGACAAGCCATACGTCTCTAAAAAAAGATCGCTCACAACACAGACGTCTGTATCCCCTGTTGTCAGGGGACGCCCCTCAGAGATTGCCAGCCTGTGTTCATTCACATATGGGATCGCGCGCATATCCGCAGTATACACGATATCATACGCCAAATTGCTCTGTTTTGTGGCTTCAATCCTCTCTTTATACCAGGCAAACTCCTCCGTTTCCAGATAATCGTCCTTCACTCCATCTATGACGCGCAAAAACTCAACCTGATCCCCCATATAAGAGAATGCGCCCAGCTCAAAGGCGGTTCCTGTTTTTTCACTATAGGTTCCAACCACAAGGCACTTGCTTCCCTCCTTCAGTCCATCAAAGAACGACCGGGGATATGTATGGCGCCCATGGCCATAGTAAATAGCTTGTACTTTCATCGGCTTGCAAAAATCAAGATTAATTTCCCCAGCATGTATCTTGACATCATCGAATAACAAATACAGCCTGAGATCCTCCTCTCCCCCATATTCCTCAAATCCACTATAAATCCCCTCCGCCACGAATATCCCTTCATTAAAAGAGCTGTCGTCATCTATGACCCGCTTGTAATCCTCAACCAGCCCATCCGTGGTGTACCTTGTATCTGCCAAGGTAACGCCAGGCAGTGACAACAATTCTTCCATTTGCGCATCCTCCGGCCAGGGCTTCGGTTCTGGGTCATAATACCCCATAGGCGGCACACTGTTATCCAGCGCGGCAACACCGCTGTAGAAACTCTCTGCCTTCGATGCCTCGCGCATCGTAATGGCATAATCTGTAACCCGGGAGAAAAAGGCAAAGGAGGCTGCCCCTATCAAAAAGAACGTTAGAATTGTCTTTAATGGAGAACGGAAAAGTGTCTTTAAATTTGTGGAATTTCTCATAAACTACCTCCTGCACATTTAAAAAATGCATTTCTGCACCCGAAAACCATTATAACTATTTTTTCCAAATTTCATTTTAAGCGCCGGTCCGTACGAATATCAATACTTTGGCTCAGAAAGGTTAGAACTTCCAGCTTTTCGGAGACCGGAACCGCAGCAGGGAAAAGCTTCTGCATCTGGCGTCCTCCCCCCTCGCAAAATCCCCCCTCCCTAAGCCAGGCGCAACTCCCCATCCCGCATCCGAAGAGCCACATCCGCCGCTTCCGCCACTTCCATATCATGGGTCACAATAATCACGCAATACCCCTTCTCATGCGCAAGGCTGCACAATATATCAATAATATTCTGTGTATTTGCGCCATCCAAGTTCCCGGTAGGCTCATCCCCCAATATAATCCTCGCATTTGACGCCAGGCTCCTGGCAATGGCCACTCTCTGCCTTTCCCCGCCAGAAAGCTTCGACGGAAACCGCCCCATCTGCTCCTTCGTAATGCCCACGCCCTCTAACAGCGCCTCTGCCCGCGGCCTGGCATCCTTCGGCGCCACTCCGCACAATTCCATAGGAAAGCAGACATTTTCCAAAACTGTCAGCAAAGGAAACAAATGAAAAGCCTGAAAGATCATGGAAATGCTCTCCCGCCGATACCGGTCAAGATCCAGCCCCACCAGGCTCTCCCCATCAAAAGCAACCTCCCCATCCGTAGGCAGGTCCAGCCCCGCCAACAGAGAAAGCAGGGTAGACTTCCCTGATCCGGAAGGCCCCACAATTGCATAGACCTTCCCTTCCTCAAACCTGCAGGAAACCCCTAAAACAGCTGCCTTCTGCGCATTCTTATACGTATACGTTACATTTTCCAAACTCAAAGTCGCCATCCTCTTCACTCCTTTTCTTCTCTTTGATCCTGATGAATTATAAAAAATCCAGCCATAACCCAATCCTCAGCTCCTTCAGCCCTTTCTCCCCATGCTCTGTATAAGGAGTCGCCATATTGGAAATCCAAGTCAGGCCTGCACACATCCTGCTCCCTGCAATATCCAGGCTCCCACCCAAATACACCATCCTCCTCTCATACTCCATCATATCCCTTTCCAATGCCACCCCATCCCCCTCCACCCCCTTCATTCCGGTTAATTCCACAAACTTCCTCAATTTTTCTACGGCTCTGCTTTCCTCCATAGGGACTTCATACAGATAAACATTGGCATTCCAAACCCTCCCTGCCACTGCGTTCACATACAAAAGCGCCCGCAGCGACTTGCTGTTAAGCTCCACTGTCCAAAAGCTGTAATAAGGCTCCAGGGGCACCTCCCCTTCTTCCTCCCCTGCCCGGACGGAAACCCCCAGCGTGGCGCACACAGAACGCCTTTCTTCTGCCAGCCCCCAATCCTCCAGCCCCATTTCAGCAATCCATCCCTCTCCCACCTGTATGGCCTCTTCCATAGAAATCTGCCCCTCTGCTGGCTTGTGGACTTTCATTGCAATCTTCCCATTCCAACGTTTCACTGCATCCTCCGCCTGCTCCATTGTCAAATCATGCGTTTTTGTATCGCCAAAATCCAGATTTACTTCCCGCCCCTCCCATTCCTGTATCGGCATCTCCTCCTGTGCGTTCCCTTTTTCTGCCAGAAGGAACCTTTCCCTTGCCCTCAGGATAAAATTCATGCCTTCCATAATTCCCAAAGAAAACATAACTGCAAGAAGCACCGTAAGAATGGTATATTTATATGCCCTCTTCATCTTTTCCCCCCTTCTGCCGAACAAAATAAGATGCAGGCTCTTCTGCCGAACAGAATCGGATACAGACCCTCGTCCCCGTCTCCCCATCACTTTCAATCTCCATCTTCGCCCCATGGGCTTCCAGGATCTTTGATACCAGTGCCAGACCCAGCCCTGCCCCATGCTGCTGCCGGGAGCGGGACTTATCTACCATGTAAAAAGCCTCCGTAATCCTCCCCAGCTCTTTTTTCGGAATCCCCTTCCCATTATCCCTGACCTCAATCCACACCTGGCCGCCCCTCTGCTCCCCACGGATCCACAGATCCCTGCTGCCTGCCTTAAGGGCATTATCCGCCAGATTCAGCATCATCGTCTTAAAAAGGTCAAAATCCGCCCAAATGCTTCCTTCCCCCATTTCCATATGCAGCGCAACGCCAAACTTTTCACACATAGGCGCTATGCCCTGCTGCAGGTTTTCAAATATTTCCCTTACAGGCATCTGCTCCAGAAAAAACTCCTGCTTGTCCAGCACAAATAAATCCATCAGCTTCAAAGCCAAAGCCTCCAGCCTCATCCCCTCATTCATAATATATTCCGCTGCATGCTTCACCTCTTCCCGAGGCAGGTCCCGCTGGTAGAGCATGTCCGCATAGCCAATCACAGACGTTAGCGGCGTCTTCATCTCATGGGCAAAATTCGCCGTAAAATCTTCCTTCTGCCTGGCTGCATCTGACAGCTCTGCAATCTTTTCCTCCACCTGCCTCGCCATCTGGTTAAAATCAGAGGCCAGCTCGCTGATCTCATCCTTTCCCTCCGCCCGGATCCTCTGGGAATAATTTCCCTTTGCCATCCAGCCTGCCGCCTCGCTCACTCTTTTCAAAGGCTCCGTCAGAGCCTTTGTCAAAAAAAATATAATAGGAAAGCTGATGCACAGGATCACCATGTAAATCCTTTGAAAATAGGCGATCATATTTCTCTGGGAATGGACTGCTGCAGTAATCTCTGTCTGGGTAGTCAGGTAAAGCCCCTTTTCATCCTGCACCACATAATCCTGCACAAAAATGTAGCTTTTCCCTTCCTTTTCATAAATCTGGAAGGACAGCTTTCCATCCTCCCAGGCGTTTTCATCCGCAAAAGAATACGCTTTTGGCTCCTCTTTGCAGAAATCCAGCTGATCCAGCGGCACAGCCATATCGGAAAAATAATAGGTTTTCCTCCCATCCTCTTCATTTATGGCAACTGGAACCGTAAAGTTCCCCAGGCTGCGCAGAAGATCAGCCTCCCTGTATACAGATCTGGAAAAAATATCTGGCTCTGTATACAGGACAGACTGCAGGATATAGCGGTTGTATTGGAAATCCTGGAACGCAATCTTTTTTTCCTGTTCAATGGCATTTTCGTAGGCAAAGTTGATCAGTAAATATCCGGCTGCCTGAAATGCAATGCCAAATATTACCACAAAGCACAGAAATATCTTATGGAACAGCTTCATTTCCCTTCCTCCAGCCGATAGCCCACACGGAATACCGTCTTAATGTACTGCTCCCATCCCAGCTTCCGGCGCAGCCTCTGGATATGGGAATCCAAGGTGCGGGTGTCTCCCATATAAGGCTCGCCCCAGACCTTCTCGTAGAGGCGTTCCCGGTACAATGCCACATTTTTATTCTGGATCAGCTCCACCAAAAGCTCATACTCCTTGATGGTCAGCTCCAGGGGCCGGCCGTTTTTGCTGACAATCCGGGATACCATATCGACTTCCACATCTGCAAAGGCGAGCTTTTTATTCACTTTTCCGTATCTTCGCAGGAGGGCTTCTACCCGAGCCAGGAGCTCCCCAATCTGGAAAGGCTTGACGATATAGTCGTCTGCGCCAAGCCTTAAGCCTTTGATACGGTCGTTGACACTGCTTTTTGCCGTCAGGAAAATCACGGGAGTCCCCATGGGCTTAATGTATTCCAAAAGCTCATAGCCATCAATTTCCGGGAGCATGATGTCCAGTAAGATCAGGTCAAAGCTGTCCTTTTCGATAAAATTTGCGCCCATTTTCCCATCAAAGGCACAGACGCATTCGTAGCCTTCAGCTGTCAGGTTTATCTTTATTAAGTTTGCGATGGACGCATCATCTTCTACAATCAAAATCTTCATGGCAAAACCTCCAGATCTGTCAGCCTTTGTTATGATTACTCCGATGGTATTTCACTGCCAGAGCCATGCACATATCGCTATGGCCCCTTGGCTTGTAATCATGTATTCTTATTATAGCTTATAGATGTGTCAAAGTTGCGTATTTTTTTAGGAGGATACTATTGGAGGGAACTCCTGCCTCCTGCTCCTCTGCTTTCCCCTCGGCAATTTCAATATACTGCT
The DNA here is from genome assembly GCA_910575035.1 of Lachnospiraceae bacterium. GTDB lineage: Bacteria > Bacillota > Clostridia > Lachnospirales > Lachnospiraceae > Petralouisia. The sequence goes on from CAJTDL010000008.1 coordinate 14,754, forward strand.
CATATTCCCCCAAAGAGAGGCGCTCCCTCCCAGCCTCACTCCATTCGACATTGGCAAACCGCTGGGAATGTACCTCCTGTAATTCACGGCCTTGGAGCCGCTCATAGCAACAATTTGGGGCAATATTTAAAGTTTTATGCGCTGTTTCGCACATTCCTGAACCATAAATAAGCCACATTTCATCCAAAAAACTGCCGATAACCTACGCATATCCCCATTGATTCCTCCCAAAAGTAATGGTAAAATACAGGAAACAGCATGTTACCATATTTTACCTTAGGAGGAAACCCATGTCTTACTTTCCAATGTTTGTGGAATTGAAAAACCAGCCCTGCCTGGTGGTAGGGGGCGGGAATGTGGCCTTACGGAAGGCAATGGCTCTGAAAGATTTCGGCGCAAAGGTCACGGTGGAAGCCCCTGCTATTTTAACGGAAATAAAAGAAATGGAAGGCGTGATATGCCTGGAAAAAGAGTTTACAGCAGACGATATTGCAGAGTGGTCACTGGTTGTGGCCGCAACAGATGATGCGGTGCTAAACAGCCAGGTCAGCCAATTATGCAGAAATAAAAAAATCCCTGTCAATGCAGTGGATCAAATCGAAGACTGCAGCTTTATCTTCCCAGCCTATCTGAAAGAGGGAGAAGTCGTGGCCGCATTTTCCAGCGGCGGGCAAAGCCCCAGCATCGCACAATATTTGAAATCACAGATGAAGCCTGCCATGACGCCTTTGATCGGGGAATTGGCTGGCTGCCTGGGGAATATCCGGGAAATTGTGAAGCAATGCACACAGTCTGAATATGACAGAAAAAAAATTTACCAAGAAATCCTGAAGCTTGCCCTGGATAAGGACGCACTGCCTTCCAAGGAGGAGATCAGAAAAACCATCCAACAGGAAGGCTCCCCCACTCCCCCCTAAATCCCTAATGTATCTGTTCCATACCCTCTAAGTTACAGGGATTTCATGGTTCCGCGCCCCTTCACATCCGTGGGCTGACCCTTCCTGCAGTGCTTTATGATTCCATATAGCTTACATCCTGCTCAGGCTCCTGTGTCACATCATAGTAAAAGCTCACCATCACCTGGTTCATATAAGGGACAACCCAGAGCATCCCAATCCCGCAGGAAAGCATCCCTAAAACGCTCCATCCCAAAAAGCTCAGGTTAATATACAGCATCCGCCCTTTATTCCCTTCCATAAAATGGGCGCTTTCCTGAAAGGCCTCTATCGCATTCATCTGCGGATCTTCCACCAGCAGGAGCACTGCCAGGCCATAACGCAGGGCAAGGGCAACAAAAACCCCAATCCCTGCCAGATAGAGCAGTATGCCAATGACCACCGCAAGCACTGCCCCTCCCATGTCTCCAACCGCCACGCATATAGTCCCTGGAAGCATACAGAGGAACGTAACCCCCAATACCAGCAAATATGCCAGGATATAGCGCTCCGGCCTTCTGACAAACTCCCCAAACAGCATCTTCAGCTCTGCATTTTGCCCGCGTGAAAAAGCAAGGTGCATTTGAAGGATGCCGCACTGCATGATCATGGCTACCATGCCTAAGATCAGGGCTGCGATCAAATAAGCGGCCGACTGCACAGTGCCGCTCCTGCTGACCACCATCAGAAAATAAAAGGGCATCAAAGCGGCTGAAACAATCAAACCAGATAACAGGCTTGCACCTATGGCAAGCCCCCAATGCCCAATCATATTCTCCCTGGAAATCCTTTTTAATTCTGCTGATGTACGTCCCATATCCTTAACTCCAATCCAGTCTTCATAATTATATCAGGCTGCATAATCTATATTATTCCCCTTAGCATTTTCATCTAAAAGGGCTTTCTGGCTCTTGGTATAAGGGTCTGATGGATATTTAATCTGCGTAGAAGTCGTGCCGCCAGACACATAGGACTTCCCACACTCCGGGCAGACAGCCATATGGATGCTGACAGAAGCAGAAACCACTTTCCCACCCTTTTGAGCCGCACTGGTATATGCATTGGAAACATGCTCCCCTTCATGGGCGCGCACAGCGCTGGCCGCCGCTTCTGGGGATATATGGGCTGCTGACTTAAAGGAAACATTCTCATCGGATCCGTCCTTATATTTGCGCTTAGCACAGGTCTGGCACTTTTCTCCTGAAACCTTTTCATCCTCTCCTGTGCCAAAAACCTTTTTAACAGAGCCATCCTTTTCTGATTTATCCGTAAAAAATACTTCTTCGGGACGGCTGCCCGCACCCTGGGCATGAAAATTCCCAGAAGAAGCCGTATTTCCATATGCATTATAATAATTGCTGTATCCACTCACTCCGCCAATCAATCCTGACATAGCCAAAACCTCGCTTTCCTCATACTTCTGTAACTGCCCTGTACCTTTGGAGTTACATTTTTATTTCTTAAATAAATCTGCTAACTGTGCTGTGTTGGCCGCCCCCGCCTCCTCACCACAGCAGCTATGGGGCAACACCGTGCCCCAGAGGGTATCCCTTCCATCACAGCACTGCCTTATGGGCACAAAATCTATGGGAAGATTATATCACAGTTTTTTCTTTTTGACAAAGGGTAAAAGAAAGATTATACTGCAAATAAGTCGAAATATTACTATTCATGGCCTGGGGGCCGCTCATAGCAACAATTCGGGGCGATATTTAAAGTTTTGCTGCGCAAAAATCGCCCCTCACTCCTGAATCATGTTCTCACGGAATGCGCAGTTCAGCGCATTCCTGAGCCATGAATAGTAACGCGAAATGTTACTATTCATAGCCAATGTCAGTAACTTAAGGGATTAACGGACAGGGTGCGGGGATGGCTAAGCGGACGCCTGGCTTTCAGTTGATGGCACTGCCCATGAAACAATGTGATTTTACAAAGTATCCGGTTTGATTCTGTATAGAGCCTAATTAAGATTTCTGTAAAAAAGGCCTGGATGACAAGTAAGTTACGAACATTGGCCCACAACAGAAGCAATCGAAAAAAATTGATACGGCAAGGCCATTATATTACATGAAATACATAGATTGGAGAACATTATGAGAAATTACGAAAAAGAAGAAACTGCATTATTTTATGTAGGATGGGCGCTGGTATTCCTCTGCTGCTGTATCTGGTGCCTTTTCCAGGTTGTCCCGCCATCCTTTCTAATGCTGTTCCCCTCCTGTATGATCCGAAAGATTTTTGGGATTTACTGTCCTGGATGCGGAGGAACCCGGGCTGTCACAGCTTTTTTGCGGGGGGACTTCCTTACCTCCTTTATCAGCCATCCATTGGTGCTTTATACTGCAGTTGTAGGGGGATGGTTTTTGGCAAGCCAGACAATCGAACGCATTTCCCGCCATCGGTTAAAAACCGGGATGCGGTACCGGGATGGGTACGTCTGGGCAGCCTTAGTGATTCTGGTGATAAATTTTTTAGTGAAAAATTTATTGCTGGCGGTGTGGGGAATTGATTTATTGGAGGGGATACGGTTATAGGGAAGAAGTGGCATAATGGATGCAGAAAGGTTTCTGCGTCCATTATGCCACTTGCAAATCAAATATTACTTCCCAATCAGGTAATCTATCATTTCATACCCTTTTGCAATGTGATGGCCGCTTTGGGCAGCCTCCCGCTCATTGTATTTCCAAGTATTGCTTTGCATCAATGTGCTGTTATACAAAAGGTATGGCACATCATCCCCTGTATGGGTGCGGAGGCAGATCGGCGTAGGGTGGTCTGGCATTACCAGCATACAGAACTCCTCTCCTGCCTGCTCCAACCCGGCTTTGACTGGGCCTATTATTTTCTCATCCAAAAACTGGATAGCCTGCACCTTTTTCTCTATGCTGCCCTGATGCCCCATTTCATCTGGAGCCTCCACATGGACATAGACAAAGTCGCAGCCTTCTTTTGTCAGGGCATCCACTGCCGCCTGGGCTTTGCCTTCATAATTGGTATGGAGCCCGCCATTTGCGCCTTCTACAAAAATATTTTTCATAGATGCGCCTACAGCAATTCCTTTCAGCAAATCTACCGCTGACACCATAGCGCCCTTCAATCCCGTTTTTTCCTGGAAAGAAGACAGCGCTGGGCGCGTGCCTGCCCCCCAGAACCAGCAGGAGTTTGCTGGGTGAAGCCCTTTTTTCTTGCGCTCTATATTGATGGGATGGTTCACCAATATCTGGTAGCTTTTTTCCATCATTTCACGGAGCGCCCGATCCTGGGGTAGGTATTGGCCGATGGCCTGCCCCAGCACATCATGGGGCGGGGTCAATTCCACAATCTCTCCCTGGTCCCAGATCAGCAGATGCCGATAACTGGTTCCCACATAAAATTTATAAATATCCGACTCCAGTTCCTTTTTTACCGATTCCAGCAGAAGGGCTGCATCCGCTGTAGGGATTTCATCCGAACTGTGGTCAATGATCTTTTTGCCCTCATATTCGTTTTCTTCCTCAGATAGTGTCACAATATTACATCTTAAGGAAACATCCGTAGGCTTCATATCCACGCCAATGCTCAAAGCCTCCAAGGGAGAACGCCCTGAATAATATACCTTCGGGTCATACCCCAAAACCGACAGATTCGCTGTATCGCTCCCTGGGGACATCCCATCTGGAATCGTATGCACCATGCCAATCTCCCCAGCCTTTGCAAGCATATCCATATTTGGGGTCACGGCATACTCCAATGGCGTCTTATCCTGAAGCTCTGGAATCGGACGGTCTGCCATGCCATCCCCTAATATAATCACATATTTCATATTTCCTCCATTTCCTGATCCAAGGCGCCCCTGGTATAGCCCCCTTAATCGGACGCTATACTGGCCAATCAAAAGCCCTCCACAGGGTGCCCGCTATCGCTTATTACAATATTATCCAATATCTAAAACCTTTCCCAAATCCATTTCCGATTCCCTATTCCCGAAATACCATAACCTTCTTAATTCCTGGAAAAACACCTTAAAGGCCAAACGATTTTTTCGCCTGCCATAAAACAGCCGCTGTCCACTTCCCCTTAAACGACCCGGATCATCTGCAATATATGCTGCAGGCCCTCCGCTTTCTTCTCATATTCCTCTTCCGACATCATTTCCGTTAAAAATCCCATTTCTCCAGTTACCCCAGGAGCTTCTATCCATTCCACATCTCCAAATGCAGCCGTCACCGTATCCGCTCCATTCCGCGTCCTGACAAAAAACCGGCTCTTTGCCTTCTTGCTGTCGGTCAGCTCCATTTTCTTAGAACTCCAGGAAATCAATATATTCTTGTGCAAATGCTTTACAATATCCACAATATCCGCAACCACTGCGCTGGCCGTTGGCAGCTTCCCCGCCCCGCTTCCATAAAACATGGCGTCCCCCAGCACGTTCCCATGGACAAAGATCGCATTAAACACATCATTCACGCTATACAGCGGATGCTGCTGGGAAAGCATAAAGGGCGCCACTATGGCGCAATACCCCTCCGCCGTCTTCCGGCTGGTGGCCAACAGCTTGATTACCCGGCCCATAGCCTTTGCATATTTAATATCTGTAGCTGTAATCTTCGTAATCCCTTCTGTATAGATTTCTTCAAAATCTACCTGCTGCCCGCATACCAATGATGTCAATATGGCAATCTTACGGCAGGCGTCATACCCTTCAATATCTGCGGTGGGATCTGCCTCTGCATACCCTCTGGACTGGGCGTCCTTCAGCACATCATCAAATTCTGACCCTTCAAAGGTCATCTTACTGAGCATATAATTGGTCGTCCCATTTAAAATCCCAGTAATCTCTTCAATCTCATCTGCCGTAAGGGAAGAATTCAGCGGACGGATGATTGGTATCCCGCCTCCCACGCTGGCCTCAAACATGAAGTTGATGCTTTGCTCCTTGGCAATGGCAATCAGTTCCGCCCCATGCTTTGCCACCAGCGCCTTGTTGGAGGTGGTCACATTCTTCCCGGCCAGCAGGGCGCGCTTTACAAAGGTATAAGCGGGTTCCACGCCGCCCATAGCCTCTACCACCACCTGAACCTCTGGGTCATTGGCTATCACGTCATAATCATGGATCACTTTATCCTCCATAGGATCCCCTGGGAAATCCCGCAAATCCAGAATGTATTTTACCTGAATCTCGCTGCCTGCGCGCTTGGCGATGCTCTCCTGGTTGGTACGCAGTACTTCCACCACGCCGGAGCCTATTGTCCCATAACCTAAAATTGCAATCTTTATCATAATGCTTCCTCCATCTGCCCTTATTCTCTGGCTAATATTTTTAAATAGTGAATCCCTTCATGCTGCTCAATATTCTCTATCATCTGAGACACATTTTTCGTATCAGGCAGCACATCCACGCTCAATGTCAGGGATGCGATTCCATTGACCGGGATACTTTGATGGATGGTCAGGATATTGGCATGGAAATCTGCCACGATCTGGAGCACCAGGGACAGCAGCCCTGGCTCATCATCCATCTGTATGACCATTGTGATTGTCTTTCCCTTGGCATTGTCATGAAAGGGGAAAATGTCATCTTTATATTTGTAAAAAGAGCTGCGGCTAATTCCCACCAGGTCGGTAGCTTCCTGCACAGATTCTGCCCGCCCAGATTCCAAAAGCTTTTTTGCCTCCACCACTTTTAACAATACCTCCGGGACTGCTTTTTTCTTTAAAACAAAGTATTTTGTCTTTTCTTCCATAAAGTGGCCTCCGGTTGTTTGCCTATGAAATACATTTGTGCTTATAGCAAAGATATATTAGCATATTTGGTATATTTATGCAACCTGTTTTTTGAAATTGTCCAAGACTGTTGGTAAGGGGATGGTTACGGCTTTCGTTGACGGCATTGGACATGAAATAATGGACTTTAGAGTTGATAATGAGCAAAAAATGATTATAATAAATGTTGCCATATAGTGTCAGGATTTTGATGGTATTTTATTATCATAAGGAGGGACTGGCAATGAAGGAAAGCAGATTATTTAAAATTATGTATTATTTACTTGATAAAGGACAGGCTACTGCCCCAGAATTAGCAGAAAAATTTGAAGTGTCTGTAAGGACGATTTACAGGGATATTGACGCTCTTAGTGGCGCGGGTGTTCCTATTTATACAGAAGCAGGGCGAAATGGCGGCATTCATCTAATGAATGATTTTGTTTTAAATAAGGCAGTGCTGTCAGAAGAAGAAAAGCAGGAAATTTTAGCAGCCTTACAAAGCGTCAATTCTACGGACAATATTGACAACAATCAAACATTGGAGAAACTTTCTGCAATATTTAATATGAGTTCGGAAAACTGGATTGAAGTGGATTTTTCCAGATGGGGCAGCAAAGGAACTGACAATGAAAAATTTGAATTGCTAAAATCAGCGGTAATTCATCAAAATTGCGTAAAAATTACTTATGCAAACTCCTATGGCGTAATTAGCGAAAGAATTGTTGAACCGTTAAAAATGTCATATAAGTCTATGTCGTGGTACTTAAAAGCATATTGTAGGGAAAAACAGGATTACCGTATTTTTAAGCTGAACCGTATTATAGATTTAGAAATTCTTACGGAAAGATTTTGCAAAAGTTCTTTTCCAGAATTGGACGAAACATTGGGGCAATCCTACCATACAATCGTACTACATTTTCCGAAAAATATGTCATATCGTGTTTACGATGAATTTGACATAACGGAGATTAGCAAACAAGAAAATGGGGATTTAGCCGTATCTGCTGAAATGCCAGAAAATGAATGGCTAATAGGGTATTTATTGTCATTCGGAGCACAAGTGGATATTATAGAGCCTGCGTATCTGAAAGATATTGTGGCAGAACAGGCAAAAAAAATCTATAAAAAATATAAATCTTGACATGGAGCGTCAGTATATGCGTGATATAATCCGCCTGTAAATTCTATTTGAGAAAGCAGGGATTTGCGGACAGGGACACCCGCAAAAGCCCTGGCCGCGCCAGGGACGGCGCGTCCGGGGCGGTTCCGTCCGCTTGGTACAGCTTTCACAGGGATTGCTTAGAAACTACTAATCCCTGAACGCCGAAACAAGGGCAGCCCCTTATGCCCCGGCTCCTCCCTGACGGACGCTTAGCCATCCCCCCATAAAATAATCTTTACCGCCCCATCACATTCCGCCCAAACTTTTCCATTTCAAGTAAGCATTGATAAATAAATCCAAACTCCCATCCATGACACTGTCCACATTTCCAGTTTCCGCATTGGTACGGTGGTCTTTCACCATGGTATACGGCTGCATCACATAAGAACGAATCTGGTTGCCCCATCCAATCTCTGTCACTTCTCCGCGGATATCGGCGGCTTTTTTCTCATTTTCTTCTTGCTTTAGGAGATAAAGCTTTGCCTTCAGCATCTGCATGGCTTTATCCTTATTCATGTGCTGGGAACGCTCATTTTGGCATTGTACCACGATTCCAGTGGGAAGGTGGGTAATGCGGATGGCGGAGGAGGTCTTATTGATATGCTGGCCGCCTGCGCCGCTGGAACGGTAGGTGTCAATCCGCAGCTCATCGTCTTTAATTTCAATATCCAAATCCTTCTCAATATCTGGCATTACATCACAGGAGGCAAAGGATGTCTGGCGCTTGCCAGCCGCATTAAAGGGGGAAATGCGGACTAAGCGGTGGACGCCTTTTTCGGATTTCAGGTAGCCATAAGCATTTTCTCCACGCACCTCAAAGGTGATGGATTTGATGCCTGCCTCGTCTCCGTCCAGAGAGTCCAGCACCTCCACGCTGAAGCCTTTGTCCTCTGCCCACCGCTTGTACATTCGGTAAAGCATGGAATTCCAGTCACAGGACTCGGTTCCCCCAGCGCCTGCGTGAAGGGAAACAATTGCATTTTCCGTATCGTATTCACCAGAAAGGAGGGTTTTGATACGGATATTTTCGAGAGTAGCGTCAAATTCCTGGAGAGACTCTTCTATTTCCGGAATAAGGGACGGGTCGTTTTCCTCGTAGCCCATTTCCAGAAGGGTTTCTATATCGTCATATTGGGCAGCCAGGTGGGCATAGGTCTCTACGTCGTCCTTAAGGCTTTTCAGCTCCTTCATTTTTGCCTGGGAAAGCTCCGTATTGTCCCAGAAGTTGGGCGCCTCCATTTCTCGCTCTAATTCCTGGATCTTTTTTTCTTTATTAGCCAGGTCAAAGTGAATCCCTCACTTCCACTAATGGTTCTTTATATGTGTTCAAGGCTGTCTTGAACTGGTCTAATTCTACCATTGTGTCACCTCTTTCTTTCCTAAGATTTTCATAGCTGTGGGGCTAGCACAGCCGCTTGAATTAGGTTCTGGTATATTATAAGGGTTTTTGGGGGAAACGTCAAGAATCGCGGAACATGGCGATCGTTTCTTTACGGGCAGGGCTTTTTATGGTAAACTGTGCCTATAGCACAAGAAGTACGAGAAAGAGAAGGAGATTGGAGATGAACTTTACAGCATTTATTAAAAAAGTAGATCAGGCAGCCAACAATATGCCCGCGGAAAATGTGGCGGCATTTTTACATGACCATGCGCGAAGCATTCCAGAATACAGATCTGCACCCAACTCTGTATGTACAGGCTCTGGAACAGTATCAGAAAAAGGGACAGGCAGAACAGGGGCTGGAAGCCTATCTGAATGGGACAGGGCGTTCCACCAAGAACTACGGAAGTTTGGGATATAAATCTTGGAACCGGGGAACATCCCAAACCAAAATCAAGCGCTATCACAGGAGCAACAAGATGATTTCAGAGGAAGGGGGCTGCCATACGGTGCATGCATTTATAAAACCAGAAGAATACAACCATTGGATCAAAAACCAGTTAGAGTCTTTCAAAGAGCCAGATTTTCAGGCATTTACCTCCAGGCTGCTGCCAGGCGTAAAGCATATCCTGGGGGTACGGCTTCCTAAGCTGCGTGAAATGGCCAGGCAGCTGTCAAAGGGCGACTGGGAGGGTTACCTCCTCCATGCGTCAGACGGCACTTATGAGGAAATCATGCTGCAGGGAATGGTTCTTGGCTACGCAAAAGGGAGCCTGCCGAAGAAAGAGCCTTATCTCCAATCTTTTATCCCGAAAATAGACAACTGGTCTGTCTGTGACAGCGCCTGCAATACGATCCGGCTTGCAAAAGAGCAGCCGGAAGAAATGTGGGACTTTTTGCAGCCTTACCTTCACAGCAGCCATACTTATGAGGCACGTTTTGCGTTGGTGCAGCTGCTTCTTTATTATGTGGATACACCGTACCTTTCCCGTACCCTTTATGCAATCGGGGAAGTAAAGGCAGACGGGTATTATGCGAAAATGGCGCAGGCCTGGGCATTATCCATTTGCTATCGGGAATTTCCAAAAGAGACATTGCCTTTTCTCAGGGAAAATAGGCTGGATGATTTTACCCATAATAAGGCAATCCAGAAAATCCTGGAATCACAAAAGGTATCTGCCGAAGAAAAGAAAACAGCACGGAGGCTGAAAAGAGAAAACAAAAGGAAATAAACCGCTGCGCTTACCCTTCCACAACCTGGATCACTGCCCCTTCCCCTAATCCTGACGTATCCACCGCCGCTTCATAGCATCCCAGATCCTCGTCATAGGAAAAATCATAGATTTTTTCCTCACCATTGCTTACTACCCGCACCTTCAGCTTTTCCCCTGAAAATACCCCTTCCTCCAACTGAATCAGAACCTTATCCTGGCTGCATAAAACCACAGACTCTTCTGACTGGATGCTCACATAAGTCTTTTCCCTGTCCCCGGAGCCGCTCCCCCGAGCCATGGCAAGCTGCGGCCTCTCTGTAAACTCCCAGCCGACGGCCAGCTCCCGGTTTCTCTGCCGTACCATCCCAAAGGCCTCCCCTGCCTTCCTCAAAACCATCAAAACCTTATGGCCTGGCGCTGCTGCCCAGACTCCTGTGCCTTCTGCATCTGCCAGCTCCTCTGTATCTGCCGGGGTTTCTGGTTCCGCCACAGCTTCTGCATATTCTAAATCCTCTGCTCCGCTGCCCTCCATTTCAAAGGGGATGAGCCCATATCCGCCCAGCTTGCGCATCAGCACATACTTGGTGCAAAAAGACTGGTAACATTCATCACAGCCTGCCATATGTTTCTTGGCTTCCAGCAGCCCATCGGATAAAATTTCCTTTTTTACGTACGCTTTTGCTAAATTGTGAAGCGCTTCTGCCGTTGCATGCATCTCATTCCCTCCCTCCGATAAACAGATCCTCCGCTATTCCCACGCTCTTCTTCCGAAACCCCTTATCCTTTGCCGCCCACTGCTCCGTATCGTTCAAAAGGCTCTTTGCCACACGGATGGGCCAGTTTTTGACGGCATTTCTGGCAAAATCCTCTGTGACCACCAATTCCTTTACCTGTTTCCCCTCCTTAACTTCCTCCAGATGCCCCTGGTAAGCCTGCCCCCACGCAAACTCCCCCTCCTGCAGGGGCTCCATCCGATACAATTCCAGAAATTCCTGGCTTAATGCCCCTACTGTTTCCTGATCCATAACGGAAAAGGCAAAATTAAGCAGTATCACGCTGTCACGGGCAATCTTCCCCTCCAGCTTCCCTTCCTTTTCATTGTAACTGGAGGACGGCTTTTTTCCATCCCTCCCGCTGATCTTTGCAAGCTGGGACAAAAATTCAGGATTCCGGGAACGCTTAAACAGCTGGGGCAGAAGGATTGCATAGCAGTACGTGATCACCTGGTATGGCGGCAATGCCGTTTCCTGTAAGGCCTTCAGGTAAAATTTCAGGATTTCCCTGATAATGCTGGACGCTTCCTCATCCAGTATCTTCTGCTCCACATTCTCCACTTCCCAATTTACGGTCTTTACCGTATCAAGCACTTGAAAGATATCCGTCCCATCCTTTTCATAATTTCTGCGCTTTAAGTCCTGAAAGCATTTTTTGTTAAAATCTTTACAGCAATTTTCAGCAATTCCCAGCAAGCAGCCAAAAAAGCCCTCTTGGCTCACCCATTCCGGAAACCCTCGGAATGCCAGCTTCATAACCTCACAGCTAATCTTCTGCATCAGCTCATCAATATGCTCAATCCCATAAATCCCCTTTGTGCCCAGCCGCTTCACCACCATAGAATAGGTATTGCTCAAAAGTATGCGGATTACCTCTTCCAAAGCCTCTTGGTCATTCCGCATCACCTGGCCAAACAGGCTGTTCACAATATTGCCAGGCTCCTCCCCGTCCTTTTGCCTGGCAGGAATATAATTGTAGTATAATTTGTAATGCTCTGCTATAATCCTGTCCATAGTATCTTCCTCCCTGCACATTCCCCTAAACCATATTTTCATAACAGATAAAATTTCCCCAATAAGCTGGATTGTTATATAGCTGGTAATCCTGGGGCATTGCTTCCAATCTCAGGCGTATCCCCGCTGCCTCTGGCGGCAGCAGCTGTTCGTCTGCATCCAGCATCCCCAACACTTCTTTTACAGATACTGTGCGAAGGCGCGCCCTGGAAAAGCTGACGGCTTTGGGAACAGCCATCCCATCCAAAAGCCCTTGGTAAAAGTAAGACATAAACACCGCAGCAGCCAGGTCATCTGCCGACCAGAGGGCAGCAACCACATACTTTACCCCGGCAACGCCAAAAGCAACATGGAGCCCTGTCTGCTGCCTGAGGCTTGTCAGAAGGCTGTTGCCTGAGCTGCAGGCTGACAGTACTGCCAGCTCTGTCCCATTCAGGCGCATTCGGCTAACCTCCTCTGCTGTCAGGATGCCATTGCCGCAATCCGGGTCTTCTACGCCTGTTCCCAGGTAATCCGCAATCCCGGAAAATGCCAGGGAACTTTCATACCAGGCATCCCCTCCATCCTGCTTGGAATAGCCATGGGTAGCAATATGCAAATAGCAGTATCCTGCCCTTACCTTGTCCTTTGTGGCGCTGCTATGGGTATAACTTTGGCTTTGGAACATCCCTGCCGCCTTCCTTGCCTCATAGCCGCTAAATGGGAGCGGCACAATCTGATCCCGGATCCAGCGGGCATTCCTCTCTTCCTCCGATATGGCTGCCTCTTTCCCCAATCGTTTTTTTTCTTCCCTTTCTTTTAAGGAATAATCCGGATCCCCTATGGCGCAGATTTTCCCATTGCCGCCTTCTGGGTTCCAGTCCTGGAAAATATCCCGTAAGGACTGCCAGTACACAATGTCCTGGACTGTCCAGTCTATTGCCGCCGCATCCAGGATCACCTCAAAAGGCGCATTGTACAGCTCAAGGTCTGGGCAGATCCACAGGTGGCGGATATCCTTTAATATATCAGCAAAAGGCTCCAGGATTTTGCCAAAAATCTTCTGGCTTAAAATCCTGCTGCCGCTTCCCTGTGCCTCCATCCGCTCCCCAAGCTTCTCCACCCATCTGCCGATCTCCCCCTCATCCTTTGTCTTTTTGGACAGAAAGCGGATGCCTTTTGTCCCTTTTGCAACTACAAAAATCTCTAAGACACGGATCCTTCCTTCCGTTTCAATGGAAATCTTCCGATTCTTATAGACGTCTGGCTCCATATAGAGAAATTCAATGACTGCTGTATCCTCCGGCATCCTTTCTTCCAATTGGGAAAACGAATAATAGGGAAAAGCATCCGGATGCTTTTCCCGCTTTATAACCTGCCCTGCATCCAATTGGTTGCGGAAGCGGATAGCCGTAGACAAAAGATTTTTGCCGTTGATACTGTATTCCATGCGTTTTTCAGGGCAGGCGATGTTTCCCACCGCCTGATAGGCAATTTCAAACCCCAGCCGGCATATCCCAAAATAATTTTCCATCTCTTTATTTTCCTGGTAATACTCTGCCATTGCATAATACTCCAGCATTTTATGCATCAGCCTGTCCACGCAGTCTGCAGCCTTCTCCTGTCGGCGCAAAACGCCGTATTCCTGGATCACCTCTATCATATTGATCAGAAACGGTATCCTGTCCCTCTCTGGAAAATCTTCCTCCAGAAGAACCTCCGAACATTGCCCCAAATGCCATAAAGCCCGGGATCTTTGGGATTTTGCCAGCCTGTCCCTCCTGTAACATGTCAGGTAAAAATTACTGCGCTCCCATGGCGAAAGGCCTGGAAAGCGCAAATCCCTATAATATCTCTCCAGATATGCTGTGATTTCCTCCATCCGCTCCCATGGGCACTTCCGTTGCTGCAAACTAAGGCCAGACAAATAGCAGCTGTACACTCCCAGCATATTTTCCCTTATGGCCGAGTCCTCCCCATTTTCCCTCCAGGGACGTGCAATTCCCTTTTCCAGGGCTTCTTCTATCAGGCGCAAGGCAGAGCCGCTGTCTCCAAAGTTCATAAAAAGGTTACAGGTACTTACGACAAACTGATTGAGATCCCCCTGATTAACCCCTTTTACCTTACCGCCATGCATCCTTTCATCCAAAAACAGGCATATATCTACCGCCTGCAGATACTTGCCCTGAAACTGCAGATTGTCAATATATGTAACCAGCGCACAGAAACAGTAATTAGAAATAACAGGGGCGCACTGAGCAGCATCCCACACCTTCTCCAGGCATTCCTCTTTGAGTATGGCATGCCCAATATTCCCATAATACTGCCCCAGCATTATATATGCAAGGGCATACAGATCTGTATCATCCAAGGTATGCCGATGTTCCCTTTCCACAAGCTCTACAAGCTCCTGGGCAAGCTCCCCGTACTCTGGCACGTTCCCCATCTGCATATAATTCCGATGCAGCACGCTCACCAATAAACGCACATAATTTTCATGTACCAGCTGATAGGGGAGATGGGGCGATTCTTTTGCTTCCTTCCGAAGCTGCAGCAGCTTCCGGGTCGCCTCTCCCATATCTGTTTCTGAGCCATACCGCAATACATTGACAGCCTTCATATAATCCAGAGTCCACCTCTGAAACTCTGTTTTTACAGGGACTTCCTCTGCCTTAGCGATATATTTCCACATTTTTTCATATTTCTGCTTTCGCTCTGCCTGTATTGCCTTATTACAGTATTGAAAGATTTTGTCAATTGTTGGATCTATCTGCAGAAGCCCTTTTGCCTCTTTTATTTTTTCCTTTTCCCTTCTGCCACTGAAAATCATCAGCGCCTGGCGCCGTAAATTACTCATTATATTCGCAAATATAGCCAATTTTTCCGCTATAGTAGGAAAAATCCTGTAAAATATCCGCTGGTATGTCGTTCCATACCCAGCGCCCCTCTTGCTCATACCGGAACATTGCCATCACATTTTCCTCCGTATCGCCATCCCGGAAGCTGGGCTCATTCTGCATCCACTGCCCGGCGCCGTTCAATGCCCCTTCTGTAAATTCCCCATCTGTGCGGACCCAGTAATATTCTTCCCCTTCCGCCCGGGTTGCCCCAAGGAAAAACATTATTTTTTCCAATTGGCTGTCCTCTATTTCCTGAATCATATAATCATACTCCTCCTGGCTATTGATCACTGCCAGATATCCCCCTTTTTCATTGCATTTCTTCAATGCCTCCGGCCAGCTGCAATCCTCTACAATATACTCATACCGATGAATGGCGGATTCTTCTACGGGATCGCTGGAATTTTCTTCCAGGGCAGGATCTTCCTCACCGCCTTCTGCCCCATCTGAACTTTCTGCATTATCAGCCCCTGACAAATCCTCACTTCCTGCTTCCCGATCCTCTGTATCCTCTGCGCCCCTGGATTCGTCCTGCATTTCAGAAGATTCCTCCCGCATGGCTGCTAACCTTTCTTCCTCCTCCTTTTGGGCTTCCTTTTCTTTTTGTTCCTCCAGAAACGCGCTGATTTTAGGCCCTGCATATTTTCCCCCAAAATACACGCCAACCCCTAAAACAGCTACGGCTGCCACTACAATCACTGCCAGCTTCAACGCCATCTTCCAAATATCCTGCCCCCGAAACCTTGAAAACTTCATATGTACCTCCATTCTATCTGCTTTGTATGGTCCCAGCCCCTTACTCCTTGCCAGGTTCTCTACAAAACCCTGTCGCCTGTTACCGTTGTACCTTCGCCGTTATCCTATTTCCGCTGCCACACAGATGTAACCGTACCCATCATTCCCCTGTCCTTCCCGCAGTACATATGTATCGCTGTGATGTTACATATGCTCCGTTCTCCTGTCCTTTTCATTACACATATGTAATATCCGCCTGGAATACATAATTATAAGGATTGAAAACATAGGAAATCTGGAACCCCTTACGGAGATAGGAGGCATTTTTTTTGAGCAGGCCGGCCAAATATTCCCCTCCGTTTTCTGGTATTTCCAACGTATCTTCAAACCTTACATCCATATAGGCCTGGCCATCCTTTAAAAACTTCTGGGCATACAGCTCAAAGCTGCGGATGGTGCGGAAGTACCGTTTTTCCTTCACATAATAATTCTCCTTACTGGAGTTACAGCTTGGGTAATCCTCCAGTTCCCAATAATGGTTTGTGAGCATGGATTCGTCATCCAGATTAAAATACATATGGGAATAGTTTGTAAAATGATTGATCTCCTGCAGATCCCAGGTTACGTCGATATGGTAATATTGGCCGCCTAATTCTACCATATTCCATGCGTGCCCAATCCGCTGCCCATTAATATCACTGGAACCGCATACAATAATATTTGTAATCCCCAGCTTATCCAACAGGTAAGAAACCCCCTTTGCTATCCCCTCGCAGACTGCCTGTTTCTTGAGGATAGATCCTTCCAGGGTAAATGCATCATAGGCATAATTCACAGATAATGCTGAAAAATTATAACGTATATTTTCTGTCATATAATCGTGGACGGCCATGCATTTCTGGTAGCTGTCCATACCGTCTGTAATGACCTGCGATAAAATAAAATCTGCACTCTCCTCAATTTGCTGCTGCATTTGCACTGATTTTCTTTTATCATAAATATAATCCACTGAAAAAATATAGCCGGAGCCCATTTGCACAATGCTCATCTCATTGCAGTTAAAATAGAACAGCTGGGGCTGCTCCCAGATCACTGCCAAGATCACCTTTTCCATTTCCTCCTTACTGGAAATTCCTTTGGCCTGCACCTTTTTCTGAAAGGAGGCAATGCCCTCCGCCACCGCATCATAGGCTTGCTGCTGCACCGGGGACAGATTGCCATAATGGTTCCCTTTTTTAATATTTTTTTGCTCTGCATCATTCTTCCAAAATCCCATTTTGTATTCTCCTTATACTGCAGTATGCTATGCCTTAACGCCCATCATCATCGTCTTCCAAGTTCCTCCCGCCATTTCCCGGCTTCCTCTCTGGCGATGGATCCTTTCCATCGCCATCCTCGGTGTTTCCGGTGTCTGCTTTCTTCGCCTTTGCCTGTGCCTCTTTGTATTCCTTTTCATAGTCCCTGGGCGTATCATGGTACTTGTAATTGCCCTTAGAATCCACTTCAAATTGCTTCCAATAATCCTCCACTTCACCCTTTTCTTCTTTTTCCGGTTCCTCTTTAACTTCCTTCTTCTTAAACCATGACATTTTCTGTACTTCCTTTCCTTTTCTGTCCTTCCCTTCCTTATCTGCGCCTTCTGCCCTTAAAAACAAAGTTCTTCCCTAAGCAGCAAAACGCCGCTCCCGTCCCCGCTGTGTTATGGATATAAAATAAAATATGCCGCCTTATAGGAATAGGCGTCTGTCAAAATCGCATGGCGCATCAGCAGATGTTTCACCAATTCCTCTTTCTCAAAGTCCTCAATCTTAAAATAAGCATCCAGGCTTACCTTAATCCGGTTCCTCCAGCCGCGGGCTTCCGCCTTCATGTCCTCTGTGATCTCGTCAAACTTTTTCACAAATGGAAGCTCCAGCGGAAATACCTCAAACAAGTCCCCGCATCCCGCCAATTCATACATAAGCCGGGAGAACCGGCTTTCTGCCTGCCTTCCGTACATCCTCTGCACATCATGGCGAAAATCCATCAGAAGGCTGCGGTAGAACTGCTTTTTCATATCGGAAATGCGCTTTTCCCGATTGATAATGGAATTTACCCATGACAGGTTGTATTCCCTGGCATCATGCTGCTCCAGCATTTCGCTGAGGATCTTCCCCAGCATCTCCTTTTCTGCATTCAGGTCATTTGCCGCTAAATGGCTTTGCTCATAATCATTGCCACAGGGATCCACCATAGTGAGCACAGGCTCCTCCCATTCTGTCTGGTAGGTAGCGGACACCCCGCGGGGCAGCTTGCCGATTTCCAGGATCTGCTCATCGTTCAGCCCAATGGTGCGCCCCACCGCCTCAAAATCATCCTTGTCTGAAAGCTTCATTATAAACTTGGTGTTGGTATTCCGTATGGCTGCCACATCCACCTCCGCCGGGGACTGGTCTATAATGACAAAGCCTTCCCCATAGGTCCGCATCTCCGCAATGGATTTTCGGATCATGCCCACAGAAGCCCCCTGCACATTCCCAGCCTCCTGGTTCTGATCCAGGGAAACCCGCTTCAGGATATTATGGGCTTCCTCTAAAACTGTCACATGGCGGAGCCTGCTGTTTTTGGGCAGGTTCTGCACCATCCGGTACTCATTGAGCTTCATCACAAGGACTCCCATAATCAGGGAAACTGTCTCATCCGACTGCAGGCGGCTCAGGTCAATAATGGTGTCCTCCTCAAATAAGATCCTGTCTTCTATGGACTTCCCGCTGCAGAAAATGCTCCCTACCAATCCCGTTGTCAAGGATTTAACACGGGTCACCAAAGAGCCTGTGTAATCCCCTTTTGTATCGGAGGAATAGGAAGAGGAATCAATAATCTCCGGCAATATTTTTAAAATGGTCTGAAAGGTTGGGTACATCCCATTCCCATTCTCAAAGTGAATGGAATGGTAGATATCCCATCCGCAGTAATTATAAGATTTTTCAAAAGCGTCCTTCAGGATTGCCGGCATAGCGGCATACAATGGCCAGCAGGCGCTGAATACCTGCACCAGCTTCTGCAGGTGCTCCGCCACATGGATGCCCTCTGGAAATTCAAAGGGATTCAAATGCAGCATTTCAAAATACTGCTTATTGGTGGTAAATACATTGATCCCTTCCAATGCCCCAAACTGCGTCTTGTACTCCCCCTTTGCCGGCTCCACCACCAGAAAACGGATTCCCTTCCCAATCAGCTCCTCCAGCAGGCGATAGGTGGTATTGGACTTTCCGGATCCAGTGGCCCCTGTGATAAAGCAATGGCCCGTCAGGCTGTCCAGGTTCAGCCTGACCCGGTTTTTATCCCACACCGTCCCCATATGGTAGACAGCTCCCATGTCTGCCGTGCGCATGCCCTTAACCGCCTTACTGTCCGAGCGGTAGCGGATATTCCTTCCAAACTCCGCCGCAGTCACAATGCTCACCCCGTTCACTGATTTCATGGGCAGGCCAAAAACCAGGGGCAGCTCCATGCCGCTGACCAGGTTGGCCGGCGTCACGATCTGCTCCGCCAGAGTCTCCTCCCCATCCTCATCAATCAAAACTCCCTGGTATTCCACTTCAATGTGCTTTCCATACCGCAGGTATTCACAGGCTCTGGAAGTCCGTTTCTCCCACACGTCCTTACTGTCATCCCACAGGTTCACAAAGGAATTTTCCACACTGGTCTGCTCCCCGGACATCAGAGCCTTAAAGGTATTGGCCGCTGTCAGCGTCGTCCGCTTATCCGAAGACGAGAAATAACAGGCCGCGTCAAACAGCCCGAAGGACTCGCTCATCCGGATCCGCCCCAGCTGCTCCTCAATCTTCTTCATGGTCTCCTGGATGGTCTTATTCTGCTGAGTGGTGGTCATGGTGATGGAGCTTCCATCCGTATCGCTGGTTCCTTTGGTCAAAGATTCCGTATCTGCATGGGAAGTCCCCTTGGTATCCGTATGCCCTTCATTTTCCCCCGTTGACCTGGTCTTAGCGGTCCCGCGGTTACGGCTGGAGTTGGTGCTCATGGAAAAAAAGCTGGTCCCATGCCCACGGCTGCGCCCCTTGGATTTGGTGTAGGAATCCGACCGGTTTGTCCCCACTGTATCGCTGACGCTGTCATTGACGGCATCAGAAAAGCCTTTCGACAAGCTTTCCGACACAGTCTGGGAGCTGTTTTCCCCATAGGCCAGGTTCTGGGTGGAAAATATGGACAGCGAGGTATAGAGCTGCTCAAATCCCCGCTTTTTCTTCTCTAAGGTTTCCTTTCCCACCGGGTCTGCAATAAACAGCGCCGTATACCGTTCGCCCGCCATGGTATCAATGAACTTTTCCAGCCCCTGCACAAAGCCTTCCTGGCTGTCCCTTTTTCCTGGCACAATGGAAACAGAGGCAATGGACTTGGAATCATACTCTGTGGGGAAGCTGTCTGTCATAATCTTTTCCAGTTCATCTGCATATAAGGCGGACTGTTCGATCCCAGGGAAATTCCCTTTCAGGGATTTCTCCAAAATCCCCCGTGCCAGGATTGGCTGCTTCTCATCGCGGATCCCAATAAAAAAACGGATCCCTGTCTCAGAACTTTTAATCAAAAGCAGGACGCTGCTTCCTGCATTGGATAAGGCCGTATATACGGTTTTCAGCTTGTCCTGCACATTTTCCTTTGCATCATAACAGATTTTTGTGATTTCAATCAGATTTGTATAGGTAAACTTTTTCTCTTTTTCTTCTATTTTCTTGATCTCGCCCTTCCCCAGGTCGATCAGGTAATTCTTGCTTACAAACAAATCCGCATACTGTATTGCCCGTTCAATGCTTTTTTCTATATTCATCTGCATCTTCCGGGTCTCTATCTCATATGCCATCTTTCCCTCCTATGGTGCTGCCGCAGTCAGCGCTTCCCAAAATTAAAGAAATTCCGCTTCTCCCACGCTCCCTTTTCTTTTCTGCCCTTAAACCTTTTCTCAACTACGCGGACCAGCGCCTCGTTATATTCTTTGTCCTTTAATGATTTGGCTGCAGACAAAAGGACTGTCAGGCCCTTATCCTGATCCTCCTTTTTCTTCTGCACCATAATATTGGCGACCAGCATCGCCATCAGCGTTTCCTTCTGCCGCTCGTCCAGAATCCAATAGGATAAAAGCTGCATATAATCTTCCTTCTCATTTTCCGCCGAATAGATCACTTTACATAGGATCTTCAAATAAGCCTCAAATTCCTCCTGATGAACCCCTTCCACTGCTACAGGACATTGGCGGTATACCCGCAGCGCCCCTGATTTTTCCAGGGCTGTCTCTTCCTCATAGGCCTTTCGGATACACCTCCCCAGATGGAGCAGGCGAATCCTGCTGACTGAAAACCTGCTTCTGTTTTTCTGGGTATAATTAAAGGCTTCAAAGGCACATTTGGCCTGCATCTGCTCCAATTCCGCATTGTCATCCTTTTTCCGCAGAACCAATCCTGGCTTTTGGGGCTTCAGGCTGTTCAAATCCGTCCCTTCTTCAATCATAATCAGAAGCTGGTCCATCCCTTCGCCGGCAATCTCCCCCTCCCCCATTTCCTGCAGGGACAAAAAAGCGGACATCAGCTCCGGGTAACATTCCTCCCTGTCCCGCTTCCGAAAAATATCGGCTGCTTCTTTCACCGCCACATCAAAATAGCGGTACTCTTTCTTAGGCACAGACATCCAGAAATGGGAAAACACCTGCCCCACATACCTGGCAGACAGCTTCCCGGCAGACTGATGGATAAAATAAGCGCTTACCATCCCCAGCCGCCCGTATTCCCCGGCCATCCTTAATTGCTTGGCCAATGCATCCAGGGAATCTGTCCGGGGCGCTGTCTGGAACATAAGCTCCCAGACCTTCTCCCGCTCTTCCAGTATGCCGGCTTTCTTCCCATAGGGTTCTATTTGCATGGCGCAGCCAGCCGCAAATTCCCATTCCTGGGAATCCAGCTTCCTCTGAAAATACTCCGCCAGCCAGATACAGAGATTCTTTAATAACTCTATATCTTCTTCCGGCGCCGCTTTTAATTTCCCATACAGTTCCTTTAAAATAGACTGATAAGATTTCCTTCCTCCGTATTTGCTTCCAAAAGAAGCTGCCTGGCGAAATTCCGCATCCTCCAAAACATCCATGCCGCTCTGCACCATCTGGAACAGCTTAAACCCGGCGCACAGATCCAAATCCGCCTTCTGGTACCTGTAATTCCCCATAAACTTATAAAATTCTTCCATGGAATCATAGGCATAAGCCAGGCAGAACTTAATCCCATCCTGAAAATAGTCAGCAGAAATATCAAACTTCGGGTATTCCATCCGAATCCCATCAAATACATAAAACTGCCCGCCATTGGCATAATCCTCCAGGGTCCCCCTGCTCAGCCCGGGAACCGCCCCCCGAATGTCAAATTCTGACATGGTAGGGTCATCCTCCATGCTGGAGTAAGAAACCTCTATGGCAGACTGCAGCGGCAGCGCATACTGAATGCCGGCCAGCCACAGGATAATATTCTCATGGCGGTCATAAATAATTACCTTATGGACCCCATCCCGGCTAAGGACAGCTGCCAGCAAATGGCAGAACAATTCCATCCGCTTTTCATCCGCCAGAAAATCCTGCACCCTCTCAATGCTGACTTCTGCCCCTGGCCGCACCTTCTTCATTTCCGGAAGATATTCCACTTCCCTGCTTCCATCCACTTCTTCCTGCCTCATGGCAACCCGAAAGTCCGGGCTTCCATACAGCTGAAAAGGATATACCTGAATATCCTCTTTCTCAAATGAATACATATGGCTGAGGAAATTTCCAACCCTCCCTTGCTCCTTGGCATAATCCTGCCCCAAATACGTTACCAAAGCCTGCATATACCTCCGGCCGTCAATCTTCTTAAACAGCATTTTCCTGGGCAATTCCGGAATCTTACTGCTGTCCCCTTTATAATCATAGGTGCAAAAGCTCTGCTTAAACTCCGACAATTCAAATTCACTGCATGACCGGTTATATGTATGGATCCCCGCTCCCCCGCCTTTTTCAATCCCCCGGGCAGAGGACGTATAGATCGCCTGATTAATTCCCATAACAAACCTCCTCTCTTATCTTTATCCCCTATTTTTCCTTAATAATATTATTCTCCTTCAAAATCCACAAAAACGGATCCTCCACCCGATGCGGCTTCGGAATGCTCCGCAATTCCTTCGCCCCCCCTGATTGTGATAAAACAGGCTGCTGCCCCAATGCGGAAACCGTGCAAAATGTATATTTTTTAAAAGTCATCTCCACATTCTGCACAAATCCCCCGGCGCCCCATTCCTGAAGCATCGCCTGGATTTCACTGCTTACCGTAAACCATTCATTTTTATCCAGCTGCCCTTCCCGCAGATAGCTGGATGGCTCCAGCACAATACTCCCTTTTGGGAAAAACCTCTTCAAAACATCAAATTTCGAAAATGCAATGGCGGTAGGCACGTCAATCTCCTTTGTTTTCCTCCATCCCCGCTCCTCACGGATCAGGTTTGCAATTCTCTGCAATACCATTTCCTGAGGCTCAATCTCACTTTCCAAAATAGAGGATGAGCTTTTGATCTCCTCCTCCTCCATATTGTTGCGCAGGGCCATGATCTGAAGGGGATCCAGCAAAAAGATAATCCCAGAAGCCTTACAGATATAGCGGTTCACGGTTTTCATAACCGCCTCATTCTTCAAATCCTCCCCCGCGGTATCGTAAAATACAAAGGTATATTTTTTCTTACGCTTTCCCTTTTCATCCAGCGGAATAATCATTTCATAGATCAGGGGCTTGCGCACGGCGCTTTCTCCCCTGACATTCCCAGTGGCCGTCAGGTTCTGCAGCTGCTTTTGGATATACACTTTATTATAGAAATTATCCCTGTAATGCTTATACACATCATCATTCATAGGGTTAAATATCCCGTTTAAGACGCCTGGGCAGATCCTCTGCTGCAGCTCATTGATCAGTACGGAAACAAAGTGCGTCTTTCCCACATCACGGCTTCCTACAATTGCAATGATCTCATCCTCGTTATCCTGGATCCCCTCTGGCAGCACATTATGGCAGCTGGGGCAGACACGGACAGACGACTTGGTCTGGCAATGAGGGCAGTTTTCCCACATTGGCATAAAACTCCCGCGAAACAGCTTGGGCAGGTTTGCCGCAGAACGGAAGGTTGCGTTTGTCAGCTTCATAGATTCCTTTTTCATGCCAAGAAAGGCGGCATACTGCTCATCCTGCACCTTCTCACTGCAAAACCCATTCACACACCGAAATTCCACATCTGAAAACTCATGCTCCTTAAAACAATAGGGACAGGTATATTTTTTCGCCATTACTTTTTCCTCCGTAGCTTCACAATTTTGTTCCGAAATAGTAGCATCAATTTACTTTAAACTCTGTGCCATACACCGGCCGCAGGCTGATGGTATCATTCATATCGCTGTCTGTAAAAAACGCCTTGATATAGCTGTCCTTTGGCAAGGACTTGGCCTCTATGGACACCCGGTAGCTCCCTTCCACGCTCTGGGCGTCAATATGCTCCACAACACGGCCAGAATTGGCATATACCGGGATTCCATGCTGCTTTGATATAATGTCAATATCCGGCATGGAAAAAGAATGTGCCTCACTCTTAAACTCCACCTCAATCTGCTTGCTGAAAAGCCCTTTCACCCGGATGGAATACTGGATGTCCAGCTTGGGGCAGTTAGAGAAAAGCAGCTGTGTGCCTTCGGAATAAACCAGCTCCCCATTCAGCCGGCAGGCAGAATATAAGGTAATATAATAATCCTTTTTCTCAATATTGGCCAGCTTGAGCGCCCCATCGCTGTCAAACTGCTTTTTGCTGATACTGCGGGAGGCTCTTCCCTTCCGGTCTTCTATGCTGGCGGCATATCCGTCATTTCCATATAACAGCAGAATAGAAACGGCATCCTTGGGCCATTCCACATTGATCAGCAGCTCAGAATTAACCCATTCCGTGCCAATCACCTTGATCCGCTCCATTTTGGCGGCAATGGCCTGCTCCCCAATCACAGCCGTATTGTGCTTGATAGTAACAGGGATAATGGAATACTTTTTGTCATCCTTGATCCGGAACCTGCATTTGTTCCCGGCTGTGGAAACCACATCCACCGGCGTTAATAATTCCGTCACCTTCTGCAGTTCTACCGTATCCCCAAATTGCAGGGACACCCGTTTATCCGTGTAATACAAAAGCACCTTTTCACTGCCTTCATAGCTCCATGTGCCTTCAAAAATATCATCCTCTATATTTTTCACCGCCAAATCATCCACTGGCTCTGGGATTGAGGTAGGTGTCAGGGTAAAGGAAACTCCCTTTGTGGCAATTACTTTTCCGCCTATATGGTAATTTGCCACAACAAAATACCCATAGGCCTGGTCATTTTCCACATCATAATCTGTGAAAGCCTGGTTCCCTATGGCAATCTTTTCCCCATCCTGCCTTCCAGAAGGCGCCCGACCCTTACAACGGAACACTTCCACATCCACATTGTTCCCCAGCGGCTTCCAGGCAGCCTTCACATACCCATCCCCCTCTTCCTTACTGGTGATAGATACCTCCGCCAAATTGCTCCCATTGACAATAGCCGGGCTTGAAGGAACCCCGGCGCGTATGGTATAAATACTATAATAATAATCCACCCCTGCCTTCGGCTTCGTATCCACAAAGCGCGGCGTGCCCGCCGTCCCAATTTCCTCTGCGCCTGCATCTTCAATTGAAGCCGCAGCCGTATTCTCCTTGCGGATGATCTTATAGAAGATCTCCCCTTCTGAAGGGCTCTCCTTCCAGGTCAATGTATTGGCGCCTGTATTGGTATCCATCTCAAACGTTACCTGGGAGGCTGGCTGGGGCGGGTATTTCAGCACCAGAGCGTCCACTCCCGGATAATCGGCACATACGCTGGCAATCTGGGAGCACATTTGGATCAGCTCATTTTCTGAGGTTTTCGCAACTGCCTGTTTGTAAAGGCGCTCTGCCTCTGCTACTGCGCTTTCAATCAAAACATCGTTTGCAATCCTGGCGGAAGGCGCCTTTTTCTGCAGTGATTTTAAAACATCGCTTGCCTGGTAATAGTGCTTCTTGGCCACTAACTGGTTCAGCTTCCCAACCTCCTGGGAAAAGATCCTTTCCTGCTTTTCTAACTCATTTTTGATCTCTGTAATCTTACTGTATGTTTTCAGCAGGCGCGAAGCAGATTCCAGGTGGCTCCTGGCCTTTATAAAATCCATATTGGTAATGGACTCACGGGCAAATATGCAAAGCTGCTCTACCTTCTGCACATCATCCAGTTTAAAGCCGCAATGCCCGCAGGCTCCAGAGGAAGCAGGGACTTCCTTCTGGCAGCTTGGGCACTTGATATAGAGGTCGCTCCCGCAGGAGGAGCATTTCCGCTCCCCATGGGAAATATCCACCATGGCATAGCAGCGGCCGCAGGCAATCCGATTCTCAGAAGAGGCTGTGCCGCCCCCTCCGTTGGACTGGATCCCTTTTGCAGCACAGATCAGCTGGAAGGATTTTACGGCTTCTTCCCTGCTGCGCACAATCTGGGTCAATTCATCCACAAACAGCTTTCCCTGCTGCTCATCCAGCATCTTGTTCCCACCAGAGTATTTCACCATTCGGGTGATTACATCGTCCTTCTTCTGCCAGATCAGGAATTTGTCATATTCCCTGCGCATTTTCTCATCCTTGCCGCCAAAAATCTCCTCACAGAGGGAACACAGGGTGCGCACTGCCGTCCCAATATCCGTCCTTTCATTTTTATAGCGTTCCTTCAGGGGATTGGAATAGGATTTTATTAATTCCTCTCCCTTCAGGCTCTGCATTCCGATAATATCCGCATTGTCGCTGTCTGACAGGAAATCATACAGGTTCTGCCTCTTCAGCGTATCCAAAGGCGTTTCAGACGTCTTAAACTTAGAGTGGAACTCCGGCTTCGGGTTCGGATCCTGATTTGACGCTGCCTGATCCGTATCCTCCACAATTTTCAGGCCTGTCATCTTTTCAAACATACTCTCCCAAAGCCCGCTTTTTTCCATAATCGCCTTTGCCGGGGTCTTTTCAATCTGCTTTTTATCCGCAACCCCTTTCCGGCCGGCAAAGAACTTCATCTGCTCCTTTAAGATTGGCTGCACATACTCCATTGCTTCCTTTGCCTCGGCCTGCCGGGCGGATTCTGTCTTCATCACCTTTTTTATGTCAATCAGCTGCGCTTTATACTGCCTGTATTTTGCAGCTTTTTTCCCGCGTTCTGAATTTGCGTTCCAAAACCTAGCCTTTTCCGCAATCCTTGCATCAATGACAGACTGATCCGATTCCGGCTTTAGAAAGTCCAGTTCCAAAATCAAATAGTAGTTATCCGCTCCTCTTTTCATGGCGCCTCCTTGTACCGTTACATAATTTTAGCAATGCCCGTCAAGGCCGTCTCCAGCTGTGACAGCTCCGTAAAGGATGCAAAATCCTTCCTGGAGGCAATCTCATCCAAAAACTTCTTATTGGCGCTGCCAAAGCCAAGGGCAATCACCTCAATTTCCTCTTTATGGCATTTTTTCGCCAGCTGAACCGCTTTGCCCTCATGGCTCCAATAGCCGTCTGTCAGGACAACCAGATACCGCACATCCTCCAGGCACCCTGCCAGGGTGCTGCTGGCCAGTGCAAACGGCTCTGCGCTATTGCCGTATCCCAAATTGTCGGCATTGATATCCCATGCCTGAATCCTCCGGATCAGCAGATCCTTATCCCGGGTCAGCTGCTGATACAGGACAGAACGGTCTGAGAAATTGATAAGCCCGATCTGGGTATAATCCAAATCAAACTGCTCCACAAAGCTGATTGCCGCTCTCTTTGCTTCACGCAAACGGTTGCCGGCCATACTGCCAGACAAATCGATCGCCAGCAGCACAGACATATCTGGCTGCCCGGAAGCCGCACGCTGCCGTTCCTTGGGATCCTCCAGCACCCAGCTCATATCCTCCTCTACTGGTTCAATATGCAAATCCAGGGATGTACCCGTCCGTTCCTGCACAGCGGATACCTGTACGATATTATTGGCGTCATAGGCAAAGGTCACATTGATCTTTTCTGTCCTTCCTGCACCGCCCTTTATCCCGGTGAATACATATTTTCCCAGCACCACGCAGTTCAGGGGATACGTCAGCTCCTCCTCTTCCCCCTGCAGCATATAAACCTCCAAGCGGTTCTCCTGGTGTTTGGAAATCCCCAGCTCATAGGGCTTTGTCACTTCTGTGGGAATGCTGGAATTTTTCTTGACCATAATGCTGTTCACAAAGGCTTTCTCATCCTTGCTCACAGCGATCATCCCCATGCTGTGGGCGGTGGCGTCCTTGATCCGCTTTGCCCCTGCAATGGAAAAGGCCGGCTTTGGGGCGGATGCAGAGCCGCCCAGCATCAGCGGCCCTCTGGCCTCTGGCTCAGCAAGGTTCCCATCCAAGTCAATATTTGCCCGGATAGCCGCCCCCAGGGCAACTGCCTCATCCACATTTACCCCCTGCATCGGAGGCCTGCCGCACATCTGGGTCAGATAATCCTTTACCTGCTTCATCCGGGTAGATCCCCCCACCAGCAGCACGCCGTCAATCTCTGCCCAGCCCATATCCAGCTCGCCCAAAAGCTTCTGTATAATATCCTTAGTGCGGTTCAGGTTATAAGATGTAATTTCCTCAAACTTTTCCTCTGTGACCTCGTAAACGCCCTTATGCCCCTGATAATTGACGGCAGCCCTGCTGCTGTGCTTCTCAGACAGCTGCTTTTTGGTATTTTCTGCAATTGCCTGCATCATAATATTCATCTCAACATCGGCGCTGATATCAATGTCAAATTCCTCCAGGAACTGGTCTGCCAGATAATTGGAAAGGGCGTCGTCCCAATCTTTGCCTCCCAGCTGATGGTCCCCGTCTGTCCCCAGCACTTCAATCTCATCATCTGTAATCCTGGCGATGGTCACGTCAAATGTCCCTCCGCCTAGGTCGTACACCAGGACAGTCTGGTTCGTCCCCTTCCCATGGATTCCATAGGCAAATACGGCGGAGGTAGGCTCACTGATAATGCTCAGCACCTGAAGCCCTGCCTGCTGCCCCGCCTGCATGGTGGCCTGGCGCTGGAAATGGTCAAAATACGCCGGCACTGTGATCACAGCCTCGTAAATATTCTCGCCAATGGCATCCTCCGCTTCCCGGACAATCCCCTTTAAAAGCTCTGCTGAAAGGTCAATGGCCGTATATTCTCTCCCATTTTGGAAAACGCTGTACTCTGGATCCCCCATATGGTATTTAAAATAATTGGCCGTACATTCTGACCCTTCCTCCACATAGGCCTTTGCCTCTTCTCCGTGGAGGATCGTGCCATCTGGGTCAAAATAGAGCACGGAAGGGGTAATGGGCTTACCCTCACTGTTTTTAATTACCTTTGCCTGCCCGTTTTTCGGATCTATGTATGCTATGGCACAGTAGGTTGTGCCAAGGTCAATTCCTACTCTCATATTCTTCTCCTCGTCTGTCGCTCACTTGTAAGCGGGAACGCCCCGCTGCCATCCTTTTATCGTGCCTTCCCTGGCCTGTGCAGGCACATCCTGTACCGCATGGGATAAGCCTGCACAGGGCGCTTTACATATGCTAATTCAGTACCAGCCCGCTCAATGCCTGAGCCTGTGCGGCAACTTCTTGTTCCGTCAGGATTGCATCAGAATGCATGGTTGCCTTTACTTCCTTATTTCCGGTCTTTTCAAAGCCACGCAGGCTCAGCAGTCCGTCAGTGGACAGCTCAATGGTAATCTCCACAGGGGAACCCTCCGGAAGGTTGGGAGGAAGCTCCAGGATTGCTGTCCCCAGGGGCATATTCCCTCCCACTTCATACAGCTCATCTGTAACATCTGTTTCATAAACGATGATTTCCGCATTTTCCATATTGTCATAAGCTGTGCCAAATTCCTGTGTCACAGACGCCGGCACCGGATCCTGCTTTGTAATCAGGTTTGCAATCCTATCCGCCTTTTCTATTCTCCCATTGACCTCTTCATCCACTACAACCTGGATTCCGAAGCTCTTGGAGGTAATATTCTTTAAGACAGGGCCAGTCTTTCTCTTGGAGCCGCCAATCAAAGCCCTTACTGCTTTTGCATCTCCGCCTTTTTTCTCCACTTCATTTTCAATCTGTGTTATAACCTCATCTGAAACTTTTTCATCTGTTATATCATCTATGGTGATGGTTTCGCCCTGATCATTTTTGATATCCATCTCAACGATAATCTCACCGATTTCATCCTTCCATTCCTGCAGTATATGCTCCCCCTTGGACAGAGCTTCCGCATGCAGGGCAGCTCCCTTTGCCACAGCCTCATTGGGCTCAAACATTTTAATCGGGATATTGGGATAAGCTGCCTCTACAGCTGCCTTTACCTGAGGCATTTTACAGGAGCCGCCTACCAGAATAATCTCATCAATCTCTGTTACGCCCTTTTGGGCTGCCGCAGCCATTGCATCATTTGTCAGGTCAATTGTCTTTTTTAAGAGAGGGCTGGTGATCTCCTCGAATTTCTCCCTGGTCAGCTCAATGCTTGCCTTCACCCCGTTTGCCTGTACGATTACCTTCGTCTTGGGCTTTGCCGTCAGCTGCTGCTTTGCCTTCTCTGACTTCAAACGGAGATCCTGCTGCGCCTCCAGGTCAAACTCCTCATCAAAATCCTTTTGCTCTTTAAATTCATCCTCCAGATAATCCATCAGGCTGCTGTCCCAGTCCTTGCCGCCCAACTGATGGTCCCCATCCGTAGCGATTGCAACAATTTCTTCCGGGGTCACGCGGATAATCGTAACGTCAAAAGTTCCTCCGCCCAAATCATATACCAGGATCGTCTTATTCCCTTCCCCTCGCAGGCTTCCATAGCACAATGCCGCCCCCGTAGGCTCATTGATAATTTCCAGCACATTTAATCCTGCCATTTTCCCTGCATTTTCCGTTGCCGTACGCTCTGCAATGCCGAAGTATGCCGGGCATGTGATTACAACATCCTTAATCTCTGTATCCAAGGCAGCCTCTGCATCCTTTACCAGCTTTTTCAGGATCAAAGAGGAAATCTGCTCCGGAGAATAATCTGTCCCATTATATGTAATAGCCACAGAGTCCACGCCCATCCTGCGCTTTACAAATTCACAGGTAGATTCTGGTGTCACAACTGCTGTTTCCTTTGCCACATCGCCTACAACAATGGTATCCTCATCCTCAAAACATACGATGGAAGGCGTCACATTCGTCCCTTCGCTGTTGTCCACAACTACCGGCTCCCCTGAAATGTCATCCACATAGCTAATGCAGGAATACGTTGTCCCTAAGTCAATCCCAAATGCTTTGTTTTCCATAATCTGTACCTCTTTCCTTTCACTTTGTTGTATAGAAATAGTTTCATTGCGTCCTTCTACATTATGAACCCTCGATAGGGATTATATCGATAACTCTTTTTGTAAAGCCTGTCCCATTTACTTATAGACATCTTGCCTGTCTCTGATACATGCATGGTAAAATCTATCCAATCTGTCCGGGAACAATGTTCTTCCTCCCATTCATTCAGAGTCCAGAGCAGCCGGATAAGTACTCACAATCTCACCGACTTCAATTTTCAACGCTTCCTCTGCATCCCTCGCCACTTTTTTCAAAATCAATGCCGCAATCTGTTCCGGTGAATACTCCTTACCCTGAAGCACCATTGCCACGGTATCTACGCCTAATTTCCACAATACAGATTTGCAGCACGACTCTGGCTCTGCCTGAGCCATCAGCTCAGCTAGCTCCCCTACAAATACAGACGCTCCTCCGCCCTCCATCTCTTCAAAGCCTACAACAGCAGGCGTTGCGGTTGTCCCTTCTCTATTATGAGGAACAATCACCTCATCCGGCGCCCTCATATAACCAGCCCGCACATAGGCAGCGCCAAAATCTATTCCCAATAATTTCTTTTAGCTGCCATGCTTTCCCTCTCACCCTTTATATTATAGCTACGCCTACTATTTTCCCATTATAGCATAACCTCCCCTTCCAGTCCCGCTTTTATTTCTTTTTTACAAAAATACTGATTTTCTCTGGATAGATAACCCTTCCGTTATACTCATATCCATAGCTCAGGCTCTCTGCCACAGTCTTGACCAGTGATTCATCCTCTGTTTCAGCCTTTCGCACAATTTTCTGCCGTGTGGCGACATTTTTGACCCCAGGCTCTCCTTTATAAATAATCACATCATGCTTCTCCAAGATATCCCCAATGTCATCTGCATAGGACAGGAACTCCTCTATGGAGATCATCTCTCCCTCCCCTTCCTTCTGCAGATGCTTCGCCCGGGAGAGCATCATTTCCCGTATGTCGATAAAGTCATACAGCACTTCCTTCATAGCCTTTTCCACCAGCCCGGCCTTGTATTCATTTAATTCTTTGTAGATCGTCTTGACGGTACTGTCCCGGGTCTCGGAATTTAGGATTTCTTTCTCAAATTTTTTATCCAACCGCCGTATGGAGCCTAAGACGGTTTCCAGGCATTCCTCTATCCTGCCTATCCGCTCATCCGTCCTGGCTGCCCTGTCCGGGGCTTTTTCTGTTCCTGTGGAGGCTTCCCTTTCTGGGGCTGCCGTATTCGTGAAAAATTCTTCTTTGGAAGGCCTCCCTGTCCCTTGTGGGGAATTTTCTGTTTCCTGCTCCCTGTTCTCCAGAAAAGAAGCCTCCCTGTCTGGGACTGCTGCATTTTGGGGAGTTTTTTCTGGTTGGCGGTTCTCTTTGCCTTCCTGGAAATCCTCCGCTTTCTGTCCCCCTTCCCCTCTGTGGGAAGCTTCCTTTTCTGCCATGCTTTCTGGTTTCCTGGCCTCCTTTCTCACAGGAAATCCTTCTTCTTTTGGAAGGATTTCACTTCCTTTGGATGGGATTTCATTTCCTTTTACAGGAATTTCATTTCCTTTTACAGGGATTTCATTTCTTTTTACAGGGATTTCTTCTCTCTTGGAGGACTCCCCATCCGTCTTGCCAAAAAAAGTAAAGCCTCGGGAAGCCTCCCCTTCTCCCATTGGCGATTTTCTTACTGGAAATTTTTCTTCTATTGGCGGCTTTTCTATATTGATAAAAACACTCTCTGGCTCTTTTTCTTTCTTTACCATTTCCTGGACATTCTCAAATATCTCTTTCAGATTTTCACGAACCATATCCTCCGAACCATATTTTCCTTCTGAAAGGTTCCTTACCTCTTTTACTGTGACATTTTCCAAATCATTCTCATCATATTGGATCTGTGCATATTTTTCATCATCCATACATTCGTGCCTCCTCTTCCTTCTATGTGGATATGGCTCCCCTGCAGGCGGCAGCCATTACAGATGCCAACTGCCCTGCTGCATCTAGCTGCTCCTTGTATACGGATACCTGCAGCATGCTCCATTCTGCGGCAGATACTGCTGCCAGCTGGCTGCTGTTTAATACCTATATATGGCTCAATGCCTGCAATTTACTCAGAATAAACAATTACTCATCCAGAAAATAGATCCTGTGCCCTTCCTGGCCACTTTCCATGCCAAATGCCTGGCACATTAATACTAACATAACTAGAATATATTAGCACATCTATTTTTTTCAAAATAGATGTGCACCAAAATTTGCACAGAAATCGACATAATCCTGTGCCACTTACTTTTTACTGATTTCTAATTAAATTTCATTTTTTCAAGAACTGCAGGTATGCAATGCCTCTTCTGACGAAAAAGCTCCTGAACAATCCTCACAGGGAATATTTCGTGTTTTATGCATATAACCTCTGACTGTCTCACAAAATGCATAAACCTGTTCCATCCAAATTCACCCCCTTTGCCAATTTTGTGTTACCTTCTTATGCTCTGGCTCTATTGCTAAATACCTTGACAATCAAAATAAATAAACCTACCTTGTATCTTGTCTTGTCAGAACACGGAACAGGTAGGTTTATTTTATACTATATCTCAAAGGAAACCGCATTGTGGGCAGTTGCATAGCTGCCCATTGTTTCATAATTAATCCCATCAACGGAAAGCCGTAAATCTTTCCCTCAGCTTATACCCTCTGGGGCACACCGTAATACATGCCCTTTCAGGGCTGGGAACCAGCTTCGCTGTTTCATAAGGTATACCCTCTGGGGCACACCGTAATACATGCCCTTTCAGGGCTGGGAACCAGCTTCGCTGTTTCATAAGGTATAGGTATTGAAAACGTAACCAGAGGGAGGCCGCTTAGCCTCCCTTCCCCTTAAAACCCTCCCGCCATAATAATCAAAACAGCCACATTCAGCACAATCCCAATCACCGCCAGCGCTCCGCCCTTGTCCTTTTTCGCCAGTATCCCCAAGATCAGCCCAATCACAGATAACCCTGCCAGTTCCCCCATTGAGATCAGCCCAATGACAATCGAAACAACCGCCTTTTTACTAATGCCGCGTCTTTCCTCCACATCACCTTCCAGCTCTTCCTCTGCCCAGCCATCATTCCCTACGCCTGTATTAACAACAGGAAACTTACCAGCCTTATACATATCCAAGAAAAACTCACAGCCAAAATTCTCCTGCTCCTTTCCCACAATCCAGCGAGCCTGAGCCTTCTGAAGATCCTGCTGGCAGCAAATCCCAGTTGCATTGCACCAGCCTACAAATTGGTTCTCCCTTCCGTCTGGGTTCTCTTTGTTATATACCTTTTGGTAATAAACCATCATCCTTCCCTCTAACTGTTCCCGGAGCACATCCTCCTTGGAAGCCAAGTCGCCAATCTGAAGATAGGCATTGACATTACCCTTTATCGCTGACTTGCATAAGAGATCCAATGCTTTGTCAACACTACTATTGTAACATATCTGAGCCAGCAGCAACATTGCAATCGGCAAGCCGCAGTCTGCCGCCTTCTGCAGGTATGTTTCTGCCAGCACCAGATTCTTTGGCACCCCATTGCCACACATATAACGATCTCCCAGTTGCTGGGCGCACAAAGCGCTGCCTTCCTGCACTCCCTGCTCTAAAAGCCTTATCTTTTCCAACGGATCTGAGGCATTCTCTGACTCAATCCAATATTCATCCGCCTCATCATTGTTTGCTGCATCCTGCTGCTCTAAAAACTGCCGGAACCTCTCCTGTATCTGCAAATATTTCTGATCCATAAACTTACCTCCATCGCTGTCCTTCTGCCTTAATCCTCAGCTGCTTCCTGCCTCCTGTTTCATTTTCAGTTATCATATCCTTGCATCATTCCGCTTACTAAATGATTCTAACACACCTATTTTTCCAACAATAGACGGTGTCACAAATTTTGCATGGAAACCGACATATTTGTGCGCCACCCTGTTATATTCTGTGAGGCTCACAGTTCCTTGTCTTCTACAAATTCTACCTGCATAAATACATCCCTCTCCACATTGACTGCAAGAGCCGTTTTCATACCAGAAGGCTTTTTGTCATTGACCAAAATCCGCTCCCCATAAGGCAGGTTATAAATTACCTGATAGGATCCTATGCCATGGGCGTCCAGAAAGGCTTCTGTAACAGCTGCATATCCCACATCCCTGGATGTGAGGAAAATGATTTTGTCCCCTTTCGGAATCTGATACAAAAACTCCTGTGCACCGTCCAAAAAACAATCGCCCGCCTCTGTAAGATGCCCATTATGCTTTAAGATTGTCCCATCCAAATCCAAAAGCCATGTCTTCCCTAATCCTGAAACCATTATTTTTTCCATTGCCATAACCATCCCCCAACATTTTAGCATTTATCATTTTTACTATTGATTCAGATTATACCGCACTCTTTTACAGAACACCCGTTTACAGCTTTTTGATAAATTAAAGATACAAACGCATATTCTTTATTGTATACTTCGCTGGTTCCCAGCCCTGAAAGGGCATGTATTACGGTGTGCCCCAGAGGGTATACCTTATGAAACAGCGAAGCTGGTTCCCAGCCCTGAAAGGGCATGTATTACGGTGTGCCCCAGAGGGTATACCTTATGAAACAGCGAAGCTGGTTCCCAGCCCTGAAAGGGCATGTATTACGGTGTGCCCCAGAGGGTATACGAAAAGAAATGCGTTTGTATCTACTGCTTATTATACATAAAAAATCCTTCATGGACAGGCTAAAATCTTATTTTAATGAATATTTTTCAGATGCGACAGAACCTGCTGCCACAAACCTGTCCCTTATTGTTGTTTCCATACTGATACTGGATATCTTCCGTTCTGGCATCCTTTTTGTATATGATATTAAATATCGTTGTGGAGTGTCAAAAGATGTGCTAAAATCACAAAAGAGTAAGCTTGCCTATATTGATAGGATAAACAAAAATAAATAAACCTACCTTGTACTTGGCGGTCTAGGTAGGTTTATATAACTATTCTGGA
Source organism: Lachnospiraceae bacterium (assembly GCA_910575035.1). Classification (GTDB taxonomy): domain Bacteria; phylum Bacillota; class Clostridia; order Lachnospirales; family Lachnospiraceae; genus Petralouisia. The sequence goes on from CAJTDL010000008.1 coordinate 51,017, forward strand.
GGCCAACCACTTTGTGGGCGGTTGCTCCTTTTCTATAATATAACATTTCTGAACCTGAAAATCAACCTTATTTTTAATGTGACCGCAGGGTTCCTTTTCCTATCTACCACAATTCCTCCAAATGGTACAGCCCATTGTAAAATGCCCCGCAGACAGCATTATAATCCTCCCATGCATAAGTGGTCAGGGAGAGCCAGATCACAGCATGCAAAAGCCGTATCTTCTCCTGGCTGGCCTCCCCTTCCAGCAATTCCCAGAAATACGGTTCTATCTCCTCCCACTGGTTTGAGCCGATTGTCAAATCCACGCTTCCTTCCCCAATGGACAGGCGAAATTCCTTTCGGTTAAACCTGTCGTAATTGCCTGCAATAGAGTAGTACAATTTTGCCCAGTCATAATCTGGGTCCCCATAATACCTGGTATGCCCAAAATATCCTCTTGGGTCGATAAAAACAGGGGCGTTCTTTTCATTGAGCAGAAGGTTGGAAAAGGTACAGTCCCCATGCAGCAGGCAAAACTGCCCTACTGAGAGGGAAGCAATCTTATCCTCCAGCTCACTGCGGAAGAAAAACACATTGCGGCATTTTTTCCCATTTACTATAATACAGGGCTTATCCGCAAATGGGATCAAGTCCCTGACTTTCTCCAGCCTTTTGAATGTCTTGGCGGCATAAGCCTCCCACACGCTGAAATAATCTGTTTCGCATCTGCCAAAGTTATGGAGCTTCCTCAAACTGCAGACAATCTCCCCCAGTATTTTTTCCTTTTCCCCTTTGGAAAGCCTGGTGCATTCAAACAGGTTTTTCCCCTGGATCCGTTCCAGCACCAAAGGCTGATAGGAATCAATCCGGGGAATGGGGGCAAAGCCTTTCTGCTCTGCCAGGCGATACCATGCGCATTCCTTTTCCATCAATGCCCTTCCCTGCCCATCCAGCGCTTCCTTTATAACCGTTTCCTCTTGAAATGTAATACGGTTAAAGGGACGGCAGATCTGCACCTCCAATTTTTCATACTCCTCCAGCAGCCCATATTCCCGGGTTCCAGAAAGCGCCAGGGGCTGCAGGGGCAGCTGCCGCTCCTTTAGCCAGCGGACAAATTCCCCCTGCTGGGGCACATCCTCCAGCGCTTTTTTCTCCTGAAAGAGGAACAGCCCTGCCACGCCGTATTCTACAGAAGGCTTCTGGGCAAGCTCCCCGTCTTTCAAACGCCATCTGCACGGGAAATCCCCGGAAATCCCCGCATAATTCCCTTCTTTTTCCGGAAATTCAAATCCTTGATGCAAGATCAGGTCTGACCAGAGCAGCATAAAATTTTTCCCGTCTGGAATCTTATCCAATGCCTTACGGATGCCGGCACAGGTTCCGGACATCCCCTGGGCGTCCACCAAAAGATACTGCACCTGGGCAAAGGCATTCAGGTATTTTCTCAAAACATCGTATTGATAATCGCCGATGACCAGATATTTTTTATCCGGAAATTGCCGGAAAAGGTGGAACATCATAGGCAGGTTCTCTACTGGAACCAGGGCTTTGGGCACATTTTCTGTCAAATGCCCCATCCTTGCGCCCCTGCCTCCTGCCTGTACTATAATATATTCAGGATTCATATCACGCCTCCTTTGATGATTTCTTCCAAAAGGACATCCTGCCCCTCGGGGCTCCAATCGTCATTCACAATTCCAGGATGCACCAGCCGCAGGTCTGTGGCCTCCTGGAACATCTGCAGATTGCAGGTCACTGCCTTGTGGTTCAGGACACGCATTTTATTTCTGCCCAGGGCAAGGATATCTGCAAGGCCGGTCCTTACGGTATAGATCAATTGAAATCCCCGGGAAATGCTCAGCAGGTCTGGAATGGACAAAGAAAGGGGGACTGCCCCTTTCAGGCAGGGCTCGCCTTTTCTGCCAATATTACAGTATACTTTTTTCCCATTGCTGATCCAGCATTCACAGAGACGCTCCAGAAAATCCCAGATCATTTTCCTGGCGTTTTTTGTAGCTGGTTCCATGTCCAGAATCTGGTACAGCCCATTGGCCTGGGGGATGACAAGCACCGCTTCCTCTCCTTTCAGCTCTTGAAAAAGAGCCTGGGTATCTGCTTTTGCAGGGCTTAAATAGCAATCCGGGATAAAGCACAGCCCTGCATCCGGGGGCAGCAGAAGGGCTTTGCGAAAAATCCCCAGCATCGTGGGCTTCCCTTTCAGATTACTCCAATTTTTCCCATAGCCGCAGTATTCCAGGGAATGGCCGCACCATACCAGGTTTTCCCCCACATACTTCTCCGACAGGAGGAGGTAGGTTTCCAAGGCCTTCCGGCTATTTTGGTTCAGCGTAAGGATACCGTCCACAGCCGGAAAAAAGCGGATAATCTCCTCATGCCCCCTGGCCGCAAGCATCACAAGCTTTGCAATGCCCTTCTCCTTTTTATAGGACTCCATCAGGCTTGCCATAAGCACAGTATCCCCTTTTCCCCACCAGCCTGGAAATACAAACTGGGTATCCTTCTGGCTGGCCAGGCTCCCATAAACCGCCTTTCCTTCCAGGTATTGGCTTTGGATCTGATATTCGTGGAACCTCTGCACAGCCGTTGGCATATTTGGATTTACCACAATGTAATAGCCCCGAAGGTTTTCCAGGTGATAGATGTCCACAAAAATTTTTTCCTCAGGCACCCCTTCCTGTACCAGCCGCTTCCATTCCTGCTCCCATCCATCATCACAGAGCCAAAAACACCCTGGCAGGCCTGCCTGGGGATCCTGCTCCATCAATGCCTCTGCGCTGCGCACCACTGCGGCGTCCCCTTCTAATTCCTCCTCCGAAAAAACAGGGAGATAGTGGAACTCTGTTTCCTTTTCCTTTAAAAATCCGGCAACCCGCAGATTTTGCTGCATACAAAAGAGGAGCAGCGCCCTCGTTTCCTTACTGCATCCGCAGAGCAAGACCTTTTCTTTCTGATACCAGGATTCCCTGATCCGATATAGGCTTCTCAACATTATGGCCTCCTTAACAGCGCAGATACTTCATTGCACAAATACCAGCACCCGCCGCAGTCTGCTTTCCTCATACGGGCTCGGTACTCCTCCAGCCTGCCGCAGTTCCAGATTTCCTCTAAGGACTGGTTTTCCAGATTACCCACCACATGTAATTGGGAACTGGAACAGGGTTTTACATTCAAATAGTCGTCTGCAAACAGGATTGCCTGCCCCACCAGGCATTCATAGCCTTCCGGGACATTTTTCCTGTCAATAAAAAAATCTGGGATATGGCTCAGATATTCCTCTGAATTAGAAATAAGGAAGCCCTCCTGCTTCATTTGAATCAGCCGCCCAACCAAAGCCTCTGCCTCTTTGCGCCCTTCCATGGACATGGTGTCATCCTCCTGAAATTCCTGGTGCTGGTATGCGCCGATTTCTACCCAGATCCCCTTTTCGCTCATATGACGAACCAGCTCCTCCAGATCCGGGGCATTGTGCCTGGTTAAAACGGCTGTCACATGGATAATCACATCCTTATATTTTTCCCGCATGGCAATGGCCGCTTCTATTCCTGCCAGCGCATCTTCAAACCTTGCCCCCCGGTGCAGCTCATAATGTTCTTTCTTCAGGCTGTCAAAGGAAATCACTATGTAATTCAGCCCGCATGCGCCAAGCTCATCCCAATACCTTGGCAGCCATAGTCCATTTGTCATCAGGATCGGAACCACTTTTTGGCTGACAAAGGCTTTTACGATTTCCGGGAAATCCTTTCGTATCAATGGTTCTCCCCCATTAATGCCCACTGCAGCTACTCCAAGCTCCCCAGCCTGCACAGCAATGGCACGGATACGTTCCAGGGAAATATCCCCCTGCCTGCGGTACTTTGCCTGGCTGGCTGAATAAGCGCAATAGGAACAGTCCGAATTACAGCCGCTGGTGATTTTCAGCATAAGGAATTTGGGGCCTTTGGGCAGGACGCCATGGTCTATGCTTTCCCATATTTCTTTCTGGATGCGCCGTACCTCCTCTGACGTTCTCTCCGGGCAATTTTTTAACCAGCATTGGGCTTTTACCGCATCCCAGTATAAGTTTCCCTCCATATTTTGGATCATCGCTATATCCTCTCTGCATTCTGATATTTGTTGTCACAATTCCACATCTTTCTGCCGAACCCACATTAATACAAGTCAAAGGTATCGCAATACCGGCAATGCTCCCTGCATTCCCGCCCCTGGTAAATTTCTTCCCTTACCTTCTCATATTCCTGAGAATGCCATGCTTCCCATACACTCTGGCGGTTCAGATCCCCTAAAGTCTCTTTTCCCAGCGGGTCATTGCAGCAAAGGGACAGCTTTCCATCCGGGCGTACGACCATCTGCTGGAATGGCAGTGCACAGCGCTGTCCAGGGTAAGACAGCTTTTCTTTCCGGTTTGGCGCATCTCCTCCCCGGGTAGTCAAAACCTCCATAGGGTCACGGATCACGATTGTTACCTTCTCTTTCAATTCCGGGCGCCCTTCGCAATATTCCTTGATTGCCCTGCTGTTAGCATGCAGCTTTAAGTCCCTGGAATAATTGTCAATAACCAGCTCATCCAGAAATGGGATAATCTTTAAAAACCGCTCCAGCGTCAGAACCGTACCATTTGTAAAGATATGCAATTTCGCCTTTGGCAGCTGCTGCCTGGCAAAAGCGGCCTTTTCTTCAATCGTCGGGTCTAAAAAGGGCTCATTATTGGAAAATAATGCAACATGCCCCTGATAGGAAATTTCTTGCAAATCCAGGATAATCTTTTGAAATAACTCCATGCCCATTTCTTGCCTTTTTCGTGTATCTGCGCTGTGGTTTACCGGGCAGAAAGCGCAAGAACCGTTGCACTGGTTGACGGTTTCAATCTCAATCATTTCAAACAGCGGCACCCGCCCATGCACTTCCTCTACAAACGCATGGATCTCATCCCTTTTTCCATGCTCCTGCTGCTGCCGGTTCCATTCCTGCTCACTTCTATGCCCGCTGCCGTCCCCATAGGGATTGACTACCAATGCATCGGTTGCAAACTGCCGGACCTGGCGAAATGGATTGACGACAATGGTATGCCCTGCTTTTTCCCGCATGGCACGGGCAGCCAAGGCTGCGTGGCGCGTCCCATCCCCAATCAGTATTGCGTCTAAAGCATGTATCTTTGAAATACCGCCTTCTAAATCATTTTCCCCTGGAAGCTGCCTGACCTCCGCCCCTGTCCTGGCTTGTATATCCCTGCAGAAAAATCCAGCATTTTCCCCTCCGTAAACCCCGATCACCTTTGCCCCAGAACGTGCCAATTCCTGCATGGCTTCCTCATAACCCGGGGAATAATAGGTATACTCTGTAATCCCCTGTTTGTTCAGCTTATTTACGATGGCATTTTGGAAGGTACTGATCAAGACCAGGCGGTATTCTGCCGCATGGGCATAAAATTCTGCCGCCTCTATAACGGGATAGCCCAAAAGTTCCTTTGCATGGCAGGAAGGGCTGAAATTCACAAAACACCCGATTTCTTCCCCTTTAAAATACTCCACTGCTGCCGCTGCATAACGCCCCGTCCCCAAAAAAGCGATGGGCTTTTCCCTGGATGCCCCAGCGCCAGCGCTGTTATTTTGAACCTCCTTTGGCTCATCGCTTGATCCCAGAGCCAGAGCGCCATTATGAAAAAACCTTGTTCCTCCCTCGATTCCCAGCGCTGCAACGCTGTTCTCATAATAGCTTCGGCAAGTAAACTGCCTTCCCCATCTGCGCCCCTCCCTGGCACATTTTTCTATCCATCCCGCCTCCTGGATGCACCGCCTGATTGCAGCAGTCATGCTCCCGATGCCTTCCGCTTCCCCATCCATAGAAACCAGCGCCGCCCCCCGTTCCCCCGCATACTCTGGGATTCCCCCAACACTGGACGCAAGCACTGCCGCCGGGCTCATCATCCCCTCTAACAAAGTTAACGGAGCCGCATCCGGTACAACCGTTGGGATCAGCAGCACATCGGCCGCCTCATAATAATCATTCATTTTATGGTAAGGAAGGAATCCCAGAAGCTGAATGGATGTTTCCCATCCTTTTATTTCATCCAGAATCTTCCTGTAATAGGCGTTTTTCTGCCTCTTTCCGGAAAAGCAGCCGCCTGCAATGAATAGCCTTGCCTTTTGCCTGCTGTCCCCCACAGCTTCCTGAAAGGCCCGTATCATTTCAAGGACCCCCTTCTCCTGGCTTAGCCTTCCCGAATAGAAAAACATGGTTTCATCCTCCAGCCCTAACTGCCGCCGTGTCTGCGCCCTTCTTTTCACATCCAATCCCCTGCCAAATTTTCTGCGGTTCACGCCATTTTTCACGGTAACCACCTGCCCTGGCGCTGTTTCTGGGTAATTTCTTAAAATATCTTCCCGCACATATTCACTGACAGCCTGGATCTTCCTGCTCTTTACAAAATAATCCCGGTTCTCCCCTGTCCCCAGCACGGCTGAATGCTGGTGGTAATCATACTTCCCTGCATATTTCTCCCCATTGCCATAATATCCCAGCGCAGACAGCAGCGACAGCCTGTTTTCAAAAACAACCCTGTCAAAGTCATGCTCATGCAGATATTTTGCCACCTTCTGAATATAGTATTTTTCCCTGTAGTGGTTTTGATGGAACATGCTTTTCCAGTCCTTTTTGATATATTCCATATAAGAATAAATCCCAAAATCCGCAATGGCATATTTCCATGGCAAACGCACAAATTCAAATTTCGTGTGCTTATACTTTTCTGCTGCATTTTTTGCCCTGGCATCCCACTGCCCGATTATGGTAAGCTGCATTTTCTGGTGCCGTTCATTCTGGCGCGCCAGGGTTTCCGCCAGTGTTTCCACTGCGCCGCCTTTTACTGCCGGGACAGGCAACATCCCTGGCGTAATAATCAGAACACGATTTTTTTTCATAGCCTTTCCACCTCTTTTAACAGCTCCTGCATCTGTTCATCGTACTTATGCTGGTAAAACCCTTCATCCAGGTTTTGCACCTTAATCCCTGACAGCATCTCATCCCGCAGGAAAATACATCCGACACAATACTTTGGAAGCTGCCCCTCATAGAAAATCCGCCGTATCTTCTGCATAACCTCCCCATTCCAAACCTTCTCAAATCCGCCGTCCTCACAGATATTCCCGATATAATGCATCCAATTGGTACAGCATAAAAACAGATTCCCCTTCACATCCACAAACGGCCTTTCCACCGCCATCCTGCATATCCCGCTGCACTGATATTGGCTTGGGACGGCAAATTCATCCAGTGCCGCCCGGATCCGCGGCTCAAAAAAGCTGCTGGCTTCATAGCGCTGATATAAACGCTCTGCAAAGGAATCTGGCTTATTCTCCACATTTCTCATGATTTCCAGCTCTTCTTCCAATCCCCTGCCTTTTGGCAGATGGAGAAGGTATTCCGGGAAGGAATAGCCCAGCTTATATTTTTGGGCGGCTTTTTCTGCCTTTCTCAGGTAATATTCTGCCACAGCAGGATAATTCCGCAGGCTGTCCCCCTGATTTTCCAGCAGCATCTGCACGGTAATATCCATTACTGTCACCGCCTGAAATCCCAGCCTGGCCGCAAGCTCTATAATTCCCGGAAGCTCTTCTATATTCTGCCGCATCACTACCACCGCCATCTGCATGCGCAGCCCATCCCCCATACTTCGGAGCAGCCGTACATTTTCCACAAAATCAGAGAACTTCAATCCTTTTCGGATGGCCTCATAAACAGGCGCCGTACAGGCGTCACAGGAAATATTAATGTCATAGAACCCCTGATGGATTGCCCTGGCAAGCTTTGCATTCATTATGGACGCATTTGTGCTGCAGGTCATTTTTATCCCATAGCCATGGTACTTGTCTATCATCCCAATGATATCTGGATGCAAAAATGGCTCTCCCATCCCCTGCAGCGTAACCTTTTCCACATAGGGAAGAATCTTTTCCACCTCATTTTGGACGCCCTCCCCTGCAAAAGCAGTCCCATGGTTCCTGGTAAAATAATGGCTGCACATCACGCATTGTGCATTGCATTTATCTGTATGCTCCAACTGGAGGTTCACTGGGTAAAAGGAAACCTCTGTCTTTTTTTCCGCCACCTCCAGCTCCAGAATCTCCCGGTTTAAGGCCTTTGCCTGCCCATACTGTCCTGCCGACGCATAAGCTTCCCTCTGCCTGCGTAGCTGGCACAGCCTCCCCTCAGTATCTTCCAAAAGCCTCTCATACCTTCCAATCCAATAACTGCCCTGGTCCCCTTCTACCGAAGCAGAAACCTCGGTCAGGATCATCCCTTCCAGGTAGCGCCCAATTTCTTCCTGTGCAACAGGCGGCTCCTGCTGCCCCTTCTCCCTTTTTTTCCAAAAAAGGCGCAGCAGCCCATTGCAAACCCTGGGAAACCGATCGTACAAATGCCCCCATTGGGGATACCGCAGCTTAAATTGGCTGCCCAGATCCGAAAACCGATAATTCTCCTGGAATAAAAACGTATCGCACAATAAAACCGCATCTGGAAAACTCTGGTACAGACTATGCACAAATGCAAGAACCTTCCGATAAGGAATATAGCAGAACAAGCCTTCCACCACAAAAACCGTCTTTCCCCCGCACACCTTCTGCAGTTGATCAAAAAACCCCTCTTCAAAAACCTTTGCAGTTCCATACATCCAGTAATTTGGGATTGGGGGCAAATACTTTTTTTTCCAATAAATAACCTCCGGCAGGTCAATATCAATGTAGCGCCCTAAAAATCCCTCCAGCCGATAAGCCTGCGTATCAAACCCACACCCAATGTTTACAATATTTTCAATACATCCATTCCTGTTTGCCCTGCTCTCTTCCAATACCCGTTGAAGCAACTGCCCAAATTCCTTCTTACGCACCGCCACATTCACCATCTGCGCTTCGGGAATCCGCTCCGCCGTTAAAACCTGATGCGGATTACGCTTCTCCAGCCTCAGCTGCCCCCCCAGTTTCCTTACCAGCGCTTCCCTGGCTGGATCCTTACATACACAAAGCCCCTTCTGATGGCAATATTCACAGTAAAATGCCGTAACGAGCCCTGTCCATGCAACTTCCTTTAAGGACTTTTCTATTTTTAAGGACTTTTCTATTTTTAAGGATTTTTCCGTTTTTACCATAAATCTCCTACACCTTCCCACGTAAATTCCTGGGAACAACATTTGTCAGCCCATCATACATTTCATAGATACCGTTGGCGCTTTGGACAACCATTTTCCCATTCTTCTGGTACTTCCACATGGCATACCGATACAATGCCAGCACCCCCATCAATGACGTGGCCTGATAAAATTCCTCCGGCGCCCCTTCCGGAAAGTATCCCCGCAGCAGCCCCAGGGTAAAATTCTGGCGCTCCAGCGGGCACAAATACAGATTGCACATAAAATCCATCCAGGGATCTGTAATCATACAATTCTCATAATCAATAAGATACATACTTTGGCCGTCATTGCACACCATAATATTCTTAGGCTGAAAATCCATATGGACAAAACAGACAGGCCTTCCCTGGAATATCCCAGCATTTTCCTTAAAATAAAGGTCAAACTCTCTCTTATGGGGAAAATCAATCTTCTTCAGCCAGCAATAAAAATGATAATGGTTATACTCCCTTTTCGGACGGCGTATCTTATCACGCCGATAATCCCCCTCCACAGAATGCACCCTCTTCATAATCTTCCCGCATTTGGCTCCCCACGCAATCTGCTCCTCTGCCGTCAGTCCCGCCCACATCTGCTCCAGGTTCTTCCCTTCCAGCCAGGGATACGCGCTGCAATAGCACTTCAAACGTTTGGAATAACAGAATTTTACCGACGTATGCAGCGGGACACCCTTTTCCTTAACTAGCTCAGCCACCCTTGGGAGGTTTCCGCGCAGATTGTATTTTGATGTGAGCTTTACCAGAAATTTCCCCTGCCTGGCTTCCACAATATACTTTTTATCTGCATAAGTCCCCAAATCTGCCTTTTCTATCTTAAGCCTTTCAGAGGGAAACAGGCCCGCAATCTCCTGCCTTGCGATTTTTTCCCAATCATCCTTCATTTAAAATCCTCCTATCCTGCTGCTCCTTCCCTTCGCTTCCTTGCAAAAACTTTCCTGGCCTGCTGCTCCTTCCCTTCCTTGTAAAAGCCTTCCTATCCTGACGCTCTTTTCCTTCGCTTCCTTGCAAAAACTTTCCTATCCTGACGCTCATTTCCTTCGCTTCTTTCAAATGCAGATAATGCCCGCCGCCTTGAAACTGCACTTCTGTTCCCTTGCCCCTCAGCAGTTCTGCCTCTTCCTCCGAAAGCATAGGGTCTGCCACATCACGAAAAAGCAATACCGGGCAATTTACCTCCTTCAAAATCTCATACCCATCCCTTCCCAGCTCCCGATCCCGCACCATACAAGCCATAGCCTCCCCGCATTTATCAACCTCCTCCGCTGAAAATCCCGGATACTGGAATAATGCCTGGCTTTCCTGATCCAGCACATAATTGCCAAAACAGATACACCGGTACCGCGGCGGAACCTGCGCCATATACGCCATCTTTTTCTGGATATCTCCACTTGTGAGGGCTTCTTTCAGCTTAGCAGCCTGTTCCCCTGCATCCGCATATTTCCCAGCCATTTCCCCATACAATCTATGATAACGCCCCAATACCCCCTGCAGGGCTTTTCCTATATCAATGGCCGGATTTTCTAAAACCATTGCCTTTACAGACTGGGGATGCCAGGCTGCATAGGATAGGGCGACCCTCCCCCCAAAAGAATGCCCCAGCACCGCCCAGCGCTTCAACCCCAGCTGATCCCGGATTTCTTCAAAATCAGACACTACCTGCCTGACCGTAATCTTAGAGGGATCCCTTTCCCGCTCCGAACGTAAAACTCCCCGCTGGTCCACCAGCACCACATCCACATAAGCGCCCAATTCCTCTGCCAGCCTTCCAAAGGTTATGCAGGATTCCCCCGGCCCCCCATGGATAAGCAGGAGGGTATCCCTTTTCCCATTCTGATAATGCTCCACATAGACCTTTCGCTGATCCCCCATTACAGCCATCTTTTCCGTAACCATCTTATCCCCCCGCCCCTCCTAACCTTTCTTCTATCACCTTCGCCACAGCCTGGTCAAAGGCACTGTCCCAAAATTCCCGGTTCATCTTTTCCACTGTTATCTTAGGCGTAAACATCTGGTTCCGTAAAAATATACAGCCTTTACAATACTTTGGCAGCTCCCCTTGGGCAAACATCCCCCGCAGCTTCTGATAGAGCCTTCCATTCCAAATCTCCTCAAAAGGCAGCTGGTTCAGGTTACCCAAGCTATGCAGCCAGTTGACACAGCACAAAAACACATCCCCATTCAAGTCAATATAAGGCTCCTCTGCAAAATAATCACAGATCCCCCTGCACCGATAACCACTGGCTCTGGCAAAATCCTCCTCTAATGCGGAAATGGTATTCCCATCCAGGCTCAAAGCCCTATATTTCTCTTTTAGCCTATCCTGAAAATCTTGGGACGGAAACAAGGGATAACGGCTGATCTCCTTCTGCTCCCATGCAAGCCCCCGCCCTTTTGCATCCACGGGAACCTGAGGATATGCAATCCCAATCCCGGCTCTTTCTGCTTCCCTGGCTGCTTTCTGCAGATATTTCTGAAAAACTGCCGCATAATTTCCCGGGGCGTCCTTCTGATTTTCCAAAAATCCCTGCGGCGTCATATCCACAATTGTAATATGGCAGCACCCAAGTTCCGCCGCCAAACGGACAATCCCCGGAAGCTCTGCCAAATTCTGGCGCATTGCCACCGTATGCATCCGCATGTTCAGCTGATTCCCATAACGCCGCAGCATCCTGGCATTTGCCTTCATCTTCTCAAAGCTCAGTCCCTTGCGTATGCCCTCATAAACCTCCTTTGAACACCCGTCACATGAAATCGTAATACTCTGAAATGCCTGATGGATTGCCCCTGCCAAATGCTCATCCATATAAGCCATATTTGTATTGCAGGTTACACGTATCCCATAGCTGTGATACCATTCAATAAACGCCGCAATCTGAGGATGGGCAAGCGGCTCGCCCACCCCATGCAGCGTAATTTTTTCCACATAGGGCAGCAACGGCCGGACCTTCTCTTGAAAAACCTCATCTGCAAAGCGCGCCTTATGGTTCTGGGTAAAAAAATGGCTGCACATAATACACTGGGCATTGCAGATATTGCTGTGCTCAATCTGCAGCCTGGGCGGATAATAATGGACAGCCCCGCACTGCTCCCGCTGGTCCTCTTCCATAATCCTCCGATTGGCCTTTTTCACTTCCGCCCAGTTTCCCTCTTTCTTATATTGCTCACGTAATTCCACAAGGCCTTTCCATGCCTGCACCTGTCCCATCTCCCTCACCTCACTTTTCTGCCCTCCCTCATCCAAACCAATTCCCCGCCTTACTTTTCTGCCTTATCCTATCTGACCCTGCCCCATCTCCTTTGCCTGTTCAGCCAGGCTATGCAAAAGCTTTGAGAACTCATTTTCATAAAAGGACTCATCTATAGAGGTCAATTTCAAACGGCTCATTGCATCCCCCTTCAAAAAAGAACATGCATTGCAGTACTTTGGCAATTTCCCCCTGTAGAAATTTCGGCGTACCGCCTGGTAAGCCTCCCCATTCCAGATATCCCCAAAACTATCCGCTTCCTTTAGGTTCCCATAAACATGCACGCCGTCAATACAGCAGGCAAAAAGCTCCCCATAGGGTGATAAAAACGGCGTTTCTGCAAAATTATTGCAGATCCCTTCACACCCTGTCCTCCCAGCCTCCCCCACATTATCCACAGAGGCCTTGATCAGCGGCTTCACCATATGAAGCTTCTTATACGTCTCCTGTAACTGCCGCTGCACCCTGGCGTCCGGGAACAAGGGATACTGTTCCATCTGTGCCTGCTCCTCCTCCATCGTTATGGAACTGTCACAATGAAATACATGCTGTGGCAGGCTGACCAGTTTCACCCTGCTTTTCGCCGCTGCCTCCTGTACTTTTTCCAGATAATAGCGGGCAGTTTTGGGATAATGGCGGATCTCATCCCATTCATTTCCCATCAGCTTCTGTGCTGTCAGATCCATAATTGCCACAGAATCTACCCCCAGCTTTTCCGCAAAAGGAATGATTTCCGGAAGCTCTTTCAAATTCTGGCGCATTGCTACCACATTCATGCGGATATGCAAATCCGGGCAAATCCGCCGCAGCAACCATACATTCTCACAAAACCCCTCATAAGGCACCTTCCTTCGGATCCCCTCAAAAGTCTCCTTCCTCGGGGAATCACAGGATATCACAATATCCTGAAAAGAATCCCGAATGCACCGCGCCAATTCCTCATCCATAACAGACATATTCGTATTGCAGGATACCTCGGCTCCATAAGCCCTGTACAGCCCTATATATTCCTGGATCCTGGGATGCAGAAAAGGCTCCCCGATCCCATGGAGCAGCACCTTATCCACATAGGGCAAAATCCCTTCCAGCTTACGGATCACATCCTCCTCTATAAACCCCCTCCCATAATTGTCCGTATAAAAATGGGAACACATGATACACTGGGCATTGCACAAATTTGTATGCTCTACTAATATTTTAGGCGGAAAATAAGACACCCTCTCCCGCTTTTCCTCCAAATCCATTTCCAGAAAGATATGGTTCACCAGCTTCACCAGCTTCCACCTCTCCTGCCGCAAATACCCTTCCTGAATCCCCTTTAACATTCCCCTGTCCTTCCGCTCCCACATAAAAGAATCATCCTGCCTTCTCAATTCTTCTATCAGCTTTTCTATCCCCATACCTCCGCTATCCTTCCCATATCCCATTCCTGTAAGCTACCTGCATACCCAATCCTGCAGCCTGGCCTGCCCCATAAAACATACTTCCCAAGGAAAAAACTCTTTCTCCATTTTACAATGGCCGCACAATTCCAACGGACAGTCCAGCCGTCGGTTAATTTCTTCCCCATCAATCCCTTCCTCATACAAATCAATCCACCCATCCACTGGAATCCCCATATGGTAAACCCGATTCAGCACTTCCGTAGAAAACGGCACAATACATGCTGCAATCTTCCCGTCCCGCAAGCTATGGCAGGTTCTGGTAGAGCACTCCCGGAACACAGCCTCTTTCTCACTGCCGCCCCCTAATGTAAACCTCTTATAAAATTCTGTGACCGGCGAAATATTCGCTTCTATCCCATAAGCATGCAGCACCTGCCCAATCTTATCCCATGCCTCCACTGTCGGCGGATACTGGGAAATATCCAAGATCACCTGATACTCTGTCATCGCTTCCAGCAATTCCTCCCCCACCCTCGGAAGCAGCAGCCCATTTGTAACAATATGTATCTCTGAAACCGGAAAACAGTTTCTGGTAGCTGCAATATATGACTTTAACTCCTGATTCAAAAACGGCTCCCCGCCCATCAGCCGGATCAGCCCCACCCCTGCATAAAGCTGCTGAAGCCTGCGAAGATCCCTCTGGTACCTCTCCAGATCCGGAAAACTCCTTTCCAGGATATTGGCACAATGCCCGCATCCCTTACAATTCAGGTTACAATGGTCTGCCACATGGAATTCAAATCCCATCAGCCATGGCTTCTTCGGATCTACCGGAACAAAAAACTGCTCTTTCTCATTTTTCTCTCTGCGAATCTCACCAGCCGGAACCAAATACACCTGTACATTTTCTGAATCCCTTAGCTTTTTCAGCAACTCTGGCATCCGCTTTGCCGCACTGGGCAAAATAACTGCACAAGGATTTCCCGCTTTGTCCCTCTCTGCTAGTTCTGCAAAACCAATCACGGGAAGCCCTTCAAACTCCCCTGCCTCCCCTGCTTTTTCACTAAGCATCGCCTCCACGGCAAATTCCTCCCCAAACTGCTCCCTGGTTTTTTCCAAAACAATTGCCGCTGACCGCCCCACCCCATAAATCACTGCGCTGCGTCCCATTCTTATCACCTATTTTCCCAAAAAACCCCGTCGTCAAAAAATGCCTCATCCAAATCCGCCACATAAAACGGATATGCCTGCACCGCCTGGCAGCTGCTGGCCATAGCATATCGGCACCCAATGCAAAAATCCGGCAATTCCCCTGCAAAAAAGGCCTGCCTGCACCTGCTGTAAACCTCCCCATTCCATATTTCTTCCAGGGAGTCCTCCAGCAGGTTCCCCACCCCTTTCGTCTTGCCAAAACAACATAATGTCAGGTTCCCCCGCACATCAATATAAATCTTTTCAAAAATATTCTTACAAATCCCCTCGCAATGGTACTGCCCCGCTGGAACCTTCCGCACCCGCTGCACCTGATGGAGCTCCTGATAGGCTTCCAGGAACCTCTGCCTTTCCCCCTTACTGTATGTGCGCTTTTCTGCCGCAAGGCCTGCTTCCTGGAAAATCCTCCTTTCCCTATCTGCCCCATCTGTTTCCCTCATTCCCCCAAAAGCCTTCCCTTCCATCACTTGCTTACCGCCTTTTCCTGGTGCCTCTTTTCCCTTCTGTTTTTCATTGTCCCCTCCTGGCATCACTTTCCCTTTCTCTTTTTCCCTATCCCCTCCTGGCATCACTTTCCCTTTCTCTTTTTCCCCATTTCCTTTATAATCCCAATTAATAACCAGAAACAACCCATTCTTATCTGCATATGCCTTGGCTTCGTCCAGAGCCCTTGCCGTAATCTGCGGATAATGCATGGGATTATCCGCCCCATTTTTCAAATACTCCGTGGTAAGCAGGCTGCTGAACATCACGCGCCTTACCCCGCATCCCTTTAAAAACTTAAGCAGCGGCACAAGCTCCAGCAGGTTCTGCCGCATAACCACAGCATTTGCCATTACCTTTTCCGGATCCATATAATTCATCAGCATCCTCAGGTTTTCTGCAAACCGCGCAAAATTTCCCCCTTGCCGAATGGATTCATACACCTCCTTCGATCCGCCATCGCAGGAAACAGTCAAAAGGGAAAAATGCTTTGCCAGAAATTTTGCCAGATCTTCTGTCAGCAGGGAAAGGTTCGTCGTCATACAGATCTGAAGCCCACAGCCTGCCAGCTCCTCTACCGCCTCCTTAAAATATGGATAGAGCAGCGGCTCCCCATCCCCCTGCAGCATCACACGCTTACAATAGGGAAACAGCGGCTTTAATTTTTCCCATACCGATGAATCCAAATGGCGTGCCTGGGCATTCCCGGCCAGGGCATGGGGGCACATTGCGCAGCGGTAATTACAATAAGATGTAATCTCAATATCCATATCCTTGGGCAAAAACGAAACTACCCTATTTTTTTCCTTCAAATCATTCAAAAGAATCTCCTGATTCCTTTTCTTTAATTCCTGCAATTCAATCCCCGGCTCCATCCCATTCCCCCTTTCTGCCTAGCTTTAAAATCTTTGCCGCATTTTTGTAATAAACCTTTTCCAAAACTTCTTTTCCCAACTGTATCCCATAAATATTCCAGCGGCCGCCCCAGGATGGGTTCTGGGGATTGTGGGGAAAATACTCGTCCTTCGTTTCCAAAAAGCGATACCATATTTCATAACACTGCCCCTCCCCTGCAAAATAATCTGTCCCAAACAGAATCCGGTCCTGGTGCTTTTCAAAAAAGGACGCCGATGTATAAGGCTGCCGCCCCAATTCTGATAAGCAGGCAGCCGTGTCAACATACATATTAGGGTATTGCTCCATCCACCTTCCCACCTGCCGCAGGTTTGACGGCCAGGATCCCATATGGGCTATAATAAAGACCGTTTTCTTATTTTCCTGTAATAACCTTTCCTGCTGTTCCATCAGCCCCTGGAAAGAAAGAGCCGGATCCTGCGCATAACACCATTTGGGCATTGCCAAAAGCTCCTCCATGCGCTCATTACTCCCGTCCGGTTCTTTAAAAAAAGCCGGCGGGTCGGCTGCATGGACTGTCACCGGCCATCCCCGTGCCGCCGCTTCTTCCCAGATCACAGAAAGCCTGGGGTCGGCGAGGAATACATGCGCTCCCCCCACCTGCATCTGCAAAGTCAAGTTTTTCCATATTTTTATCCCAAAGATCTGTTCCCTGTCAAACTGCCCAAACTGCCTGCGTATATCCTGCTCAAAATCCTTTTTCCCCAGGCTGGAAAAGTCAATCGGGGCAAACCGATACAAAAAATGATCAATCCGCTTTGTCTTTTTCTTCTTTCTATCATAGGGTGATCCGGAAAATATGGAAAGGTCTGCCGCCCTGCAGACGCCTTTTTGCCGCAATTGGGCGCATGCCGTTTTTGCGCTGTATCTTTTTTCAAAAAACTCATTCCGATATTTCGCCCCAAAATGCGTATGCATATCAATCACAGGACAGGATGGCTTTGCGGCCCTATGGGCCGGCGTTACCAATTCACTGACTGGCCTGTAATCCTTTAATAGGGCGCCATCTAAGTTATTCACTCTGTTTCTCCTTGCGGTTCACTGTTTCCAAATATGTTTTCCGATCCAACACATCCAGATATTTTAATTGATCCAAAATAATAAAATTACAATTATTGCAGATGGAGGGGAGCTTCTTTTTCTGAAAGCAATCCCGTATCATCTGGACACTGGGCGCCTGCCAATACTCTTTTATGGATGAAGCCTTCTTCAATTCTTCTGTATAATGGTAACCGTCCACACAGCATACCGCCAGCCTGCCATCCAGCGTACAGTAAAGCTGGCTGCTGAAAACATCACAGATCCCTTTGCAGCGGTGTATGCTTTCTGTTTCTGCTTCCCTGGCAATCCTCTGCCTGTCAAAAAGCAGGTTCGTATCATGCCGGACAGACAGTTCCTCCTCTTCCCCCAAGCCATGCTGCGCATGCAGGCGCTTTTGCTCCTGCTCCAGATTTTCTTCTTTTTCCCTGATAGCCTCTTTGGGGAAATGCAACTCCACCTTAAGCTGTTTTGCCCTTTTGCAGGCTTTCTTTAATTCCTGTGACAGCAGGTTTGGATAGAGGCCTGGAACATCGCCGTAATTCCCATTTTCCTCCATTGCGATCATCTCTGTCATACTTACTTTTGCAAACCCATACTCTGCGGCAAACTCCACAAGCTCCGCAAGCTGCCCCAGATTCTGCCGCATAATAACTGCAAACAGATTTAGGCGGACATGGGGGCATTTTTCCCTGACTTTCTTAACATTCTCCACAAACCTTTCAAAATGCAGCCCCTTGCGGATCCTCTCATAATCTGCTTTCTGCACCGACTCGCAGGACACATTGATCTCATCAAACAGCTGGTCTATATAAGGAAGGAGCTTATCCGGGACATAGGACAGATTGCTGTTGGCATATAGGCGGACCTGATATTTTTTGTACACTTCCATATAATCCAGAATGTGCTCTGCCAGAAACGGCTCCCCATATCCATGGAGCCCCACATACTGGCAAAAGGGCAAAAATGGCTCTATCCTTTGGAATGTGTCTTCAGACAGATCCCGGCACTTGCCCTTATCCGCATGGTAATGCCCGCACATAATGCATCTGGCATTGCAGCGGTTCGTATGCTCCAGCTGGATTTCCTTAGGGTAAAACAGCCAGGCCTTGTGCTGGTTCAGCCTGGATACCATAATCAAATACTCATTATAAATTTTAGCTGTTTTATAGTCCTTTTTTTCCAACAGCTCCTTTTGAAGCTGCAGGATTTCCCCTTCTTTTTCCATGCTCCATGCCTTATGGCCATAATAAAAGAAAAAGGAATAACAGCGCCTGGGGCACTTTTTTAAAAATTCCCTTCCAGCGCCATATTCCCCCGTCAAAATAACTTCGCGGCTCTGGCTGCCCTTCCCAATATACAGCTCTATTTCCCTGCGCAGAGCCTGATCCTCACAAATAAGCAATATATTATCCTCTACCATTTTCTTCATAATCTTCTGCAACAAACAAAGCCTTCTTGTTGTCCACCTCCAGATAAGACAATTCCTGGTTGATAATAAACGGGCAATGAAAACAAAAATCCGGCAAAGATCCCTGATAAAATTTTCTTCGCACTTCCTGGGCTGCCTGCCCGTTCCATATCCTGCCAAACTCCATATCCGCCAAATCCCCATATTGGCTCTGGCTGTTCTCGCAGCAGGTGGCGGCTTTTCCGCACCGATCCAGGTAAATCCCCCTTGCTACCCAGTCGCAAATCCCCCTGCATCCTATTTTTTCTGTCCGCGCCCTGCCCTTGGGGCGGTGGAAGGTTCCTTTTTCCATCCTGTCTCTACAATCTGCCTCCAAGCTGTCCCTGTACCCTTTGGTATAAGGGAAAACAAGGCTTTCCAAAGCCTCCTCCTGCTCTGCCAGGGCGGCTCCATTCACCGGCAAATGGTAATTCATCGGAAATACCACCTGAATCCCCAAGCTTTGGGCAGCCTCAGCCGCTTCCTTAAAATATTTTCTGGCGGCATCCTCATAATGGATCAGGTCTTCTGCATAATTTTGGAGGTAGGCATTCACGCCCAGCCTTCCAAAACGCACCTCATCAAATCCAAGGGAGGCTGCAAAGCCCACAATTTCCGCAGCATTACGGATATTCCATGCCATAGCCACCACGGACATGCTCATCCGCACATTCCTGGCTGCCCCCCGCAGCCGCCGGACATTCTCTGTAAAAATCTCAAAGCACAGCCCCTGCCGAATTTTCTCATAGCTTGCTGCATCATAGCCGTCACAGGAAATATTGACCTGCTGAAACACCTCCCGGATCAGGGGAATCCACTCCTCCTTCAGAACAGACAGGTTCGTCGTGGCCATGGCCTTTACCTGATACGCCTTCAGCAATTCCATCCACTCTGTAAAATCAGGAGCCAAAAAAGGCTCCCCATATCCATTCAGCAAGACAAGGGAACAAAAAGGCAGAATCTCCTTGACCTTGTGTTTCACATTTTCTGAAAGATGCCCTGACCTTGCATTCCCTTCATAATAATGATGGCACATAATGCAGCGTGCATTACAATAATTTGTCAGTTCAATCTGCAAAACGTCCGGGAAATGTGAAAATACGGTTTTCTGCTGTCTAATCTCTGCTTCTGCCAGTCCCCTGTTCTTTTCTTTCTGTTCCTGATAATCCGCCATCAAGCACCTTCTTCTGAGGCTTCCTGCCTCCTGTTTTTGATTGCCTTCATGGCCTTGGGGCATGCAGTCAAAAACCAGGCCGAATATTTCTCTGGGTGTTCTTCCAGGTCTTTCATAAGCTCATCCAAATCCACCCATGCCCCATCCATTGCCTCCTCTGGGTTCCATACAATCTCCCCCTGGAATTCCCCTAACAGCACATGGTCATATTCATACTCAAAAAGCTCTGCATGGTACCTTTGGAAATAAACAAAGGAATCTATTTCCACACAATCACATTCCATGTGCAGCTCCTCCCACAAACGCCTTTTGACCGCCTCCCCTAAGCCCTCCCCTTTTCTGGGATGGGAACAGCAGGCATTGCTCCAAAGCCCCCCAGAGTGGTACTTCCCCAGCGCCCGCCTCTGAATAAACATTTTATTCCCATGATATAGGAATACAGAAAACGCCCTGTGAAGCCAACCGTTTTTATGGCATTCTTCCTTTGTCCCATATCCTGTTTCCTGATCTAATACATTCACTCGTATCAATGGTTCCTGCATCTCTATGCTCATTTTAAAAAAACTCCCTCTTAAAATACCAAATCGTTTCCTCCAACCCCTGCTCCAGCCCCACCTTGGGTTCCCACCCAACTGCATCTTTAATCTTGCGGATATCCGGCTTCCGCTTCACCGGGTCATCTGCCGGAAGTTCCTTATACACAATCTTTGAGGACGCGCCTGTCATCTCTATAATCTTCTCGGCAAGGCTCAGCATAGAGATTTCTGCCGGGTTCCCGATATTAAACGGCCCTTGCATGTTTTCCCCCTCACAATCCATGACAGCGGCCATCCCCTCTACCAGATCTTTTACAAAGCAAAAGCTCCTGGTCTGCATCCCATCCCCATATACGGTAATGTCCTGATTCCCCAACGCCTGGACAATAAAATTTGACACTACCCGCCCATCATTCAGGCACATATTCGGCCCATAGACATTAAAAATCCGCAAAACCCGGATGTCCGCCTGATGCTGTCTGTAATAATTGAAAAACAGTGTTTCCGCCGCCCTTTTTCCCTCATCATAACAGGCGCGCAGGCCAATTGGATTTACATTCCCATAATAATCCTCTGTCTGTGGGTGGACCTTGGGATCCCCATATACCTCGCTGGTACTGGCCTGCAAAATCCGGGCCTGATGCTCTTTGGCAAGCCCCAGCATGTGCAAAGCGCCCAGCACGCTGGTCTTTGTGGTTTTGATCGGGTCATGCTGGTAATGGATGGGGCTGGCCGGACAAGCCAGATTATAAATCTGGTCTGCCTCCATATAAAAGGGCTCTGTTACATCATGCCGTACAAGCTGAAAATGCGGGTTTCCCATCAATGCCGCAACATTCTCTTTTCTCCCCGTAAAAAAGTTGTCCACACAGATTACCTGATTCTTTTGTTCCAGTAGCTTTTTGCACAAGTGGGAGCCGATAAAACCGGCGCCGCCTGTCACCAATATCCTTTTTCCCATTCTGTCTCTATGCCTTCCTTAACCGCTGCCTGCTCTTTCATTGCTATTCCGGCTCCTGTAGCGCCTAAGCCGTAAACAGCAGCGCTATTTCAGCAGCCCTTTTGTAATTTTCATTGAAACCGGCCCGCATGTAAAGCCCACTGCAAAGCCCACAATCAGCAATATGGGATACACAGACTTCCAAACCTGGAATGCCAATGCAGAAAATCCCAGCTGCCAGGCAAACATAACGGCGCTGATAATCGTTACATACCAGAAATCACACAAAGCCGTCTGAATCACCCGCGGCCAGAGGCTTTCTGGAGAAAACCTGCCTTTTGCGCAAATTCCTTGCATCATCAGCGGAACCGGCACAATCAAGCAGGCAATATAGTTGACCAGATAGGCTTTCAAAAAAGAAATCACAAAATCGCCTGCCGTCGTAAACCCCGTTGTCATAACCGTCACTGTCACTGTAATCGCAATCCCTACAAATATATTTTGTATCAGATTGAATACAAGATTATCCTTTGCATACATGCTGCGCCCTCCTTAAATATTGATAATCCCCATTTTTATGCTTCCATAGTATTTCCCAAGAAGATGCCAGGCCGTTTCAACCACAAATAAATACGCCCCCTGCTTCCCATGAAGCATATCCTTCACATTTTGAAACAGCACCTTATAAATATTCAGGTCATAATTAAAAAACTGCCCGTATACCTTCTGCAGCTTGGAGCTGGAAACCCCGTTTCGGAAGCTCTTATGCTTAATTCCCGCAAGATCCGTAGGGGAATGGGCTTTTATCCTTGCCTTTGGCTCATATTTTAATTTTGCGCCAGCATCCAAGGCCCTCCAGCAAAGGTCAATATCCTCCGCGTTATTGGCAAACCAGTTATTAAACCCTTTCAGCTGATACAGGAGCTTCCTGGTATAAGCGCAGCTTGCCGTAATAAACGCATCGTTTAACGTCTTATTCTTCACATAGTAGGCTTCTTCCCCATAGTTCATCAATATGTTCAAAGACAGCCTTCCCCAAAACTCCTCGTATTTGTTTTCCGGGTCTGCAGGCTCAATATAAGTGCCTAACCCATCAATATCCTCATGCTCAAAGGCATATTTAATCTGGGCAAGCCATCCGGTATCCGGGATACAGTCTGCATCCAAAAATGCAATGATATCCCCCTTAGCGGCCAAAATGCCAACATTCCTTCCTCCTGCCGCATGCCCCTTTGGGTTATGGAGCACCTTCGCCCCAAACCTTTTGGCAATCTTCCTTGTCCTGTCTGTAGAACCGCCGTCTGCCACAATCACCTCATAAGGCTTTTCCCTTCCCTTTGCCAGGGCGCCAAGGCACTCCGGCAGCCGTTTTTCTTCATTATAAGTCGGTATTACAACTGAAATCTTCATTCTGACCCATCCATTCTGCCCAACGCTGCCGTTATAAAACGCGGGCCATGCCCCCTGTATCCCAACTGCCGGGGCGCAACAAATTCAATCGTAGTATCCAGCTGAAAGATATCCTTTATTTCCTGCTGCATCTGTAACGGAACCTCCTGATCCGGCTCTTTTTCAATCCGCACCCGGATCCCGTCCTGCTCCTGCCTGGCCTCATAATCAAAATAAAACCCATGCTTCATCAGGCAATTTTCCAATTCCTCCGGAAAAACATATTTCCCCTCTATCTGCATACAATCCGCCATCCGCCCTTTATAGCGCAGGCGCGGATGCCTGGATCCGCATTTGCAGGGAGACCGGTCGATCACCATCAGATCGTCTGTCCAATAGCGGAGCAGCGGAAAACCCTTATCCCACAAAGTGGTATAAACAGCAATCCCTATTTCCCCTTCCTTCACAGGCTTCTTCGTCTCTGGATCAATTACCTCAATCATCAAATACTGTTCCAAATAATGCTGGCCATCCTTTTGCCTGCATTCCCCTGCCATAGGCCCGAACATCTCGCTCATGCCAAACATATTATAACAGTCTGCGCCCCAGATCCTTTCAATCAGCTTCCTTCGCTCTGAAGACAAAAATCCTCCGCCCATCAGCATTTTCTTAACGCTTGACTTCTGTGCCTTTTCCACAAACTCCGGGTTTGCCGCAATGGTACAGACCACATTAGGCCTGGTGGCAATCACTGTAACCGGCAATGTGCTGACCACGTCTATCATATTTTCCGGCGATGGCTCCGGGCAGTTCACATACCCAGCACCCATGGTGGTATACTGCCACATCATAGTATGCGCCATCACTCCCGTATCCACAGGCGCAAACACGCCCCCCAGGTCATCCGGCCTGATCCCCAGCTCCGTATAAAATGACTTTACAAATTCCTCATGCACCTGTTTATCCTTTTTGCTGTAAACATAATACGTTTTATTCCCCGTGGTGCCGCTGCTGGAGAAGATTCCATAAACCTCATCCTTCTTCGCCGTAGTCCGTTCATATGCCGTAGTGCCGCGGATCTCTCCTTTATACATAAAGGGTATTTTGGTGAATGCCTCATAATCTGCAAAACACCCTTCCCCAGGAATACGCCTGCTGTAAAATTCTGGCTGGTACAATCCCTGCCTGTACAGCTCCCTGAGCTGCGCCATTTCTTTTTCAAACATAAATACCTCCTGCCTGTCACACAAATAATAAAATCAGCACCCCAATCAAGGCCAAACACCCATACTGTACCCAAATACAATAAGACCCAATCTCCAGCATCCCATTGTACTGCCCCAAATAATAAATCATCTGCTTCTTCATTGCCCTCAGGTTCCCCGTCTTCAGGCACCGCCTCAGATATGCCGACTCACTGTCGTGGATCAAAAACTGCGCCATCAGCTGCTGGGTGAAAGAGGCCTTCTTCTCCTTCGATATCCCATTGACCAGCAGAGACATTACCAGGTTCTCCAAAAGAATGATTCCCGGTATCCCCAGCAAAAACAGCCATTTTTGCGATACAGCCGCCGCCAGCAAAAACAAAATCCCATAAACAGCATACATATAAGACCTTTTTGGAAGCACCGTCCCCCCCCTGTCTGGATGTTTGCTGATCAAATCACAGTCAGCCGTCCCATAAAAATTCAGCCTCCTGACCATAGACTTAAAGGGAATCCATGTCTTCTTACTATGGTATACCAAAGCCTCTGGCGCCCCATTGATCTCATACCCCGCTTCCCGTATCATCAGCCCCAAATCAACATCTTCCCCTGCCGGGCGCCGAAAACTCTCATCAAATCCCCCTACCTCCAGGAACACAGCCCTCCTCACAGAAAAATTAGCTGTCACGCCCCATTCCAGCTTCGGAACATACTTCGGCAAATAAAAGCAGGTCAGATAAGGCGTAGCCTCAATCGCTTTCCAAAACCAGGTATCCGGCCCCACAAATTCCAAAGGCCCGGCTACAGCAGCCACCTTCTCATCATTATACTGTTCCGCATACCTCTCTAAAATGTGCTCAGTAGCAATACAGTCTGAATCCAAAAACAGGATCACCTCATGCTTCGCCTGCCGGCCTCCATAATTCCGCTTCGCCGATACCGCATTCTCGTAATACAAATAGGTACATCCATATTCCCCGCAAGCCTTCTGTATCTGCCCGCTTTCCTCGGGCGGACTGTCATCCACAATCAAAACTTCACATTCCCCGCCATAATTTTTCCTGGCAGCCAGAATGCTTTTCATCAGGTCAACTAATAACGCAACCCTTCCCTTCGTGGCCACAACAATGCTAAAACTTATTTTTTCCATTTCAATTCCTCTCCCACACACGCTTTCCCCTCATCCCTGGCGCAGCCATACAGATAAAATCCGCTTTCCCCTTGCCCTTTCCAACCTACACAAATATCTTAATCCCCCCTTCCTCTTGCCCATTCCAGCCTATACAAATATCTTATATCCCAAAATCAGCACTATCAAAAGCAGCATCGACCCACTATACATCCAAGCCTTCTCTGCACTTTCCCTAAAATCAGAGCGGATATGGAAAATCCCAAAATACTGCCCCTTAAAAGCCAGCGACAGATCCCGCTCCTTCAGGGACATCCGCAGCCTGTGGAATCGGTACTTCCCCTGTAAAAACATGGCGATCGTCCAATAAACCAGATTTACCCTTCCATGCCCCCTCACATAATGGCCAAATGCCATCACATACAAAATGCAGCACCAGATCCCCCAAAAAGCCATTGGCACAAAAGACCCCTGGAGCAGAGAAGCCGCCCCAAACACCAACAGCATAAACGCCGCCACATCCCCCGTCATGGGCAGCCTTCTGTGCATCAGCTCCGGATGGCGCTTTAAGATATAGTACTCCATAGATCCCCAGCGTTTGGAGCGGTCATCCACTGCCTTCCAGTTATTCCAGGTATCCCTGGAATGATAAGTAACTGCCTCAGGAACCGTTTTGATCAAATATCCTGCTTTTGTCACCCGATAAGTCATATCCAGGTCATCCCCTCCCAGCTTGAAGGGAAGGTTTTCTTCAAACTTCCCTATTTCAAGCAGCACATCCTTTTTAAAAGACACATTATTCCCAATGGTCCAGGATACATAGGGATATTTTTTCGCAAAGCCAAAGGAATCCACAAAAGAGGTAAGCTCCAGCACTTTCCACCAAAATGACTTCTCCCCCACAAACTCCGTCAGCCCAAATGCACCGCCTAATTTGGGATTATCCGCCTGCTCCATATAAACTTCTGCATGGCGGCCAATCAGCCCCGGCTCCACCGTCACATCGGAATCAATAAATAGAATATAGGCATACTGCGCCATGTCAATCCCGCGGTTTCTCTTTTTCCTGACGCTTTCCACGCTTTCTATGTACTGGGCGTCATACTTTTTGCAGGATCCCACAATAGACGCCTTCTCATCCCCCTCACTGTTGTCAATAATCAGCACCTCTGTCTTGCCATACTTATAATTTTTTCTGTCTGCATACAGTGATTTCAGCAGCGCATTTACTAAATTTGCCCGGTTCCATGTGGGGATTACAATTGAAACATTAATTTCTTCCATGTTTTTATTCCCTCCAGTGCCTAATTCCAAAATAAGCCGTCTTCCATTTTTCACACATATCCTTCCAGCCCACCAGCAGCAGGATGGCCAGGGGCGCCGCCCATAGGGCCTGTTCCCTTACAAACAAAAGAAGCCAGGCCAGGGGAAGGTAAAAATTATAAAAATCCTCCAGGGGGACACAAATAAAGCTGGCAAAATAACTCTTTCGGTAAATACTGTGCACCGTATAAAAAACAAGCAGCGACTGCACAAGGCAAATTGCCAGAAAAACCCAATAAACTGCCATCTCCGCATAAATCCCCGCCGCAAATAAAATCAGCATTTCCAATGCCAGGCAGGCGCCAAGCATCCAGGCGATATTACAATGATGGATGTTGACAAATGTATGTGTCCCACTTTTTTGGTCATTCTCCAGATCTTCATACTGGTGGATCAGGATATAGCGAAGCCCTGTAAGAAACCCAACCAGCCCCCATAGGAAAATACTTTTCCATGCCCTGCCGTCCAGGCCAAGGAGGGGCAGCAATGGGATGGCCCTCTGTGCCAGGGAGGAAACCAGCAGCCCTGCCGCCCCTCTCTCTTTAAACCGAAATGGCCTGACAGAATAAGCAGCCCCCCAAAAATAAACAAAAGCAAGGATCCCCGCCATTTTCCAGCTAAAATGCATGGCAAGGAGGGGAAAACACCCCATAACCAGAATGCCCAATACAAGGGTTCCCGCAACAGGGCCAATCTCACTCATTACATTTTTTTTCCCAACCTTCCTGTCAATCTCTTTGTCACTGAAATCATTGATTGCATATCCAAAGCCATAAAAGGTAACGATAAAAATGAAATATTGCAGACATATCCCAAGACTGGCAGCGCTCCGATATTGATTATATGTGAAGATATGTACAAATAATGGAACGAACATAAAAGGGATCTTCGAAAAGAGCCATTCCTTCATCCGTAACATCATAAATATTTGCAATACCCTGTCCCTTATCCCCATATTCCGCTCCATTTCCTAATAATTAATCATGTTTTAGGCTATTTTAGCATATCCGTTCCCCATAAAACAGATGTGCCCCAAATTTTGTATGGGAACTGCCACTTGTCTCTGCCATTTGAAAGAGCCTGGATTTAGCTCCAGGCCCTTTTCACTCCAATCTTAAATCCCCTTTTTTTGATAAGCCCCCAGCACCTCCTTCAGATAAGCAAGTGTTTCAATCTCCTTGTATACGCTTCCGCTTTTCCGCAGATACGAAAAAAAGCCTTTAAAAGCCTGCTGGATATCCCGGTCTGCAACGGCAATCTCCTCTTTTTTGCCATCCTCTGACTGGAATTCAATCCATAAGGAATCCCCTGCCCCAGATCTCTGTTCCACATGGAGCCCTTTTAGGTCCAGAACCCCTCCCTTCAGCAGGAAAAGATGGATGCTTGGCTCCCTTTCTGCCAAAGCGATCAGATTTCCCAGAATTTCACACCGCTGCCCCATGGTAAGGGGCTTATACACCCTGTATGGGAATATTTCCACCCTGCCGCTCTCCATAAATTCCATAAGGCCTTCCTTTGTAAAATAAGAAAACAGACTGCCAATGCCTAAAATGTCCTTGGGATACTCCTCTATGATCTTGTGGATCATCTCCTCCCGAAAGGGAACCTCCTGATAAATCTGTTCCCGCAGGATCTTCTCTGTCAATGCCATGCTGATACAAGGCATATACTCCACAGAGGCGATCTGCTCCCCTTCTTCGATGTTCGCCCGTTCCACATATTCCATCATCTCTATGGTATCCTTATGGACTGGCGGGCACCTCCCCTCCATCTGTTCCATATGTTCCCGAAAAAAAGCAATCCAGCCTGCATCCCTTGTCATCATCCCTACTGACATATCATTGGCAAACTGCAGGAAAAAGCTATCGGATATAATCCAGTTTTGCCCTTCCCAGATGCCTCCATCCAAAGCGTTAAGGTAATAAATGCATACCTCTCCTTTCTGGAACAGCAGGTCAATGACCTTTCGCATCCGCCTTAATTTCATTTCCACCTGGTCGGCTATCCCATCTTCCCCGCAGATCAGGATACTCATCTTCCTGCCGGTTTTCTTTCTGCAAAGTTCTTTTAATTCCAAAAGCAAAGCATCTGGGATATCGTGTAATTTCAGGTAAAGATTTTGCCCCATCTGGAATAACGACTGATCCAATGCATTCTGTATGCACCGCCATACCTCCATTTTCCCATGCAGCCTAAATACCCCCGTATGGCCGTCTCCTCCCTTCCCTGCCTGATCTTCCTCCTGCCGCCTACAGGCCTCCATCTTTTCTTCCCTATCAGCCATATCCTGGCGCTTTCCCTGCTTCCGTCCCAGGATACGGAATATCCTCATAATCTCATCAAAACACTGGCTCTGGCTTTCCCCCAGAAGCTCTTTTTCATAAGCGCTTTTGAGCATAGATATCTCATAAGGCGTAAGGCGCAGTTTCTTGACAACCGGCTCCAGCCGTTCCCAGGATTTTGGCAGGACTTTTCCATTTGCCCACCGAAAAATTGTGGACGTATCAATCTTGCAGATTTCCGCTGCCTGCACATGTTTCAGCCTTCTGCATTTTATCAAGTGATCCAGATAATCCGAAAATTCTGACATTTCTTATCCTTTCCTTCCTGGCCCATGCAAGCCCAATAGCCTCACACAGGGTACTTCCCTATGTAACCCATAAACTTTAAAAACATCCTCACTAATTCCGGCTCTTCAATGCAAAAACTTACCGGCGCCTCCCCTTTCTTCTCCACAAATATATTTTCTCCATACATATTTTGGTATGAAAAAGATACGCCGGAAACCGGGTGCTCCAGGCGCCAGAAGGGACATCCCTTATGCTCCAGGCGCTGATACCGCTCCTGGGATGCATTCCCGCTCTCCCCATAGGGCTTGCTTTTCCTTAAATACTCCTGGAACATCTCATCATAATATGCCCGATACCCTTCCTGCTCTGTAAAAATCCCTTTGTGAAAATCTGCTGTGAACAACAGCAATCCACGGTCACTCAGCGCCATCTGCATCCTGCTCCCATGGCTGCTATCCTCCTTGCGCCACTGGTAACTGCAAAAAGCCTTATATTCCCTGCCTGAGCACAGGAAGGGGAGGATACCCTGAAACTTCTTCACTTCAATTTCTTTCTTTTCCGCATGGTTCATTCCGATAAGATGCTCTATGCGGCAGCCTTTGCCCGCACCTAACAAAATCTGGGATAAGGGGGTTCCCGCTTCCAGCAGATCCGCCTGGAGCCGAAGATAAGAAGCCCCTTGTACAAACCGGGCGGCTGCGCTGTAAATTTCTTCTTTTCCATAAAGCCTTTTTAAAAAAGGAGCCTGCGGAATTTCTGCCGCTTGCTCCATGGGAAGAACTGGCTTATGCTGGAAAAACTGGCCGCAAAATACCTGGCTCAGCAAGCCCAACACCATATATTGGTAAGCCCCGCCTTTACTGATCTGGTAGGATATCTGAAATTCCTCTATCTGCCTCTGGGACATGCCCAGGCCTTGCGCAATCTGAAGTACTTTCTCCATACTTTCCGGTAATTTCTGCCCAGAGGCATACCTGCTGAGCAGGGTGCGGTCTACCTGGCAAAGCTGGGCTGCTTTCCTCCAGGAAATATGGCGTTCTTCCACATAGTCTGCTAAATATTCTGCAAAATTCTTCATAATCCTATGCTCCTAACGCTATATCCGCAAATCCAGCCACATGGTCTGCCAAGCCAAACCCGATGGCTTCCTGTGCCTGGAAGAAACGGCCGCTTTGCACCGCCTCCTCCACTTCCTTTTCTGGTTTCCCCGTATGCTTTGCCAATATTTTATTAATCTTATCCCTGGTTTCTAACAGGCTTTCAGAAACCATTTTAATGGATGTGCTGTTGCCGGAAACACTGTTTCCCAGCAACGGCTCATGCACCATCAGCTCACTGCTGGGAAACATATACCGGCTCCCCTTCCCTCCGGATGCAAAAATTATGGCCGCCATACTGTATGCCTTGCCCAGGCAATACAGCTTTAATGGCGTTTCACAGGACTGCATGGCATCGTAGATCAGCATCCCGCTGTTAATCTGCCCTCCAGGGGAATTGATCAAAATCTGGATTGGCTCTTTGGGATCCTTTCCCGCCAGGTATATCAATTTTTGGATAAATTCCATTGCCATCCCATCGTTTATTTCGCCCTCCATGAAAATCTTCCGTTCACTCAGCATGCTGCTGTCCAACGGAACCAATGTAATCCCATTACTGCTTTTCATCTGTACATTCATAAATTTTCCCTTCCTTCCCAAGAGGCTTATGCGCCCCTTTCTCTTTTTTCTGACAAATCCCCATTATTTTTTTGTATTCCCGGTTTTCCTGGATATTATACCTCTGGGTAATAATTGGCTTCTGCCCCCTGCGGAAGATATATTCCCTGCCAATGGGCATAGAAAGCACATCCTCCAGGGGCTGGTTCAGCCTTTGGCTCACAGACTTTGCCGTGTCCAGGTCAAGCCCTCCCAAATAAATATAAGTGTCAGAATTATTGATAATCGTCTTGGCATCCTCCTCCCCATATATGGATTTCAACTGGCTTTCACTCTGCAGCATCATCATGACGGATATTCCCTTTTCCCGAAAAATAGAGATATATTCTGCAAAATTTACAATCCTGGCTCCGCATGCAAAGTCATCACACAGCACATGGACAGGCCTTTTCAGCTGCCCGTCCTCATTCCCCTCCCCAATCTCAAACAGCTCTTTAAACATCTGCCCATAAAAAATATTGACAAAGGAATTTAAAGAAAGATTAACAGGAGATGTGGTAACAAACAGAATTGTCTTTTCTGTGGACAGCTTCTGAAAATCAATCCGCTCCGCCTTCCGGATCATCTGGCACAGTGATGGGGTGAATATGGTATCCACTGCCGCGCCGAGGGTGGAATAAATGCATCCTGCTGTCCGCACCGGCGTCTGGCGGAAGGTATCCCAGCAGGCAATGGCAAAGCAGCAAGGATCCGCCTTGCGGATCACCTCAAATTTCTCATCCAAAGTGGTTTCCACCAGGTAATCGCCCCTTATAATCTGCAGGCTGCGAAATAAATCTATCACATCTGCCATAGTCCCGTTCTTTTGTGTCATAACCACATAGGAGATCAGGGCGGATAACAGGCTGATGCTGACACTATCCCAATAGGGATCCGCCTTTGTATCCTTCTTCTGGGGATCGGCCATTACAACGGCTTTTGCCAGGTAAGTAATATCTGTCCAGCTTCGGATATACTGCAAGGGGTCATAAGCAGCCTGCGCCTGTTCTGGGGATACAAAATTCATGTCCAGGACACGGTAGCCCCTTTTTTTGAACAGCTCCGAATATATCTTTACCAGCCGCCGTTTTGACAGGGTGATAACCAGGCTGGCATGGTTGGTGCACAGAAGCTTCGGCTCTGATATGGACATGGTCTTCCCGCATCCGCTGCTGCCGCATACCAGGATATTGTTGTTGACCTGGGTTTCCCTGCTGTCTGTGCTGAAAACTGCATTTTCCCCTAAGATAACAGAATCATATACCATAACAGCTTCCCCCTTCAAATGGATTCAGGTTAACCTGCCTCACTGTCAGTTTTGTGCCTATATCCTTACTGTCATGAATGATTTTAAATGCAGCCGAAGCATACTGCAAGGTAACATGGACAACAGACTTCACTACCTCTATCACATTTTCCTGGAATACAAGGGAGGCTTCCGCCCTTTTCAGGGTTATTTTATAATCCGCCATCAGCTCTCCTTCTTGGTTCAGGTACATACGGACAAAATACCATTTATTCTGCATCTCGTTAATCCATTCATAAACCTTAGGGCGCATTATGTCTGGCACATTTTTTTCCAGGCAGCTTCTCATCACAATGGAATTTTGCTTTTCATCCACAATAATGTCCATTGTCTTTGTAAGCATCCCACGCGTATTTGATATTTCCGTGGCATATTGTACGGATCCATCCCCATCCCGTTTTACTTCCCTAAAATTATATGGCATATGCTCAAGGGCATCCTTTACACATTTCAGATATTTGCTTTCCATCCTATCCCTCCATTCTTTTCGCCTCTGGGCTTCGCTGTCTGCATTTGGCGTTTCAAGCATTCTCCCGTCTGGAATAACCGTTGCCTGCACTTGTGCAGTTTTAAGGATGAGCCTGCTTTATACTTACATATGGAGGCTCTGAGAAAATTTACTCAGAAAGAAAGCATATTTTTATTATGTAAATTACTTCCCAGCCTTCTTTTTCAGGAGAACCAGCAAAAAAACCGTAACCGCCGCCACAGCAATAACCAGAGCCGCCGCCCACAATACCATAGTATAATCCCTTTTCGGCTCAATACGTTGGGTATCATCTTCTGTATGCTGGCTGCTATCAGCCTGGCCTTCTGAACTTCTCTCATCTTCCCCATTCCCCTGGGGATAAAGCTGCTCATAATCTGCCTCTGGCTGGTCAATGCATACCCATACCTCCCTGTGCCCATAGTAATAATTTATGTATCCCCAATTTTTCCCTTCACTGTCAGCATATACCTTATCATACGATATTGGATTGTCCTCTATGCTGCCTTCATAAGTCACCTGGGAGCCCGGATATTTCCAAAAATAAATTTGGGTTCCTTTGGGCAGGGATTCCAGACTCCCGCTTTGGCTTTTTATTTCCGTCTCATGCTCCTCCATAAAAGAAATGTTGTCATAGACCACCTGCAAGTATTCCATGGGAACCCAGCCCCCATCCTGGCCAACGCCCCAGGCAACGCCTTCCTGGTCATAGGTGAAATATATCGTTTCCTGCTGCCCGTTTTGCCATGTATCTACGGCTTCAGGGGATTGGGGGCTTTCATAGACGATTACCTTGCCGTCAGGGCCGTTGGCAATATACTGACGGCCTACATAAGTACAATCCGATGCATGCGCATGATAAAAAGAATCGTCTGGCTCAAAGAGCACATCTGCTTTTGGCGTAACCGAAAAAAGCATACAGCAGATGATTGCCTCTAAAAGGAATATCCATTTTTTCATAAGCTCCTCCTAACTCTTTTTATAACAATCTATTTTTTTCCTTTTTTCTTTAAAATAATCAGCAGCAAGGCTGTGACAAGCAAAATAATCACAACCAGAGCCACCGCAAAAATAACAAATCTTCCAAATTCCCCATCGATTGGATCAAAAACCACATCTGCATATACCTTGGCAGGACAACACAGATAAATAGCCACAGCAGCGAAAAGGCATATCCATTTTTTCATAAGCTTTTCCTTTCATTTTCCAATCCCAGCCGATTGATACGTATAACCATTAAATTTACCATGCGTATAAAGCAGCCTCATAATACAACAAGTGACTGCATATCAGAAAAGGGCATACTTTTCAGCCCCTTAAGATAATAGTAACGAAAACACAATTCCCAACAGCCAGGAACATGTATTTGCAACTGCCGACAAAATAATCGGGTGCCCTATTTCCCACTGGGCTTCCTTCGCAAAACGGCAATAAACAAATGCCTCAACTGCCACTACCACAATCTCCACTGGAACCTGCATCCCTATTTTAGGCAATGCTGGGAAGGCCATTCCCAAGAGCCAGCAAGTGAGTACGGCTGGGGGATTCGTCAGCACATTCACAAGCAGCGCCAGCAGCACATCTTCTTTGGAACACATCCCAAACAGAAATGCGACTGGCAATTCTATTATAATTGTAAGCGCAAGGGAAACTCCAAACATCTCCATCAAGTAACCAGCCATCTGTCTTACCTCTCATTGCGCCTGCCCGGGCAGGCCTCCTGCCGAATGCCTGAGGCTTCTTGCCTGCATCCATTTCATCATCAGGATCAACGCCAGGGAAAGCAGGCTTCCCGCACATCCAATCAGGCTTCCTCCCAAGGCAGGCACGGCGCTGAAATATCCTGGCAAAAATCCCAGGAACAAAGCAAAGGTCAAAAACCCAAAGGCAAATCCTAGCTGGCCTGGCATCTCGCATACCATCCAATATAGCGTAATCGGCATTGTCATATTAAACAGGAACAGGGCGGTTAACCCTATTGGCATAGCAGAAGAAAACAAATAGCAGAAAGCCGCCAATGCCAGGGAAACCGCCGCAACCCTTTCAGAGCCATGCCTTGCCGCCAAAAATCCCCCTGCCATCTTTCCGGCTACCAGAGCCAGCACACTGAGTGTCCCTGCCAGGATTCCTGCCTTCCATGGAAAGGTAGCAGACATGCCCAAACAGGAACGCAGGATCACTACTGCAAAACAGCAGGCAGCCACTGCTGTTTTTCCCCTTGCCCCACCTTTGCTTTGCCCGATTTCATCTATTACTGCCTCTGGCTTCCCTTTCACTCTGCCTGAACGGCTTTGCATATACAGCGTCCCCAGGCATAGAAGCACAGATAAGACAGACACTATCAGAAAACACTCCAGCCATACGCCGCCCTTTCCTGCTAGTGTGCCCAAATACAGGCCAAAGGCTCCTGGCGCCACAAAAACGCCCAATCCCTTTCCCTTCCATCCTTTATGAAAATCTTCCTGGATCGTCCCGATGCCGCCTCCTACATGAAACAGGGCGTTTCCTATTCCCAGCAGCACCGGATGGGACAGGGCTCCAGCCACTGTGCACAAAACACCTGTAATGGCTGTCCAAAGGGCAATGTCCGCTTTCCGGCATTTTCCTTTTGCATTTGAGCGTCTCTGGTTCAGGGCATCCAGGACAACGCCAAAGGGCATCTGCAGGGCAAAGGCGCAGAAATTATACAACAGTATATAAAAGTAGCCATTTTCCTGCGGGATAAATACGCCAAACATCGCAAGGGCGCATATGCCGTCTACAAACATATGTAATATGGAGTATATTGCTGTCATATGGATATTACTCCTTTCAAATCCCAAAGTAGGCGTCCAAGCCATCCGCGATCCCTGTAGCCAGTTTCTGCTGATAGCTGTCCGTTGCCATATTTTGGTCTTCTGCCGGATTAGTCATAAATCCCATTTCCACGATTGTCACAGGAACCGTACACCAATTAATGCCGCTCATGGTATCCGTCTCCCAAATATACTTTTTATTTGCGCCTGTGGCATTAACTGCGCCATCCAGGACGCATTCTGAAAGCCTTCTGCATTCCCCGTAAAGATTCCCTATATAAGGATTTCCAGAGGTAGGGCAGATTGTCAGGATCCCATTTTCGCTGCTGTTATCAGAGCCGTTGGCATGCACCCGTACAAAAGCTTCTGCCCCGGCATTATTGGCCACCGCCGCCCGCTCACTGTTGCTGATATCCACATCATGGCTGGTTCGCACCATAATCACCTGATACCCTCTTGCCTCCAATTCTGCCTGCAGCTTTAATGACACCATGAGGGTCAGCTCATACTCATTCAACCCGCTGACACATCCGCTGGTTCCGCTGCTCACCTTGGGCTTTGTCTCAGAAGCCCCTGGCCCAATGGGCTCCTGCTCGCTGTTCCCATGCCCCTGATGCCCTGCATCTATCACGACCAAATGCCCATGATCTGCCATCTCTGACTTTAGCTGCAGATATTCGGAGGAAATATAATACTCTATTCCATCAATGCTTACCGCACTCCATTTCCCATCATTCGCCGTCCTGATAAATTCGCTTCTGCGCCCCACCGTCTGGTATACCTCACTGTCTGTAGAAGGCGCTGTCCGCACATTCACCGAAGCCGTCGTCACAACCTCCTCCTCTGCATATACCACGGTATTCGGATCCAAAGTTGGCACAGGCGATTCCTTCCCTCCCCCATCTTCCAAATCCAGCGGTTCCTCTGTTTCTTCGCCTTCTTCCCCTGTTTCTTCGCCTTCTTCCCCTGTATCTGGAACAGAGGGTTCCCCCCTCTCCTCCTTCCCCTCTGCATCTTCACCGCTTTCTTCCCCATTTACTTCGCCTGCATCTTCCTCCCCTTCGTTTTCCTCCTGGCCGCTTGCCCTATCGCCCTTTGGCTTATTTTCTGCATCCCTCTCCTGTGCGCTCCCAGGGGAACCCCCGCCTGAAAGGCTGCCTCCCGGATTCCCACACCCGCTAAGCGCCATAACCACTATCATCCATAACACAATCCATCTGCCATATCTTCTCATTGTTCCTCCTCTTACTCTCCATACGAATGCGGCTGCCCCCTTATGTCAAGACAATCCTTCTATCCCCAATGCCTCCCAAATGCAGGCACACTAGTTGCAGCTCACAATTCCATCCTTCCCATTCAATGTCACATAAGCCCCCGTCTTCAATATCCCTGTGGCATTCTTCGCCTCTGTAAGCACCGGAATATCCAGGCTCAGCCCTGCGATCACCGCATGGGCGTTCGGCCCCCCAACCTCCACAATCATCCCGGAAGCCTCCCGGATCTGCTCCATCATCCCATTTGCAGTATCCTTTGCCACAATAATATCCCCTTCCTTAAAATCCCTCTTCAGCGATTCCTCATCCTTACATACGCAAAGATTCCCTGACACAGACTTCTCATTGATTCCCTTGCCAGTCACCAAAATATGCCCTGCCACCTGCACCTTCAAAATATTGGTAGTTCCCGGCACACCCAGCGGAACCCCCGCCGTAATCACTGTAACATCTCCCATAGATACCAGCCCTGCCTTCTCTGCCACATCCACCGCATGGTCAAACAGTTCATCTGCATCCTCCTTAGGCTCTACCTTCAAAGGCACTACCCCCCAGGAAAGGTTTAGCTGCCTGCAAACCTTCTCATGCATGCTCCCGCCAATAATTGTACAGTCCGGCCGATACTTTGAGATCATCCGGGCCGTCTTCCCAGACTGTGTCACTGTAATGATCGCCGCCGCATTCAGGTCATTTGCCGTGGTGCAGGTTGCATGGGAAATGGCATTGGTAATATCCGGGTTACTCATAGTCTCCCGTGCCTTAAACCGCGCGGTATAATTGATATCCTGCTCCGTGCGCACTGCAAGCCTTACCATAGTCTTCACCGCTTCCACTGGATACATCCCCGCAGCCGTCTCCCCAGACAGCATAATGGCGCTTGTCCCATCATAAATGGCATTTGCCACATCCGTAGCCTCTGCCCGGGTAGGCCTTGGGTTCTTCATCATGGAATCCAGCATCTGCGTGGCTGTTATTACCTGCTTCCCTGCGTTGATTACCTTTTTAATGATCATTTTCTGAATCACCGGCACATCCTCCAAGGGAATCTCCACCCCCATGTCTCCCCTGGCTACCATAATCCCATCCGATACCTGAATAATCTCATCAATGTTATCCACGCCCTGCATATTTTCAATTTTGGCAATGATATTGATATTATGGCAGTCCCTCTCCTCAAAAATCCTGCGGATCTGCAGTACATCATCTGCGGTGCGGACAAAAGACGCCGCCACAAAGTCATAGTCATTTTCTATGCCAAAAACAATATCCTCATAATCCTTTTCACTGATATATGGCATGGACAGTTCCACATTCGGCACATTCACACCCTTTTTATTGGAAATCATGCCGCCGTTCAGCACATGGCAGGCAATTTCTGTATCCGTAACCTCCTCTACCCGCAGCTCAATCAATCCATCGTCAATCAAAATGCGGTTCCCTGGCTCCACATCCTTCACCAGATCCTGATAGGT
Source organism: Lachnospiraceae bacterium (assembly GCA_910575035.1). GTDB lineage: Bacteria > Bacillota > Clostridia > Lachnospirales > Lachnospiraceae > Petralouisia. Next base: position 89,224 of record CAJTDL010000008.1, read on the forward strand.
AATAGAAACGCGCTCCGCATTTCCCAAAATTTCTTCCGTAGTCAGCACAAACCTCTGCCCTTCCACAAGCTGTGCCCTGCCGCCTTCGATTTCGCACAAACGGATTTCCGGCCCCTTTGTATCTAATAAAGTGGCAACAGGCAGATTTAGCTCCTCACGGAGCTGGCACACCCGCCGCAGGCGCTCCCCCTGTTCCTCATGGGTTCCATGGGAAAAATTAAACCGGGCCACATTCATGCCCTCCAGCATCAGCTGGCGCAGTACATCCTCTTTGTCAGTTGCCGGCCCTAACGTACAGATAATTTTTGTTTTCCTTAAGTTCTTCATGGTAATTTCCTTTCTGAAAATTTTTATAGTTTGCTATATTATGCACATTTTTGAAAGCTAAATACTCCCCCACATTCTGCTCCCCTCTAGTATACCAAAAAACCTCAAAAAAGGAAGCGGTATCTTATAATTTACGCAAAAAGCCGCCGCGCCGTATTATGGCTTTGGAGAATGTTCTCTTAGTATAACCCACACGAAATACCCTAATGTTTGGCGCAGAATATTTTTCTGAGAATGCTGTTTCACAAACGCAGGCGCAGCGGTGGCTGCGCTAGGGCTTGGAAAGCAGCGCTATCAGTAAAATAGGCAAGCAAAACATAAAGTTATTTCGCGCGGGTTATACTAATTTCCATAATATGGCGCGGCAGCTTCTTGGGCTGAATCAAAAATTTTATTTATGGATCAAGGTTCCTGTCATTTTTCTGCCTTCCTCCTGGAAGGGCTCCAGCTTCGTGATCAGCACGCTGCGTACGGCAGAATTGCCAATAAAAGCAATGGCCGCTTCGATCTTAGGCAGCATGGTGCCCTCCTCGAACTGGCCTTCTGCCATATATTCCTTTGCCTGGGCTACGGTCATTTCGTCAATGGGCTCTTCATTTTCCCTGCCAAAATTCAGGCAGACTTTTTCCACCCCTGTCAGGATCACCAGCCTGTCTGCATCCAGCAGCTCCGCCAGCTTTCCAGCCACAGAATCCTTCTCTATCACCGCGCTTGCGCCCTTGAGCTTGTGGTGCTGAACCAGTACGGGTATGCCGCCCCCGCCGCAGGCAACTACTACCTGGTCTGCATCCAGCAGGGCACGGATTGCGTCAATCTCCACAATGTCCATGGGCTTTGGGGCTGCCACGATCCTGCGGTAGCCTTCTTCTTCCTTCACCACATGGTTGCCCTTCTTCTCTTCCGCCTCTGCCTCCTGCTCGGTCATAACACGGCCAATCACTTTGGTGGGATGGTAAAAGGCATCGTCATAAGGGTCTACGCACACTTGTGTAAGGATGGTAGAAACCGTTTTATAAATCCCACGGCTCAAAAGCTCAGTGCGAATGGCATTCTGTAAATCATACCCAATATAGCCCTGGCTCATGGCGGAACAGACAGACATGGGCGTAGCCGTATATTCCGGATAAATCCTGCAGAACTCTGCCATAGCCGTATGGATCATGCCCACCTGGGGCCCGTTGCTGTGGGAAATGGCTACCTGATAATCCTCCTTAATAAAATCTGCCACTGCCTTAGCTGCCCGTTTTGTGGCAACCTTCTGCTCTGGCAGGGTGGTTCCTAAGGCATCATGCCCTAAGGCGATCACAATTTTTTTCTTTCTCATAATAAGCACCTCTGTAAATTGTAAGAATAAATAACACCATTATTATTCTTTTACGTATATTCTAATACCCAAATCCTCTACCGTCAACAAACATTTTAATATTGCAGCTCTGAAAGGTACTTTTTCGTTACTATTCATGGCTCAGGAAAACTAATAATATCCTGAATGAAGTCTTCCGTATCTGGCATTCCGATTACAAAACTTATCAAATATAATCTTGCCCAATATTATTCCCTCACCTGCAAAAGCTCCAAAACCTTATGCTTCGTCACCTGTATTGCCGCCACGGAGGCTCCGCAGAAGCATCCCAGGAAATACAGCGCCCAACATGCAAAAATGCCCTCTGCGCTCCTGGTAAGCAATTCTGCATTGTACAGCATAAACCCGCCCGCCACAAGGATCAGCCCGGCAATGCACAACACAACCTGCTCCAGAACCAGCATGCACCTGGCGCGCTTCTTTGTAACACCCAGAATACGCAAAAAAGCCGCCTCCCGGGATAACTGTATAATCATCAGCCCAGGCCCAAACAGGCCTATAAGCAGCGCCGCTGTTACCGCAATGGGAAAAAGCGCTTCTAACAGGCCGCAGATGCGCTGGATATTCCGGAGCCCCGCCGTATCAATATAGAAAGAAGCTGTCGGCGCATCATTCATTCCGAGCTTTTTCTTCTCCTCTAACAGGCTGTTCAGGCTATCAAGCTTTTCATTATCCGCCAGTGTAAATTCACAGTACTGGAACTGGAAAGAGAAGGGCGGATTGTAGAGATCCTGCATAATCCTGTTTGGCGGCGCAAAAATACCCTGGTTAACATCTGCAGCTTCAGAACTGATAATCCCAGCCACCGTGTACTTCCTGGCCTTCAGGCTGACTTTGGCCCTAAGCTCTTCTCTCTCTTTGAAGGTATCTGCCATAGCAACATACATGCTGTCTGACAGAAGAGCCACCTGGTCGCCTGGATGGAGGCCAAGCTCCTCTGCAAGAGCCTGCCCCAGCAAACACAGGGAATCCGTGCCGCCCATAATTGACGCATCATACCCTAGCGCATATTCAACGCTGTAATTGCCTGCCAGGTAACGGGCAAGGTCATTGGTAAATGTCATGGGGGCGCTCACTTCCCTGTCATTAATGCGCACTGCAAAGCTGTCATGACAATAAAAATCATTGATCAGATCCGATCTTTGCAGGTCTGGCACCGCAGAGGATGCAAACATCAGCGCCCTGCCTTTTACATCCATTTCCCGGGCAGTATCCTGATAAGTAAGCCTTGCAATCACAAATGTCCCAATGCTGGCGGCCAACACAATCACCAAAGACAGGGACACGGCTGTTTTCCCAATGCTGCGGCGCATATGGCGCAGGATATAGGAAGCCGCCTGGCAGGGCGCAGGGTATTTTCTTTGAAAGGATGCTTCCCTTCCATCAGCTGAAGGCAGCTTTGCAAGGTCAATCCTGGCAGATCCAGGTGCGGATTCCATTTGCGCTGGCTCTGCCTTGGTATCTGCACTTGCCCGCACTGTGCCCTCCTGCAGCAGCACCAAGGGGGGCAGGCGCTTCATTTTCCATAGAAAAGCCGCTGTTATGGACAGGGTAAAGGCCAGTTCCAAAAACAGGCACAGCACAGCCACCCCAGGGGAGAAGGCTGTATCTGGCACATAACCCTCCAATCCATCAGCCGCCAAACCTGCAAGCGCTGCCCCTGCCGTCTGGGAGGTATAAAAAAGCCCTGCCATGCCGCCTGCAGCCATTGCTGGCACAGACAGCAGGAAAAATGGCAATACAATGGAATCCCGTGCCATTTTACTGGAAACTCCCAGAGTCCGCATAATAGCGTATGTTTTTTTGTTCCGCCCAATATAAAGGTAGGCAGCCAAAAGCAGCGCCAATGCTGCGCCAACTACAGACAGCAGCGCTGTCAGGGATGCTGCCCAGCGGCCTGCCTCAAAACTGTCCTTCATGCTCAGCCAGCCCCCATCAGAGAAGCGCATGGGAATACCCATTTCTGCAACAAAGGGCTCTGCAGCATTCTGAAACCCCTCAATATCATGGGCATCCTCAATCAAAAGGCTGAACTCCCCCATGGAAACCTCATATCCGTCTGGGACTTCTACAGGCAGGAGGGAACGGGGCACAAAAATTGTGTTTGTGGAATAGCTCCAGTTCCGCTCTGACATACGCATCCAGTTGTCATCCACATTCCGATATGCGCCTACAATCTCAAGCTCTTCCGTGCAGATAAAATCTGAAACCTCCCCTGCGTCCCTGGGGCGGGCTCCCATCCCCCCTCCTTGGCGGCACAGCCTGTCCCCCAGCTGTATGCTGACCTGGTCGCCTATGGACAAGCCATAAACATCCAGAAACAACTCATTTACAACACAGGCATCCCGATCCTCCGGCAATAAAAAACGCCCCTGGGATATGGCCATATTGTGCTCGTTAAACCGTGGGATGGAACGCATGTCAGAGGTATAAACAATGTCATAGGTATAAACGCTCTGGTTAATTGCCCCTACCAGCCCTTTCTGGTAAGCAAAGGCGTCTGTCTCCAGGTAATCCTCTCCCAGGCCGTCCAAAACCTGGAAAGCCTCTGCGCCCATGCCCATCCGAAGCCTGCTATGGAAAAGGTCATACTCCCCTATAATCAGGCACCTGGTGCCTGGCTTTAGCTTCTCAAAATAGCCTGCAGGGTAAGGGTTGTCATAAAAGGTCTGGTCATCCACAGCAATGGCCTGGACGGGCCTTTGAATGTCAAGCTCCTTATCATCACTGGCAATTACTTTGATATCATCAAAAGACAGATCCATAACGCCTGTGGTATTGGGCTCATAATCACAGCCCCTATAGGTACCCTCCATCACAAACCGTTTCACACTGGAATCCTCATCCTCCATCCGCCTGTAATCCTCCACCAGCCCAGCCGTCATATACCTGGTATCTGCCAGCGTAACCCCGGGCAGCGAGGAAAATTCCGCAATCTGCTCCTCTGTAGGCCAGGATTTGCCCTCCACCTCATAAACTGCATAGTCAGACACCATCCCGCTTCCCGATCCCTGCAGATAAAGGCTGGAACCTGTGTTATCCAAGGCAGCAACGCCCCTGCAGAAACTTTTTGCACGGGCAATTTCCCGCATGGTGATGGTATAATCCGCCATCCTGGAACATAGGGCAAAAGAGGCAGCAGCAACCAGCAGGAAGGTCAGCATGGCTTTCAGCGGGGAACGCAAGAAGGTCTTTAACATAAGGGATTTTCTCATACCTTTTCCTCCAATCAGATTTAATTTTCTGCCGCATAAGCGGCTGCACACAATATGGCGCCACGGCTGCAGAATTTTCCTGCGGCAGAAGCAATATGCACACAATAAAACACCCAGGCAGAATATAGTTCTATTCTACCTGGGCGTTGTGCCTTACTTTCGTCAGAGTTGTGTCAAAGTTGTGTTATATTCCCTCTTTTAGAATCCATGGAGATAAAACTGCGAAAATTCAAGTGAAAAGAGGTTGATATGTATATAAAAAAAGAAGATGCTTATAAAAATAAGAAGATTGGATAGAACTTTATGAGAATATTTGTTCAGGAGGCTATTGTATGACACAGATAAAAGAAAAAGCTGTTGAAATGATACAGCGTATGCCGGAAGAAAATAAGTTTTATGTGATTAATATTTTGCAAAATCTGGAAGCAATGGCAGATTGCATTGTTACAAGGAACCCAAATGATTATACAAAATCCCCTTGTCTTTATTTTTTCAAACGCTCTTTTTTCCAAGCCATTTTCTGCTCTGTTTTTCCCTCATATTTCTTGATCTCTTAATGAAGAAAAAAGTGATATTTATTGATATTCTCCCAATTGCATACAGCATAAACCCTTTATATACTTTTTCGGCAGTCCAGTAACCGAAACATCAGATCCCCTCCATTTTTCTATTTTGGCACACGCTTCCAGCTATGGTATTTTTTATCTCTCATTTTTATCATATCTTATACCGTATGCATCAATCTTTTTCGCTCATTTCAACCTTATGCCCTGTCACCTGAATTGCCGCTGCGGACGCCCCCTGTCGTTAATCCCTTAAGTTACTGACATTGATTCATGGCCCAGGAATGCGCTGAACTGCACATTCTGTGAGAACATGATTCAGGAGTGAGGGGCGGTTTTTGCGCAGCAAAACTTTAAATATCGCCCCGAATTGTTGCTATAAGCGGCTCTACCCTCCGAACAATAACTAAGTCAATGCTTTACAGCATCAGCCGTCACTATTGGCAGTAGTGGCGGCTATTTCTTTTTTCCCTTACAAATCTGATATATCAAATTCGCAAGGGCGACAATGAGTATTCCAATCTGGATTAAATCCTGATATGTAACATACACTGCATCACCCTCCTTTCTTTCGTCTGGAGGGCTACTTGAACCCTCCGAAAAACAAGATATCCCCAACCCTTATATTTCCCTTACACCATTTCAAGCCTGATTTACCCATTTAATAGTATAAAAACAAAGCAGAAAGGGCATTCCCCAACAATCAGGGAATGCCCTTTCCGCCGCTACAAATCCTCTGCCTTCCTGTCTCTGCCCTTACTCGTTCTTTTTCCCGAGGATGGCTGTTACCTTCCGTTCCTGCCATTCCCCGTCCACATTGGACTGAAGGGTGATCTCTACCTCTGTGCCTGCTTCATAATACTGCATCAGATCCTGGAGCTCATTCTGGGAACGTATCTTCCTGCCGTCAAATTCTGTCATAACGTCGCCCTTGTTAATGCCTGCCTGGGCGGCTGCGCTGTTTTCCTGGACTAAGGTAATATAAAGCCCTTCCGGCATCCCGAAGCTGACTGCCAGCTCCTCTGTTACCTTTTGGCCGGAAATGCCTAAATAGGCAGATTTTGACTCATCCACTAATTCTCTGGTAATCAGGGAATTGATGATTGGCTCCGCTGCGGAAATCGGGATAGAGAATCCCATGCCTTCCACCTGGGTATCGGAATATTTTACAGAATTAATGCCAATCACTTCGCCGTTCATATTCAGCAATGCGCCGCCGCTGTTGCCCGGGTTGATGGCTGCACTGGTCTGGATCAGGTCATTGGTGATAGATGCGCCTGTCTGCTCATCCTGCACAGTAACCTCCCGATCCATGGCGCTGATCACGCCTGTGGTCACAGATTGCCCATAGCCCAATGCATTTCCAATGGCTACAGCCCCTTCCCCTACCTTCAGGCTGTCAGAGCTTCCCAGGGTAGCTACTTTAATCTTTTCCATGGTCTCGCTTGGAATATCATTGGACTTAACAGAAATCACTGCCAAATCCGTACTGGGATCCGTGCCTTTCACCTCTGCCGACACGGTCTGGTCATCAATAAAATTCACGGTAAGCTGGGTAGCATTAGCAACAACATGGTTATTTGTGGCAATATAAATCTCATCATCCGTTTCCCCAATGATAATGCCGCTGCCCGCGCTCTCCGTATCCTGCACGTAGGAACGGCCAAAGAAGTCATATCCCAATTCTTCCTGCCCCATATTCGTAATGGATACGATGGAAGGCATTACGTTTTCTACAATATCGGATACATCAGTCACAGTAGTTGCGGTGCTGACATTGGTAGCAGACAGCCCATTGGAGTTAGTGGTAACGCCGTCTTTGATGCTGTCAGAAACGCTGACGCTTGCGCCTGGCTTCCCAATTGTATGTTCAAAAGCTATCCCTGTGCCATAAAATACTGTTGAGGATACAAGGCCAAATACCAAGGCAGCGGCTGCGCATTTTGCCATTGTCATGCCAAAGCCATGGGGCTTTTTCACCTTATTGGCCTTCTGGCGTTTCTGCCGTTTGGAATCTTTCTTATTATCCTGGCCCTCTGCGGAATTCCACTGGGTGCTGGTATAGAACTGCTCCCTGCCAAATGGGGTATTTTCATTCTGGCTGCCTCCGTAAGCTGGGCTCTCTGTCTGGCTATTGCTGTATACAGGACTTTCATTCGGACTGCCGTTGTATGCAGGGCTTTCATCCTGGCTGCTTTTATATACAGGGCTTTCGGTATTGTTATAAGAGGAGCTTTCGCTTTGGCTGCTTCCATAGGATTGGCCTTGCTGGCTATACCCATGTTCCTGCCCATAAGGGGAATGGCCCACCGTGCCATTTGCATAAGACTGGCTATCTGCCTGCCTGCTTCCATAGAACTGGGAAGCGCCTGAGCCTGCTGTATAGGTTCCCGCTGCCTCGTCCTCCTGGGATACCAGCACTCCTGCTGTATATGTCCTCTCTGTTCCATCTGTCCTGGAAGATGCATAAGCCTCTTCTTCTTTCCTCTCATAGTAATTCGGGTTGCGTTCCTGGTTTTCCTGGCCGCGGTAGCTGTATGAATAGAAAGAATCAGAATTGGTATTATTTTCATTTTGGCTATTGATATTTGTATTGTTGTTTTCCATAACAAATTCTCCTTTCTTCTGCTCTTTTTGTTTTCTTTGTTTTTTATTTATGTTTTGGTTTTTCTTTGTTTCTGTAAGCAGTTTACGGAAAATTTGTGTCAGAATTGTGACAACAATTTTAAAAAAACGTGTTTTTTCTATTCTACCGTCACAGACTTTGCCAGATTCCTGGGCTTATCCACGTCGCATCCCTTTCCCACAGACACATAATAGCTAAACAGCTGCAGTGGGATAATGGCCAGTGAATTGGTAAAATACCGATTGGTCTGGGGGATATAGATCACATAATCCGCCGCCTTCTCAATTTCGCGGTTCCCAGTATTGGTTACTGCCAGCACAAAGGCCCCCCGGCTGCCCAGCTCCACAATATTGCTGATCGTCTTCTTGTACAGTTCTTCCTGGGTCACTACTGCCGCCACCAAAGTGCCCTCTTCAATCAGGGATATTGTGCCATGCTTCAATTCCCCTGCGGCGTAAGCTTCCGAATGGATATAAGAAATCTCCTTTAATTTCAAAGAGCCTTCCATAGAGATTGCATAGTCAATCCCCCTGCCCACAAAGAAAACATCCTTTGCCGCAATATACCGATTGGCGAAATGCTGGATCCGCTCTTTGTTGCCTAACAGCATCTCAATCTGCTCCGGCAGCTTCTGCAGATCCCTTAACAGGCTTGCCGCTTCCTGATCTGACACGGTATGCTTTGCCTGGGCAAACTTAATAGCCAGCAAGTACTCTGCGATTAATTGGGCGCTGTAGGCCTTGGTGGTAGCCACTGCAATCTCCGGCCCTGCCCAGGTATACATCACCTGGTCAGCCTCTCTGGCAATGGAACTCCCCACCACATTGACAATCCCAAGGGTCTTTACCCCCCGCATTTTCGCTTCCCGCAAAGCCGCCAGGGAATCTGCCGTCTCTCCTGACTGGCTGATAATAATCACAAGGTCATCTGGCTGCAGGATTGGGTTCCGATAGCGGAATTCAGAAGCCAGGTCTACCTCCACAGGCACCCTTGCCAGCCCCTCAAACACATATTTTGCCGTCACCCCTGCATGGTAGGCCGAGCCGCAGGCCACAATGTGGATCCGATTGACGGCGCGTATCTCCTCGTCTTCCATGCCAAGCTCCTCGATTACCACTTCTCCATCCCGGATACGGGGATTCAGCGTATCCTTCACCGTCTGGGGCTGCTCATACATCTCCTTTAGCATAAAATGCTCATACCCTCCTTTTTCCGCTGCATTCACATCCCAGTCTATGGTGGTGGGCTCTTTCGAAATCTCATCCCCATCCACATTGTAAAACGTAATATTTTCTTTTGTTAAAACCGCAATCTCTTCATTTTGTATAAAATACACCTTCCGGGTATATTTCAAAACGGCTGGCACATCTGACGCAATCAAATTTCCATCCCTGCCATTCCCCACGATCATGGGACTGTCCTTGCGCACGGCATACACCTGCTCTGGATGCTCCTTAAAAATAATCCCCAGCGCATAAGACCCTTCCATCCGGTGCATTGCCTTCGTAATGGCCTCCAAGGGATCCCCTTTATAATAACGGTCCAAAAGATGCGCCACCACTTCCGTATCCGTCTCAGAAATAAACTGATACCCCTTTTCCTCCAGATACTTCCGCAGCTTCAAATAATTCTCAATAATCCCATTATGCACCACTGCAATGGTTTCCGCCTGATTATAATGGGGATGCGCATTCACATTGGAAGGCGCCCCATGGGTCGCCCAGCGCGTGTGCCCAATCCCAACCACCCCCGGCATAGTGGCTCCATCATGGGTCAGCTCACTCAAAACCTTCAACCGTCCCGTGGCTTTCTGCACATGGATGCTCTCCCCATCATACACTGCAATCCCTGCCGAATCATAGCCCCTATACTCCAACTTAGACAGGCCGTCCAGCAAAACCGGGGCTGCCTGCGCCTCTCCAATATATCCCACTATTCCACACATACTACGCACCTCCATCTTTTAACCGCTTTTTCCGGGCTGTAAAAAACTTCCTGCAAAATCCCACCAACCATAAATGTGCCGGAACACTAGAATGATTATTTCCAGGGATAACAGCACCTATGGGTGTGCGAAAACCACACACCCATACCATCTCACAAATATAACCTTCCTTTACTCAGCAGAATACTGGTCATCTGCCTCGTTGCTCCATTGATCATCCTCTGTTTCACTATATTCCCCTTCTCCCTCTGTGTTTCCTCCTTCTGCACTGCCTTCCTCTCCAGTGCTGTCCCCTTCTTCTTTCTTAGCTTCCACTCCTGACCGATATACGATCTCATCGCTAATACTCTGCACACTCTCCGTCACCTGATAATCCAGGCTTCCATAAAGAAAATCATGGAGCTTTTTCACATTGGAAGCCAGATCCCGCGGGATCACACAGTCCTGGTCCAGCTTCTGGTAAGCCACATCCACCACTGCGCTCCCTACATCAAAAGGAAATCCGGACGTCTCCCCCATGCGGTAACTGAATGCGTCCGCCGCAAGGGAAAGTATCTGCGACTTAGTCAGGCTGGTCTTAATCTTGGGAAATACAGCATCAATCAGGCTGTTGATAGTCCCTATATCAGAAGACAGCGCCTTCTCTATCATTTTATTCAGCACCAAACGCTGGCGTTCCGTCCTCTTAAAATCATCCCCTGCCGTATAGCGGATCCTGCCATAGGAAACAGCCTGTACGCCATTCAGATTATAAGTGCCGGCTCCCGGCAATGGCTCATAGTCCTTCCCCACTACCTCAGACGTCTCAACACAATAATTGTTCAAATGCACCGCTTCTTCATCTGTAACCTCGATTTCCACGCCGCCTAAAATATCCACTGCCTCAGCCACTGCGCTAAAGTCAAAAGATACATATTCTTTGATATCCAGATCCAGGTTCGTATTCAGCATACGGACAGCCTGTGTCGGCCCCCCGATCGCATAGGCGGCATTGGCCTTGCTGTATGCATTCGGATCATCCAAATCCGCCATCTTTAAGAATGTATCACGGTATACGGATACCAGCCTTACCTCTTTGGTATCCTTATCAATCCTGGCCACCATGATCACATCTGAATTTCCGCTGTTATAAGATTCATTCTCACGGTTGTCCAGCCCAAACAAAGCCAGCATCACATACCCCTGCAAAACCTTCTTCGTCTTCTTGGGAAGCTCCACATTCACAACCTTTTCCTCTTCAAAGCTCTGGTCCGTTTCCACCATGTCCATTTTCTGGTTCACCCAAACCCATGCCGCTACCCCCACCAAAAGCACCAGCTCCAGCAGCACAATCACAATCCTTCGTATAATCCTTTTCCCTCTCCCCGTCTTTTTCCCTTTTTCCTTTGCCATAATCTCACCCTACCCGCTCCTGATCATTTTAAAATTTTGGTATCTGCGCTATCAATACACAGCCCTGCTGAACAATGTTACGATTCACTGCCCATTATCCGCTTATACACAATTTTGGGCTATGGACAGCAACTAAGTAATTACAAAATTTGCTGCATTTCCTTGTGTCATATTTTTGTCATATTTCTGTTATATTTTAACACACATTTAATAATAATTTTATAATATTTTTCAGCATTTATCAATCGTCATTTTTCTAAAATTTTCTACTTTTTCAGGTTTTTTTTATAGCAAAATGTAACATTCTCACAAAAAAACAACCGAAAAACACCAATCTATTTCGTAACATTTTACCAATTCTATAATGTTCCATTTTGGAATTATTGGCATCATGCCTCCGATACAGCAGCAGAGGTTCCCATAAAAAACAGGATTTCCCAAATTTAGAATCCCCCAAAATACCAATCCATTGGTCATGCATCTCAATTCTTGATGGGATTGGCAGTATAACCTCCTTCAATTCCCGGCGAAAGGCCATACAGCACCCAATATAGCTATTCTTTACCATATTTTTCACAACGCCGGCTCCCCCATTGCGAAATTGCAGAAAGGACTCCATCAGAATATCTTTTGCATCATCCCCCGCAAATACCTGGGCGTCATGGACTACGACATATGGCTTTCCTTCCATATGGCGGTTATGCCCCTTCCCCTGAAAAGCTTCCATCACCCGCTTCACCTTATGGGGCATCCAAATATCATCCTGGTCTGCCAAAAAGATATATGCCCCTCTTGTATGGGCTATGGCATGCTCCATATTTTTCTTCAGCCCCTGCCTCGGCCCCTCCAGCAAACGGACCCGCTGGTCGTCCTGCTGGTATTTTTGTATAATGGAAGCCGTACCATCCGTGGATCCATCATCTGAAACCACCAGCTCGTCACTCTCCCCTAACTGGCATAAAATGGAATCTACCTGCTCCCGGATATACCCAGCGCCGTTATAAGTAATCATCGCCACTGAAATACGGATATCCCCTACCACAGCTTCCACCCCCACTTTCTAAAATACTTCACCATAGAGGCCACATGCGCCTTCCACAGTTTCCAATCCTTATGGGAGCCCCTCTCCCATTTATGGACCACCCCTGTATCCGGGCAGTACCACAGGCTGCTAGCCTCATTCACCCGCCTGCACAGATCCGCATCCTCCATATACATAAAATACCGCTGGTCAAATCCCCCCAGCTCCCGAAACAGCTCTGTCCTCACCACGAAAAAGCTCCCCTGGGCAAAGGGCACCTGAAACGGCTTCCCATAATCCATATCCTGCATGGTATGGTATGCCTGCCGCTCCTTAAAATGCGAAGGCAAAAACATCCGAATGCCCATATCCGCCACCGTAAGCTCCCGCCGATACACCGCCTGCAGTTCCATTTCCTGATCCAGCAGCCTTGGCACCGCCATCCCAGCCCCTTTTTCTTCTATAAATGCCATCAAAATGGAAAGGCTGTCCTCCACCAGCAAAATATCTGGGTTAACAACCGCATGAAACCTGGAATCCAGCCGATCCAGGACATAATTATGCCCCCTGCCAAACCCCAGGTTCTCTCCAGTTGCCAGGTACTCCAGCTGCTGGTACTTTTTTTCAAGATCCTGCAGGCTATTTTCCCTAGTACTGTTGTCTATAATATAAATTTTCTTGGAAACGAGGGCAGCGGTATGCTCCATAATAGAACATACCGCATTCCTTACATTTGCTTCGTCATTATATGACACAATGGCAATTGAAATATCTGTCATGATGATCCTTTTCCCCGCAGCACTACCCCCACAGTCCGAACCAGGATCCGGATATCCATCCCCAATGACCAGTTGGAAATATATTGGGTATCCAGTGCCACAATCTCCTCAAAATCTTTAATATCGCTTCTTCCGCTGACCTGCCACATACCTGTCAGGCCTGGACGGATGCCCAGCCTGGCCTTGTGATGGAGCTCATACTGCTCAAACTCGTCTTCCGTGGGGGGCCTTGTCCCAACCAGGCTCATATCCCCCTTCAGCACATTCCAAAACTGAGGCAGCTCGTCAATAGAGAACTTCCGCATAAACTTCCCAATCCCGAAGATCCTGGGATCGTCCTCCATTTTGAACATCAGCCCCTCCATTTCATTTTGCCCCATCAGTTCCTGCTTCATAGCGTCCGCCCCCACCACCATCGTGCGGAATTTGTAAAATTTAAAACGCCTGCCGCCCTTCCCAATCCTGGTCTGGGAATAAAAGATGGGGCCAGGCGACTGCAGCTTAATCACAGGCCCAAAGATAATAAGCGCAATCCCTGTTAACAGCAAGCCCACCAGGCTGCCTGCAATATCCATGATCCGTTTCAGCAACAGCTGCCTGGGCGTAGCAATCTTCATGCTGGTGGTCAGCACCAAGTACTTCCCGCAGTGCTCCACCAGCTTATTGGGCATCAGGCGGGATTCCCGCACCAAGTTAAAATGCACCGTCAGCCCCAATTCCAGCAGCTCATTGGCCAAGGCTTCGCTGCTCTCCCTGGTATTCCCATTGATAAATACCTCATCCACCACATTGATACGCACATATTCCAGAAAACTGTCCGCACTGGCCACTACAGGCACACCGCAGATTTCCTCCCCTATCCGGTTCACATCCACAATCACCACTCCGGTAACATCAAATTCCTTATAGCGGTTATTGATAAAGTCAGAAACGCACTCCTTCGCATAACGGTCTTCTGTTACCACAATCAATTGTGAAAAATTTCTCCGGCGTATCATACGCTGGCGAATATATATTTTCCATATACATCTGGAAAAATATTCAATTCCAATAGCAATCCACCAAAATACCAGGATAACCTGCCTGGAATAAATCTCGGATTGCTTGTTACCCCAAATATAAACTGTAACTGCAGCAAAAATAATGCTGCAATGGATAATGACAGCCCTGAGCTCCTGTACCTTATTCCTCCGCAGAATGCCTGTGTAGGCTTCAAAGAAAAACACAATACAGATATCCAACAAGAGCACTACGATCGCCAGACGGTTATATTCCCGTAAAATTGGCATCTTTCTGATATCCCCCAAGCGAATCAGGCAGGATAAATAGAAAGAAATGCCTACGCAGATCAAATCCAGGATTAAAAAATCCAAATGCTTAACCCAGCTTTTTTTTTGTTCTTTGTACATAGTTCCCAGCCCTTAATGCTAAAATTTTGCAGCAGCACAGCGTGCCTTACCGCAAACTACGGTTTTATCGTACCGTATAAACGAAAGGAAAACCCATTCATTTTTATTAATATTTCCTTAATTTTGCTGCATATCCCCGCTTTGCTGGATTGCACCCCTGGCATAACGATATCTTTTTGCGATCTTAGTGTTCGCCATTCGTACGATTCCGTATGTATAGCCAGCTGACAGAATAGTCCTTCCGCTGCTGTTCATCCATCTCGCTATATTGCGTAAAGCTTAGCTTGCATGGAACCATTTTTATGCCGCCGCATTTATGGCAGAATATCTCTTTTCTTCTGGATACTGTTGTAATGCTGCCGCATCCTGGGCAGATAAATACTTTCATCATATGCCTTTTCCCACTCCAAATCTGACGGTAACTGCCCACTTTCTTCACAGTTCATTGAAATTTGCATTTATCTTCTTTAGTCCTCTTATTGTAGCATTGAATCCCCAAAAGGGCAAGCCTTGATTGTCAAGGCCTCAAAGAATAATTGCACTTTTTCAGGGATAGGTTAGGATTGTAATAGGGATCCCCTTTCTGGATCAACCCCATCCACCTGCTGCGGATAAATTCTATCTCTTCTCCGAACCGCTGGACTTTTTCCTTGGTATCCTCCTGGCCGCGGGACTTGGACTCATAATGGTAAGCCTCCACAAAGGGATTATAGACGACCAAATAGCCTTCCTGCCTTACACGCAGGCAAAAATCCAGATCATTAAATGCCACTGCCAGCTTTTCTTCCAGCCCTTGCACCTTCCCATAGATTTCTTTGGATACCATCAGGCAGGCTGCTGTTACCGCACTGTAATTCAGCTGCAGAGCCGCCTTGTGGTAATAGCCTTCCTGCCCCCTCTTTAAATCTGGAAACATATTGGCAGCAATCCCATCAATCCCCACTACAATCCCTGCATGCTGTATGGTATTATTAGGGTAGTACAGGCGGGCGCCCACAATCCCGACTTCCGGGCGTTGACAGTTGCCCAGCATTTCCTCCATCCAATCTTGTGTAATAATCTCTATATCGTTATTCAGCAAAACAAGATATTCCCCGGAAGCATAGGAAGCGGCAAAGTTATTGATGGCCGAATAGTTAAAGCCTTTTTTCCAATGCAGGATCTTGACGGCCTGCCCGCCTGGAAGCCTGCCCTGGCCCAGAATATCCCCCTTATGGCCTTCTGCGCTGGCTGCCTGGCCATTTCCCACAAGCTCCTGATAATAAGCAAAGGTAGCCCGCTCTGTGCTGTTGTTTTCCACCAGGATGACCTCATAATTCTGATAGGAGGAACGCTGTATAGACGCTATGCAGCGGCGCAGCACATCCGACTGGTCTTTATTAGGTATTAGGATAGATAACAGGGGCGTGCCCGCCACTGCGTATTTTACCCGATAAAAGCCAAAATGCTGCAGCTGCGCCACCTTTGCCTGTTCCCCCATTCTGGACAGATGTCCTTCTAAGGCGCGTTTTCCGGCCTCGTAGGCATATGCCTTGCTCAGCGGGTTATCTGCTGTAGAGCTGCTATGAATGCGCCAGTGGTACAATACCTTGGGGATATGCCCCACCTTCTTGGCTTCTTCTGTACAGCGCAGGATAAAGTCATAATCCTGCGCACCGTCAAATTCTTTCCGAAAGCCCCCTACCCGATCCACGATATCCCCTTTCACACAGAAAAAATGGGTAATATAATTATTGGAACGCAGCAAATCCGGGCTGAAATCCGGCTTGAAATGGGGCTTCTGGTGAACCAGCCCTTTCTTGCCCTCCTCCACCTGATCCTCATCGGTATATATAGCTTCTATTTCTTTATCCTGGTTGATCAGCAATGCCATTTCATACAGGGCGTCTGGAGCCAGCAGGTCATCATGGTCCATAAACCCAAACCAATCTCCCTTCGCTATGCCTATGCCAGCATTGGTGTTCTCTGATATGCCGCCGTTTTCCTTCAAATGCACAAAAGATATCCGTTTCTCGCCATATATAATACGGAATTTCCGCGCCAGCTCTTCTGCCTTCTTCGAGGCAGAGGCATCGGCAATGCAAAGCTGCCAGTTATCATAAGACTGCTGCCGGAGGCTTTGCATCACTTCAACAAAAAACGCTGGCTTAGGGTTATAGGCAGGCACGATAATGCTGAACAAAGGGCGTATGGGCAGGCTCTCCGAATGCTTTGCCTGGCGGCGCAGCTCTGCGGCGCTGGCTTTATGGCGTTCAAACCATGGGGCATAGGGAACCCTGCCTGACTCCATCTTATCCTTCAGGCGGTTCCAGAAAGCCTTCGGCCCATAGTGCTTTAAATATAAAATTCCTTTTTTAATCCGATAAGGTGTAATTTTCATAATATTAGCTTTACTCCTTTTAAAATGGCCGTCAGGGCATACTCCCGGGCATTAATCTTGAAGTAACAGGCGCTTGATAGCTGCAGCCCCTAAAATTTTACAGATAGCGCATCAGAAAAGGCAGAATGCTTCCCCTTCCCGTTATATAAAGAAAAAGACTTAATCTTATAATAATAAGTCTTTCCTTTAGATACATTTTTATCCGTCCAGGCCACAGTCCCATTGGCCGCAATTCTCTTTACTTGTTGGTAAGGCCCATTCTTGGAGGTGGAACGGTAAACTTTATAACCTGTGGCATTTGAGGCCTTTTTCCAGGTGGCCTTAATGCCAGCGGATACAGATTTCACTGCTTTCAGAACAGGCTTTTGCAGGGTTGTGTTTACAGAAAGGACATTAGAATAGCTGGAGGTTGCCGTGCCTTGGACTGTTTTTATATAGGTGCGGATTTTGTAATAATATTTCTTCCCTCCTGCAACACTAGTATCCGACCAGCTGGACTTGGCCGGGTTGGAGATGCTTTTCACCCGGGTGAATTTCCCATTGGCAGAGTCAGAGCGGAAAATCTGGTAACCCTGGGCTTTTGCGTCCGGCGCCCAGGACAGCTTTACCTTGCTGCCGCCAGAAACCGCTGCCTTATTCAGGCTGGCAGCGGACATGGCTACTTTGATTGTTTTCACTTTGCTGTAATAAGAAAAATAGCTTTTGCCATTGATCTTACGGTAGCAGCGCATACGGTAAGAATAGGTATGGCCTGGCTGTATCGTAGTGTCTTTAAAGCTGGTGGTGGACGGCGTCTTGATCGTCTTCAGGCATTTGTAGGCGCCATTGTCTGTTTTCCGGTAAATCCTATAGCCTGTAACGTCCTCCCCATTCCAGGAAAGGGTGGCTCTTGCATAATTAGTTACCTTTATGCTTTTCCAGGTAGGCTTTACAGTCCTAAGATCTGCCGTCTTCTCTGCCGAATTGGAAGACCTCAAATTTCCTCCATACAGCTTGAGGTACGCACGTATTTTATAATAATACAGCTTTCCGGGAACGGCCTTTGTATCCTGGTAAGATACATTCTCCAGGCCGGTTACTGTTTTGATCCGCGTATAAGACCCATTTTTTTCTTTGCGGAAAATCTGATAGGCTTCTGCGCCAGGGATTTCCTTCCAGGACAATTTTACGGAGGTATCGCCCGATTTTGAAACGCTTAAGGATGGCTTTGCCAATGTCGCCCCCGGCTTCCCACAGGCCGTGGAAGGCATATTGTTATATACAGGCACCTTGAACACAAAGCTGTTATTGATGGTGCCCATTTCTGTATAGCTTTTCCGCACGCTCATGCCTTCGTGGTCGGCTGCCAGCAGGTTCTGCATGTACTGATGCCAATACAGCCCATTATAAGAAGCATCCACGTCAAATTTCTGCAAGTAAAAGGTATCCTGCCCCTTGGTGATATAATCAGCAGATACCGATTCCGCGCCGCCTTTCAAAGCCTTGTAACGGGTGTTCCAGCCCTTTGACTTGGCTTCCTTCAGGCCATTGATAATCACAGCTTCCCCAATCCCTGTCGCCTGTCTGTTAAAGTAATTATAATATCCTTTATAGCCGGGATAGGTGCCTGAGATCAAAGAGGAATTTCCGCTGACTCCCTGTTCCTGCCGTACCCGGCTGGCCAGGAAAAAGGGGCTTACCTTCAGTTCCTGCCCGATCTGCATAAATGCCTGGGCATAGGTAATCCCTCCGCCAGAGCCGTCCTCCAATTTGGCATGGCTCATAAAGGTTCCGCTCAGCACCTTTTCCACACCAGCCTCTGTATGGTAAGCGCTGTTATAAGTAAGCTGCTCAAACTGGAATACCGAATCCTCATTTAGGAAATTACGGGGATCCATGTAATACTTTATAATGGATTCCGAGGCCTGCACCCAGGTACTTCCTTCCTTTATCACCCACTTGCCTGTAGAAAGGTTATAAGAGCTGGCATTTGTGGACTTCCAGGTCACCATAGTAGCCGGGTCACTGTTATCCACTAGGTTCACGCTGTCCGCATTTTCATTCTTCAGCACTTCTTTCCAATCCAGGCCTGTATTCATGGGCACAAATGTCCAGTTTGGATGGGCGGCAGTCAATGATTTGATATAAGACTGGTAGCTTTTGGGGAATGCGGATAAATCCGTATTCCCTGCAGCTGCCCGAACAGACTTGTCAATCCCATAAGTACGCGGGCTCTGGATGCTTTCCTTCCAATCCTGCAGCCTGGTATCCTGGGTAATCACATATTGTTCCTGGATAAAGCCATGGCAGGCCACATCCTGGAACCCATATTCCACCTGGAACCAGATTGCGCCATTTTTTACCACAGCTCCTGTCAGCTTCACCTGATATCCACTGGGAAGGGTATGCAGTACCTCTGCCCCCTCCTCTGGCATAGAGCGGATCGGGAAATCCTTTCCATTTGACAGCATAGCGTACATATCGTATTCCCCTATGATCTCTGAAAAGGATTGTTCCATAGCCTGATCCAAGGCATTTTTGTGGGTGTCCCCATCTCTTTTCTGGATAATATTTCCATCAGGGCTTTCCTGGCTGTCCCCGTCGTTCTGCTGAACGCTGTCCTCCCCGTTTCCCTGGATATCCTCTCCATTGCCGCTATTTTCCTGGCTTTTATTTTCATCACCGCTGTTTTCTGGTGTCACATCCATGCTTTCCCGGCTGTCCTCCGGATTTTCCTGGATACGGTCCCCATCGCCGCTGCTCTCTGGCGGTGTGCCTGTGCCCTCCTGGATATCTCCAGTATTTTCCTGGATACCGCTTCCATTTTCCTGGGAGTCTTCTCCTCCCTTTTGTATGCCTCCCGGCATATTTTCCTGCCATTCCCCATCTGTTTCCCCTGCTGCATCTGATATTTCCTGTTCCGGCTGGCCGGCATAAAAACGGATGCCATTTCCAAAAACATTTACTGACAGCACAGACACTGCCATTACGACTGCTGCAATCTTCAAATTTTTCTTCAAAACAAATCTCCCTTTCCAAAAAAGTTACAATGGGTTCCAAAATAGTTTCTTAAGGATTCTTTACAAAGCTGAAAGAACATGTGCATACGTCAGAATATCCACTGTAATATTTCTTATCCCCAACCATCCATATGGTTCTGACCTTGTAATAATAAGTGGATCCCTCTTCTACATCATGGTCGATAAACGTGGTTCCCTGGCTGGCTTCACCAATCACCTGAAAATCACGCCCTTCCTCTTTGCTCCTTCTTATTTCATACCCATGCGCCCCAGATACTCCCTTTAACTCCAGCACAATGCCGCCGTCTGCCTTGGCGGTAATGGATGTTACCGCAGTAGCCTCCACAGCCGTAGACCCTACGACTGGCGCCGGCTCGCTCTCAAGCCCATCCAGGCCCCAGCTCCCCGTTGCTGTCACCTTATAGTAATATGTCTTGTTAGGAAGGACAGCTGTATCTGTGTATGTAGTCTTTTCCGCAGATACAGCCCCAACCACTTGATAGCCGCTGGCTTCCTTTGTGCTCCTTAAAATCTGATAACCGTCTGCCCCTGTTTTTTTGCTCCAGGAAAGCTTGACCCTGTCCGCCCTCTGGGAGGAAACCTTCACGCCCTTGGGAGAATCCAGCATCCATTTTTCCTTGGCGCCTGTATAGCTCCCATATCCTGTAACGGTTCCTGTCCGCAATGCACGGACTTTGTAGTAATAAGGCTTCCCAACCTCCACATTCGTGTCTGTATAGACCAGGGAAGATTTTCCTTTCAGCTTTACGACCTGCTTGTAAGGCCCTTTCTTATTATCGCTGCGCACAATTTGATAGCCATTGGCCGACGTCACAGCTTCCCAGGTAATCTGTATGCCATTATTCTGGGAATACAAAGACTTCACATTAACGCTGCCCAGGTTCCTCCGCCCCACAGGCGCAGAATTGCTGCTGTAATTATTTACCTTATTTTTCTTGGCAATTGTCTGTACTGCATAGTAATATTTCTTCCCAGGTGAGATGGAAGTGTCTACATATGTTACATTTTTATTCCCCTTCACATCTGCTACCTTCACATAAGTCCCATTTTCCTTATCACTCCGTTTGATGCGGTAAAGATAGGCGTTGGGATCCCTCACCCATTTAATCTCCATACTCTTGCTGTTCTTGGATCTGACATACTGGATGGATGTGGGGGAAATGGTGCTTTCACCAACTGGCTTGCTATAGCTGCTGACCCCATTTTTCCCGTTCACACGGTTAATAGCCAAAATCCTGTAATAGTACGTTATGCCTTTCTTCAGCTTTTTGTCCACATAGCTTATGGTATCTCCTGACTTAATGGTAGCAACCGTGGCATATCCCTTTTTGGCAGAAGTGCTCCTCTGGATACGGTATGCATAGATATTCGGAACCTTTTTCCACCGAACCAAAAGGGAGGTGCTGGTCTTAGAGCTTACGCTGACAATCTCTGAAGGCTGTATTGCCCATCCGGAGAGGACATTGGAATATCCGCCAAACCCATTGGCATCCCCTCCCCTGGCACGTACTTTATAATAATAGTCCTTCTGCATCTCAATGTTTCCATCCATGTAGGAAACCTCATCCTGCCCATTCACAACAGCAATCTTCTTATAGCTGCCGTCCTGCGCATCACTGCGGTAAACCTCATACTTAGATGCACCCTCTACCTGCCCCCAGGAGACGCAAAGCCTGCCGCTGGACTTGGATACTACGGAAGCAACCTGAGGCTTCGCAAGGGGGCTGGCAGCATAAACATTGGAATCCTCCGACACTTCCCCATCTGAAAATACTGCACGCACTTTATAATAATACTCTTTCTGCGCATCCAGTTTCGTATCATCATAAGTATCCCCTGCTACCGTGGCAATTTTCGTATAGGCGCCATTCTTGGCATCACTGCGGTAAACCTCATAAGACTCTGCATTTTTCACGGTTTCCCATGTAATCCGAAGCTTTTCACTGCCTCTGGACTGAGCCCCCGTAATACGCGGCTCTGTCCCCTGCTGGGAAAGCTGGTAATAGCTTACAATGGCTTGTGCGTCCGCCACTCCCAGACGCTTTAATTTGGCATCTGAATTTAAAAAACCAGACACATCCGACGCATTGCTCAAAAAAGCATGCTCAATCAGCACAGCAGGAAACCCAGCCAGCTTGCTCCTGCGGATAATCGCCAGATAATCGGCCAATGACCCATCTGGATAGGTGGTATTATTTTCCGAATTACGGATCACAATCCCATCTGCCCAGGTGGACAGCCCCAAAGCGGCCAATTTTTGGTAAATGGACGTAGCCAGCCCCTTACCCTCTTCCCAGACATCCTTCCTATAATTGCTGTTTGGATAATAAACGCCTACTCCCCTGGCGCTGGAGCTTGGGCTTGCATTCAAATGAAAGCTCACATAGACGTCAGCCTTCTTGCTCTGGGCAAATTCCACCCTTCTGGCATTGCAGGTGCCTGAATCTACACTGCTGCCGCCAAAGGGGCAGGCTTTCGTATCCCTGGTCATAAAAATGCTGATCCCGCCGTACTTCTGCAGTTCTTCCCTGCAATACAGGGCAATCTTCAAAACCAGATCCTGCTCCTTATACCCATAATACCCTGCGCCTGCATGGGTACTGTCATGCCCTGGATCCAGGATTATTACCATCTCCTTAGCCCCTTTTGGCGCCATCCGGAGCAGAGGGCTTTCCCCCTCTCCCTGCTTCTCTCCCAGGACATCTTCCAAAGACTGGCTGGAAGCCACATTCCCATTCTCATCCATGGTCACCACATTTGCTTCTACCTCATCCAGCAGCGCCTGGTTCAGCAAAACCTCATCCGGCTCCCCCTGCGCCTGGCATCCAACGCCATAAACCACTTCCATCTCCTCATCTGCCAATACAACACGGTAGCCCTGGCCTCCTGCCTGATACGAAATTTCCTTCAGAGCATAAACCCCTGTTTGCCCTTCTTCTGTATATTCCATAGAGAAACGGGCCATATTCCCAGAAATCCCCTGGGCTTCCACTGTAAATTCCTGCCCTGTCCCCGTATGCACATACTGCAGGGAGGCTCCCTCTAAGACAGTGCCTTCCTGTCCAAGCCCTGCCACCACATTCTGGCTCCCTGGAACCGGAACCGATTCACTCTCCTGCATCAAAAACTGCAAAACCCCCTTCTCCCGCGCTTCTTCCTCTGTCAACTCCTGTACGCCGTCTTTGGGCTCCTGCGCCTGCCCTTCCTGCCCTGGCAGCGCGTTCCCTTCCCCCTGAGCCTCTGGCTCCTGAATCCCCTGCTGCAGTTCCTGCGCCTGTGCATAGGGCGCTGCTGAGGTAAGAACCATACATACCGTTATAATAAATGCAATTATCCTTTTCCCTGCTCTCATCTGCTCATCACTCCATTCCTAAATCCATGGTAACTATTCCATGCCTTCCTGGCTGCAATCAATACCCTGTGTTTGCCCGGATCGCCGCACTCAAATCCTTCACAGTCTGCGAAGTAGAATACGCCTCATTGGTATACAGGAACTGATGCAGCTGCACCACATTTGCCTCCAAATCAATCGGTATTACCATATCACCCATATTCCCCACATTTCCAGATTCTTTCTCAAAAGGAAATCCTGTATTCTCCCCCATATGATACTTCCCTGCATCCTTAGCTAATCCTATCAGTTCTGTCAGCTCAAGGCTAGTGGAAATTTGAGGCAATATCTCATCCAGCAGATTATTCAGCGTAAAGAAATCACACTGCTTTGCCTTCTCAAACATCTTCTGTATCACGGTCCTCTGCCGCTCTGTACGCTTATAATCCCATCCTTCTGTATAGCGGATCCTGGTATAAGCCGTTGCCTGCACCCCATCTACATGGACGCCTGTACCCGGCGATACATGGGAGCTGCTGTGCCCTACAATCTCGCCTGTGGTGTCAATATAATCATTCATATACCCCACTTCATCCTCCTGGATATCCAGCTCAATCCCACCTAACAGGTCGATTGCCTGGGTCAGGGCATTGAAATCCACGCTGACATAATCTGTAATATCCAAATCCAGATTTTTGTTCAGCATTTCAATTGCCTGCTTCGGCCCTCCATTGGCATATGCGGAATTGGCTTTGCGGAACTTATCCTGGTCAACATCCAGATAAGTGTCCCTGTAAATGGAAGCCATTTTAATCTCTCCGTCTTCTTTGTTGATGCTCACCACAATAATGGCGTCGCTGTTGCCGCTTTCAAAACTCCCAGATGAACGGTTATCCAGCCCAAACAAAGCAATGCTTTCATACCCTTTTAAAGCCTCCTTCGTCTCCGGCGTCAGTTCATTGATCTTTACATCCTTTTCCCTGATCAGGGTCTTGCCCATTTTTTCATATTTATTCCAGGCAAAAGCAAACGCCAGGCCCGCCAATGCCAATAACACCACGATCAGCATCAGAATCACTTTTCTCCGCTGGCGCTTTCTCCTGCTGGCCTTCTTCCGTTTCCTTCTGTCAGGCGTCTGGCCTCTGCCATTGTTCCGTACTTCTCTCTCCATTTGGGAATCCTCCTTTTCCTCCTTAATCCGTCCCATAACCATATATGCCGCATTCCATAAAACTGTCAAATATACAATCTTTCTCCATCCCTTCTGCATGCCTGGAAAGCAGAATATTGCCCATATTTCTCAGACACGCCTTAGCTTATCGAGTATAACATAAAAAGATACACTTTTCCATAAAGTTTTCGAAATGCCAAGAGAATTAATATTATTTTAATATTTTCCTGGAAAAATAATCCATTCCTGCTATTGCTTTCCTATTGATTTTCATGTAAACTATCTCTAAAAATGGCAATACTTTATCATATGGTTTCAACAGACGAAAGGGGCATTCTCATGTTAGAACTGGCATTGTGCCTGCTTATGGCCTTATTTTTATTGGCAGAATTTATGATTTTTGGCGTTGGCATACAAAAAATATTTCGGCTTGATTTTAGAAAATACGAAGTGATCCTAACAGGTTTTTTCGTATATTTTGGCATATTCCAAATTGTGGCGCTGCCTATGATCCTGCTCCAGCGTCCTTTCCATGAACTTACCGCCCTCTGGGTTGGGTTCATCCTCCTGGCCAATATCATCCTGCTGTTCTGGGCCAGGCGGGAATTGTGGAAGCTGGCAGCCGGCATCTGCCGCGGCTTCTGGCAGGCAAAGGGGATCGCGCTCCTGTGCGCACTGCTGATCATTGGTTTTACCTGCTATTTCCATTCTGCCCAGCAATACCTGGGATGGGATACTTCCTATTATATAGGCACGGTAAATACAACGGTTTACACGGACAGCATGTATGTCTTTGACGGGGCAGATGGGACGGCAGGCAAATTCCTGAACCTGCGCTATGCCCTCTCCTCTTTCTACATGCACTCCGCCATCCTTTGCAGGCTCGCCTCCATGAACGCCATTATCGTACAAAAATACGTGATTGGGACAATCTGCATCCTGGTGCATGCCCTAATCCTTTTTTCCATTGGCAAAAGGCTCTTTGGCCGGGAATCCAAAAAAGCCCTCTCCTTTCTGTTCTGGGGAATGTTCCTCAACTATGGCTTTAATACCATTTACACCACATCCTCCTTTTTACTGCTTCGGGCATATGAGGC
Organism: Lachnospiraceae bacterium; assembly: GCA_910575035.1. Classification (GTDB taxonomy): domain Bacteria; phylum Bacillota; class Clostridia; order Lachnospirales; family Lachnospiraceae; genus Petralouisia. Next base: position 114,863 of record CAJTDL010000008.1, read on the forward strand.
CAAGGGCTTCTGCGCAAATGTGGTAATCCCCGCTATCTTTTATGCTGCAATTTGCCTCTGGGAGAGCCAGCAGAAACGGGAGCATTGGTGGATGCTGTTTTTCTTTGTCTTTGCCAGTGTGCCTTTGTCCATGTCTTCCATCTTCATTGCACCTGTCCTGACTGCCATCCTTTTGGCTGCAGAATGGCTGATCCGAAGGGACTGGAGGATCCTATGGCGGGGGTTCTGGTGCGTGGTTCCAAACGGCTTATATCTGGCGGTTTATTTTTTGTATACCCAAGGATACAGGATCGCTGTACATTAGAGGAGGAACGCTATGTCGCAAACAGGAGATATTATACAGACTATCCAGGATTATATGGGCGAGACCATTTATCTGCCTATGTTCCTTTGCTGCCTGCTCATCTGCTACTGTACAGGAAAAAAGGACAGCAGAAAGCGGATCTTATGGCTTTCTGTTTTGGGGATCCTGGCTATTTTCAACAATGTGTCTATCCGGGTAATCGGAAAATTCACGGATACCATAACCTATTACCGATTTCTGTGGGCTGTGCCAGTCCTTCTGGCCATTGCTTATGTGATCACAAAAGCCATCACAGGGCTCAGGAAAATTTGGGAAAAAGCGGTGGTTCTTGGGGTCGTGCTTTTGCTGTCCTGGGGATTTGGGAGCAGCTTTGTGACGGAGGAAAGCCTGCGTTTTCCGGAAAATAAATATAACCTGCCAGCAGAGGCCATAGCAGTCTGTGACATAATTGCCCAAGACAAGGACGAGGAGCGGCCTGTAGTAGCATTTGATATGGGCACACAGCTGGCGTCAAGGGCTTATGACCCTTCTATCGTCTGGGGAATCCGGCGGAAAGCTTATATCGAACATAACGACATGGAAGGGTATGAAGAGGCTGGGAAATATAAGGCGGATAAAGTGCTGATCCATGCCGTGAATTATGGTGTACAGGGGGAGGGGGAACTGCTGAAAAAGGCGCTTTCCAAGAGGAAAGTGGATTATATTGTGACCTTTACCGGGTATGGGATGGATGCGTATTTTGAGGGATTGGGATATTCATTGGTGGACAGGTGCGGAGAAAAGAGTGTATACGGGAAAGGAAAAGGGCTTTAAAAAACATTTTAATCAACCCTCAGTCTTTTCTCCATAATTTCATAAACCAATTTAACATCATTTTCTAATTCGTAAACGCCATGCCCCACTGTTTGGTAGCCTCTGTGCTCATATAGGCAGGCTGCTGGAAGCGAAGCATCTAAAATAGCCGTTTCATGCTTTTTTCTGATTTCAGCTTCCAAGCAATCCATAATCTGCGAACCGCAGCCCTGCCTCTGGCAAGAGGGCAATACATACACCCCCGTGATATGGTTTCCGTCAAAACAACCAGTTCCAACAATCATGCCATCTCTCATCAATACTCCCATATTTCCAGAAGCTATGCCATCTAAAATATGCCCCTTGCTATGGTGCCTGCAAAAGAAATCTACCACTTCTTTGGGGTAGTACTTTGGGTATATTGTCTTAATCGCCGTATGCAAAACATGGTAGATTGCCTCTGACATATCAAAATCCGCCGCTATATATTCCATATCTTCCCTCCGAAACAATTTAGAAACGCCACAGACATCACCACAAAGACTGTATCACTTTGCAAATCCGATCCAAATCTGCATCTGTCATTTTGGTGTCACTGGGGAGGCATACGCCATGCTGGAATAACTGCCCTCCAATGCTGGTGTCTGCGCCTGTCTCCTGATCTACAGCCTGTAAGCCTTGTTCCGGGGAAATAAAGTCATAGGAGGCAAATACCGGCTGCAGGTGCATAGGCTTCCAGACCGGGCGGCTTTCCACATCATCCTTTTCCAACGCCTCCATAATGCCCAAGGGGGCAACGGGAGCAGACTCGGCCAATTGAATGCAGGTAAGCCAGCAGTTGCTCTGGGTGCCTTCATACAGGGGCATAAATTCTATTCCGGGAAGATGGGACAGGCGGCTTTTGTAGTAGGAATAGATGAATCGCTTTTTCTGGATTCGCCGTTCCAGTACCTTGAGCTGGCCCCGGCCTATACCAGCTACGATATTGCTCATACGGTAATTGTAGCCGATTTCGGTGTGCTGATACCAGCGGGCTGGCTCTCTGGCCTGGGTGGACCAGTAGAGCACTTTAGCGGCTCTTTCCTGGGCGTCTGGGGTGTTGAACAGGAGCATGCCGCCACCGGAGCTGGTAATGATCTTATTGCCATTAAAGCTGATAATCCCATAATCGCCGAAGGTTCCCGTGTATTGGCCCTGGCAGGTGGTTCCCAGGCTTTCAGCAGCATCTTCCACCAAGGGGACTTGATGTTCCCGGCAGATTTGGGCGATTTCCTGGATTTGGGCACATAATCCATAGAGATGGACAGCCAGGACAGCTTTCGGCTTTTTACCAAGCTTCCCGTATTTCTCAAAGGCAGACTGGAGGGACTGGGGATCCATGTTCCAGGTTTCCCTATTGCTGTCAATAAATACAGGGACAGCTTTTTCGTACAGGATGGGGTTTGCCGAGGCGGAAAAGGTCAGATCCTGGCAAAACACCAGGTCGCCCTGGCCAACGCCAATGGATTTAAGCGCCATATGTATGGCGGCGGTTCCAGAGGAAAGGGCCACCGCTGCCTTAGCGCCCAGCTTCTGTACCATTGCTTTTTCAAACTCTGTCACGTTTTTTCCAAGGGGGGCGATCCAGTTAGTGTCAAAGGCCTCCTTAATATAAGATTGTTCGTAGCCTTCCTCGCTCATATGGGGGGAGGAAAGGAAAATATGCTCTTTCATTAATTCTTATTCCTTTCTAAAAATAAAGACAGGCGCTGCAATATACAGGGGCTTCTAATCCTTGCCCCATAAATCCCTGGTGTAGACTTTATCCTTCACATCGCCCAACTCATCATTCCAGCGGTTGGCAAGGATGATGTCGCTTTTTGCTTTAAATGCTTCCAGATCATGGTATACCTTGCTGCGGAAAAAGTCCTCCTCTGCCATGGTTGGCTCATAGACAATCACTTCTACGCCCTTGGCCTTAATCCGCTTCATAACGCCCTGGATGGAGGACTGGCGGAAATTGTCAGAATCGGCTTTCATTGCAAGTCGGTAAACGCCAACCGTTTTGGGGTTCCGCTCCAATACGCTTTCTGCAATAAAATCTTTCCGGGTGCGGTTGGCTTCTACAATAGCGCCGATAATATTGTTAGGCACATCTGCATAATTTGCCAATAGCTGCTTTGTATCCTTAGGCAGGCAATAGCCTCCATAGCCAAAAGAAGGGTTGTTATAATGGCTGCCAATCCTGGGATCTAGGCCAACGCCTTCTATAATCTGCCTGCTGTCCAGGCCGCGGACCTCTGCATAGGTATCCAATTCATTAAAATAAGAAACACGCAATGCCAGATAGGTATTGGCAAAGAGCTTAATAGCCTCCGCCTCTGTCAGGTTTGTAAAGAGCACGGGAATCTCCTCTTTGATTGCCCCCTGCTCCAACAGAGAGGCAAAATCCTTTGCCCGCTGCTCCATTTTCCCATTCCCTTTGGGTGATCCTACAATAATCCTGGAAGGATACAGGTTATCGTACAATGCCCTCCCTTCCCGCAGAAATTCCGGAGAGAACAAGATATTCTCCACCTGAAATTTCTTCAATAGCAACTCTGTAAACCCCACCGGTATTGTCGATTTTATCACAATCGTACAAGATGGATTGACCCTTTCTACCAGCTGAACCACCTTCTCCACAGTAGAAGTGTCAAAATGGTTCTTTTGGGGATCATAATTTGTCGGCGTACAGACAATCACATATTCTGCTTCCCGATACGCCTTTTCCCCATCCAGTGTAGCCGTCAGCCCCAATTCCTTTGTCGCTAAATATTCCTCAATCTCCTTGTCCACAATCGGGGATTTCCTGTTGTTTATCATGTCCACCTTTTCCGGCACAATATCCACAGCGCACACCTCATGGTTCTGGGACAGCAAAACTGCCAGAGACAGCCCCACATATCCCGTTCCCGCAACCGCTATTTTCATGTCCAATACCTCCAAATATCCTTTTTTAATCTCCTGTACAGTTTAAACACTCTTCCCGTTTCCCAACAGAACTTCCAGCTTTTTGGAGACTGGAACCGCAGGATTTAACTCCCTAAGACATAATTTCCAAAAACTCCTCATATTCCTTCTTATTATAAAAATACCCTTCTTCCTTCCCACAAATCCCCAACGCCTCAAACCATTCCTCTTTCAGCCTCTCAAACAGCGTCTCTTTTTTCGCCCCAGTAATGGTATTCAGGTTCCAGAGGCTAAAGTGCAAAGCATAATTAATATAATCCTGCTCCAATTCCCGGTAAAGCCCAAACCGCTCCAGATTTCCTTTCAACGCCTGCAATGCCTCATAAAAGCACTGCCATGACCTTTCCCTTGTGTTTGATAGGGATTCCTTATTATTCCGCCTCTGATGAGCCAGCACCTCATCCAGGATCTCAACCCTTTTTGCCAGCACCAGGGCCGAAAATACAAACAGCAGGTCATTGGATGTCCGCTGCTCCTGAAATTCCAGCCCATGTTCCAGAATAAAGCTGCGCTCAAACAGCTTATCCCAAGCCCAGCCCACAAACACCTTAAACACATTTCCTGTAAAAGTGCGGTGGCTCATAGGGCGGTATGGAGGAATCTCCCCTTTGCGCAAAGTCCAATTTACCTTTACAAATTCATCCTGATCCTCATGGTACTGGTCTGACCGAAATACCAGCAGCTGCGCTTTGGCTTCCTTGGCTTTCTGGTAGGCCTTCTCCAGCATATTCGTTTCAAAAAAATCATCTGAATCCAAAAAAGACAGATACTCCCCCCGCGCCATAGACAATCCCCTGTTCCGGGCTGCGCCTGCCCCCTGGTTCTGCTGGCAAACCACCCTGATGCGCGGATCCTTTTTGGCATATGCCTGCAAGATCTGCGGGGAATCATCTGCAGATCCATCATCAATGCAGATCACTTCTATTTCCTGCAATGTCTGACCTACAATGCTGTCCATACATTGCCTGAGATATTTCCCCACATTGTAGACAGGCAGTATTACAGATACCTTCGGCTCCATCTTTTCCTCCATTCCTGCACCATATTTCATGCCTTATTTACCAATTCTTACCTTCCAAACAGCAGCTGCTTGATTTTTCTTGGAATATAGGTCAGCGCCCTTCCGATCCGATAGGACAGAGATCCCCTGATATGCTTGAGCTGCTTACCCAGGCTGCGGTTCTTCTGTTCCAGACTTTTCACCTTTTTATCAAGCTTTGCAGCCTTTGTTTCCAGCTTCCCAGCCTTTAATTCCAGCTTTCCAATCTTCTTCTCCAATTTTACAACCTTCGCCTCTAACCTCACCACTTTTACAGGAGAAAGCACATAAAGCTGGTAATAAGCATCTGGGTCTCTGGCAATTAACTGGATACGGTTCCAGGAAGCCTCGGTAAATAAGGAATGGTCCAGTTCCCCTTTCTCCAGCCCCCGCTTAAATTCTGCCCCAAAACGCTTAACATATTCCCTCTTATATTCATGCCCCACACGCTTGACGGTTCCAAGGTAATTATTATATTTCTTGAACCAATACATGCCTTTAAACCGCTCCCATAATCCTGGATGCTCCATTAAAATATCCCGGATATGGTCATACTCCACATTCATGCAATATACCTTTTGCGGATTATGGACAGAGGAATTGGGATTATCCCGGCGGTTCCAATAATAAGGGTGGTCTAAAATCATAGCCTTCTTTCCAAAGATAAAGGTCTGGAACCAAAAGCCATTGTCCTGGAAAGATGCCCCCGGCGTCTCATTATGGCGGATATGGTACTCCTCTAAAAAGCTTCTCTTGTAAATACCGCTCCATGTATTCATAATATAGCGCAGTGTCTGGGGATTTGCGCTTGGGTCAAAGACTTTGTGATAGTCCTCTGGATCTTTGGACAAATGATTGTAAACAAGGGACATATCCCCTGTTTCTTCCCGTTTGAACCGATAGAAATCTGCTTTTACAAAATCCAGGCCATATGCCTCTGCTTTATTGTATAAATCCTCATACATATTCAGCGAGACAAAATCATCCGGCTCCACAATCCCAATATATTCCCCTGTTGCCTTTTCCAGCCCAATATTCATGCCGATGCCATAGCCGCCATTTTCCTTATCTACCAATATGATCCTGGGATCCTGTTTTTCATACCGTTTGAGGATACTCAGGGAGCCATCCGTGGAGCCATCATTGATACATATAATCTCTATATCCTTTAATGTCTGGTTGACAACGCTTTCCATACATTCTTCCAGGTACATTTCCACATTATAAGTTGGAATAATAATTGATACTTTTGCCATTTTTTTCTCCTCGCCCATTCAATTATCCATATTTGTAACTTCCATACTTTTGCTTATCTTTTTATCCTTCTGTCCTATGGTGCCCCAGGCATTGGGATACCACTTCTTTTCCAGTCTTTAATATATCTCCCCAGAGAATGGATCCCAAAATACCCACCAGGGTATAGGATACCCACCAGCCATGGTTTGTTGCATATACCGGATAATATTTGAGTATTTCCGAAAGGGTCACCGGCTTCTGGTCGATGAAAAGCTGCAGCGCAATCACTATCCGAAAAGCCACAAACTGCCAGATTACAATATCAATACTCCTTTTTCCCAAAAAGCAAAGCAGCTTCCTGAATTTTCCTGCCATATGCAGCTTCCATTGGCTTAACTGCCCTGAGCAGTACAAAACAGCATAGGAAGCCATAAGCGCACCTGCCACAAATCCAAGGGGAGAAGAATAGTCATTGCTGCCCATATTTGCATGGCCATTGTGTCCAATCACTGCAAATAGGCCAAAGAAAATAACTGCAAGCTCCCATCGCCAGAAAGCCTTTAGCCTGTCCTGATTTTCCCTGATCCAATAGCCAATTGCATAAAAGCCGCCCAACACCAGGTTCCTGCTCAGCATATAGGGGAAATCCACACAAAATCCCACAACAGCCCCTACAAGAAAAACCACAGTAACGCAAGCCCTTCGATATCGCCACTTTTTCCAAAAACAGTCCAGCCCTTTATAGAGAATTGATACCCAAAATAAGGCGCTTAAAAACCACGTGGCTCCAAAAAACTGCCCATCCTTTTCCACAGCCAATACCATTGTTGCTGCTGTTTTCAAAAATGCCCGCAGGGACATATGGGCCATCCCTGTAGCCGCTTTTAAACATAATGCCATCAGATTCCAAAAAACAAAGGGGAAGTATAAGCTCTTTGCCTTTCGCTTGGCAAATTCTCCAAAGGATGGGTTTGGATTATACAAATATCCGGAGATCAAAAAGAAAAATGGCATGTGGAATTGATAGATGTAACTGCTGTATGGGCCTTTCGCATGGGCCCATACCACTGTGATAATGCCAATTCCCTTTGCGATATCCAAAAATGCGATCCTGCTCTTATCCATCGTTTTCTGCCCCCTATTTCTTCACTGCCGTCTTCTGCCCCTTCTCAATCCCCTCTGTATTTTCTTTCTGGAAAATAATCTTAAAGGTCATAAGCATCAGCCTGATATCCAGCCAGGCAGAATAGCTTTCAATATAGGTCAAGTCCAGCTTCAGCTTATCATACGGCGTCGTATTGTATTTTCCATAAATCTGTGCATAGCCTGTCAGCCCCGCCTTCACCTTCAGGCGAAAGCTAAATTCTGGGATAACCTCCTCATACTCTTTCGCAATGGACTCCCGCTCCGGCCTGGGCCCCACAAAGGACATTTCGCCTTTAAAAATATTAAAGATCTGGGGCAGCTCATCAAAATGGGTCTGGCGCAGCACCCGCCCCACAGGCGTAATCCGGCTGTCATTTTTCTTGGCAAGCTGCGCCCCATCCTTCTCACTGTCCATCCGCATGCTGCGGAACTTGATGATCTGAAACTTCTCCCCATCCCGGGTCAGCCGCTCCTGGGTGTAAAATACCGGCCCTTTATCATACATTTTAATACAGACTGCAATTACCAGCATAAAGGGCGAGGATATGACAATGGCAACAGCGGAAAGCACAATATCCATGCCCCGCTTCACAAACCGCTGCTCTATGGTAAGCCCACGGTTCCTGGCCAGCATCAGCGGCGAGTCAAACAGATGGATTCTCTCTGTGCCTGTCAGGATAATATCAGAAATCTTCGGCGTAATATAAGTCCTCTTATTCTGGTCAAAGCAAAACTTCAAAATGGGATTGCGCATTTTCGTAGGCAAGTCGCACAGCACCACCGCCTCATACTCTAAAATCTTCCGGTACAAAGCCTCATATCCCATGTAGACGCTTGCCGTAGCGCAGACATTGTATTTGTCCTTCCGGGAATTGATCTTGTGGATCAGGTCATCCGGGGAATGGGCTCCATAGATCACAATCATCTTCCTGGGAGGGTACAGGCGGGTATAAATCCGCCGCACCAAATAAACACTGGGCAGGATTACTAACAATTCCGCCCCCATCAATACCGCCATGGGATGAACCGGCATATAATCATTCGCCACCAGGCACACCTGCAGATACCCTACCACATTGGCGCAAAAAATAGACAGCGCCTGGGACAGGCAGATATCTGTAATCCGCAGATACCCTACCTTATACCCTCCAAAGGTTCTGGTAAAAAAATACATCACCAGCAAATACATGCCGATCACTGCCCAATTTCCTCTGTTAAAGGGGCGGTTGGCCTTCTCCAGCATGGGATAATATATCACATACCAGGTATACCCAAACATCACGCCCTCAATGGCCAGCATAATATAATTCGCCGCCAGGTTCAATAAATGCTTATACTGTTCTCTTCTTCTCATGTCCCTATCCTTTTATCAGCTTGCGGATCCGCTCTTTCACCCGCCCTTTGGCATTCAGCTTGTCCATCAGCATCGCTGCCGTCCCTTCCTCCAATATGCTGATCTTATAAGAAACTTCGATCTGCCGCCTCCCTTGCGGAACCTCTTCTATTATAATTTTCGGATCTGAATTGTCAAATAAAAAGCAATTTGGTTCTAATTCAATCCCATTTGTCCGATAAGGAACCGGCGTCCCATCCTTCCACTGCAGCCTCACATCCCTTAAAATGCAGGCGCTGAAAGCCGGGTCAATCCAAACCCCCTTCGTTCCTTTGGGAAACGTGGCCTTGCAGCGCACCCTGTCCTGAAATCCCTGGTCGATAAAGTAAGAATTTTCCTCGGAAAATCCCTGCCCTGCATCCAGATAGACCTGCACCCGCCTGCGCCCTGCATCCCGCATGATCTCCCCCAAGGGAAGAGCCGCCTTCCCCATCACACGGTAAAGGTCACCCATTGACACATAGCTACCGCTTTTATATTTCTGGAAACTCCGTTCCATCGCCCCATAAATCTGCTGCATTTCCCGGCTGATCCCAAAATATCCATAAAACTCCTGGAAATTATTCTTCGCAGATCCTGCGCCTTGCGCAAAAGCATCCTCCCGGGCGGGCTCTGCCTTTGGATGAAGCTTTGCATATTCTTTCACATATCCGCCCAGCACATTCCGCTTTGAGGCGCTCTCCAGGTAATAGTGAAGGGCACGGTATACAATAAATCCCACAGGCACTGGAAAGAAAAAGGTCCATTCATAATCCAGCACATGGCATTTCCCTTCCCCATCCAGCAAAAGATTGGAAAAAATCATATCAATATCCGCAGCCTCTGCAGCCAGTAACCCTTCTGGAAGCCTTAGCTCCCCAAAGACCTGCCGAAATTCCTGTGTAGCCTGAAATTCCCTGGTGGGAGCCCCCTGTAAAATCCAATCCACGGCCTTCTGGATCTTGTCCATGACCTGCTCCAGCTCCCCTTGTTCCAGCAGGCTGTCCAGGGTTTCCTCCAACGTAACCCCCTGCAGGTATTCAAAGTAAATCCGATCCCCTTCCATCCAACACTGGTTTACCTGAAAAATCCCCTTCTCCTCCCAAAGCCCCCGGAGCCTTTCCGCCGCCTGGGCAATATGCTGGATATGTCCCTTTCCTTCCTTATACTCAGCCGCCTTGTAGATCTGCAGGCTTCCAGGCTCTTCCTCCCCTTTGGCCACAATACGTGTCTGGATTGCGCATTTTGGCGCACGGCCATTGGAAAATTTGGCATACAGAACCCGTTCCTTCCCTGAAACCGGCTTCCCATCCCCCTTTGCCGCATATTCCACAAAAACCTTGCTATTCCCAGCGCCGCCTGCCATTCCTTCCTTTGGCTCCTTTATAATCTCCACAAAAAAGGAATTTGCATACATCCCAAATAGCCCATCCTCCAAAATCTGCCCAAAAACACGCCCTTCATCCATCAGCACCAAACGGGGGCGGTCAAAATTGCAGAGATTCCCTGCCAGCTCTCCTTTCCTGGGGAGATAACGGTCAGAATAAATAACCGTGGGAAGCTTATAGTCTGGATAAGGATAATAAAAACGGTAGCTGAAATAACCGCATTCTTCCATTATACGTATTAGCTCCGGCTTTGAAAAGGTCCGCACCCCCCCTGCCCCCGGATAGCCCTCAATCCCTTCAAACATCCTCCCCACATGGTCTTCTGTGCACCCAGCCCAGTACTTCAGCCCAAATTTATTCTCAATAGCCAGCAACAGCTTTCCCCCTGGCTTTAAATGCTCCATAACGGCAGCCAAAAATGCATGGTAAGGCTTCTCCCCCCCAATATATCCCTTCCCATATTCAAACACCCCAATCAGGGTTGCATAATCAAAATCCTTCTCCAGCCCCTTCTCAACATCCTGAAAATTCCCAATGCAAATCTTAATATTTTCCCGCTCCTGGTTCCGCAAGGCATTTATGGTGCTGCGCCTTTTGGAAAGGTCAATGCAAGTCACAGATCCAGCCTTTTCAGCTATGGTACTGGTAATGGCGCCACACCCAGACCCTACCTCCAAAACCTTCGCCCCTTCCGCAAAGGGATACCAGGACAAAATATTCCCGCGCTCATGGGCTAAATGGTACATCACCGCCCAATCCCTTTCCCTGGCGATGACCTTATTGTACTCACACTCCCTGTACTCCTGCGCCAGCTTCAAAATCCTCTCCTCAATGGCTCCGTCACTGTATAAATCCTCTCCCGGATAATATGTTTCATCCAGAAGCACATGCCCAATCTTTCCCATTTCTTCTCCTTTTCTCTCCCGCTCCACAGCATTTCCCACTCCCAGCCTTTCCCCCTATTTTATCCCCCTTCTGCCTGCGGCTTCCTTATCCCACTTCCACCTGTGACCCCATATCAAAAAAGCCAATGGTATTCTTATCCGAAATAACAGTCACCCCACAGACGTCATACAGCCGATGGTGCACCTCAAACTTCTCATGCTCGTATCCGGTACACCCAAAGGACAGCAAATAGTCCCCTCCCTGCAAAACCATCCTCTGCCGAAAAACAACGGTTTTCACGTCCCCTGCCCTGCAAGGCTCCACCCCTTCCTTCTCCAGCATAGTATTCGTCCCCGTAATCTCAATCCCCATAAGGTTTTTCAAGGTAAACGCAAACACTGGCTCCTTCACATCCTCACAAAACCGCACCTTCATCCGGATCTGGCACTCCTGCCCCTTCTCAATGATATTCGTGATCTTCCCCGTCCGGTCTGCAATGGCAAAGTCCACGATCTCCGCCTTCTTATCCCCATATTCCAGCGTATCTGGATTCAAATTCAGCTTATCACGCCATTTTTCCCCATCCTGCCCTGGCTTCCACAAAGAGGTATTCTCCTTACGCTGTGCCTCCTCCTGCTCCACCAGCGCCATTTTATATCGGTCCACTGCCTCCTTCGGCGTACCCTCCATCACCTTGATCCCCTTATTCAGCAGGATTGCCCTGTCACAGTACTTGGTAATGCTGCTCAAGTCATGGCTCACAAACAGGATCGTCTTCCCCTGCTCCTTAAATTCCTCAAACTTCCGATAGCATTTTGACTGAAAAAACACATCCCCCACTGACAAAGCCTCATCCACAATCAAAATCTCCGGCTCTATATTAATGGCCACCGCAAAGGCAAGCCGCACAAACATCCCGCTGGAATAAGTCTTTACCGGCTGATGGACAAATTCCCCAATATCTGCAAATTCCAGGATCGCATCCATCTTCCCTGCAATCTCCTCCCTGGAAAATCCCATCATCGTCCCCTGGAGGTACACATTCTCAATCCCCGTATACTCCATATTAAACCCTGCGCCCAGCTCTAACAGCGCAGATATCCTGCCATCCACCTCCACGCTTCCCGCCGTCTGCCGGATCACGCCTGTAATGATCTTGAGGAGGGTGGACTTCCCAGAGCCATTGGTTCCTATAATGCCCACGGTCTCCCCCTTCCCAATCTCCAGCGTAATATCGTGAAGGGCTGCATGCTCCCGATAATTCTGTTTCCTGGCAATGCCCAATGCATCTTTGAGCCGTGCAGCCGAAGTATCATACAATTTATATACCTTACTGACCTGCGCAACCCTGATCGCTGTCTTTTGCTTATTTTTCTCCATAACCATTTCCCGCCTATTTTCCTAAACCATATACTTCTACTTTCTGCCTGCTGATCCCGTCTTACGCTTTATACCCTACAGCACATCCGCAAAATGCACCTTCAGCCGCTTAAACACCGTAACGCCTAACCAGAAGACAACAGCCGTAAACACCCAAAAATAAGCTGTCATGCCCGGATGCTCCCAAAACCATGCCTTATCAATAAATGATTCCCGATACCCCATTACAATATAATAGAGGGGATTGCACCTCAAAATCACCATAGCCGCTTCCGGAATCTTTGATTTCATATCGTCAATGTTCCACATAATCGGCGTCATCCAAATCCCAACCTGAAGGGCAATATTCACAATCTGGCGCACATCCGGAAAGAGCACCGACACTGCGCTGGTCAGATACGCTATCCCCAATGCCAATATCAGCACGCCCAGGCTGTAATACAATGCCTGCAGCATATAAAGATCCGGCATATACCCAAAAAGCAGAAACAGCAGCACCGTAAACGCCACAAAGAAAATGTGAACAAAAATAGAAGATATTACCTTCACCACTGGAAGGATATCAATATTAAACACAACCTTCTTCACCAGATAATTGTACTCCACTAGAGCCACCGTCCCCGCGCTGACGCAGTCAGAGAAGAAAAACCACGGCACAATCCCAGACACCAGCCACAGCACATAAGGCAGCGGCAATTCCCCCCGGATCTGCGCCCGTGCCCCCAGGGCTTTATCAAATACAAACCAGTAGATCAGAACTGTGACCACTGGCTGCACAAAGGCCCAGATAATCCCCAGATAAGCTCCTGCGAACTTGGTCTTAAAATCATTTTTCGCCAGGCTTTTGATCAGCCCGCGGTTCTCTGTGATCTCCAACAGAATATTTTTTGATTTCCGATCCATATACGATTAATGTTCCTTTTCTGATTTATTGTTATACATATACAGGGAAAATCCCATGCCATGGAAGATAGTATACCATTTTTTCCCTGAAGAATCAATTTCTATATGCAGAAAATATCATGGGTTATCCTGGGAAATCATAAGCTGCTATTTATGGCCAATGTCTTGACTTAAGGAATTTGAGCGTGAGGCAACGGAGGGAATGGCTAAGCTGCCGTCAGCGGGGCGCCTGCAAATATGGGCTGCAGCATAAAATCCAACAAATATTTCAGCCTACAAAATGTGGGTATCCCAGTGTGAAAAAAACTGTATGGTACATTCCCATTGGAATCCATCCCCTGACAGATACTTAGCAGCCCTTATCGCCTGTCGGCAGCTCCTAGGCAATAGTAGCAATCATAACACATACTGTCAGTAAAATCAATTTCACATCTATACTCTAATACAAGAATATGATATAAATACGGAATTTTCAGCCCAGAAAGCATCCATAGAAAACAATTTCTTTTTTCAATTATGCAAAATATGGCGGCATCCGCGCCAAACTGCATAAAATTGCCACTCTGGCATTACCAATGCCAGGGTGGCCAACGCATTTCAAACAAAAGGCTTATTTCTTCTTCCATTTTGCATAAAGGGTCATGCTCTTTGTAACTTTTTTCTTAAAATTCCATACTTTCTTGCATTTTTTATCTTTGTACCAGCCCACAAATTTATACCCGCTGCGCTTTGCCGTAGGTTTTTTCACCGTCGTGCTGTAATGCACCTTTTTTGATGAAACCTTCTTCCCTCCCATGGCATGGAACTTCACCGTGCACATCTTCCCGTTTACCTTTGCAGAGCGCATGCTGCTGTCCCATTTTTGATTCTGTATGGCAACGGCCTTTACTGTCACATTAGAGCTTACCTTAAAGGGCTTTGTATAGAGATAGCATTTGCTAAAGGACGGCGAGGGTGTTTTCCCATCCAGGGTATAATAAATACTGGCTCCGGAAGTGGCTGTCTTGATGGTCACCTGCATCCCGCTGGAAACCTTCTTTGTGGAAATCGTAGGCTTTTTCACCTGAGAGGAGGGGGCTTTAATTGTCCCAATGCTGGTCAAGGTCGCCCCTGAATCCAAAGTACACTTTGGCACCTTCTTATTATAAAAATACTCCATCTGATGGTAGCTATTCTGATCCAAATCCCCCGCAATCCGGGAAGTCTTCCTGCAAAAATACGTGTAAACCCCTTCGTACCCATTGGCTCCATCCTTGTCATCCCAGGTACAGTCCACCTGATACCAGGAATCATTCAGGCGGATCAGATTCCAGGCATGCGACGTACTAGTCACTGCCATCGTATCAATTCCAGCCGCATTCATCAACAGTTCAAAGGCCTTAGAGTACCCAGCGCAAACTGTATACCCTTCGCAAAACACACTGTATGCGCTCTGATGGTAGGTGGACTGTGCATAAGGTGTCTTATAATAATGGTCATATTTTACACTCTGTATGATCAGGTCATGGGCAATCCTGGCCTTCTCCACCTCTGTCTTCCCTTGGGCAATCTGCTTTCCCATATTGCTGATCTGCGCCTTCACCTTGGCTGTTTCCGCTTTCCTAGTAAGCCCATTGGTAAACTCTCCATAGAAAAACAAAATCCATTCCCCATTGCTGTTCATCGGCAGCGCCGCACTGTCTAAAAAATAATACTGGGGGTTTGAATAGGCAAACATAATAAAAATATTCCGGGCTGTTTCCTCCGTCAGCCCCATCTTCCCATACATTACCTTCCATTGCGGGCACGCATACCCCCAATTATAAGGATAGGGAATGGCATTCAGATCCTTTGTCAGATACTGATTACACACATAATCCAAGGCGTCCCAAAATGTTTTCTGCTTCGTGTTTAAATGATTATATATATAATTTGAAGAATATGTATCCCAAGCCGAACTGTACTTCTGGGATCCTCTGGCATCCCATTCAATCCCTGCCTGACGGTTTAAAAGCTCTGGGCTGGTGGCGTCAATTCCCTTTGCCTTCGCCCTGAAATCCCCAGGCACTTCCAGGTACTTTATATCCATCCCATCCAACGGCACGCCCCATCTTTCCAGGTAGGGCTGGCTTTGGGCATCTGCCCCTCCCCCAGAAGTTCCTGAGAAGACTTCCCCTGCCGTACTCTGCCCAGTCCCAGCTTCTCCCTCTCCTGATGGACCTTCTTTTCCCTCTGCCTCACTGCCATCTGCTGGCGCTGCTGGATCTGCAGTAGGCATAGGATCTGGTTCATCCTCCCCATTCCATAGATTAGGATTCGGATTTTCACCAGGGCCTTTCGCCCCTGGATTCCCGCTTTCCCCTGGATCCTCCTTATCCCCTGGGTTCTGTTCCACTCCTGGGTCCTGCTCCACTCCCGGAGTTTGATTCCCCCCTGGATCCTGCTCCACTCCTGGGTTCTGTTCCACTCCCGGAGTTTGATCCCCCCCTGGATCCTGCTCCACTCCTGGGTTCTGTTCCACTCCTGGAGTTTGATTCCCTCCCGGATTCTGGCTCTCGCCTGGGTTCTGCTCTCCTCCTGGATTCTGCTCTCCTTCCAGAATTTGATCCCCTTCCAGGCTTTGGCTCCCTCCTGGAGTTTGGCTATCCCTGGAATCCTGCTCCCCCTGATTTCCTTCAGAGACTGGAACAGCTTCCTGGCCGCTTCCTGCCCCTTGTGCCCTTTCCGCCGCCGACACATCAAACGGCGCTGCAGTCACTACCATAACTCCCGCCAACAGCCACGCCAACAACCTCTTTCTCATACCTTACCTCCTTCCCACCTTACCTTTTCTTATACTCTCCAATCCCTCCCCAAACCTTATCCTTATCCGAAAGGATCAAATCCTCTTCCCTCATCCCTTCTGGCATAGGCCACTTAATGCCAATCTCCGGATCCTTCCAGAGCAGCCCCCCTTCATCATTTGGATGGTAAAAATCTGTTACTTTATAGCAAAACTCTGCATACTCTGACAGTACCACAAACCCATGGGCAAACCCCCTGGGAATAAAAAACTGCTTCTTGTTCTCCGCCGACAGCACCACGCCAAACCATTTCCCAAAGGTTTCTGACCCTTCCCGCAAGTCCACTGCCACATCAAACACCTCTCCATTCACCACCCGCACCAGCTTATCCTGGGGATACTGGATCTGAAAATGCAGCCCCCGCAGCACCCCCTTCTTGGAAGCCGACTGGTTATCCTGCACGAATTTACAGTCAATTCCCGCCTCTGCAAAATCGTTATAATTATAGGTCTCCATAAAATACCCTCTTGCATCCCCAAATACCGTTGGCTCTATTACCTTTAACCCTGCAATCCCATTACAGTTATCTGTCACCTTAATCTTTCCCATTTCTTCCTCCATATGCTCTGAAGGCTGCTTCCATCCTTCCTACAGCCCATCTGCTACTTCAATCAGATACTGCCCATACTCTGTCTTCATCAAAGGCTCCGCCAATTTCCGCAGCTGCCCTTCGTCAATAAACCCTCTCTTAAACGCAATCTCCTCAATACAGGAAATATACAGCCCCTGCCGCTTCTGAAATGCCGACACAAAATCCGCAGCCGCCAGCAGCATATCATGGTTCCCAGTATCCAGCCAGGCAAAGCCGCGCCCCAAAGTCTCTACCTTCAGGCTCCCACGCCTCAGATACTCATTATTCACACTGGTGATCTCAATCTCCCCCCGGGCGGAAGGCTTCACATTTTTAGCGATCTCCACTACATTATTGTCATAGAAATACAGCCCTGGCACCGCATAGTTCGACTTGGGATGCTCCGGCTTCTCCTCAATGGAAATAGCCGTCCCCCCTGCATCAAATTCCACAACGCCATACTCCCTGGGATCCCTGACATAATACCCAAAAATGGTAGCCCCCAGGCTGCGCCTGGTTCTTTCCGCCACACGCTCCAGCACCCGGGAAAAGCTCTGCCCATAAAAAATATTGTCCCCTAATACCAGGGAAACAGAATCCTGACCAATAAATTCCTCTCCGATCAAAAATGCATCTGCAAGCCCTCTGGGCTCCTCCTGCACCTTATACGCAAACCGCATCCCCAGCTGGCTCCCATCCCCCAGCAGCGCCTCAAATACTGGCAAATCCCTGGGCGTGGAGATAATCAGCACCTCCCGGATCCCTGCCAGCATCAGCGTGGACAGCGGATAATAAATCATTGGCTTATCATAAACAGGCATGATCTGCTTGGAAATTGCCTTTGTCAATGGGTATAACCTGGTGCCGGCTCCTCCGGCTAATATGATCCCTTTCATGGATGACCCTCCGATCCAATATTTTACAAGCGCCAAAAGGGCATGTACCCCTGCCCTTTTGGTATCTTTTTCATTTTTTAATTTTAACATCTTTCGCTCTTAGATTCAAGCCCGTGATTTCCTTCTATTTCAGGCTGCAGTCAAACCGGTCAATGGCAAAATTCCGATTGTAATAAGGATCGCCGTCAGCTAAAACCTTCTTCCACCTTTCTTCAAAATAGGCTGTCTCCCGATTAAACCGCTCCATCTTTTCCGGTGTATCATCGCTGCCCCTGGACTTGGATTCATAGTGGAACAGTTCTGCATAAGGGTTATACACCACCAGCTTGCCCAGGCTGCGGATACGAAGGCACAGGTCAATATCATTGAAGGCCACCTGCAGCTTCTCATCAAAGCCGCCTGCTTTGTCAAAGGCTTCCCTCTCCACCATCATGCAGGCGGCTGTAACCGCGCTATAGTCCTGCTGGGTGATTACCCGGGCAAAATACCCCACCTGCTCCCTGGGGGTATTGGAAAAGATATGGCCTGCAATGCCGCCAAGCCCCACAACCACGCCAGCATGCTGTATGGTGCTGTCGCCAAAGTAAAGCCTTGCCCCTACAATGCCCACATCCGGGCGCATGCAGAATCCCAGCAGCTCCTCCAGGCAATCCTCATTGATTACCTCTGTATCATTATTCAAAAACAAAAGGTACTGCCCTTTTGCATGGCTCACGCCAAAATTATTAATGGCAGAATAATTGAATATGCCCTTCCACTGGAGCACCTGGATCCGGCTGTCTTTTCCCGCCGCCTCCTCATAATAGGCAAAGGTTTCCTGCTGCTGGCTGTTGTTCTCCATAATCAGCACCTCATAATTCTGATAGCTGCAGCGGGCAATGGAGGCAAGGCATTTCTCTAAATCCTCCTTGTGATCCTTGTTAGGGATTATAATGGATACTAAAGGCGTATCCTGGATCTTATAGCGGGTGCGGTACACACCCAGGCACTCAGTCTGGGACACTTCTGTATTGGCCCACCCAATCCGGTCATAATGAGCCTTGACCGCCCTGGCGCCTGCCTCAAAGGCATACATTTTGCTGGCCGGGTTCTCTGCCGTGGAATCCTCATGGGCACGCCAGTGGTACAGGATCTTGGGGATATGGTGGATCTGCTCTGTCACCTCTGTGCAGCGGAGGACAAAGTCATAATCCTGCGCCCCGTCAAAAGCAGGGTCAAGCCCTCCCACCTTCTTCAAAACATCCCGCTCCACCAGGAAAAAATGGCAGAAATAATTGGTGGAATGCAGCAAATCTTTATTGTAATCCGGCTTAAAATGCGGCTGGAAAAATTTTTTCCCCTTCATGTCCACTTTATCCTCATCGCTGTATATAGCCTGCGTCTTGGGATATTTGTTCAAAGCCCGCACACATTCATACAGCGCGTCCGGCGCCAGCAGGTCGTCATGGTCTGCAAAGCCAATAAAGCTTCCTGTGGCAATCTGAAGGGCGGCATTGGTATTCTCTGAAATCCGCAGCTGCTTCTTGTTATATGCCACCTTGATCCTTGGGTCCGCCCTTTCCAGCCTTTTCAAAACCCCTGTCAAAGGCGAGCCCTCGCCGCTGCCGTCTGACAGGCACAGCTCCCAGTTGGGATACGTCTGATCCCTTACAGACTCCACCAGCGCGGCCAGATAATTCTTTGGCGTTTTATATAAAGGCACTACAATGCTGATCTTCGGCCTGCGGGTAAACTTCCGTTCCCTTTGCTTTTCCAGTGTCTGGGCATCCGGCATATTTTTCCGCATCCATCTGCTGTATGCCTCCTCTTCCTGCTTAAATAGCTTTTCCTTTACCCTGTCAACAGTACATTGAAACCCATGGCGTTTATAATATGCATAGCTTTTACGTATATTCCGTACCATTGCTTCCCCGTAAACCTGGGCTTTGGAGGGGTGCAGGTTCACCACCTCCTTTGCCACCCGATTGCCATACTGGAAATAAATCCGAGCCTTTGGATCGCCAAAATATGGATAGGAAAACTGGAATCCTTTGACAGTTTCCGGCGACGCTTCTGGATAGGCCTCAATCACATCCCTTCGGTATCCATACTTCACCTGCGGATATATCAGGTAATTGTTCTGATCGGGCACCCCAATCTTCGTATCCTGGCCAATATACCATCCTGTCACTTCCACTGTCCCATTGGATTCCTTTGCGCTTTCAACTGCATAGCGCAGCCCCCGCTGAGTCTGCAGCAATTTCCGGATAGAAACCTGGTAGACCTTCAGGTGGCCATAAGGGGAGAATTCTACAATCTCCAGCTTCTTCTTACTGGCTATGTTATCCGGAAATGTACAGGAATAGACATATTCCGTATCTATGGGATAGGGGAAGTTCGCATACCTCCTGCGGACTTCCACTCCCTGGTTCACCTGCTCCTCCAGTTGAAGCGGCCGCTCATCAAGAAACAGCGTCACAAGACTGTTCTCCCTTTCATTTTGACTGTAGACACCACGGAAAACAAATTTATTCTTTTCCGTTAAATGCATATGGGACTCCACTACCTCAAATCGATTCGTTTCCCTATTCATAACTCAAATCTCCTATTTTCGATACATCTTTTTTACCCTGCTTTTGGTGAAATGGGGCACAATGCTATTCCAGGACTTTGCGCCAATCAGATGCAGGTACTTTCTAGTATAACGGAAGGAGCTGCTGGTGTCCATATATTTATAGACTTGGAAAGCCTCCTTCCCCACAATCCCCATAGCCAGCCCCTGTGCCACCTCTTCCGGCGCATCCCGGTAGCTGCGGATGATAAAGGCGTCAACCATGGGATTGCATGCTGCAATATAATAGCTGTACGCAAGAGCCGCCGCCTGGTTTGCCTGCCCCCAGGAGGAAGAATATCCCTGCTCCGACAAAATAATCCGCACAGAAGACCCATACTTTTTCTTAACATAATTTGTCAGCACATTTAAGTTCTTCATGGTCACATAGGGAGTATGCGCATTATTTGAGATCCCATACCCGTGCCAGAAATTTGTATAAGTCAGCGGAGCCGAATACGCATGGTAGGCCAGGTTCCACTTCAGCCCTTTTTGCACCTCCTTTAAATGATTTGTAAAAGAGGAGAGCAGCCGGATGGTGCTGAACCCGCCTTTCACCGCCGTATTCCAAAAATTATCTGCACAGATAAAAATCTTCGCATTGGCGTACTGGCTCCGGATTGCCACATAAAGTGCCCGAAATGCATGGGCATAGCTGCGGAAGTACTCAAAATCTGTCATCCGCCCCTTATAATTCCACCCATTGGGGTTATTCACCTCATTTCCCAGGATCCAGTTCGAAGCATAGCAGTTCTTTTGCCCGAATACCTGCCCCAGGTAAGAGAAGATCGCTTCCATTTTCTCCCTGGATTTGTTGGAATAAATGTTCCAGGAATAATATGGCGCCGCGCCCTGAACCCTGGCATTGGTGGAAATCAGATCCTCCTGCCCTGGCTGCCAGTCCAGCAAAATCTGAAACGTTACGGTGATGCCCTTTTTGTTGCATTCCCTTACAATCTCCTGATACCGGGTCATGGCATTAAAGCGATAAACAACGCCGTTATAGGTATAATAAGTTGTTGGGGCTTCGTTACACACCTGCCCCACAGTAATATTCAAAAATATCTGCTTGGCGCCGCAGGCGGCGATCTCATCCATATTTGCGTCAAACTGTATCCCCTTTTTGGTCTTGCCCGGATTGTACTTTTTCCTGTTCTTGGCCGCCTTCTCCTGGTTTTTCACATAGGAAGGGGCGCTGATCAGCTTATACTTACCGCCTTTTTTCACGGCAATCCCAAACATGGACACCACATAGCCCCGGTTCTCCGAGATAGACAAAGAAAAGGTCACCTTTTTCTTCTTATAAGCCTTTTTCACCATTCGGTAGGGTTTTTTATTTACAGGGCTTACATACATCAGATAGTAATAATCATCAGAGCTGGCCACCCGGGATTTAATGGCAGCCTGCACTTTTACCGTCTTCTGGCTAACTACCTTGCATGCGGTCAGCTTGGCAGAATTGCTCTTTGCCTGCCTTGTGCATTTTACCCACTTGGCGTAAAGAGTCAGGTTGCCCGTGCTCCCGTTTACCACCTCGCCAATCCGCTTTTTGTATTTCTTGTCCTTGTACCATCCGTCAAAATCATACCCCTTCCGGGTCGGCCTCGGGAGGGTAAAGGTCCTGGTAGTTATCGCGTACACATTCTTGGCGGATTTTGCGATCTTACCTCCGTTAAGCTTATAGGTAATACTGTATTTGACTGCCTTCCATTCTGCAAAAAGCGTCGCATAGGATCCCTCGCTGGAAGCCAGGTTCTTCACAACTGCCTGATCCTTCAGGATTTTGTATTTTTTCGTTCCTTGGTCCCAGTAACTCCATCCCACAAAGGTATACCCTTTTCTCTTGTGGGTGTTTTTCCTTAACCGAAAGCTGGTTCCATATACATGCTTTTCTTCGTATTGATCGTGTCCCATCCCTCCCATACTCTCTACCAAATCAACATAGAGCACTTTGTAGGTAACAGGCTTCCATATGGCGTATAGGGTAATGGCTGCCCCAGACTGGCTGCTAAGGGAATTTACCTTTGCCCCGGACTTATAAGCAGCCCCGCTCCCATTCTTTTTGGTATTCCATTCCACAAAAGTATAGCCTGTGCGCTTAAATGTATTTTTCCGCAGCGTCTTGTCCTTACCGCAGCTTCCAATCTGCCTGTCCATGGTTCCGGTTCCGCCGTTGGCATTGTAACGGATCTCATACTTCCCCCGCTCCCAGGATGCAGTCAGCGTAATCACCGCTCCATCCTGGCTTGCCAGGTTCTTCACTTCTTCCCCATCCTGACCCAGCAGCAGGCCGTTCAGCTTCCATCCTGTAAATACATAGTTCGGCCGCAAAAAGCCATTCTTGGACAAAGGCTTTTTCTCATCATAGGCAAAGATCTGCTCTGCCATTTCCCCTGTCCCCCCATTAGCGTCAAAGCGTACCCGATAGGTAATCGGCTGCCAGTCAGCTGTCACGGTCCGGTCTCCCAGGATCGGCTTGGAAAAGTCAAAGCCATTCCCGGCTTCATCCACCCATCCCAAAAACACATACCCTGTCCGGATTGGCTGCGCCACTTCCTCTATATCCAGGACAGCCCCTTCTGCCACCTGCTGATAAGCCACCTTAGACCCATCGGACAGATAACCGCCTGCCAGGTCATAAGTGATGGTATAAACCAAGGGCTCCGGCTCTGGTTCTCCTGGAGGCTCCTCAGATTCTCCCCCCTCTGAAGGTTCCTCCCCAGAAGCCTCCCCCTGTTCTGTTCCGTCTCCTGCCTCCCCTCCCTGCCTCTTTTCTTCTGTTTCCTCTTCTACCTCTCCATACTGCTGCGCCATCAGCACATTTTCCTGTACACAAAGGCTTTCCGCCCCCATCCCGATTCCCAGGATCAGTGCCAGGCACAATGCCATCATGCGCTTTCCTATCTTTTTCATTTACTTTCCTCTCCTGCTGCCGCTTCATTGCAGCTAGCTTTTTTCCTGCTTGTGCAGTTTATTTCCACTTCCTATTTTTGTAATGATTTTTAGCTTTTTCAAATAAGGAACCACATATTCCATGACAATTGGTTCCTTTGCCAGCAGCAGCATCCCGCCATAGATCCCAAAAAACACTGCACCTGTCACTGCCAATATGATAAAATACCCTGCTGTGCTTGGAAATATCTCTATCCCTCCTGCTGTTCCCTGGTAATCCAACATAGATACCTTCACTGCCCGCATATAGGGAAAGGCCTTGGCAGCCAATGGCTCCCCCCCTATCTTCAGCAGCCAGGAAACTGCAACCGCTGGCAGCGCTGCCAACAGATATGGCCACAATCTGCATTCCTGACGGATTTCCTGCAAAAATCCCCGCAGGAACACCATTTGTGCCGCCAATACCGCCAGCTCTGCCGCCAGAGTCCCGATGGAAGCCCCAGACGCCCCCATCTTAGGGATCAGCGCCAGGTTCAGGACCATATCCACAATCCCTCCCAGCACCACGGACTTCAGCACTTCCTTTTCCCGATCCGTAGGCACCAGCACCTGCATCCCCAAAATATTGGACATCCCAATAAACACCACCGTCGGCATGATCAGGCACATTGGTGCCGTGGCAGGCCTGTAAGCCGCCCCTGACAAAAAACCAATGCTCTCTCCTGCAAACATCATAAAATACACCGTCAGGGGCAGGGAAACCATGGCCACAAAGCACAGCGCCTTAGAAGCCATTCGCTTAAATTCCTCCTGCATCCCTTTCTCCACATAAAAAGAGAGCCTGGGAAGAAGTACCGTTCCAATGGATGTCACCAGGCTTGCCACAATGGTCTTCACCTTCACCGCCGCTGTATAATATCCCACCTGCTCATCCCCGCTGATGAACTTCAGCATAACGGTATCCAGATTCGTATAAATGCTCGTAGCAACTGTCATAGCGCAAAAAATCCCAATCGGCTTCAGATGCCGACGCAGGTTATATCCTCCCAACGGCTTCAATATAATGTATTTCCCCAGCCTCAAAAAATTAAAAACATAAGAGCCTACATTAGAAATTACCGTAATCCCGCCATAAATCACATAATCCTGCCGCTCCTTCACAAACAAAAACATCAGCAGGATCCCCACAACCTTAAACACAAGCGAAACCACCGTAATATAAGCATACTGCTCCAAAGCCGCATAAAGCCAGCTAACGCCAATTACATTCAGCAGGATTGTGGTTCCCACTACCGCCAGCAGCATCCTGTCTTCTGCAAACTTCGGCACCAAATAAAGGCACGCCCCAAAAACAATATAAACCAATACCGTCATCGCCACATTGATGATCAATATCTCCTGCACTGTCCGGGATAATTTCTCCTTATCTTCCCGCACCTGGGCACAAGCCCGTATCCCATAAGTGGGAATCCCCAGCATAGAAACCATGGAGAAATAAGAGACGATTGCCGTAGCCGAAGCAATCTTCCCATTCCCCACTGGCAGCAAAACCCTGGACACATAAGGAAATGTGATCAGCGGAAACACAAAAGAAGAAGCCGTCAATATAAAATTCATAATAAAATTAAAGGTCACCGATCTTTCTTTCTTCATCTCTCCATTGCCCACCTCTTCACAAACCTTATTCTGAGCCTGCCAATCCCAGCTTCTCTGTCCAGACAATCCCCGCAAGCAAAAAACCTTCACTTATACCGCAGCGTCCCCCACCCATGGTTTAGAAAAAAGTTCTTCCCAATGGTAATCCACTCCCACTTTTTACTTTCCCACTTTGTACTCTTTGACACCTCCGTTTCCAGCACCTTCACCTCTGCCACCTTCAGCCCATGGCGCAGCAGCCACACCATCAAAAGCCGCTCTGACAGAAAACCGAAGATCCTTTTCTGGTAAGCATCATACCCTGCCAAATCCACCCTTGCCTCACATGTTTCCAAAATATCAAAAAGCCACGCGCAATACTGGTCAAACAGTTCTTTCCTGCATACCATCATATTGAAGGAAAACAGAAAGCACTTGGACATCGCCTGGTCAAAGCTTCCCACATAATCCGGGTACTTCTCCTGGATCACCCGCCTGGCCAACGCCAAATCTTCCTTGCTGTGGAACCGCTCAAACTGCGCCTTCACATTGCCCTCCACCCACTGCCTCCTTGCAACAATCATATCAGCATCCTTTAGAATTTCCTTCGCCTTACCCATCGGGAGCAATGCCCCCCTTTCTTCAAAGAACCTCCGATAATGGCTGATTCCCACATACTCCCCTTGCTGGTTCTTCCAGATCCAGTAAAGCCCTGTCAATTCACAATAATTGGAATTTTTATCAGAAATATTGATCCCAGAATCATCAAAATCATAATCCTGCAAAGAAGCCTTCTCCTGGACTGAAAGCCTTTTCGCGCCGACAAAGAGCTTTCTGTAATGCCTTGGCAAGCCAAGGCCGTCAATGGGCTTATGGGTGATCACATAGATTTGGCTGGTTGGCAATGCTCTGTCCTCCTATCCGCTTTTATCATAGCATTTTTTCCTCCATGGTTTGTGTGAAAAATGTGTGGAAATTGTAAAGAAAATCTAAAAATTCCCCTATATTTTTCCAATTAAAAACAAAATTCGAATAGCCGCTTCCCCAGCCAGCCGGACACGCAGCCGCTTCGGATAAAACAGCTTTCGGACCTGCCGCCCAAAACGGTTGGGAGCCGCAAACAGCTCCAGCACCTTACGCTGGGATTTGCTAAGCCTCTCCTGAAAAGCACACAGAAAATACCCCAAATCCCCCTTGCTGTCCGTCATTGCCGTGCCGCAAATCTCATTTTTCAAAAAACTTCGCACCAGGTTGGAATTGCTGGAATCTTCTGCTGTCACTGCCTTGGAATGCCGAATATGGGCAGCTGTGCAGCGGGAGTCTGGGATAACCTTCCCAAAACAGGCCGCTCCCCGCAAAAGCCAGCGGTCATGAAGCTCCCTTCCTGGATCCACTCCTAAAACCAATTCCTGCCGGGCAGTCTCATTAAACACCAACAGAAATCCTGAAGCCGGCGTATAATAAAGAACATCTGTAAGCCCAACTTCCCCTGTCCAAACCGGCGAATGGCGCAAAAACTCCCCTTCCTCTGTATAATAATCACAGGCAGAAAAATAGACACAGGGGAACTCTGTGCCGGCAGATTCCTTTTTGCTTTCCTGCAAACGTTCTACAGCCCACTTTACCTTATCTGGATACCAGATATCATCCTGGTCACAAAAAGCATAATAATCCGCTGAGCCGCATTCTCTTATAATTTGGTAAAAGGATGCTGGGCATCCTAGGTTTTTGCCGTTATTTTCCAGAAGGGTTATTTTCTTATCGGTAGTGTTGCGGGCAATATACTCTTCCAAAATCTGGACTGTCCCATCTGTTGAGCCATCGTCCCGGATATAGATCTCCAGATTGGGGTATGTCTGCGCTAAAAGGCTGTCTAGCTGCCTGCAAATGTATTTAGAGCCATTATAAGTGGCTAAAGCAATTTTTACTGTTGGCATAATATGCATGAAAGGAGTCTCTCTCTCGAAAATAGTGAATATATTATTCTTTTTATAGATGTTTATTTGGCTGTGCCAGGTTCTGGGCACAAACCGTTATGAGTCCATTATATGCTACGCCTCTGGTTTTGTCAAACTTTGGGCGTAGGGGTGCTATTGGGGAAAATGAGGTGGGATTATGCTGTTGCAAGGGGATTTTTGGGGCAACCGCTGCAAGCAGTGGGGGATAGAATATTAACTATATGTGGTATGATAATAGCCTTTACTGGTTTTGGAAGCAGAATAGGAGCCGCTGCTCTGTAGATGATAGGCATCTATTTTGCAGCGGCTCCGCATTTTATTTCTTGGCGGATACTTTATTCAGCGGGCTTTAGAAGATTGTTTTTTTGTGGAATATCTGTTCTGATTCATTATTTTCTTTTGGCTAACAGGTTGGTAATCATAGCAATGGCAGGGAATATTATGCCTGCAACTACCCAAATGATCCAGCTATATCCCCAATCATTTGTAGAAAGGCTATATCCCAGGTATATTGCGGTGGTAATTAGCCAATATGTGGCAGAAATAACGGTTGTAATGGGCTGGGTTTTCTTTTTTTCTTTTGAATAATCGCCCTCCTGTAAGAGTTTATCATAGCTTTCCCATATTATACCGCTGCTGATAAAGAAAAATACGCCAATGCCTGCAATAACTAAGGAAGCAGAAAACATAACTATTATCAGCAATTCATTTTCATCATTAAAAACCGCTCCTCCAAAAAGGGGGATTAGCGCCATAATACAGAGGGCGGTTCCGATAATAGTGCTTCTTGTATATGTTCCGTTATATTGTGCTTTCCGTTCTGCCACCATTCCACTGACGCCATACTCTGTTTCAAATACTTCTTTTTCTAAATAGGCATATGGCGCTGTTTTCCTGCCGCTTGAAATAAATATAGAAACTGCTATTGTAACAAGAAGAAGCAGAACAATCATTCCAATCCCTCCGGCCACATGATCTGCCAGGCCATATTCTGGGGCTTCGCTAACCGCTCCTAAGATTATCAGGCATATTGGTGATAAAATGCACAAAAAAGTAGCAAATGCGATTAGTTTTGATGTTATAGCTTTTACAGAAAGGAAGGCGTTTGCTTCTTCCATAGATACGCGCCTTAGCATAGTTACCTTATCAGACGGGATACTGCATCCTGCATCTTCGATTTCATCTTTCAGTAAGTAGTCTGTGCTTACGCCAAACAGTTCCGAAAGGCGAAGCATTTTCTCAAGGTCTGGAACAGACTGCGCCCCTTCCCATTTTGAAACGGATTGTCTTGTAACGTTCATTTGTTCCGCTAATTCTTCTTGTGACCAACCTGCTTTTTTGCGGAGCTGTACTAGTTTGTCTGAAAAAATCATTCTTATATCCTCCTTGTATCATTTTTATGTGTGGATTTTATCTTTTTTTCCGGTTGCTAACCACCAATCAGCACCATTCAATGTGTCAACTGCCAGTTGCATCCGCTCCACCCTGGATATATTTTTCACTTTCTGATTTCAGGCAGACAAAAAGATGTACAGATTCCAAGGTCTACACACCGGAATACCATAATGCAAAGAAGCACCGCAAGCCCTGCAATGCTATTTTCAGACCCGAATATTACGCTGAATAAAGTAATAAATGCTGATATTGCATTATTGATTTTAAGGAAAATCAGACTGACATAGCTATGCTAGACGATCTCATTAACGAGAAAGCTTCTAAAGGATGGGAACTTGTGACATGGGAAATCTTTTCCCAACTTACAGGCATCGAAAACGTAGCCAGGAAGGAGCCGGAACAAGGGCAGCCCCTTATGCCCCGGCTCCTCCCTAACGGACGCTCCCCCACCCCAGTATTCTGCACTTACCCTCTTAAAAGCGTAAAATTCCCATCCCCTTCCCGAAAATTAGGATTATATGCCAAATCCCCCTGCCCCCATGCATCTCCCCACCGCTTTTTCATCTCCTCATATTCCCCAGGCTTCATGCTGTAATCTACCTTTCCCTTATTATAACATATTATCTTCACCCCACAGTCAAGCACCACTTCATATCCACAGGCGCGCATCCTGGCAAAAAAATCCACTTCCTTTGCCGGAAACGTAAGCCCTTCCTCAAATTTCCCCGCATCTTCCCAGGCCTTCTTAGACAGTATCACAAAATCCCCAGAAAGTGTGCTGACATTTTCCGGAATATCCGCCCGATGGCAATAGCCCCGGTAAATCTCTGGAAGCCCTTCAAACAACGGAAACACCTTCCCTGACTTGGACACCGCCATACCATTTTGGACGATCCTGCGCTTCGGTGTCAGTATACTGCCTGACACAGCTCCTACGCGCCCTTCCTGGCAAAAAGCCAGCAGCCTTTCCAGCCAGTACGGATCATCCGGAAACATCCCACGCCTTGCCAGCACAATATAATCAGCGTCTGTTTCCTGGATTTCCCGATTGCCCAGGTTAGGCGCATGGCGGTGAAATACCTCCGTATACTTGGATTTTTGTGCTGTCATATGCAAAATTGACGCATCCTGCGCATCCTCTGCCAAAATCGCCACACGCATCCTGCGGTTTCTCACATAGGATACCTGATACACCCCCAAATCCTTTGTCAGTTCTACCTTAGCCTCTACGCCCTGGCTCTTCAGATAGTCCCGGATCGCCCGCTTCCCATTTTCATAAGCGTAGAGCTTGGAGCCAGGGTCATAGGCTGTGGAAGCCGGATGAACCCGCCAATGGTATAAAATCTTAGGCACATGGCAAAAACTTGCCCCATGCCGCCTGCAGCGAAGGACAAATTCATGGTCTTGGGCGCCGTCATAGGCGCTGTCCAGCCCCCCTGCCTTCTCCAGGATTTCCCTGGAAAATACCAGAAAATGGCAGATGTAATTGTTCCTGCGCAGCAATTCTTCATTATAATCTGGCTTAAAGCTGGGATCACAGTACACCCTGGATTCCCCTACCATCTTATCCTCATCAGAATAAAGCATATCCGGCCTCGGCGCTGTCTCATTCAGGGCTTTTACCATCTCATACAGCGCGTTGGACGTCAGCAGGTCATCATGGTCTAAAAGCGCCAGGTATTGCCCCTTTGCCATTGCAAAGCCGCAATTTGTATTTTCTGAAATGCCCCCGTTCTTTAGCAGCCGCTTATAAACAATGCGGGAATCCTGGTATGTGCCTGCCACCCGCTCCACCTGATCCGTCTGGCTGCCGTCTGCAAGGCACAGCTCCAAGTTTGCATAAGTCTGCCCCAGCACAGAATCCAGCAGCTGCCGTAAAAAGCCTTCATCTGTCTCATAGGTTGGCACTACAATACTGACCAAGGGCGCATATTCCCATTTTTTCCTGCGTTGGGCCTCTAATTCCTCCTCAGAAGGAAAGTAAAGATTTGGATTGGCCTGATATGCCCGGTTCCGCTCACGGAACTCACACCATTCCCGAAACCGATTGTAAAAATCCCGGATACCATACTGCTTTAATAGAGCCGCCCCCATGCTTGCCTGGGTTTTAAAATCCATTACCTCTTCCTCCCTTTTGAGAATCTTTCCCATATGCTTTCCCCGCATTTTACCAGGGACATCAAGGCTGCCAGGCTAAGCAATGGATAAGCTGCGCTCAAATACATATACCCAATTGCCGGGCAATTTTCCAAATGGGTCACTGCTACGCCTATAAACAGGATCAGCAAACTCAGCCCAATGCCTGTAATGACCAGCCATGCATTTACTGCCTGGAATCTACGGCTCTTCCAATCCCATACTGCAAAAGCTGTAAACCCTATATAAGCTGCCACTCCAGCCCACACCAGCCATTTTCCCGCCCCATGGTAGATACTATAGACTAAATTGCATCTTTTTACTGCTCTTTGAGCCGTGGCTATAGCCTTATGTTCCTCTTCCTGCGAGAAAAAACCATCCACTGACCCTATGCAGATATCCTCCGAAGCTCCTTCCAGCCCCAGCTTGCCCACCTTTACCCTTGCCACCTGCTGCTCCCCCTCATAGGAAGCAATGTAAAATTCCGGCTGTTCCTGGGCTCCATTGTAATCCCACTCCACCTGGAAACGGCAATGCCCAGCCCCCTGGACATTGGGATAAGCCCGCTGCACATCCCTGCTTTTTTTAAATGCGATCTCTGTAAGCTGGTTTCCATCGTAATCCTCAATATAACATTTCAGCTTCTCCAAATCCTTCTGTGGGTAGGCTACCCAGCCAATGCAGGCAAAATCCCGGCCAAAATCTGCATAGCAGGCATTATTACGGGTGACCAGCTCAAAGCTCTGGCTTCCTACCATTTCCTTCTCATCCAACAGATAGGCATCGGAAAACATCTCATCCTGGCTAACAACATACGACCAGATCTCTCCAACCGTAGCAGCCAGTTCTTTTCGCTCCTTTGAAGTGGAAACATGGTAATTTTGCTGGGCAGAGGGCTGCTTTAGCCGGATCTTCCCTTCTTCCACAGCCTCTGTCAATTCCTCATAGACTTTCTTATAAAAATCACTAGCCGTTTGGACGCTTTTATAATAGCCTGACCACTGAAATCCACGTACCAATGCCCAGCCAATCCATCCATTTTCCACATTCCCATCCTTTGGATGGGTATCATAGGGGTCATATTCCTGAAACACCCGCAGAACCTTCCGCTCTGTAGTGGCCAGGGTAGGGGAGAGCTGGCACAGTTCCTGGAATGCCTTTGTGGGAAGGCTGATATTCTCTGTGGCGCCTTCCGTATCTAAATGGGTCAGCATAGACAGCACCTCTCCATAATAGGGCACTCCTGACAAGCCATATACCCTTTCATTCTTCCATATGACCAGCTTTGGGAACAAAGAAACCCCCAACAGCGGAACCACCAGCAAGGCGACTCTGGCAAGAGCCTTCCAATGCCTAATCTTTTCTGCCGCAAGCACTGACGCCACTAGCAAAACTACCAAGGTAAAAGGCATGACCCAAATGGTATCGCTTTTTGTGATCCACAAAAATCCCAGGCTCCCAGTGGCAAACAGGGACCAAATGGCATTAACCCAAAAGGGCTTTTCCCCAATTTCAAAATAAAGGTTCAGCAAGCTGCCGAACACCCACAGCGTCAATGCTACGGCAAAGCCATTGCGGTACACCCTCTGCCCTGTCTGGACTGCCGTCATAACGGGATGGTACAAAATAACGCCATATATCAGGCACAAAGCCCACTTTTGCTTTACTACATGGCTGATGGCATAGGTCAGGATCATGGCTCCCATCATATAGAGCAAATGGGTAGTAAAAATATAGGGCAGATGCAGCCGATATGTAATCGCCAAAAAAATGGCAAACCCCACTTCTTTGGTAAAAATATAACAGGAAAAAGGCCCTGTCCAGGCTCCATTTGCCATCTGCAGCGCCCAGTTTTTCATTAAGGCGTCATCACATGCCGCTGTGGCAATGGGATAAATAGGAAGCCCCCAGATCAGCAAAAATTTTCCCAAAGACAGGATGGCGGCCACCATCCAAAACCAATTAATTCGTTTTAATACCAGCTTTTTTTTCATGAACTCATTTCCCCTTGCCACTATTTATGTTTAATATGCAAAATCCCAATAAAAAAGCTTCCAAACACCATTTCTATCCCTACCACAATAAACAACATTGCCGGTATGGTGATCCGCATCATATTTTCCGGTGACAGCCCGCCAAATCCTGCCCTTCCCCAAAGGCAGAATGCCACAATCGTCACAGCAACCCCAATGAAAAACAACAAAATCCCAATCACTACGCCCCGTTCTGTGGAGGTTTCCTCCAGCCATCGGTCCAGCGGGCTTTCTGTAGGGATAAAGCCTGTGACGCTGGCATAAGTACGGACAAACAGGGAGAACATCACCAGATTGGCTCCCACCATCATAGCTGCCGCCGCATACATCATGGTATGGACGCCCAGCCCCACGGATCCGATTTGGATAGTGCCAAAGCATAAAACCGCCGTGAGAACCAGCCCGAGGAAAAACAAAATCAGCCCTGGATACATAAACAGCCAATTGGGGCTGTGCATCAGCAAAAATTTCAAGTGGCGCCATCCATCTGACCAGCTCCGCAAATGGGGCGCATGGGAACGGCCATCCTTTTTCAGCGTAGTCGGCACCTCCGCAATGTTCAAATGGTTCAGTGTAGCCTTCACCACCATCTCACTGGCATATTCCATGCCTGTGGTGACCAGCCCCAGCTTCTGTATGGATTCCCGATTATAGCCGCGCAGCCCGCAATGGTAATCTCCGATCTTACAGGGGAAAAACAGCCGGGCAATAAAAGAAAGCACCGGATTTCCCAGATATCTGTGAAGGGGAGGCATGGCTCCTGGCTCAATCCCGCCTTTAAAGCGGTTCCCCATCACTAAGTCATAGCCCTCCCGCAGTTTTTCCACAAAAGGCCCTAAATGCAGGAAATCATAACTGTCATCCGCATCGCCCATAATCACATATTTCCCAAGGGCGCCATTGCATCCCCCGATCAAAGCAGCACCATATCCCTTTTCCGGGACAGGCACCACCCTTGCCCCTTCCTGCTGGGCAATCTGCTGGGAACCATCGGTACTTCCGTTATCTGCAACCACAATCTCCCCATGGACGCCGCTTTCTTCCAGAAACGTCCTCGCCTTGCGGATACAGGTTGCTAATGTCTCTGCCTCATTCAGGCATGGCATTAAAATCGTAAGTTCGTACTGTTCACTCATTTTGCTTCTCCTTCACTTCTATCATCCAATCTGGTTTGATTCTTCCCCTTTGATATAAAAACGCATAATAAGGCGGGCAGCCCACTTGGGCCAGAATTTCAGGAACATCTCATAATCCTCCTTGGCACGGATATTCCCATTATTGATGGCCGCCGACGTCTCCGACCCTATATGGATCCTGTGGCAGGTCAAAGGAGATGGGTCATAGGCAAACTCTCCCTTTTCCCTGGACAGGATCTCCCATGCCTGCCAATCAATATTGCTCTTAAACCCCGGGATAAACAGGGGTTCTGGAAGATTTTCCCTTACATAGGTGACAGAAGGGCATGAAATGGGATTGCCCATAGAGAGGATCCGCCGCCGTATAAAACGGCTCTTATGGAAGGCCGGAACCCTTAAGGGAAGCAGCATCAGGCGTTTTACCTTTAAAAGGCGGTTGGAGGATACTTCTTTTCCGCTGCGCAGCTCATTGTAATCTGTAAAATAAATTAAGGGATGGGAGGCGCGGTTTAGTGATGAAAGCATACGGGCTGTATATGCTGGATAGTAAGTATCATCCTGGTGGGCTAAAGTTATTAACTTTGTGCCGGCGCACTGATAGGCAAAATTCCAGTCATTAGCAATTCCAGCAGAGCCTTGGTTGATGTACAGGGGGATGTTATATTCTTTGGCCAGGGCTTGGATGTGCGGGTTGTCTGTGGAAGTGGCCATTATGATATGGGAAGGGGTGCGCTGTTTTTTCAGGGATTCTATGCAAAGGCGCAGGTAGGGGCTTTCTTTGTAGGCACAGATGGCGAAAGTGTGGTCTTTAGGGGTGAAATTCGGGGTCATGGCAAGGATCCTTTCTGTAGGATATAAAGGGGATTGGATTCTATACGCCGCTGGGGCTTCCCCCAGCACCGCATTCATCTCAGAGCAATTAATTACTCTGATACATCTCCTCATAATATTTTTGGTAGTCTCCGCTGGTTACGTTCCGCATCCAGTCTTCATGCTCAAAAAACCATGCGATGGTTTTGCGGATTCCATCTTTAAACATGGTCTCTGGCTCCCAGCCTATTTCTGCCTTAATCTTATCTGGGGCGATGGCATATCTTCTGTCATGGCCCTTTCGATCCTCCACGAAGGTGATCAAGTCTTTGCTTACCAAGGCTTTCCGAGGGTCTCCTTCTGGGAGCATTTCCTGCAGGGTCTCCAGGATGGTATGGACGATCTCAATGTTTTGCTTTTCATTGTGCCCGCCGATATTGTAGGTTTCACCTAATCTTCCCTGTTCCTGCACCATATCGATTCCCTTGGCATGGTCGTCTACATAGAGCCAGTCACGGACATTTTTGCCGTCGCCGTAGACGGGGAGCTTTTTGCCCTGGAGGGCATTGTTGATAATTAAGGGAATGAGCTTTTCCGGGAACTGGTAGGGGCCGTAATTGTTGGAGCAATTGGTAATATTCGCTGGGAAATGGTAGGTGTCAATGTAGGCCTTTACCAGGAAATCGGAACCTGCCTTGCTTGCAGAATAGGGGCTATGGGGAGCATAAGGGGTTGTCTCGTAGAAATAGCCCCCATCCTCCTCTAAAGAGCCATAAACCTCATCTGTGGAAACATGGAGGAATTTCTTGCCTTCCTTGAAAGTGCCGTCTTCCTGCTCCCAGGCTGCTTTGGCACAGTTCAGCATTACGGCTGTGCCCAATAGATTGGTCTGCACAAATATTTCCGGGTTCTTGATGCTTCTGTCCACATGGCTTTCGGCTGCAAAATGCACTACCCGGTCAATGTCATTTTCGGCAAAAATCTTGCTGATGGCTGCGCTGTCACAGATATCTGCCTTAACAAAGGTATAATTGTCCCTGGATTCCACATCCTTCAGATTCTCCAGGTTGCCTGCATAGGTCAGCTTGTCCACATTAATGATGCGGATCTCATCCCCATATTTACGGAACATATAGTGAATATAATTTGAGCCGATAAACCCAGCTCCGCCTGTTACCAGATAAGTCCTCATAATTGTTTTCTCCTTCTTGGTTCATCATTTTTCTATCAAACTTTGCGGCTATATTAAAACTGAGGCTAAAGGCCTGTCCCCATATATTCCGCCAATGCTTCCCGCCAGTCTGCCATGCAAAAATCACTGGTAAGCTTTATCATATAATTCTCCAAAATGGAATAAGCTGGGCGGGAGGCCTGATTTGGGTTGGCTGCCATATATTCTTCTGTGGTCACTGGCACTACAACTGTGCTCTTTCCTGCCAACCGGAAGATTTCTTCGGCAAATTCAGCCCAACTGCAGCTTCCCTCGCAGGTAGCATGGAACAGCCCATAATTCTCTGTTGGCTCCAGAAAATGGATCATACGCGCAAGCTCTGAGGCGCTGGTTGGGCTTCCCACCTGATCCTTTACCACAGTCACCTGGCTGTGGCTCTCTGACAGACGGAGCATGGTCTTAATGAAGTTTTTTCCATCCCCATACAGCCATGCTGTCCGCAGGATAAAATAGTTCTTTGCAAAGCTTTTCACAAAATTCTCCCCTTCCAGCTTCGTCTTCCCATAAGCGCTGACAGGCCCAACCGGGTCAAATTCTGTATAAGGGCGTGTCCCATTCCCATCAAACACATAATCCGTAGACACATGAACCATCTTTGCCCCCACTTTCGCAGCCGCAATACTCAGATTCCTGGCACCTATCGCATTAATCTGATAAGCCTTGTCCCACTGCTGCTCACACAAATCCACTGCCGTATGGGCTGCACAATTAATGATCACATCTGGTTCTGTCTGGCCCGCCAGCTTCATCACATCCTCTATGTTGGTAATATCCAGCGCTGTCACGCCTTGCCCAGCCATCACATCCGTATTGATTAATTCCGCCCCGCTGCCTGCGTATTCCTTATTAATAGCTCTTCCCAGCTGCCCCGTGCAGCCTGTGACTAATATTTTCTTCACTCTACAGCCTTCCTTTCTCTAATCTATAGTATATCTATGATACCTAATACAATATTCCCTGCCCACACACCACCCCTAATAAGGTGTTCCGCGCATATAGCCATGGCGCCGGACTGAATGCCAGCCCATCTCTCCTACCGTGCCTGACAGGGCGTTTCCACGCATTTGCCCCAGGATAAAGGCCAGCCTTCACAACATCCTCCCTGCCAAAAACAATGCCTTCATAACCCATTCATCCAATTTCTTCTGCCGATAGATCCTGGAGTTCCACAAGATCTTTATCCTGCCAGCCAGCCCTCCTGCTGCCAGCACCTGCTTCACCAAAGCATCCTTATCCCCGTCTCCACTGTACAGCTTTGCAAAATCCTCCAGCTGCCCCTTCAGTTTGCCCTTATTTTTCTTTAGATAAGCTGCCTTCGCCTGCAGCTCCCCCCAAAAGCCTGCTTTCGCCCCTACCACATTCTTCCCATGCTGGCGGTAAAGGATATAGGCCTCCGGGTCATAAATCACCTTCCCCACATAAGCTGCAACCAGATAAGACCACCAGTCATGCAAGATTGCATGTTCTGGCAGCCTTACCTTCATAATATCTATTAACTTTCGGTTGAGAACCGCAGTACATCCGGTGCAGATACATTCTACCACCGCATTTCCAAAGCCTGGCGCCAATCTCTCCCTATTCTGTTTTTCCATGGGCTTCAGGCTGCTGTCCACCAATGTCTTGCCGCCACAGTACAGTGCAGGCCCCTGTTCCTCCTTCAGCACTGTAATGGCCGCCTCTACCTTATGCTCCAGCCAAACATCATCCTGGTCACAGAAGGCCACAAAGTCTCCGTCGCTTTCCTGTAACAGCTCAAAAAAGCTTTTGGCCACACCTATATTTTCCCCAACAAATACCTGGATATTCGGATATTTCATACAATACCTCTCCAGGATTTGCATAGTACTGTCGGTGGAGCCATCATCCCGAATCAGTATTTCCAGATTCTTCCAGCTTTGAGCCAAAAGGCTTTCCATCTGCTCTTCCAGAAAACGCTCGCCATTATAGGTGGACATCAGCACCTGTACCCTGCTATTCTCCCAGCCCATTCGCCACTGCCGCCACAACTGCCTCCAGCGCTTGTTCCTCATCCTCGCCTTCGCAGACAAACTCAATGGAATCCCCGGACTTAATACATGCGCCCAGGACACTCAGCACACTCTTGGCATTGGCTGTGCCTCCTTTAAAATTGAATGTGATCAATGAATCATACTTAACCGCTTCCTTGCACAATATCCCAGCCGGGCGCAAATGGAGCCCTGTGGGGTTCTTAATTGTTACTTTTTGACTTACCATATTATGTCCTCCAATACATTCTCTTCTAGCATTTTTTCTGGCTCTTGCCTGCCATTCCATAGGCATGCCCCCATTGCCCT
The DNA here is from genome assembly GCA_910575035.1 of Lachnospiraceae bacterium. Lineage (GTDB taxonomy): Bacteria > Bacillota > Clostridia > Lachnospirales > Lachnospiraceae > Petralouisia. Next base: position 152,719 of record CAJTDL010000008.1, read on the forward strand.
ATGGTAAGCGCAGATTCTAACCACGCTCCCTGGCATTACCAGAAACCCTTTTCTGAAATTAACTGCCTTCTCCTAACATAAAACACACCTTACGGATTCCAATCCTACAGCATATTTTTCATGATGACTTCTGCTAATTCCCTGGCATCCTGCGTAATTTCCTCCTGATCCTTTCCTTCAATCATCACGCGTACCATAGGCTCTGTCCCAGAAGGCCGGATCAGCACCCGCCCCTCTCCTGCAAACTTCTGCTCCAAAGCCTGGATTGCCTGAGCCACCTCCGGATACTCCATAAAGTGCTCTTTTTTATGGTTCGGCACCTTGGCGTTTACCAATGCCTGGGGCATAACCTCCATCACCTGTGCAAGCTCTGAAAGCCCCTTGCCTGTATCCACCATTACCTCCAAAAGATGCAGTGCGCTTAACAGCCCATCACCTGTGGTGATCTCATCCAGGAAAATAATATGCCCTGACTGCTCCCCGCCTAAATTATACCCATTTTCCCGCATGTTCTCCAAAACATACCGATCCCCCACCTTCGTCTGCTCAATATGGATCCCGCACCGTTTTCCCATCAGCGTAAAGCCCAGGTTATTCATAACTGTCCCTACAATGGTATCCTTTTTCAGCTTCCCCCGTTCCTTCATATAATTTCCAATAATGGCCATCACCTGGTCGCCATCCACAATATTCCCTTTTTCATCCACAGCCAGCATCCTGTCTGCATCCCCATCAAATGCCAGCCCCACATCAGCCTTTTCATACACTACCCTGGCTCTCAGCTCATCCATATGGGTAGACCCACAATTGGCATTGATATTCGTCCCATCTGGATTTACATGGATCGCCACCAGATTTGCCCCCAATCCCCGCAGCGTCTCCACTGCCGTATAATGGGAAGCCCCTTCTGCACAGTCCACCACAATCTTCAGCCCGCTCAAGTCCACTGGAACTGTCTTCTTCATAAAGAAAACATACTCTTCCCTGGCATCAAACCGATAACTGATCTTTCCAATCCCAGACCCCAAAGGCATCTGCACATCCTTCATCCCATTCCTGATCAGGCCTTCAATCTCATCCTCCAATTCATCTGAAAGCTTATACCCTTCCCCATTAAAAAACTTAATGCCATTAAACTCCATTGGATTATGGGACGCCGAAATCACAACTCCGGCATCCACCTTATGCTTCTTGGTCAAATATGCAATGGTAGGCGTTGGAACCACCCCCATATACACCGCGTTTGCTCCCACAGAGCAAATCCCTGCCATCAGCGCATTTGCCAGCATCCCCCCTGAAATCCGGGTATCGCACCCTACGATAATTGTAGGCTGATGCGCCTTTTCCTTTGTAAGCACATAAGCCCCCGCCTGCCCCAGCTTCATAGCCAGCTCAATCGTCAGCTCCGTGCCTGCCACGCCTCTCACTCCATCTGTCCCAAACATCCTAGCCATATATCCCTCCATTCCGTGCACTTCCCGCACACTCTTATTTTCTACATTCTATCCAATCAATTTCCTCATAATCCAAGCGTATACAGCAACTCCGCTCATTTGCTGCAAAGGGAATTTCTCTCCCTAATCACTATCTTCTGCCCCATCCCTTCCAGCATTATCCCCTGGATTTTCCGGATTCGCAGAATCCCCTGAGCCTTCCTTATTCCCTGAGCCTTCTGAATCCCCTGAGCCTTCCGAATTACCTGAACCCGTAGAATTACCTGCATTCCCTGGATTCGCCGCTCCCCCTGTATTATCCGCATCATCCGGATCCTGCCCTTCCTGGGGATCTTCCTCCACACTCGTATCCGTTATTGTAATCTGTACATTTACCGTCCCTACCAGCTCATACCGGTCATCCGGCAGCGTAACCTCTACACTCACCCCATGGGTTCCCGGAGGCAAATCTGTTACATGCAGCGCCGCCTGTATATCCCCCACCCGCAAGGACTCCATATCTTCCTTCAAAGCCCTCACGGTAACCGGCACAGTATTCCCATTATATGCCAGGTCATAAGTACTATTCAGCCCCGTTACTGTAATCTTATCCACAGGCACATTAAATACCTTGGATTCCTTACGCTCAATTAAAACCTTGACAGCAATTTGGTTCGCTGTCTCGTCCACCAGGGAAATCCCTTCCCCCAAATACGGCGTAATATCTATTGTCGTATCAATATCCTTATTGACCCCGTTTAAATTGATCACATCCTCTGGAATATTGATGACATTAATGCCATTCAGCGTCACAGGATCCCCTTTGACCATCACAGACTCCGGCGCATATTCCATCCCCTGGTACTGGCACCCGTCTGCCGGCGTCCCGCTTACATCAAAATGGATGGGAAGGCTCTTGGTCCCCAAAATCCTGGCCCGGATTGTGACAATGCTCTGGTTCATATCCAGCAGGTCTGACAGGATTACATTCCCGTCCTCATCATAAAGGGTCGGCACCACATTGTCTGATATATCACTGGAAATCCCATCCACACTGATGCTTGCAACCACCCGGCTGATCCGTGAAACCACAGACTCCGGCCCTGAAACCTTCAGCAGGTTCGGCGTCACGTCCACATCTCCAATCGCAAAGCCTTCCGCTGGCGTGCCCACCGTCTCTGGCGAGATCACAAATTTTGATTCCGCCAAATCTTCCAGGGTAATCTGCAGATTCACAGTCCTTTTTATAATATCAATCCTTTGGTCATTTTTCTTTGCGCTGATCTCAATAGGCACCAGCTTTGGATCGCCCTCCTGGTTCAGATTCACCTGGCTTAAGTCTGCCGTCACCTTAAAATCATCCCCGCTCATGCCCTCCACATAGCTTCTGGGGCCGGAAATATAAAACACGGCAACATCTGTATCCTTAACTACCGCCGGCACCTTGCCCATCTCCGTAATCACATTTTTATTTAAAATCTCCACAGGGACAGAAAAGGTTTTCGTGGTCTCCGGATCTGCCATTTTTACCACAGCCATCCACAGTATCACAGAAATCAAAATGGACAAGACTTTCAGCCCCGGGTTATTTACCAGATGCTTCATCAGTTTTTTTAACATGCTTCAGCCTCCTTTTCCATATCCGGAACCTGGCCACATCCATAGCTCCCTTGCGGATAAAATTCAACTTCCCTTTCAGGTACTCTGCATCCACATTGCGGAACAGTTCCCCGCCAATGGCAATGGACACATTCCCTGTTTCCTCTGATACCACAATGGTCAGGGCGTCGCAGACTTCACTGATCCCCACTGCCGCCCGATGGCGGGTGCCCAGTTCCTTACTCAGGCTCATATTGTCTGACAGTGGAAGGTAACAGGTGGCTGACACGATCCGCCCTCCCCGCAAGATAATCGCTCCGTCGTGCAACGGCGTATTATGCTCAAAAATATTGATCAGAAGCTGGCTGGATACAATAGAATCCAGTGCAATTCCCGTCCGTTCATATTCCCCTAATACCACATCCTGCTCAATGACAATTAAGGCGCCTGTCTTTACCTTGGCCATCTCATAAGTTGCTTTCACAATCTCATTAGTTACCCGCTCGCTGAACCGCTCCTGAACCTTTTGCGAGTCAAAGGAAAACAAAGACGTAAGGAAATTTTTCTGCCCCAGCTGCTCTAAGGCCCGGCGCAGCTCTGGCTGGAACACAATAATAATGGCGATCACTGCCACATTGATGGTCTTCCCTGCAAGCCACAAGATCGTATTCATCTGGAACATTGCGGCAATCAGCACAAAAACCAGCACCACAATAATCCCTTTCAGCAAGTTCCATGCCCTGGTCTGTTTGAACCACACCAGGATATTATAGATCAGGATGGTAATAATGATGATCTCAGCAATATCTGTTTTTGTAATTGTAGGCCGACCTACCCAGAAAAGATATTTAGACGCAAATGTATTTAACGTTGCGAATAAATCCTGTACCATAACTTCCTCCATTCCATGCTTTGCTTAATCCAACAGATCCTGATCAATATCCAGCTCTTCTGCCAGCTGTTTCCGGCTTACCGTCGTCCTGTTCTTCGGGGTTATCCTCTTAACCCGTTTGTCTTTCTTTGCGACAAATACCTTGGGAACTGCCTTTACAAAATAATAATATTCATCATCCTCAAACTGCACCCGCTCTACCCGGGAATAGTCCAGATTGAAGAAAAAGAACTCCAATACCAGGGATATGCCCACCGAGAGCAAGGTTCCCAAAATAACCCATAAAATTTTCTCCGGCATAGCCAGCAGGACATAGCCCACCAGCAAAACCGCCATCTGCACCAGGTTCCCCACAAACAAGGCAATGCTCCAGGCATAGGCCACAGACTGCCTGCGGATAATGTAAACCACAAGAGAAGTCACGAAAAAGGCTGCCAGCACCAGGTACATTTCCTTATTCTCTATCAATACCTTCAAGGCTGCTGAAAGCCTGGAAAAAACCTCACTGTCATCTGCAGACGTGAATACCGCAATATTTTCCTGTATGCCCCGCACATAGTAAAAGGCAGCTGCTCCGCTCAGTACAGAGAGATAAGAGGCCGGCCCTTCCAAAAGCCCCATTGCCACAGGCATCACCTGAGGCACCCGGCAAAAGCAGAGCAGCGGCGTCAAAAGGGCGCTGTACCCATGCCCAGGCGCGAACCGCCAATACAGAAGAAACAGCAGGAGCATCAGTCCCAGCCAAATGGCGCAGACTTCCAGCGCCAAAGCCGAAAAATGCAGCAATACCAAACCGCAGGCCGCTGCCACCATCGCGCCAATTGGCAAAAACGCACAGGCCAAGGCCAGCAGCAGGACTACCGCCATCTGGTTCAGCCGTTCCATATAGCCAATCCCACTATTGATCCAAAAGAAAACTGCGATTCCCAATATAAATTTTACGGCCACTGTCACATAGATTTCATATTTTCCATATAAAATACGCAGCTTTTCCCTTATTTCCAACAAAAATGTCATTTCCAATCCTCCGAAGGCTGTGTCTTTTCTTCTTTCTCCTGGATCTTCTGCACTTTTTTCAGGATAGAGTAGTATTCCTTCGTGCCGGCGGCCGCTTTTGCATAGCGGCGGCTATAGACAATATATGCAACCGCCTGAAAAACTGCCACAAAGGCCAGGTACTCTGTCAAAAGCGAGATCCCAATGGCCGACAGGACTTTACTGCTGATCAGCTCTGTAATGTCCTCCATTTCATAGACCAGCCGAAACAAGAGCAGGATGCCAAAGCATATGGTGGAAGAAAAAAAAGTCTTGATCCCCTGATAGCTGATATAATCTCTCCGATAATATTGCCTTACTGGGATATATTCCTTCCCTTTCCCTTTTTCATAAGAGGCCAGTTTTGTCATAAGGCGGATTCTTTCTTCATTCAGCATACACACACCATCCATTTCCTAAAATCACTATAACTGTTTATCCACACTCCTTTATAGTATACCACATTTTAGCGCTTTTGTATATTTATCCATACAATTATCCGAAAAGAATCCTAACGGAATACGCAGTTCAGCGCATTCCGTGGGAATATGGCTCTTTATTTAAGAAAAACTGCCTGCAGAGCCTGCCACAGGAAGGATTGCGCCTGAAGCGCTCTTTCCTGGGCAGTGGCCTGCCGGCAGCTTTAGTTATCCAGATACCTCATCCTGTCCTTTGTGCCGCCGCCCTCCTTCGGCTCCTTCTTTGGCGCCGCGGGGCGTCTCATCACGCCAGACAATTCATTGTGGAGATTTGACCTGCACTTGTCACAAAACCTCCCTGTCAGCACCTTGCCTCCGCACATTTCACATTCCAGGGTAATCTGCGACTCCTCTGTAAAGGTAAGGCGCTCCTCACGCACCCATTGCTTGATCTGCTTCACAGAGACATCATTCTGCTCTGCAATTTCATTCAGGGGTGCCTTGGGGTATTCCCTCAAGAATTCCTTAACCTTCTGGAACTTATCCTCCAACTCTGCCAAACACGCCGGGCAAAGCTGCTGCCCATGCATATAGTTAAAAAGCCGCCCACAGCCTCTGCAATTTCTCACTTCCATACCTTCATCCCTCCTAATGTCCTCTGCCGATACTAATACTCAGACAATAAATATGTGCAGCGCCTGCCCTCTTAAGCTCATTCGCCGCCTCATTCATGGTGCTGCCTGTTGTGTAAATATCATCTATAAGTAAGATATGGTCTAATTGTACCTTATTTTCCCTTGTTTTAAAAGCCTTTTTCAAATTATTTTTCCGTTCTCTTCCGGTTAATGCCTTTTGCACATCTGTGTCCCGGACACGGAACAGCAGATGCTCATATACAGGAAGCCCCATTCCCTTTCCAACCTCCCTTGCCACAAGGGCTGCCTGGTTATAGCCTCGCTGCCTGCGCCTTGCCCTGGAAATAGGGATGGGAACCACTGCCTGTATCCCGCACCTTTGAATCCAGCCCCCGTAGGCACGTACCAGCTCCGCTCCGTAATAGGCTGCATATTCCCGGCGGTTCTGGTACTTGAAACGGTAAAGGGATTCCTTCACCTCAGCCTGATAGGCCCAAAGGGCTTTGCCCTGGGTATATTCTGCCTTGCCCTTTGCACAATCAAAGCAATATTCCTGACGGTCATCTGCCAACGGCTTTCCGCATTTCATACATGCAGGCTCTGTAATATATTCTGGCTTATCCCTGCACTTCTGGCATACCATATCCCCGGCTGCAAACAGGGAATGGAACAGAACGCAGTCGCAAAGGGGGCATCGCGGGGGGAAGAAAACATGCATTAGGTATTTTATGGTTTGCATATGGTTTTCTTGCAAAAATCACTCTTGGCAAATCCTATGGTATCATACTTCCATACATGATTCTACACATTTTTTCTTAAGTTTTTATAAAATATCCTAACCCCGTATAACGCTTCTGCTCACTGACATTTGCAATCATCCCCTGGAATGTCCTGTCATCCCCCACCAGGGTCACGCATTTCTTCGCCCTGGTAACTGCTGTATATAAAAGATTGCGGTTCATCAGCATACGCGGCCCTGTCAAAAGCGGAATCACCACTGCCGGGTACTCGCTTCCCTGGGACTTATGGATGGTGACGGCATAAGCCAGCTCCAGCTCCTCTAACTGCTTCAGGGAATAATCCACCAGCCGCCCCTCGTCAAATTCCACGGTCATTGTCTCTGCATAGGAGTTGATCGTTTGGATAATCCCCATATCCCCATTAAAAATGCCCATCCCTTTTTCTGCTGCAATGCCATATTTGCTTCGGACTTCCCATTCCAACTGGTAGTTGTTCTTGATCTGCATAACCTTGTCCCCCTCCCGGAAGACCATGTCGTGGTATTCATGCTCTTTCTTATCCGAGGCTGGCGGGTTCAGGTACTGCTGTAAAATCCCATTCAGGCGCTCCACCCCCAAAAGCCCCTTGCGCATAGGCGTAAGCACCTGGATATCAAAGGGCGTAGCATCCACATACTTTGGAAGCTTCTGGCGGATCAGCTGGATGACCACACGGATGATCACATCTGCCTCAAACCGCTTCAGGAAAAAAAAATCCATGCTCTTATTATCCAAAGAAACCGGCTCGCCATGGTTGATCTTATGGGCATTCACAATAATATCGCTCTGGGCAGCCTGGCGGAATACCTTGGTAAGGCGCACCACATGGAACCGCTTTGAATAAATCATGTCACGCAGCACGCTTCCAGGGCCTACGCTGGGGAGTTGGTTCACATCCCCTACCAAAATCAGCCGGGTTCCTGGCAGGATGGCTTTCAGCAAATGGTACATCAGCGTAATATCCACCATAGACATTTCATCAATAATGATCACATCTGTTTCCAGTGGATTGTCCTCATCACGCTCAAACCTGCCATTCCCCTCCATGCCGCCGTTCACCTCCAGCATCCGATGGATCGTCCTGGCTTCAAATCCCGTCGTCTCGCTCATCCGCTTCGCTGCCCGACCTGTTGGGGCGGCCAGGAAAATATCCAGGCCCTCCAATTCAAAATACCGGATAATCGTATTAATGGTAGTAGTCTTTCCGGTGCCAGGCCCTCCAGTGATCACCATCAGCCCATTGGATGCCGCCTCCTTCACTGCCTCTGCCTGCAGTGCATCCAAAACCATGCCCGTACTCTCCTCAATTTCTGCTATCTTCTTTTGGATTTCCGCCTCAGGAACCTCGTAGGAAATATCCAGCTGCTTCAGCATGGCGGCTGTATTCATTTCCATATAATAATAATGGGCCGCATAAACAAACTGGCCGCCCTCTGTGTCTTTCACTATGATTTTTTTATCAATGGCAAGATCCATATAGTATTTCTCAATATGCTCCGGCACAACCCCCAGCAGCTCGCCTGCTTTCTGTCCCAGCAGCTCTGCCGGAAGGCAGGTATGCCCTTCTGATGCTGATCGGATCAATGCATACAGAATACCGCTTCGGATCCGAAAATCCGAATCCGCCTGGATCCCAATCCTGGAAGCGATCTCATCCGCCACTTTAAAACCTATCCCCTGGATGTCTTCTGCCAGGCGATAGGGATTTTCCTTCAGGATCCCATACAACCTCTGCCCATATGCCTGGTAGATCTTAATCCCCAAAGACTGTGAAATCCCATACTGCTGCAAAAAGATCATTGCCTGCCTCATTTCCTGCTTGCCAATGACCTGATCTGCAATATCCATGGCTTTTTTCTTGCTGATGCCTTTCACCTCTGCCAACCGCTCTGGCTCTTCCTCTATGACCCGAAAGGTATTTTCCTGGAACCTCCGGACAATACGGGATGCCAATGCCGCGCCCACGCCTTTGATGGCTCCAGACCCCAAATACCGCTCCATGGAGACAGTATCCTCCGGTGGCTTCACCTGAAAGGACTCCATCTTAAACTGCTTGCCATAGGAAGGGTGCGTGGCATATTCCCCGGTCAGGGAAAGGCTTTCACCCTCCCCTACGCCATGGAAAAACCCCACACAGGTAACCTCATCCTCCCCACAGACTAAATCAAGCACTGTATACCCATTTTCCGGATTCTGGAACACAATGTGCCCCACAAACCCTGCTAACGTGTCCACTGCTTTATTCCAAACCGTAATTGCGCTTCATCTGCTCATACAGCATCTGCGCAATCCCCAGCCCGCCAGATTCTGTAGACTGCTCCGCAAAGCTCTGTGTCATCTGCTCTTTATAGTAATCCTGAAGCTGCTTGGTAGAAGAAGACATCTCCTGGCTGGATTCCGGCACCATCTTCTGCATCGCCTTAAACATCTGCTCCACAAAATAGGACTCAAAATCCTTACACACAGACATCAATTCATCATCTGTAGCCTTGGACAGGTCTGAATTGAGCGTCTCTTCCAGCTTCCCGGTAGTCGCCGTATCCATATTGTAATTGCTGTAACTGCTGTATGGATTAATTCCATCTAAACTAAGACTCATCTATATCCCTCTTTTCTTCTAATGCGACAATGTCATTTTTCAGGCATAACTGCCAGGGTATCTAACGTATCTGCACTAACCTTACCGCTTCAGCTGGTTTGCCTGCCCCAGCATATCGTCGGAAGCCTGGATTGCCTTGGAGTTCATCTCATATGCCCTCTGAGCCACAATCAGGTTCACCATTTCATCTGCCACCTGTACATTAGACCCTTCCAAATACCCGCTACGGATTACGCTCTGTACCAGATTTGGGTTCTGGGCCTCACTGATTGCCTCCCCTGAGGCATCTGTCACCTGTAGCAGGCTATTGGACAGTTTCTCCAATCCAGACGGATTGCTGAACTGGTACATCCCAAAGGACGCGTTCAGATCCACATAATTCCCCTGGGGATCCAAATACCCAAAAGCCCCTTCCTCTGTGACAGCCAAACGAGTGGTGCTCACATCACCTGGGATCCGGATGGGGTTTCCGTTGGTGTCCAGCACAGGGTACCCTTCTGAGGTTACCAAAGTCTTATACCCATCTGCTTCCATGCTCAGCTTAAAGTCCCCTTTGCGGGTATAGTATGTATTCCCATCTGCCGCACGGACTGCAAAAAACCCGTCTCCATTGATTGCGAATGCTGTGTCGCTCTCGCTTTCCAACATAGGACCCTGCCCAAAATAAGACGTAATGGATGCAACCCTGGTGCCTAAGCCAACCTGCGCGTCAATGGGCTTTTGTTCCCCATTGGCTGTAGTGGTCCTTGTCTGAAGCGTTTGGTAAAGCAGGGACTTAAACTCTGCCTTTTCAGTCTTATATCCATTGGTGTTAACGTTTGCCAGGTTATGCGCAATACTGTCCACTGCTGTCTGCTGGGCAATCATGCCGGACGCTGCCGACCACAATGCTCTCATCATATTACTACAGCTCCTTCCTATACCTTGCCGATATTATTCACGGCCTTATCAAGTGTCTCATCAATTGTCTGGATAATCTTCTGGTTGGACTCATAAGCCCTGGAAATAGTAATCATTTCCACCATCTCGGAAATTACGTTTACATTTGACATTTCCAGCGTGCCCTGCACCACTCTGGCATTTGCCTCCTGGCGCTGCCCGCCTTCTACAAGGTCATACATATTTTCGCCGTATTTTGACAAGTAATTGTAATCTGCAAAATCCACGACGCCTATTTCCCCTACCTGTACATCATTCTGGTAAATAACGCCATTTTCATCCACCACAATCTTCACATTGGGATCTACCCGTATGTACCCGGCCTCACCAGGAGTGCCCGCCTGTGCCGCTGCTGGGTTCAATACAAAATCCCCATCCTTCGTCATCAGGTAACCATCCCGGCTGACAGTAAATGCGCCGTCCCTGGTGTATTTTACAGAAGCCTCCCCATTCTTGCTGGCAAAGGAAACTGCAAAAAAGCCGTCTCCATCCAATGCGATATCATAAACATTGTCTGTAACCCGAAAAGCTCCCTGGCCAAAATCTGTGTAGCATTCCCCTACCTTAACGCCTAATGACATATCCCCAAGCCTTTTGTGCATGCCATATTCTGATGTGTCCTTGATCTTGATCGCCAAGGTCTCATCAAAGGACTGGGAAGTGGAACCCTCCTTTTTAAATCCATTGGTGGCAGAATTGGCAAGGTTGTTGGTTAGAACATCCAAGCGATTCTGCTGGTTAATCATGCCTGTATAGGCAGTGTACAATCCTTTTACCATATTGACTGCTCCTTTTTCTTCCTGTCTGTGCCGTCTGGCTCCTGCCAGCCTGCGGCAGGCAGATGTGTCCCCCTCTGAATGCCTGCATCCATCCCACAGCAGCGGAATGGACTGTGGACGGGGGTGATTCCCCACATTTTCGCTGCCTGCACCCGAAAATGCAGTGCCTTACTATTTTATATCGGCTACTCTTCCCTTTTCCCTGATAAAAATTCTACATATTTTCCTGTGCCAATTGCAACGCAGGTCATAGGCTCTTCTGCTGTCATGGTATTAATTCCCGTACGGTCCTCGATCAGTTCTTCCAGCCCCCGGAGCAATGCGCCGCCGCCTGTCAGAATAATCCCACGGTCCGCCACGTCTGCTGCCAGCTCTGGCGGCGTCTTCTCTAAAACGCTGTGCACAGCCTCTACGATCTGCAGGGTATTTTCCCGCAAGGCTTCCTCTGTCTCCTCAGAAGATACAGATACCGTCTTGGGAAGGCCTGTCACCAGGTTCCTGCCCCGGACGTCCATGGTATCATTCTGTGCCAGCGGGAAGCAGGTCCCTATTTTAATCTTGATATCCTCTGCAGTCCTTTCACCAATCAACAGGTTGTGTTTCTTCCTCATATAACGCACGATGGCTTCATCGAAATCATCCCCAGCAATCTTAATGGAAGTGCTTACTACGGTCCCGCCCAGGGAAATCACCGCAATATCCGCTGTACCGCCGCCAATGTCCACAATCATATTGCCGCAAGGCTTGGCAATATCCACGCCTGCGCCAATGGCTGCGGCGATAGGCTCTTCTATAATAGAAACCTCCCTGGCGCCTGCCTGATATGTGGCGTCTTCTACGGCCTTCTTCTCCACCTCGGTGACGCCGCTGGGAACACATACGCTGATCCTTGGCTTGCGGAAGCTCTTTTTGCCCAGGGCTTTCTGGATAAAGTATTTTAACATTTTCTCTGTTACGGTATAATCAGAGATCACGCCCTGGCGCAAGGGCCTTACGGCAACGATGTTGCCAGGAGTCCTTCCTAACATCAGCCGGGCTTCTTCGCCGATTGCCTTTATCTTATTCGTATCTCTGTCAAAAGCAACAACGGAGGGCTCCTTTAATACAACACCCTTTCCTTTGATATACACTAGAATACTAGCTGTTCCTAAATCAATTCCAATATCTGTGGCCATATGACTGTCCCCTTTCGTTCTCTATGTGAACACACTTCAACATGATATTCTATTTTTCCATACATAGATACATTATATACAATCATGAGAGATTTTCAAAGCCTTTTTTTCCAAATTATGAAAAAACGTGCATTCTTAACTTTTTTCATAGGCATACGTTAAAAAAGTTTATGGATTTTTTATATTTTTTTAAAACTTTTTGGACTTTTCTCACAGGATTATCACATTTCGTAGGTATACTCTAACATGTACTAGCTAATAAGCTAATATAATTTTTCATAACTCATGCTTCCTGGATTCCTAGAATCCAGGAGGTACTCCCCGTAGATTTTTGGCCATCCACAAGGATGGCCGCTTTTTATTGCAGAAGCTTTTCCTTATATTGCCCTGGTATATTCAGCAAGCCAGGCAGCTTCTTCTTCTGTTAAGAAAGGCGAGAGCTTTTCATAGACAGTTTTGTGGTAATGATTAAGGAGGGCACGTTCTTTGGCCGTCATTTCTTCTGGGAGGATGGCGTCCAGGTCAATGGGGGCGTAGGTAATGGCCTCAAATTCCATAAATTGCCCATACTCGTTTTTGACGGACTTCTTGCAAAGGAGCTCGTTCTCGGTGCGTATGCCGTATTTGCCCTCCAGGTACAGGCCAGGCTCGTCGGTGGTAACCATGCCTTCCTCCAGGATGCAGCTGTCGTTTCGCTCAGGCACCATTTTCCAGCGGAAACCGTTGGGTCCTTCGTGGACATTTAAGAGGTAGCCAATGCCATGGCCAGTGCCGCATTTGTAGTCCAGGGACAGATCCCACAGGGGCCCCCGGGAGAGGATGTCCAGGTTGAGGCCGCTGCAGCCGTAGAGGAATCTGGCGGCAGCCAGGTTCAGGTTAGAGCGGCAGACGGTGGTGAAATGGAATTTTTCTTCTGTGGTCAGGGAGCCCAGGGCTATGGTCCTGGTAATATCCGTACTTCCATCCAGATAGTGGCCGCCGGAATCTACCAGGAGGAACCCCTGGGGCTCTAAAGGGGCATTGGAATCCGGGGTGGCGGTATAATGCATCATGGCGGCGTTTGCGCCATAAGCGCTGATGGTGTCAAAACTCAGGCCTACGAACAGATCTTGGGCGCGGCGGCAGCTTTCCAGGTAATCAGATGCTGAAATTTCTGTAATTTCTATTTTGCCAATGTTGGTTTTCAGCCAGTACATAAATTTGGTAAAGGCCACGCCGTCTTTGACGTGGGCGTTGCGGATATTAGAAATCTCCGTTTCGTTTTTTATGGACTTCATCCATTCGGTTGGGTTGGGAGCCTGGATGGTTTTTACGCCCTTAGGCAGACTGTGTAAAATGCGGTAGTTGACGATTGCCTGATCCAGAAGGACAGCCTCACCCTCTGGGATCTGGGCTGCATAATCATAAATTGCCTCATAAGGGCGCAGGGTGATATTATTTTGGCAGCAGTAATCCCTTAGGGAGCCATCCAAGGCCTCCTCATGGACGAACCAGAAGCTTTCCTCCATGGTGACAGCGGCAAAGGACAGTGCCACTGGCACATGGGGGATGTCGTCTCCGCGGATATTGAAAAGCCAGGCGATATCATATAAGGACGTCAGGATATGGATGCTGGCGTTTTGTTCCTTCATTTTTTCCCGAAGCCTTTGCTGTTTGCCCTGGGTGCTTTCTCCGGCATAAAGCCCCTCCAGGATATAGGCCGGGCGCTTGGGAAGATCCGGGCGGCCTTTCCAGATTAAGCCTACAAGGTCCTGGCCGGCCTGGATGGTTCCCTGCTTGTCCAGAGCGATTTTTTCATAGGCAGAGCCATCCTTGGCATTGACCACGCGGCCGTCAAAGCCCAAGCAGCCGCCTTCCTTAAGGTTCTGCACGATATATTCCTGGACAGTGGGTACGCCCTCTTCCCCCATGGGGTACAGAGTGACAGGGGTGTTGGACAGTTCCTTCTTTGCCTGGATGAAATAGCGGCCGTCTGTCCAAAGACCCGCTTCTTCTAAGGTAATGACTGCTGTTCCAGCGGAACCGGTAAAGCCTGTGATGTATTTTCTGGCTTTGAAATAATCACCCACATATTCTGATTCATGGAAATCGGAAGTGGGCACAATGTACATATCAATGTTTCTTTGGCGCATCTCTTTTCTGAGTGCATCTATTCTTTTTGCTATCATGGGATCCTCCTTTTTTTAGCGCCAGTAATTATCAGGTATTTTCACAGGCGCTTTTCTATCCTGTCTATTATAACTCTGCATTTGGAAAAACACAACGGCATCCTATGTATGCAGATAGCAACAGCATAACAATAAATGATTGGATTTATGAAGTTTCTTAAATATATCAATGCCTCATTTACTTAGGGCATTGTAAATATATAAAAATATCAGCCTGCCGCAGGGGAATTTCCCACGGCAGGCCTGATTTCTCACTTCGCAAATGTTATTTCACTGTAATTTTCACCTTTGCGCTCTTTTTATTAAATGTCTTAATGGTAATTGTTGCCTTTCCCTTTTTCTTAGCCACAACTACGCCTTTGGAGTTTACAGAAGCTACCTTTTTGTTGGATGAGGTGAAAGTAATTGTATTGCTGGCTGTCCCGCTGGGCAGTTTCACTTTCAGGGTCACCTTTCCGTTCTTTTTCAGCGTCTTTTTGGAAGGCGTAACCTTGCTGATCTTTGCAGGAGCCTTCTTTACTGTGACCTTGTACTGGATTACCTGGCCTTTTGCCGTAATAGCTTTGATTACGGCTGTTCCGGTTCCCTTTGCCACGACCGTGCCCTTGCTGTTCACTGCCGCCACTTTCTTATTGGAAGTAGTGTATGTGCGGTTCTTTGCAGCAGTATATTTCTCGCCCTTGCCCAAGGTTACCTTCTTGGTAGAAGCAACTTTCAGCTTCACAAGGTTTTTGATAGCCTTCTTTAAATTGCTGCTTGCTGTGTCAATTTGTTTCTGGGTCGCATTTTTATTGTTTACGGCCTTCTTCCCATTGCTCAATGCTGTACTGAAGGTTTTCCAGCTGGCTGCTGTGTAATTGCCTTTCTTATAACTTTTCTCTGCGGATGAGATTGTGGACTTCAGGCTGGCAATTGCTTCCTGAAGCTTTTTATCCTCTGGGTCTGTTGGGTCTGACGGATCTGTCGGCCCTTCCCCTGACTCCTTCACAAGGCCGTCCTGGGCATAGGCAAGCTGTGTCATTGCCCAAATAATATCGGACTTCAAAACATCATCCTTGGCCAATACAGATTTCAGGTTGCTCAGGGCATCCTGGAATACTTTGTAGCTTTCTGCTGTATAGCCATTTGCAGTGATCTTCTCTGCTGCGGCTGCGGCTGCATTCCCTTCTGTTTTATCTACGGCCTCTGCGGCAGGCTCTTTCCCGCTATAGTTTACTTTTACAACCGTAAGGGACATAGCAGGCACCATATAGGTCATGCTTTCGCCTGTGATTGTGGTGTTGGTGGTTACTGGCGCAATCTTCTCCTGGTCTGTGATCGTGTTCAGATCCATAGCGCCGCCAGACAGGCAGATCAGCTCTGCCTTTGTGCCATCTTTCATCCCTGGATAGTTCAGGGTGATCTCTTTGGCATAATCATCATGGTTCACCAGCTTGGTATAAATGTTATCGTCATCCTCAGAAGTCACATAGTACAGCTCAGTCTGATGGCCTGGCTTTTTGTCATAAGTACCGGTCTGGCTGTTGTATTTCTCCAGGGTGGTGTTGAGGATGTGCTTGCCGTAGTTATTGGAGTACATGGTCTGCACATAGTAGCTGGGGGTGCCGTAGCTGCTGAATGCGTCAAATTTGATCAGGTTGTAATCCCAGTCCCTGCAGCCTTCACGCTCAAAGAGCGGGGCATAAGAAGCATGGCGCACAATATCGGCATTACGCTCAATACCGGTCATATAAGCGGCCTCGCTGATAGCCGTATCCAGCACGTTCTCTGTAGTGGTAGTCAGATGCCCGGCATACTCGCCTACAAATACATTGCTGCCGCCGTTGTCCAGACGCTTGTAGCTGTCATAAATATAATCGTTGTTCAAAAGGGTATTATTGCCGTCTCCTGCATAGTTAATGTAATAATGCTCATCCACCAGGGTCTCTCCCGGCATATCCTGGTTCACCCATCTCCATGCGCTTGTGTCCTGGCCCCCCTGGTAATATGGGCCTGTAGAAGAAATCAGCGTGATCTTCCGGTCTGGATAATGTGCCTTTACGTAATCCTCCACATATTTTTTGATCCATGCAAAGTTTGCATAATAGGAAATGCCTTTTGCGGGCTCTTCCCAGTTCTCATTGCCGATTCCAAGGTAATTCAGGTCAAATTTTGCCACATGGCCATTTTCTACGCGTTTCTTGGCCCAATAAGCCTGTGTGGCATCAGGGCTTGCAGGGTCTCCCCAGCAGTAGTCGATCAAGTGGGTCGCATGGTCTGCAAACGGCTTTAAATCCTCTCCGCTGAAGGATGCGGAGGAAGCCTCCGTAAACTGGCAGAAAATACCTGCGCTGAGGATCGGGAATGCCTGCGCCCCTAAATCTTCACAAAGGGTTAATATTTCATGGTAGCCAAACTGATAGGACATCATATAGCCATAATTTGACCCAGCTATCCCATAGTTTACAGATTTCCCTGGGCTTCCCCAATAGCTTCCGATTGCCCTTCTCTCTTCCAATGGGCCAATGGAGTCTTCCCAGTTGTAATATCCATCTGTGCCGTAGCTCCCTTCTACAACGCACCCGCCGGGGAAACGGATAAAGCTTGGGTTCAGCTGCTGCAGCTTCTCCACAAGATCCCTCCTAAGGCCTGCGCCATAGGAATAATTCTTATTGCCATAGCCATAACTGTCTGTAGAAATCAGGGATACCATGTCAATGTACATAGCGTCTGATGCGCCCGCCCCTTCAAAAGCCAGAGACAGCGTCCCAAGCTTGGTAGCGTTTGCTGTCAGGGAGGCGGAAACCTTTTGCCATGTGCCGTCCTTCTTTAAGTCCAGAACCGCCTCATTGGTAATGGCTGCGCCGCTGTCATCCACTACCTTCACCTTTACGGTTCCGGCATAGGAACTGTCTGCTTTCATAAACATGGAGAAATCATATTTCACATCCTTCTGGATCCCCATAGCAGATTTATCTAAGCTTGCACGCCCTACAAATCCATGGTTGGACAGGGTCTGGCTTCCGGTGATCTTTGCATAGTTTTTATTGTTCTCATTTAATCCTGCGCTTCTCTCAACCACAAAATTAGAAGAATTGGTACTGTTCCAGTGGAGTTTCCAGGAAGCCTGGTCCCCTTTCACTGCCGGAGCTGTGGTAGCATGTATATTCTGGTAATTCTCAAAGGAATTGTTCTTGACCAGCTCCGTGGAAAGACCGCCGTCTGCAGAGCTATTGATATCCTCATAAAATACGCCGAACAGCTCCTGGCTGATGTCCACGCCTTTGTCCTTCTGGTCTATGGTCATAGCGTATTCTGTGGTGCCTCCAGACAGTACCAGGAATTTTATTTCCTTGTCTTTCCGAATAGCAGGGTTGGATACCAGGCTGCAGGTTGCTGTCAGCGTCACCTCCGTATCCTTGGATGGAGGGGTAATTTTTCCATTATCGGAAACCACGCTTGCATTGCCGCTCTTCCAGGAAACATTTACCAGCCCGTTCATTGCTGTAGTGGGAAGTGTCAGGGTATCGTAGATACGGCTTGCTACCCTTCCTTCTTTGATTTCCGGAATCACCAGGCTGCTCCCTGCCGCTGATACTACAAATTCATCACTGATATCGGAATGAACCTTCCAGCGGTATACGCCGTTGCTGTCACCTGCTACTGTCATGTACATTCGGATTGCTTTTGTCGTCACTTCCCCGATGGTAATCTGGTTGTATTTGTTATATTTGTTAAAATTCCGGATATTGGATTTCAGCTCTGCATCTTTCCACTCCCCATTATTGTCCTTATATTGGAACCTGACCTTAGAAGGCACCTTCATCCCGGCTTCACTGCCATACCAATACACTTGGAACGTCTTTGTAGTCACTGCCTCATCCCAGTCATACTGAAGCCAATGCTCTGTACCTGACGCCTGTGACCAGTTACCCCATCCAAGGCCTGTCTGTCCCATATCGGAAGATGTAGGCTCAAAAGAAGCATTGTTGATGCCATTTATATTTTCCCATGCAGAGGTATAATCAGAGCTTGGGACAGCATAAATAGCTGCATCCGGGAGCTGTAAATCCTCGCTGGGCTCCTCCGGCTCTACAGGGGTAGGCTTTGGGAAATCCTCAGGCACATCGCCCAGCAGCTTCCAGTCATAGACTGCCACAGCAACCTTTGTGCCATTCGTCTTTGCATGCTCCATGGTGACACGGATTTTTGAAACGGTCACTGGCTCAAATTCATAAGTAACCGTCTGATTTTTCCGAAAAACCCAATCCCCCTTCTTGACAACGGATTGCCAATTGCCGTCCCCTCCGTCATATTCAATGGTAATATTAGTAGGCACCATAACTCCACCGCCATCATCATGGAAAGTGATATCAGACCCTTGGATCTCTGCCTTCCGTTCGCCAAAATCATACATCATCCACTGGCTTCCATCACCTTCCAGGCTTGGGTCGCTATGCCCATTCCAGAAAGTGCTCATACTTTCATCTGCAAAGTTCCCTGCGCCCATGCTCCATCCAACATAGCTCACAGAAGGCGTCGCATAATCCCGAAGGGTGGGGTTTTCTTTGTCTTCCCACGCTGCCCTGGATGCTATCGCATTCGTTTCCGCCATTACGCTCAGGGATGCAGAAGGAACAGAAGTAAATATCATTGCACAGGCCAATAACAGGCCGGCTGTCCTGCGTAATTTTTTTAATAACATACACAATCTCCTTTCTCAGGAATCTTCTGGCAAAGAGAATATTCATTTCCTGCTTCGCCATGTTGCTGCTGCACTTATGCTGTTTATACACAGCCATTTTCTGAATCAACTTATGCATACAGTTCAAATGTTGCTGCTGCACTTATGCTGTTTATGCATAACAGGAGCGGAACCGCCTTCCGCCCCTGTCAAAACTTCCTACAGCCTTCTTACATTTCCAAATTGTCTTATTTCACTGTAATCTTAACCTTCTTGCTCTTCTTATTAAATGTCTTAACCGTAATGGTTGCCGTCCCTTTCTTCTTGGCTGTCACAACGCCCTTAGAACTTACTGTAGCAACCTTCTTGTTGGAAGAGGTAAAGGTAATCTTGTTGCTGGCCGTGCCGCTTGGCAGCTTCACCTTGAGGGTCACTTTCTTGCCCTTCTTCAAGGTCTTCTTGGATGGGTTTACTTTGGTGATCTTGCTGGGCGCTTTCTTAACAGTGATGGTATACTGAATTACTTGGCCTTTTGCATTGATTACTTTAACCACAGCCTTCCCTGTACCCTTTGCCGCCACTGTTCCTTTTTTGTTTACATTTACCACTTTCTTATTAGATGTAGTATATGTGCGGTTCTTAGCAACGGTAATCGTTTCGCCTTTACCCAATACCACACTCTTCTTGGAAACAACTTTCAGCTTCACAAGAGACTTGGTAGCTTTTTGCAAATTGCTCCTTGCATCATCCACCTGCTTCTGAGTTGCATCTTTGTTCGCTGCAACTTTTTGTGCAGCGCTCAGTGCTTTGCTGAAGGAACTCCAGCTGGCTGCTGTGTAATTGGCTTTCTTATAGTTCTTTACGGATTGGATAGCCTTGTTCAGTTTTGCCTTATTTACAGTTGGAGCAGGGGGCTCTGTGGGTTTCTTAACCAAACTATTGGCGGCTTCATCCAAATCTGCCTGTGCTGCATCAATCACAGCCTGTTCTACCGCTGTATCCTTTACCACGCTTTCTGCAAGCTCCAAAGCCTGCACTAATCTTGCCCAGCTTTCTGCTGTATACTCTGCCTCTTTATAAGCCCTGTAAGAAGTAATGGATGTACTCAGCTTCATTGTGGAGTCGCTGCTGGCTGGCCTTTGCAATTTCAATTGGGCAATTGCCAGTGATGCCTTAGCAGCATTTACCATTTTCTGCCCTGGATCTGTGTTGTTAGACACAGCTTCTGCCTCTGCTAAGGTATATGCAAATTTCTTCCAGCTTTCTGCTGTATATTCTGCTTCCTTGTAAGACGCCACAAGATTCTTCAATTCTGCAACTGCAGCTGCAGCTGCTTTTTTATCAAGTTTAGACTGCACTGCTGCCAGGCCATTCCTTGCCGTGTCTGTTTCCCTCTGCCCCGGGTCTGCGTTGTTTGCAACTCTGCTTGCCTCAGCAAATGCGCTGGCAAATTTTGCCCAGCTTGCTGCTGTATACTCTGCCTCTGTGTAAGAAGATACAGAGGCCCTTAAAGCAGCAATATCATCACTTGCTACTTTCTTATCCAATACAGATTCTGCTGTACGCAACTCTGCCTTTGCAGACTCTATGGCAGCATTTCCCAAACTATTCTCAACAACGGATTTTGCATTGTCCAATGCCTGTGAAAACTCCTTCCAACTTGCAGAAGAATACTCTGCCTGCTTGGATTCATAGCCTTCTATGATACGCCGCAGCTCATCTAATATTATGCTCTCTGCTTTCTTATCCAGTTTGGACAGGGCTGTAGCCAATTTAATCTGTGCATTTGATACATCTGCAATCACACTGGCATTCTCATCTGCCAATACCTCTTTTGCAGCGCTTAATGCCTGCTGCAGTTCATTCCAGCTGGCTACAACGAATTCTTCTTCATTCAGCCCCTGCACGAATGTTTCAACTGTATTTATCAAATTTGACAATCCTGCTTTATCTTCTTCTGCCGCTGGAATATCCCCTGTCAATGTCCATTCACGGACAGCAACAGCCACTTTGTTGCCTCCTGATATGGTGTGATCCATGGTCACACGGATTTTAGACGTTTCTATCTCCTTAAACTGACAGGTACTGTAGCCCTCTGCCTTAAGGTTCCATTCGCCCACTTTCTCTACAGAAGCCCAGTTTCCATCTTCTGTCTCATATTCAATCGTTATGCCCTTAGGAACCATAACTCCGCCCCTATCGTCATGGAACATGATATCCGTGCTGCTGATTTTTGCTTTTTTCCTGCCAAAATCATACATCATCCACTGGTTTCCACCGCTTTCCAGGCTTCCGTCACTGTGCCCATTCCAGAATGTGCCCTCTTCACCATCAGCAAAATTATTTGCACCCATCCCCCATCCAACAAAGCTTACGGATGGAGTAGCAAATCCACGAAGTTCCTGCTGATTTGGTATATTTACAGATGGCATGCCTGGGATGGAAGGATCTTCTGGAGTCGTCGGCTCCATTTCCCCATCTATTGCATTTGTCCAAATCAGCATCTTGGAAGATTCATTCTTAACCTGCCCTGGCGTATAAACTCCATCATCACCCCTGTTATTCCATGCATAGTACGGGATAGCCTGAAGCTTTGCATCTAAGAGCTCTGTCCCGCGCGCATATTTCACATTGCCTGTAATCTCTACAACGCCATTCAATAATCCTTCATTGTAAGTTGCTGTCAATTCTGCATTCCTTGGAATTACAAAATTCAATGGGTCAAAGTTACTGATATTGCTATTCAACTGAGCATTTCCAGCCTTTTCCATACAATATACAATCGGCCCTCTCTGCAATGCAATCCTGCCTTGTGTCGCTGTTACATTCACATCGGATTCTGTCTTGCGGATTTCCATTGGCATATTGATATCTACCACATCGCCGCTGTTCCATGTACGGCTGACCGCAGCATAGCCTTTTTCTGCTGTGGCATCCACATCCTGCCCATTTACCTTGATAGATACTGTTTTATTTTCCTGTTCATTAATCCATCCCGGAATACGGATTTTCATAGTAAATTGCTTGGAAGCAGCTGGGCTGACTGTCATCTTCACAGCCCCGTCCCATGGATAATTCGTTTCCTGTTTAATGTTGACCTGTGTGCCGCCTACATTAACTTTACCATCACTGCCCACATACATATTTACAAATACATTATCGCCATGTGTGGTATACATGTAACCGCTCAAGGCTGCAATTGTACGCATTAGGTTTGGCGGGCAGCATGCACACTCAAACCAGTCATGGCGCACATTTCCGTTGCTTGCCTGCAGTAACGTGCTGTAATAGAAAAGGTTCCCATCCAGATTTGTCCCTACCAGAACGGAATTGTACAGATTCTTTTCTATCATATCCGCATATTTTCCATCCTCATGGAGCAAGTTCATACGCTGATTCCAGTTTGCAGCTGCAATCGCTGCACAGATTTCCGCATATGACTGGCTAGGCGGAAGGTCATAATCAGCACCAAACCCTTCTGAGCTGCTGCTGGCCGTAGACGCGCCAATAGCTCCTGTAATATAAGTCTTCTTACCCGTTACAGATTCCCAGATTGTATCCAGGCTTTCCAGGTAATCTTCCCTGTCTGCATTTCCATCCGGAAGTAAGGTTGCAATGTCTGTAGCGCCTGTATAGAAATAATTCGCACGCACAGCATGGCCTACCGCATTTGTCTCATCCTTAAACGGCGTCCTATCCTGGGAATATACATCAGCTGTATAACCGCTTTCACGCTGGCTGCTTTCTTCTCCGCGCCGGTCAATCAGAATCTTTGCTGTATCGTAATAATCCTGCCCTGCGCCTTCCCCTTCATATTCTTCTGCAAGCTTGCCGAATTTCACCAATGCCAACTCAATTTCCTCATGCCCTGGAACCTCATGCCTTGTCCCATATGGGCCAAATAAAGAAACAATCTCATTTGCATAACGTTTTCCGGCTACATAAAGCCTGTAATCCGGGCTTCCAATTCCTTCTCGATAACGGGTATAAGCAACCACACTCTCCAGGAAATGCCCGGCATTGTACATTTCATGGTTTGCAAAGTTCAGCCAACGATGTGTGCCAGGAGCGCCGCCGCCGCTGGAACTTTGGCTCCTTAACGTAAAAAAGGTGTCAATATATCCATCTGCATACTGTACCTTCTCAATTTTCTCAATCCAGCTGTCCAGCTTATCCTGCAGGGATTTTCTAGTCTCAGCCATATTGGGGTCATTTTGGGTTGCTGAAAGAGTATAGGAAATAGCTTCGATACTCTTGTAAATATCAGAATCCTGGAATACATATCCCTGGAATTCGCCATAGTCTGTTTCACCAGCCAGCTTCTTAATAGCATTGTCAAAGTTTGGCTCCCCACCTTTTCTCTCGGAAATCTTCTGGATAGCAACAGCCAAAGAAGTCGTTGCATTCACTTCCTGCTTCGGTGCCCAAAAATTATCATTCAGCTGCACATTTTCAAAGGTAACACTGCTGTTAGATTCTGGAGCAGCAACTGCATTCTTAACCGTTACCATGGCTGTTGCTGGATAATTCTTGCCACCATAGGTAGCAGTTCCCCTTACCATAAAAGATGTGCCTTCTTTTCCAGCGGCATATTTACTTGGACTTACTTCATTCCATGTAACTGGAATCAATGTGGAATTAAACTCTTCCGCAAAATCAAAATCCGGTTTTGTCCAGCTTCTCTGGGAAGGCGTTGGGTCATCAAATTCCACTCCATTCGCCACCACAGAATCGGGCAGGATCGGTGCAACCCCTGCTGCCGTAGATGTTTTGTATAAATCAATGCTTTTGATATTGTCCTCACGTACCCGAACCTCAAATTCTGCCTCTTGAACCATATCCTCCATGGTAGCTGTAACCTTCAGGGTAGCTTTGCCCTCTGTAATACCCTTTACAGTCACTTCCCTGTCATTTGTGTTTCCATCAATTTGCGCTATATTCTCGGGAGAAATGGACCATTGGTAGGATACCATGTCTGCCATAGACGCTGGCACCGTCGTTGCTGTATACGTCCTGGTACTCCCTTTTACAACCTTGCTCCTTCCAATAATATTAGCCTGTGTCAATTCTTCTTTAATATTTGTCCCATAGACTTCCCACTCACTGATACCAACACCGCTGGTGCCTGTGGCATTCCTGCCAATCTTCATACGCAGTGCCGTTGTGGTAATCGGCTGTGGCAGGTTTACAATATTCCAAACGCCATCTGCGCCATTAACCCCTCCATGGTCTGTGCCTACGCTGCCAATCTCTTTCCAGGTTTCCCCATCTAGATATTCCAGCTGCACATTTGACGGCCAGATTACGCCGCCTGCATCGGACCACCACATTACACGCATAGAGGCAATGGTCTGCGCAGAATTCCAAGTAAGGGTTACTGGCATCGGATAACTGGATTCTGGAGCACTCCAGCAATTCCAACTGGTAGCAGGGTTGCCGTTTGCCAATGCACCATCATTAATAGCGGCAGGAGCCGTATTATTATGGGGAGCGCTTGCAGTTGCGTTTCGAGCCAGATTTATGCCCAAGCCTTCTTCTGCCGTCGCTGAAACGCCCTGCTCTGCCCGCAATGACGCCGCTGGCAGCATAGTGAATGCCATTGCCATACTTAATACCATGGCCAAAACTCTCCGTTTCATCTTTTCCCTCCTTTTGTTTACTTGGCATTGCCTTTTTGCCATTTGATTCCATAACCATAGGGCAGGCAATGCCAAGCTAGTCAAATATTGCCGAATATATTATAACAAATAGATAAATTGTGAAACATGAAACTTATTTAAGGTTATAGTAGATATTTAAGGTTAAAATCAAACAACAGCCACTGTATGTTATTCACAGTAACTGTTGTTGATTAACTTTACATAACGATTGCAGAATATGAACCTAATATTCGGGAATAAGTACCAACACTTCCATTATAATAACCATATGCTTTTCTTCGAACTATATTATGATATGTCTTTCCTCGCTCTACGTTTCTATCTTGACAGACAATATGGCCATCTTTTTCCAACCAATATCCTGGAGATGCAAACAACTTGTACTCTCCATTTTGGCTTTCTGCACGCATTATATCATATCCCTCAGCATAAGGATTTGCCACAATATCTATTTCAATTGAAGCAGATGCTTTGGAAGCCACTTCTGCCTCCCTTAGATCAACTGTAGGAGGCCGGGGCTATTTTACAGAAATCTTACTTAGGCTCTATGCAGGATCAAACCAGACACTTAGTGAAGCCACATTGTTTCCTGGTCAATACCATCAACTGGAAGCCAGAAATCAATTTTCCACCTTTCGGCCTTGCAAAACGTAGTCGGGGGGTGGCTTATCCATCCCCGCCCCCAGGCCATAAATAGTAACACTCATAGCAAAAATGCCTAAGATAGCTGCCTCACAACAACACCAGCCGCTGCAGGTTCCCCCACAGCGGCTGGTATAAAAATTCTTCCCCCTAACTCCCGATCCTTATATTTTATTCCTTACTTTTATTTCCTTACTTTTATTTCCTTATTTCTTAATCTGTACCTTCACCTTTGTACTGTATGCGCCATATACCCGTTTTCCATTGATATTCGTGTAAGCGCGCACCTTCACGTAGTAGGTCTTATTCTTCTTCAGGCCTGTCAGGGTAATGCTGTTCTTGGACACGTTCTTGTTCTTCGCAGACTTG
This sequence comes from Lachnospiraceae bacterium, assembly GCA_910575035.1. Classification (GTDB taxonomy): domain Bacteria; phylum Bacillota; class Clostridia; order Lachnospirales; family Lachnospiraceae; genus Petralouisia. Next base: position 178,505 of record CAJTDL010000008.1, read on the forward strand.
AAGCTCTTGTCTGTGGAATAAGTTACCTGATAGCCTTTGGCTCCAACAGCCTTGCCAAACTTCACAAGGGCTTTTTTGCCTTTTCGGTTTGCAATCTTGCTGATCTTCACCTTGGCTGGCAGGATGCTGAACTTCACGGTCTTGGTCCCGGCATATTTATCAATACCCTGGATAGTAACGCTTCCCTGGCCTACCTTCTTGTTGTTGCTGTATGTTACAATGTAATCAATGGTCTCTGTCAGTTCCTTGCCGTTTAAGGTTACGGTTACCTCCGGCTTCCTTGCCTTGCCGTTGTAAACTGCCTTTGCAACCTTAACCCTTGCGCCGCTTACCGATGGAAGGGCATTCCATTTTGCAGTGATCACAGTGTCCGCGGTGACTGGGGCGGCAAAGTTGAATTCCTGGCTTCCCACGAACCATCCTGCAAAGGTATATCCAACTCTGACAGGCTCGTCTGGCTCTGTTACCAGCTGCCCGCCAACTATGGTTTCTGTAATATCCTCTGCGCCATTGCCGATCTGGATCCGAACGGTGTAGGTTATGATTGCAAGGGCTGCCTTTGCGTCGCGCAATGCATTTGACGCCTGGTTTACTTCTACCTGAACCACATCCTTCTCTGCGGAAACCTTTTTAGCAGCTTCTAAGGCTTTTGCCAAGGCTGTCCAGCTTGCTTCTGTGTAGTCGGACTGCTGTAATTCTTCTGCTTCCCTAATGTATTTATTTAATGTGGTCTTATCGCCCCGCTTCAAAAGTTCAGAGAAGGCTTTGTTTAAGCTCTCCAGCACATTGTCTGCCTGTGCCTGGCTAATCTCTGTGTCCTTCAGGGCTTTTTCTGCTTCTTCCAGCTGGCTTACCAGAGCCTTCCATGTTCCGGAGATGTATTTTTCCTCTTCGGACTTGCCGTCTGTCAGCTTATGGATTTCTGCTATGCGCTTCTCCAGTTCTGTCCTGTCTGCACGTTTCATCAGTGCGTCTTTGGCATTTTTCAGCCTGGCTGCTGCCTGGTCTACTGTGGACTGGAATGTTTCATCCAGCTCCTTGGAAACCTGGTTAGCAGCTTCTAATGCCTCTGCCAGTACTTTCCAGCTTGCTGTTGTGTAATTTGCATTATTTAATGCATTTGCTTCCTGGATCAGCCGTTCCAGCTCTTTCCTGTCTGCCAGAGCCTTCAGGGCTTTCTGTGCGTCTTCCAATGCACGGATGGCTTTGTCCGCCATGTCTTTCGTCAACGCTGGGTTCTCTGCGTCTGCCTTGGCATCCGCCAGCGCTTTTGCAAGCCCTGCCCAGGTTGCCTGGGAGTATGCTGCTGAATCCAGCTTCTCTGCATTAGCAATGGCTGATGCCAATCCAGAGAGGTCTACCAGCCCAGCCTTTGCATCTGACAAGGATTTTTGAGCCTTCTCTACATCTGCCTTCACCATAGAGGCATGGGCTGCCTTTGCCTCAGCCACAGCTACCTGCAGGCCAGACCAGCTATTGCTGGTATAGTTCTGTGCCTTCAGGCCTTCTATGCTCTTGATCAGGGCATCCAGCGCATTCAGCTCACTCTCACCAGCCTTTGCCACCAGCCGGCTGATTGCCTTGTCAATGGCATTGCCTGCTGCTTTGATTGTGGATGCGCTGCTGTCTGCATCCCCGCACACGTCCTGGGCGTTCTTTATGGCTTCCTGTAAGGTTTCCCAGCTGTCTGCAATATAATCGGACTCTTTCAGTGCTTCAGCCTGCCTGATCTTTGCTTCCAGTTCACTAGTGTCTTCCCTTGGGGTTAATCCCTTCAGCGCCTTCTTCAGCTCTGCCTCTGCCGCTTTCAAGTCTGCTGCTGTGCTTCCGCTGTTTTCTGCTGTATCTTTTGCATTCTGGATTGCGGCTCTTAACGCTTCTGCGCTCTTTGTAGTGTAGCCGCCGACATTCAATGCTTGTTCGGCCTCTTCAATGATGCCGCTCAAATCTGCCCGTTTATACAATGCATCCATGGATGTATTCAGGCTTGTGCAGGCTGCCGCAATCTCTGCTTTGCTCAGTTCCTTGCCGTCCTGTGCCTGCTTTAATTTAAGCTCTGCATAATCCAATGCTTCCAAAAAGCCGTCCCAATTGTCAGCCACATACTGGCCTTCATGTTCCTTGATGTCCTGGGCTTTGGCAATAGCCTCACGCAGGGCTTTCAGGCTTACCAGGCTATTCTTTGCTTTCTGTAAATCTGCAAGGGCGCCGTCTACCTTCTCCTGTGTGGCATTACCATTTTCCAGGATTTCCTTTGCAGCCGCCAATACCGTCTGCAGGTTCTTCCAGCCTGCCCCTGTGTAATCTGTTTCTTCCAGGCCTTCCACGCTTGTGATCAAGGCAGACAATGCCTGTTTATCCACTACCAGGTTTCCGGTCAGCTCCCACTCAACCACAGCAACTGCAACCTTATTGCTGCCAGATAGAGCATGGTTCATAGTAACACGTATCTTAGAGGTTATAATCTTCTCAAATGGGTAAGTAACAAACTCCCCGGCTTTGTAAGTCCATTCTCCTTCTGGCGTTACTTCGGCCCAGGTTCCATCCTCTGTTTCATATTCAATGGTAATGCCCTGTGGCAGCCGTACTCCGCCGCCATCATCATAGAACCAGATCTTGGCTTCTGTAAGCTCAGCCTTTTTCGTGCCAAAGTCATACATCATCCACTGATCCTGCGTCTGAAGGTTCGGGTCACTGTGGCCATTCCAGAAGGTGCCTTCGTCGCCGTCGGCAAAGTTCTTGGCTCCCATGCCCCATCCTACAAAATTTACAGATGGCGTTGCATGGTCATTCACACGCTCTTCCTTCACAATTGGCTCATCCGCCATGGTCCAGATCAGCATCTTAGTGGAATTATTCTTAATCTGGCCTGGAACATATTCTGCCGTGTCGCCGCGGTTATTCCATGCATAATATGGAACCGCCTGCAGCTTGGCGTCAATCATATCCTTGCCATTTCCTGTGGCATATTTCACATTTCCTGTAATCTCTACTACGCCCTTTAACAGATCCTTATTATAGGTAGCCGTCAGCTTGGCATCCCTTGGGATTACAAAGTTCAATGGGTCAAACCCTTCAATATCCTGGTTCAGCTGTGCATTCCCGGCCTTTTCCATGCAGTATACGATAGGGCCTCTCTGCAGCGCAATCCTGCCAAGGGTTGGCTTCACATGCTCGTCAGACTCTGTGAAACGGATTTCCATTGGGATATCAATCTCTACCACATCGCCGTCTGCCCATGTGCGGCTCAGTGTTGCATAGCCTTTCTCTGCCGTAACGTCAACTGCACTTCCATTTACCTTAATGGTTACATCCTGGTTCTTCTGCTCATTTACCCAGCCTGGGATACGGATTTTCAGGGCAAACTCCTTAGAGCCTGACAGGCCGACTGTCATCTTCACAGCCCCATTCCATGGATAATCGGTCTCCTGCTTCAGGCTGACAGATGTGCCGCCTACGTTAACAGTGCCGTTGCTCCCAGAGAACATGTTTACAAATACATTGCTGCCATGCACGGTATACATATAGCCGCTCAATGCCGCAATGGTCCGCATCAGGTTCGGCGGGCAGCATGCGCAGTCAAACCACGGGGAACGCCCGTTTCCGCCGTCCACGTGCAGCTTTGTGCTGTAGTAGAATCGGTTTCCATCCAGGTTCTCGCCTACTAAAATGGAGTTGTACAGGTTCTTCTCCACCATGTCCGCATATTTCCCATCCTCGTGGAGCAGGTTCATCCTCTGGTTCCAGTTTGCCGCCGCGATAGCCGCGCAGATCTCACAATAAGACTGGTTTGGAGGCAGGTCATAGTCGGCTCCAAAGCCTTCCGCAGAACTGCTGGCCGTAGTAGCGCCAATTCCGCCTGTAATATAAGTCTTCTTGGTGGTCACAGACTCCCAGATCGTATCCAGGCTGTTGATATAGGCCGCCCGGTCTTCATCACCCTCTGGCAGCAATGTGGCAATATCCGTAACGCCCGTGTAAAAATAATTTGCCCGCACGGCATGGCCAACAGCGTTTGTCTCTTCCTTAAACGGAGTCCTGTCCTGGGAATAAACATCTCCTTTGTAATTGCTTTCACGCAGGCTGCGGTTCTCCCCACGCCTGTCGATCAATGTCTTGGCTGTGTCATAATAAACCTTCCCAGCCCCTTCGCCTTCGTATTCCTCTGCCAGCTTCCCAAACTTCACCAAAGCCAGCTCAATCTCTTCATGCCCCGGAACCTCATGGCGCGTCCCATTTGGCCCAAACAGGGAAACAATCTCATTGGCAAAGCGCCTGCCTGCCACATAAAGCCTGTAATCTGGCTTGCCAATCCCTTCACGGTAACGGGTGTAAGCCACAACGCCTTCTAAGAAATGCCCTGCATTGTACATCTCATGGTTGGCAAACTCACGCCAGCGGTGGGTGCCTGCCCGGCTTCCGCCGTTATAAGTTTGGCTGCGCAATGTAAAGTGAGTATCAATATAGCCGTCTGCATACTGTACCTTTTCAATCTTCTCAATCCAGCTGTTCAGTTTCTCTTCCAGCTTCTCCCTCTGTGCCACCATCTCCGGGCTTGTTTCATTCTGCGTAGCGGAAAGGGTATAGGAAATCGCTTCGATACTCTTATAAATATCAGAATCCTGGAACACAAATCCCTTAAAAGCGCTGTAAGGCTCCCCGTTCAATTTCTTGATGGCATTGTCAAAGTTTGGCTCTCCGCCAGTATCCTTGGCAATCTCTTCCATTGCTTTATCCAGGGATGTAATGGCGTTCGTTTCCTGCCTGTGGGTCCAGAAATCATCCTCCAGCTGCACGTTTTCAAAGGTAACGCTGCTGTTGCTCTCTGCTGCTGTCACAGGCTTTTTCACGGTGATCTTAGCCGACGCCTCAAATTCCTCGCCCTGATAGGTAGCCGTTCCCTTTACTGTAAAGGAAGTGCCTTCCTTGCCAGCGGCATAATCCTCTGGATTTACCGCTTCCCAGGTTACCGGGATCAGGCGGGAACTAAACTCTTCCCCAAAATCATACCTTCCTGTAGTGCTTGGCGTAGGATCGTCAAACTCTACCCCATTTGCCACCACGGAATCTGGAAGGATGGGGGCAATCCCTGCTGCTACGGTTGTCTCATATACATCAATATTTGTGACCTTATTCTCAATCACACGGATTGCCAAATCTGCCTCCTTGGCAACCCCTTCCCGGATTACCTCAAGGTGGAGTGTGGCATTGCCTTTCTTTAATGCTTTTACAGATATTTCATCGGCGTCCGCCTCACCATTTATGGATACCACATCCGTTCCAGACGTAACCGACCATTTATAAATGGAGCCTTCCGTCAATTTGGCTGGCTGGACATTTGCCGTGTATTTCTCTGTAACGCCTACCTCCACACGGTCTGGGCCGTTAATGCCCAACTCTGAAATATATTCTGGAAGCGCCGCGCCATATGCCTCCCACTCACTAATGCCAATGCCTGTACTGCCTGTGGCATTCCTGCTTACCAGCAGGCGCAGGGCCGTTGTGGTAACTGGAGCTTCAAAATTCACAATATTCCAAACACCATTTGCCCCATTGGTTCCGCCATGCAGCACACCTACATCAGAAAGATCTTTCCATTCTTCCCCATCCAGGTACTGCACCTTTGCGCCTGACGGGAATACTACGCCGCCGCCGTCAGACCACCACATAACACGCATGGAGGCAATCGTCTTTGCCTCATCCCAGGTAAGGGTGACTGGCATTGGATACAGGCTGTCTGCCGCACCCCAGCAGTTCCAGCTGGTATTAGATGCGGAGCCTGCCAATGTCCCATCATTGATCCTGTCTGTGGAAATGCCAAAAGTATTTGTATGCGCTGCCGCAGCCTCTGCACTCAAGGCCAGGTTCTCTTCCACTTCCCAGGCTGGCTTCTTCTGGAGCCTGAGATTTGCATATTCCAGGGCTTTTGTCGCTTCGTCTGCCTGTTCCTGGGATGCGCCTGTATTCCCAAGCACTTCCTTAGCAGCTGCTAAGGCTGCCTGAAGACTCTCCCAGCTCTCCGCTACATAATCCTCTTCCTTCAGATCCTTTAACCTTTCTTCCACCTCTGACACAAGGCTTTCCAATGCCTGCATATCTGCCGCCAATTTTCCTGTCAGCGCCCATTCCACTACGGCGACTGCAACCTTGGTGGTTCCAGATCTCCGGTGGTTCATAGTCACGCGGATCTTAGAGGTCACAATTTCCTCAAACTGGTAAGTAACATACTCGCCCTTTTTGTACTCCCACTCCCCTATCGGGGTAACCTCTGCCCAGTTCCCCTCTGCATCCTGGTATTCAATCTTGATGCTGGTGGGAACCATAACCCCGCCATTGTCGTCATGGAACCAGATCTTTGATTCTGTAAGGACAGCCTTCCTATTGCCAAAGTCATACATCATCCACTGATCCTGGGTCTGAAGGTTCGGGTCACTATGGCCGTTCCAGAAGGTGCCTTCATCGCCATCGGCAAAGTTCTTAGCTCCCATGCCCCATCCCACATAATTTACAGATGGAGTGGCATAGTCATTGACGCTTTCTTCCTTCACAATAGGCTCATCCGCCATGGTCCAGATCAGCATTTTGGAGGAACTGTTATTCGCCTGCCCTGGAACATACTCTGCCGAATCGCCGCGGTTATTCCATGCATAATATGGGATTGCCTGCAGCTTGGCGTCAATCATTTCTTTTCCATTTCCAGTGGCATACTTCACATCGCCTGTGATCTCCACAACGCCCTTTAACAGATTTTCGTTATAAGCCGCTGTCAGCTCAGCATCCCTTGGGATTACAAAATTCAATGGGTCAAACCCTTCGATATCCTGGTTCAGCTGTGCATTCCCAGCCTTTTCCATACAGTACACGATAGGGCCTCTCTGCAGCGCAATCCTGCCCAGGGTCGGCTTCACGTTCTCATCAGACTCTGTTACCCTGATTTCCATAGGGATATCCACCGTGATCACGTCACCGTCATCCCAGCTTCCGCTTAATACAGCATAGCCTTTTTCTACCTGGGTATCAAATTCATACCCATTCACCTTGATTACTACATCCTGGTTCTTCTGTTCCTTCACCCATCCCGGGATACGGATCTTCATGGTGAAGTCCTTAGAATCCGGAAGGCTGAGGGTCATCTTCACAGCCCCATCCCATGGGTAATTAGTTTCCTGCTTAATGCCCACCTGGGTACCGCCCACATTGACTGTGCCGCTGCTTCCAGAGAACATATTCACAAATACATTACTGCCATGCACGGTATACATATAGCCGCTCAGCGCCGCAATAGTCCGCATCAGGTTCGGCGGGCAGCATGCGCAGTTAAACCACGGGGAACGCCTGTTTCCGCCGTCCACATGCAGCTTTGTATCATAATAAAACAGGTTGCCGTCCAGGTTTTCCCCTACCAGAATAGAGTTATACAGGTTCTTCTCCACCATATCCGCATATTTCCCGTCTTCGTGGAGCAGATTCATCCTCTGGTTCCAGTTTGCTGCCGCGATAGCCGCGCAGATCTCGCAATAAGACTGGTTGGGAGGCAGGTCATAATCCGCTCCAAAGCCCTCGGCAGAACTGCTGGCTGTAGTAGCGCCAATCCCGCCTGTAATATAAGTCTTCCTGGTGGTCACAGACTCCCAAATGGCGTCCAGGCTCTTAATATAAGCGGCCCTGTCAGCATTTCCCTCTGGCAGCAATGTGGCAATATCCGTTACGCCCGTGTAGAAATAATTTGCCCGCACGGCATGGCCAACGGCATTTGTCTCTTCCTTAAACGGAGTCCTGTCCTGGGAATAAACATCTCCTTTGTAATTGCTTTCACGCAGGCTGCGGTTCTCCCCACGCCTGTCGATCAATGTCTTGGCTGTGTCATAATAAACCTTCCCAGCCCCTTCGCCTTCGTATTCCTCTGCCAGTTTCCCAAACTTCACCAAAGCCAGCTCAATCTCTTCATGCCCCGGAACCTCATGGCGCGTCCCATTTGGCCCAAACAGGGAAACAATCTCATTGGCAAAGCGCCTGCCTGCCACATAAAGCCTGTAATCCGGCTTGCCAATCCCTTCACGGTAACGGGTGTAAGCCACAACGCCTTCTAAGAAATGCCCTGCATTGTACATCTCATGGTTGGCAAACTCACGCCAGCGGTGGGTGCCTGCCCGGCTTCCGCCGTTATAGGTTTGGCTGCGCAGCGTGAAATGGGTGTCAATATACCCATCTGCGTACTGCACCTTCTCAATCTTCCCAATCCAGCTCTCTAATTTATCCTCCAGCTTCTTCCTCTGTGCCGCCATCTCTGGGCTTGTATCATTCTGCGTAGCGGAAAGGGTATAGGAAATCGCTTCAATACTCTTATAAATATCTGAATCCTGGAACACAAACCCCTGGAAAGCGCTGTAAGGCTCCCCATTCAATTTCTTGATGGCATTGTCAAAGTTCGGCTCTCCGCCGGTTGCCTTGGCAATCTCTTCTATAGCCTTGTTCAGGGAGGTAATGGCATTTGTCTCCTGCCTGTGTGACCAGAAATCATCCTCTAATTGCACATTCTCAAAAGTAACGCTGCTGTTGCTCTCTGCCGCTGCCACTGGCTTCTTCACTGCGATCTCTGCAGTTGCCTCAAATTCCTCTTCCTTGTAAACAGCCGTTCCCTTAACAGTAAAGGAAGTCCCTTCCTTCCCAACAGCATAATCCTCCGCCTTCACGCTCTCCCAGGTAACCGGGATCAGGCGGGAGTCAAATTCTTCCCCAAAATTATAGTTCCCTGCGGTATCTGCTGTGGGCTCGTCAAATTCCACCCCATTGGCCACTACCGTATCCGGAAGGATCGGCGCAACGCCTGCCGCTGTGGATGTCTGATAGGTATCAATGCTGGACACCTTATCCTCTTCTACCCGGATGGCAAGGTTCGCTTCCTTGGTTACCTCATCCCTGGTAGCTTCCAGACGGAGTACAGCCTTCCCCTTCTTCAAAGCCTTTACAGACACCTCACTGGCGTCTGCCGCCCCTTCTATGGACACAATATCGCTCCCAGAAGCCACAGACCATGCATACACAGTGCCTTCTGAAAGCTTATTGGGCGTAACACTCCCCACATATTTCTCTGTGGCTCCTACTTCAATCTTGTCTAATCCTGTAATGTTGGCGCTGGAAATGTATTCCACTATATTGTCACCATACACTTCCCACTCACTGATCCCAATTCCCGTGGTGCCGCTGACATTTTTCCCCACCAGCAGGCGTAGTGCCTTAGTCGTAATTGGAGCGTCAAAATTCAAAATATTCCAAACGCCGTCGGCGCCATTCGCCCCGCCATGCAAGAGGCCTACTTCGCCAATATCTACCCATTCCTCGCCATCCAGATATTGCGCCTTGGCACTTGACGGCCACGCTACCCCGCCGCCGTCAGACCACCACATAACACGCATGGAAGACATTGTCTGTGCCCCATCCCAGGTAAGGGTCACTGGCATCGGATACAGGCTGTCAGAAGCCCCCCAGCAGTTCCAGCTGGTATTGGCAGCTGCTCCGGCTAAGGTTCCGTCATTGATCTTGTCTGTAGAAATCCCATAGGTATTTGTATACTCAGCCGTAGCCTTTGCGCTCCGAGCCATGTTTACGCCAGTAGGCTCATCTTCCTGTGCATCGGCTCCTTCCGGCTGGGCGTCCTGTGTGCCAGCCCCTTCCGGCTGGGCGTCTTGTGCACCGCCTCCTTCAGGCTGGTTATCCTGCACATCAGCGCCTTCTGGCTGGCTAACTTCTGTGCCGTCCTGGCTCTCTTTGCCAGCTTCCGCATCCTGCTCTTCTGTACCGTCTTTCTCTGAAGTATCCAAGCTTCCAGTTTCTTCTGTATCTGCCTCCTGGGGGGCTAATCCTTCTGCACCTGCCTCATCAGACCCCGCTTCCTGCTCAGTTCCAACCGGGGCATTTTCTTCTGCCCGCAGGGAAGCTGTTGGCAGCATGGTGAAAACCATCGCCATACTTAATACCATGGCTAATACTCTTCGTTTCATTTTCTTCCCTCCTAACTCATTATTCGGGGCATCTCTGCGCCTCATTCTCCAGCTCTGCAAGCTTATTTGCAGGAAATGCCAAATCTCCCATAATCCTGGCCGCTTCATGCGGTCCTTGCCAAATGCAGGGTATAATGCAATTGGGTGTTTCTAACCTTCTCCTTTCTAAATAAATTTGTGTTAATCCTTCACTTCATGAATTAGTAAAATGTTTCCATTTGAATTTTAACATGATGTTTCAGGGAAGGGAATGAACGTTATTTAAGGTTATAGGATAATTTTAAGGTGAATTATTGTGTGTAATATTTTATGAAAGTACGAGATTGGGGCAGCGGGAATGATTATGATGCCGTTTTTGATTTAACTTTTCGTATGATTTTTGAGATTACTGCCACCCAGTCCAGCAACCTGCCCTTTGCCTTTTGTTTGAAAGCCGTCTGGATTTAAAGGGTACTCTTTATCCTGAACCAGTCGGGTAAATTAAACCGCTAACGACAGTGATATGTAGGGATTTCATAACCATGCTGCACGGCAATAACAAAAACTCTCGGTCTTGACTGCGGAACAAAGTGAGAGGCATTTAAAACGATAGCGCCGCCGTCATCCTTAGCCCCCGCCTGTCATTGCCATCTCCCTAAGCAAATAGGCACATCCAGAATATCCAATCCGCCAAAAACCCTCCCTTATCCGTTGACGTTTCCAAAGAAAAATTGTAAAATTAATTCAATTGGCAGAACAATCCCTTTGTCTATTATCTACTATAAAATACATATATTTACTCCAATACTATATTTTTTTACCAATACACCTGATGCAATTTTCACCAAAAACTGATATTTTCATTAAATTTCACAAAAAGGAGGTGCAAAAACCCAGATTGTATCTGCCATATAAAAAAATTTTCAGGAGGAACTATTTATGAAACACAGATCAACTAAATTACTCAGCCTGGCTCTGGCATTCACTTTGGCTGCCACCCCCATATCAGGCTTAAAAGCCTACGCCACTGAGCCTGGCGCCTCAGAAACTGAGGCAGATGCTGCACCAGATACTGAAGATGATGCCCAAGCAGAAGATTCCGCTTCTAATGCAAAGGCCGCAGCGCCAGATGCCCAAGCCACCATCCCAGAAACTGAGGACGCTGTCCCGGCAGAAGATTCCACTTCTGGTGCGCAGGCCGCAGCGCCAGATGCAGAAGCCACCATCCCAGAAACTGAGGATGATGCCCAAGCCGAGGATGCAGCGCAAGGCTTATATGCCTCTGAGCCAAGCAATGTGCAGCCAGAAAAACCAACTTTACCAGAAGGCTTCAGTGACCCCTTAGAAGAAACGGACGGCCTGACCTTAGCCTCTGGCACAGCATCCACCCAGATCAATGGCTGCGGCAAAGTCATTCAGGTGGCTACCCAGTAGAACAACCAGAACAGCTACCACGCATCCATCAACAATGCCGCAAGCCTGTTCAAAACCACGGCATTTACTGTATTGCTGGACGTACGCCAGGATCCCCCTACCGGCGATCCCCAAATTACAGACCAGCGTACAGCCCTGACCATCGGAAATACTGCCAATAGCCTTCATTTGCTGACTTACAACGGCAAATTCGGCTATGGCGCAAGCGAGTCCGGCATTAGCGCAAAGTCAGCCAACCTTACTGGCGTAGCCAAGGATGGCTGGAATGCCGTAGCCCTGACTTATGAAGAAACGGAAAACGGCAACGGGCATGCTATCGTCTATGTGAATGGGCAAAAATCTGCAGAAGTGAATGATGTCGGATTTAAGCTCAGCGCCATGAATGACTTGACTGCCATGATCGCCCGCAGCTTCAATACCAATTACCTGCAGGAAGGTATTTATGACAACCTGGTAGTGGGTAATTCCGTATTGAGTGAAGAAATTGCCATTGCAGAAACGGCATACCGCAAGTATGCAAAGGAGCATTTGCCAGGCGACGCCAGCACTTCCACTTCTATTACGGTCAAAGGCAGTGACGTGGACGCGGCAGTAGCAAAGCCAAATGGGCTGGCTTATAAGGGATTCGGCATGCTGAACGGCAACAGCACAAGCAACCTGCTGTTAGATTACAAATATGAGAACAAGGCTGCTTACGATGAGATGATGCAGTATCTTTTTGGCGGGCAGTATCCATTGTTTACCCATATTAAAATGGAAATGGGAAATGACGGCAATAACTCCACTGGGGCAGAGGCCTGCACCATGCGCTATGAAAATGAAGAAGCAGACGCATCCCGTTCCTCCGGGTTTGTCATGGCAGCAGACGCCAAGAAGATCAACCCCAATGTCAAGATCAGTATCCTGCGTTGGGAAATGCCCAGCTGGGTTAAGGCAAAATGGGACAACAATACCAATAACCAGGGCTATGAAGCTATGTATAAATGGTATAAAGAAACCATTTTTGACGCTTATGAGAAATATGGCTATGTGGTAGACTTTGTCAATCCCGATAAGAATGAGACTGGGAATCCGGATAATGCATTTATCAAATGGTTCTCTAACCGTGTCAAGGGCGAGACAGATTTCCCAGATTATATGGACGCTGCTGCCCAGGCTGCTTATAAGGGCATCCGCATTATCGCTTCCGATGAGAATAAAGGGCTGCAGATTGTCCCGAATATGAGAAATGACCAGGATCTTTACAATGCCGTTGACATTATCGGCTTCCATTACCGCACCAATGCCACAGATGATTATGTCAGGATGGCAGACGTGGACGATAAGGAGGTATGGTACAGTGAAGGGTGCGCTACCTTTGGCTATTCTGAACTGCAGGAAAACAAGACCATTGAATACGGCGCTAACACCATCGGCGGCTACCAAAGCCCGCTGGCATTGATGGACAGCTTTATTACAGCCTTCGCTTCTTCCAGGCGTACCCATTATATTTTCCAGCCTGCAGTGGGCTCCTTCTATGAGGGCATACAGTATGGGCACAAGGAACTGTTAAGCGCAAGGGATCCCTGGAGCGGGTATATCCACTATGACCCAGCCCTTTCCATGCTGGAGCATTTCGCAAAATTTGCCAAGACTGGATGGGAAGACAGCGACCCTGCACAGAACGATATCTGGCGCGCAATCCCAGGCGCCACATCCAGCGCCTTCGCCGGCTCTGACAACGAGCATGCCACCGCCGGCATCAATGGGAACGCTGGGTGCATGACCCTGGCTTCCCCGGATAAAAAGGATTTCTCTGTTGTGTTCGTCAACAACACCAAGAACCAGAAATCCTTCTTTATTGATACAGAGGATATGGCAGTAACCACAAATGCCCTCCATCTCTGGGTAACAGAGACAGATAAATACCTGCAGTACAAGGGCACAATCGAATCCTCAGAAAATGGCTGGTATGTAACCCTTCCGCCTTACTCCATGGCAACGGCAACAACCCTGGACACAGACCCGGGAAATGTCCCCAAGGCTGATATCCACAACCAGGACCGTGCCGTGCTGGATACAGACGCAACCGGGCGCAGCAATGGAACCACCACAGACAAGGTGCTGTACGCCGATAATTTCGAATATGCAGAGGAACCTGCAAATTACTTAAAGGAACGCGGCAACGAGCCGCGCTACATGCTGAATACCCATGGCGCATGGATTGTGGAAAATGGGGAGCTCAAGCAGGAACTGGCAGGCAGCGTTTCCCAGTGGAACGGCGGCGACCCGTCCACCATCGTAGGGGATTTCCGCTGGATGGATTATGCAGCCTCTGTTGACATCCGCATCCCCGATGCATCCGCAAATGCCTACGCCCGCCTGACAGTCCGCTCCCAGACAGGCATGAACTGGAACAACAGCGGCTATACCCTGAATATCAATGGGGCTGGAAGCTGGGAGCTGTACCGGATTGGCACAAGGGTAGACAGCGGAACTGTGGCTAAAAATGCAGAGGGCAAGTACAAAGTAGCCATGATGGCTTTAGGCAATACCGTCAGCGTCCTGATCAATGGGGAAAACGTGGCAAATTACCAGGATTCCATCCCCATGCTCTCCGGGCGCGTGAAATTAAGCTCCTCCTGGAGCCAGGTATATTTTGACAACCTTTTGGTAGAGACTATTGACGGCGGCATCCCCTATGCACTGAGCATGGTAGATGGGCAGGATGACTCTGTTTCTTATGATGGGACTTGAGCTATCAACAACCCAGGCAGCGGAAGCGCTGACAACTGGTACCGCACCATGTCCGTTACCAATACGGCAAATTCCTTCTTCAGCTTCCCGATTAACGGAGCTGGCTTTGCCATCCTGGGCACAAACGATGGCTCCGCCAAATTAGACGTCTATGTGGATGGCACAAAAGTGGCAGAAAATGCCGCTACCCTGGCTTCCCCTGCACGCGGCGAGGCCTACATCCTTTCCGATCTGGAAAATGGGGACCACACCATCCAGGTAGTGGTAAAATCCGGCACCCTGAGCATTGATGCTATCTATGCCCTTGGATCCAGGCTGGCAGCCGACGATGACGCTTTGATATCTGTAAAGACAGAACTGCCGTCTATCGACACACTGCTGACCGGCGCTTCTGCCCAAGACCTGAAGCTGCCTGCACAGGTAGATGTATTGACAGCCGCAGGCCAGACACTCAAGAAAAATATCACATGGGATTTATCCGACCAGCGGTTTGCAGGAAAGGAATTCCAGCAGGCGTCTGTAATAGGAACCGTTCAGGACGGCGTAAATATGATGGGGCTGCCCCTGACCGTTTCTGTCCCCGTAAAAATGGTAATCCCTGGCGGCACCGTTTACTTTATTGACAGTGTGGAAGGCAATCCAGCTGCCAATGCCACAACAGAGCCTTTTGCAGCAGTAAAAGCAGCATTGGGCGACAAGCTTTTGAACCAGGCTTCCGACCAGCTGAAGTCTGACAGCAATACCTGGGGCTTAGTAGACAAAGACGCTGGAACCAAAGGCCACGACGGCACAGCCGACATGATGGCCACCGGGCTCTATGGCGCCAATAACCAAGTGGGCGAAACCCTTTCCTATGCCTTTACGCTGCCTGCCGGGGAATACAAGTTAATTTCCGGCCACCGCGAATGGTGGAATATGAACCGCCCCATGAAGGCAACCCTGGCCATCGACGGCAAAAACATCGATGCCGGCACCCTGAACCTAAGCGGAAGCAGCGGTGACATCATCAACACCTTTGACTTTACCGTGCCAACGTCACAGACTTTGGCCTACACCATTACCTGCACTGGATCACAGGCTCCTGTCATCAGCTTCCTTGCCGTAATCAATACCTCTGGCAAAGAACATGTCCATGAGCTTACCTATAAGGATAATGGCAATGGCAAGCACACTGCTGCCTGCAAGGTCTGCGGCTACACTGCAGAGGAAGGCCACACATATGTAAATGGCGCCTGCTCCTTCTGCAATGCAAAAGAGCCTGTAATCCACAAACACAGCTACACCTATACAGACAACAAAGATGGCAAAACCCATACTGCCACCTGCGTAAACGGCGACGATACCCGCAAGGAAAACCACACCTTTACAGGTGATACCTGCTCCCTCTGCAAATACAAAAAGCCTGCAGTAACAAAGCTCGGAAAAGTCTCCATCAGCACTCCGTCTAACGAGAGCAAAGGTATCAAAGTAACTTGGAAAAAGGTATCTGGCGCATCCGGCTATTATATCCAGCGCAAAGCAGGAACTGGCAAATGGCAGACCGCAAAGACGGTCACCAAAGCCTCCACCCTTTCCTGGACTGACACAAAAGCCAACAAAAACGGCACAAAATACCAATACAGGATCTGCGCTTACAAAGGCAGCGTAAAAGGCAGCTACTCTTCCACCAAGACCATTTTCCGTCTGACGGCCAAGAACCTCACTGCCATTAAAAACAACAAAGGCCGGAAAATAGCCCTGAAATGGTCCAAGAACACCAAAGCCAGCGGATACCAGATCCAGTACTCCGCCAACAGCAAATTCAAGAGCAGCAAGGCTGTCAAGGTTTCTGGCGGAAACAAGAGCTCCAAGACCATTTCCTCAGGTCTGAAAAAAAGCAAGAAATACTATGTGCGCATCCGCTGCTATAAGAAATCTGGCAGTATAACCTCCTACTCCGCCTGGAGCAAGGTTAAGAGCATAACCATCAGTAAATAATTTTTGCTATAAGCAATAACCATTTTACCAGGAAGAGCCGCAAAATCCTATTGCGGCTCTTTTTCTTGGCTCATCCACTCTGCACCCGTTACTATTCACGGTTTGGGAGCCGGTTATGGCTAGGGAGCCGTCAGAAAGAGGCCGGGGCACAAGGGCAGCCCCTTATGCCCCGGCCTCTTTCCCCCTTCCTATAGCATCCCTGAAGTCACTGACATTGGCCATGAACAGTAACGCCCCCTCAACATTTCATAAGATTAGGCCTCCCCCCTTGCTTTCTTCTTTTTTTATGGTATACTTTTATGAGAACTGTAAAAAATACCAAATTGAACGCCCGATACCATACCCCCTTTTCTCAAAAGGGACAAAAAAGGAGTAACTATGGGAAAATCAAAACGTAGATACTATTTGATTGATACAGAAAACGTAGGCGACAGATGGCTGGAACTGCCTGAAAAATTGAAGAAAAAAGAAAAGGTAATCACCTTTTACACAGAAAACCATTCCAAGCACATGGAAAAGTTCTTTATGAAACAGGCGCACAACCCCAAAATACAATGGCTGGAATGTGCCACTGGAAGCAATGCATTGGATTACCAGCTCATTGGCGTATTATCCTACCTGATCGCCCAACATCCAAAGGCTGCTTTCTGTATCTTTTCCAATGACAAAGACTATCAGACCACTATAGATTTCTGGAAAAGCCGCAATATTGAAATTACCCAAAAAGGATTCGAGACCAAGAAGAAGAAAAGCAAAAAGAAAAAGGACAAGAAGAAAAAATCTTCTGCCTCCAACTCCAATACGCCTTCTGCACCGTCCAAAAAAGCTGCATCATCCGATAAGGCTGCCCCTTCTGGAAAGGCAGCTTCCCCTAACTGTAAAGGAACAGAGGAAGATCAAATTATCGAAATCGCCCGCTCCCTCCCGACCTCTGACCTGAACGGCTGGTACAACATCCTGACCGTTATCTTTGGACAAGAACGCGGCAGGGAATGGTACCGCAAATTCCGCCAGGATGCCCAATGGCGCAAGTCCCTTTCCCAGCATTGCGTAGGCGATGCCCGCACCAGAAGCATCCGCTTGGTGCAGACTGTTTTTAACTTCTATGGCTTCGAAAAATCCCATGCAGAAGACGCCTACAAGATCATTCACTCCCATGGCTTCAAAGACCTGTCCGCCATCAAGGTAAGCTTTGACAGGAAATTCGGTGCCCGGACTGCCCAGTCCTATTATCGGTCATTGCGCCCCTTAGTCAAAGTACTGAAGAAAATATAACAGATACCAGACACAGCAAAAATTTACGCCCCAAATACAGGCAGGAGATTTTATGATGGAAAATATTGAATATGTTTTTTTACCTGGATGCTGCCTCTGCAGACAGGGATTCTTTATTGCAGTATTCTGAACTTTATTCAAACCATTACGGCATCTGGAGCGCACAGGGGAAACACCCCAACCAATACATCCGCCTTTCCACAAACAGGCTTCGCCAACGGCTTGAGAATGACAATGTAACCATTTACTATGCAACACATAAAAAGCATTGATTGGCTATGGGATTGCCACGAATATCCTGTTTTTCAAATGGGGCTTTTCCAACCACTCTGCATGGGGGATTGTAAGCGCCACTCCCTATGCTATCCGAGCTTTGGAAAAAGCCACACGCAGACACGCAATCCGACCGGCGCTTTACCATGGATGAGATCACATCTATGCGCCAATCCTCCCTACAAGCAAGTGAAGGGAATATTCCAAACCGCCTCTGTAAAATTGCAAGGGCTATTTTATTTTAAAAACTTCGCCAATATTTCCATAAACACATCCATGTCAATAGGCTTTGCGATATGGTCATTCATCCCGTTCATGAGAGCTTCCTCCTTATCCTCATCCATGGCATTTGCCGTCATGGCAATAATCGGCATATCCCTTACATCCTCCCTATGCAGAGCCCGTATTGTCCTGGTGGCCTCATACCCGTCCATAATCGGCATCTGCACATCCATCAGGATTGCGTCATAATAATATTCCTCTGACATCTTCACCATATCCACTGCATCCGTTCCATCTGGCGCAGATTCCACCATAAACCCTGTTTCCTTGAGGATTTCTTCAGCGATTTCCCGGTTCATCTCAATATCATCCACTAACAGCACCCGTTTCCCCCGGAAATCTGCCTGTGTCCAGGCTGCCACTTGCTCTTCCCTCTCAATCAAATGGTTCACCGCCAGTATAGCCGTCCGAAGGTCAGACATAAACAACGGCTTTGCGCAAAAAGCGCTGACCCCTGCCACTCTGGCTTCATCCTCAATATCCGACCAATCGTATGCCGTCAGGATAATAATGGGCACTTCATCCCCTGCCAGCCCTCGGATCTTGATGGTCGTCTCCACCCCGCTGGTTTCTGGCATCTGCCAGTCAACCATATAAGTATAATACGGATCCCCCTGTTCTATGGCCATTTTCGCCCGATAAGCAGCCTCCCTGCCAGAAGTGGTCCACTCTGCACGCATACCCAGCTGCTCCAGCATCCTGCTGACGCCATTGCAGGTATCCAGGTCATCATCCACTACCAGCACCCGCTTCCCTTTCAGTTCCTCGTTCTGCTTGGTGTTCTCCGCACTGTCCTGCAGCTTCAGCCGCAATTCCACCGTAAATTCACTCCCCTTATCCTTCTCGCTCTTAACGCTGATCTCGCCCCCCATCATATCCACAATATTCTTTGTAATCGCCATCCCAAGCCCGGTGCCCTGGATCCCTGTTCTGGTAGTGCTTGCCTCCCGCTCAAAGGGTTCAAAGATATGCTCCACAAACTCCGGCGACATCCCAATGCCATCGTCCTTCACCACAAAGCAATAATCGCTGTACCCACGGCAGAAGGAAGCTTTTTGCATAATCTTGAAATAAATGGTACCTTTAGCGGGCGTATATTTCACCGCATTGCTCAGCAGGTTCAAAAATACCTGGTTCAGCTTCAGGGAATCTGCAAACACTTCCTCATTGGAAATATTATAGGTATCAATAAACAATTCAATCTGCTTCGCCTTCACCTGGGGCTGGATAATATTCACTAAATCATGCATCACATCCGAGATGTTGCAGGGCTGCTCCTTGATCTGCACCTTCCCGCTTTCAATCCGGCTCATATCCAATATATCATTGATCAGGCTCAGCAAATGGTTGCTGGAAGAAAGCACCTTATGGAGGCAATCCTTCACCTGCGCCCGATTATCAATATGGTTCACCGCAATTGTGGCAAAGCCAATCACTGCATTCATAGGTGTCCGGATATCATGGGACATATTGGAAAGGAACGTGCTCTTGGCTCTATTGGCATGCTGCGCCTGCATCAGAGCCTCCTGCAGCGCCTGGGTCTGCTCTATCTGCTTCCTTACCTGCTCTGTAATGTCCTTCGTCACTACCATAACTATAATATCTTCCGTATCATCCTCCTGTGTCATGATAAAGGACTGCCGGACACAGAGTTTCTTCTCCCCGTACTGCCTCCAATATTCAATGATCACCTCCGCCCTGCCTTCTTCAAAGCTCTTTTTCAGATAGTCCACATTTACAACCTTACTGTAATCCTCAATGGACTCCTCCGCCACAATCTCCTCTTTCCAACGTTCAAAGCACTCAGAAGCCTTACATGGCGCATGTATCCCCACCATTTCCAAAAGGGAGCCACGATTCTCATCTGCCAGGTTCACAATATCCTGCTCAATCCAGTCCTTGGTCAGATTAAAGTCATAGGTACAGATAGAATCCTTGGTAATGGCCATACGGTACTGGCGCTCCTTTCGGTTTGCCAGTGAGATCCTGGCCTGTATCTGCAGTTCCTTTTCCTTGATCTCTGTAATGTTCTGGCGTATCACCACTACCTTGCTGGCTCTGCCATTCCTGCGTTCCAAACATACGATATTCAGATGCTCCCACTCTGAAACGCCATTTCTCTGCACATGGTATTCATAGCGGGCATCAGTCACATCTTCTCCCAGCTCTTTAACCAAAAACTCTGGCTTAAAAATCTGGGCAAATTTTTTCTTATCCTCTTCCTCTGCCAGGTAGGAGCAAAGGTAAGCGGAAAAATCCTCATATGCGCCCCGCAGGGGAAATCCCTCCTGCTCTGGCTTCGTATCCACCAAATATTGATAAGTCTCCTTTTCCAGATCCACCATCACAAACCGGGCAAACAGCGTATTGACACTGCTAATCACATAGCCCATTTCCCGGTTTTCCTGCTCCAGCCTCTTTCTCTCCCGCCTGGAACGGATCATCCAAAACACAGCATATACAAAAAACAGCCCCAACAGCATTACTTGCAGGATAATGCCGACACGGTTGGCATTCCCAACCATCGTCTGGGTAATGCTCTTTGGGAATACCTGCACAAGGACATATTCATTTCCTGCCATATGCATAATGCAGATATTGTCCATTTTGCTCTTTTCATCACATACAAAAGAGCCGTCACCGCCCTTTTCAAAAATCTCCTGCGCCTGTTCACAGGATTTTTGGTCAATTGCGCCTGATTCTAACAATTCCTGCAGCAAACTGCCCTTATAGGTTACTGTGCCTGAACTGGCCATCACCTCTCCCTCCGACGTACAGAGGAACACCCCTGCTTCCTCCCCAAAGTAGCTGACCGACAGCATATCCTGCAGATGCTTCTTTGCAGAATACAGCCCCCGGAGCACACCGATAACCTCCCCTTCAAAATAAAGGGGCGTATAAAACCCGACCATCGTCTCCCCAGTAACATTGGAATTGTATACCAGAGAAATGCCTGTTTTGCCCTGCATGCCTTCAATATAATAATCCCGGCCTGCGGCATCCGTCCTCCTGCCATCAGAAGTCATATTCATGCCATCCTTATCCGTATAACGGAAAGAATCAAATAAAGAATTTGCCTCCATATCCTTCAGCATCTGCTCTGTCACCACTGGTTCTGACAGGCTTTTTCCCAGAAAATAGGAATATGTGCTGATACGGTTCAATGCATTGCCAAACTCCGATTCCATATGGGACGCCTTCTGCCGCGCCGAATCCATTGCATAATTTTGGTTCTGCCTTTCAATCCGCCTGCTGTTCGCTTCCGAATACCAGAAAAATATCAGCAAAATAGCTATAAACAGGACGAAAGCACAGATTGTTCCTTGTATTGACTTTTTCTTAACATTCATAGGGGGCTCCTCCGCAATTTTTAAATACAAAAGCTTATCCTTCATACTATCATAAACCAAAAAAAGGAAATTGAAAATACCAAAAATCAAATTTCCTTGATTGTTCAGGAAAAGATGATTATACTGACAATAAGCTGCTACCATTTTTACCCCTGATCACTCTCCTTACCCTAAAGCCAGGTTATCAATTATGGTCATCATATCCAACTACAATATTTTCCACAATGGAAAAAACAGCTTTTCCATAGAGAGCAAGGAATCCGCCCTTTGCCCAATCTGCCATCATCCTTTAAAGCTGCGCGACCACGTGCCCAGAATCCTCAAAAGCAAAAAGGGCGAAGTGCGCTGGCTCCATATCCGGCGTCTGCGCTGCTCCAACCCGGCCTGCCATACCCTTCACCGGGAGCTTCCGGATATCCTTGCGCCCTTTAAGCATTTTGAAACAGACGTGATTGCAGGCGTCCTGGAGGGGCTGATCACCTCCGAAACCCACGCTTATGAAGACCACCCCTGTGAATCCACCATGCGCCACTGGCACCATTGGCTGTATGCCAGGCTACTGGGCGTCATGGACGGGTCCCAAAGCCTTGCGCGCCGCCCCCTGCCGCCATATGCCAAAACTGCCGCCCCACCCATATCAGCCCCTGCTGCCGCGCTGCTTCACAGGCTGATGGACGCCACAGCCAACTGGCTGAAGGTTATCCTGCGCCACCTTTATAACTCCGGGCATTTTCTGTCCCCTGGCTCCCACATTCCCCAGTACTGCTGCGAACACTGCCTGTCCTGCATTTTACAATCAGCAAATTTACACTGCATCCCATAAATTTCCATGTTCCTTGGCATATTTCCCCATATGCACCGACTTTTATTTTACACTCCTCCAGTATCCATGTAAGATTACCTCATAAAACAGTAACTAAACTGGGGAAGCATCCCCCATACCAGCACAAACAGCGCAGCAGGCTTACATACCACTCCAGCAAACACAGACCCAATAGACTTAATATTCAGGAGGAACCAAACATGGAACAAAAGATTGACCGCCAAAAGATGCTTACACAGTTTGAATGTGAAATGAAAGAAAATGAAAAAAGCAAAGCCACGATTTACAAATATTTGCATGAGGCAGAGAAATTCTTGGATTTTGTGGGGGAAGGGAACCCCATTACCAAAAATATCACTGTGGAATACAAACAAAAACTGGCTGAAACCTATGCCATTTCCAGCACCAACACCATGCTGTCCGCCTTAAACCGCTTCCTATGCATCATCGGCTGCCAGGAATGCACCGTCAAATCCTTTAAGGTACAGCGTTCTGCCTTCCGCGAGAGGAACCGGGAGCTGTCCAAGGAAGAATACATCCGCCTTGTAGAAACTGCCAAACGCAAAGGCATGGTGCGCCTCTGCCTGATTATGCAGACTATCTGCACCACCGGCATCCGCATCAGCGAGCTTCCCTTCATTACTGTAGATTCGCTGTACACCTGCCGCGCCGAGGTTTCCCTAAAGGGCAAAACCCGGGTGGTAATCCTGCCCACAGGCCTCTGCAAGGAATTAAAGCAATACACAAACCAACACGGCATTATTTCCGGCAGCGTCTTCGTCACCCGCAATGGAAAGCCCTTAGACCGCAGCAATATCCTGCACCAAATGCAGTCCCTCTGCGATGAGGCCAACGTAGACCGCAGCAAAGTCTTCCCCCACAACCTGCGGCACCTGTTTGCCCTCACCTATTACAACGTAGAGAAAGATATCTGCCACCTGGCCGACCTGCTGGGCCATTCCAGCATCAACACCACGCGCATTTACACACTGGTCAGCTGCGAGGAACAGGAGCGGCAGATCAACGAGCTGGGGCTGCTGGTGTAACGGACAAGGGCTTTTACCGGCTGCTGGTGTGACGGACAGGGACTTTTCCCATTGCCAAAACCAGCAGCCAAACGCCTGGGGCTGCCGCTCCGGGCATTTTTGCTCCCCCAATAGAAATTACATTTATTGCATTAAAACGCCCTTATTTCCTTCGCCAAACTAAATGGTATGATTTCCCCTGCAGCAGTTTCTTTATATGCCTTCTCTTCATGCATATAATCCACGATGTCTTTTGCTTTAAAATTTTTAAATTTAGCAATTACTTTTTCCAGAATTGCCTTTTCATCCTCACTTAATATGGAATAATCCATATTTTTACTTGGATAAACATGAAGCATTGAATCATAATTATCGCTTATTTCTTCCTGGACATTTATGTTCTCAAGATTCATAAGGCCATAATGCCCTATTGGCAATGCCCCCATTGCCCCATGTTTATATACCATCCCAGTCATTGAGGAAGAACGGGCTAAAATGTTAGAAGAAGCAGTTGCATATAATGAAACGCTTCCGAATGGTGCGAACTTCAACTTGGAAGGGGAACGGTATGCAGAATATGAAAAGATTCTAGACATTACCGGAACTGGGATAATGGGATATATCCAAATTGCCTCTATTGGGGTGAACCTTCCAGTTTATCATGGGACGGAGGAAAGTGTCTTACAGATTGCAGTCGGCCATGTTGCAGGTTCTTCCATGCCAGTCGGCGGGGAACGGACACATGCAGTACTTTCCGGTCATAGGGGTCTTCCGAGTGCAAAGCTGTTTTCGGATTTGGATAAATTAAGCGAAGGCGATACCTTCACCGTAACCGTATTAGACCAGACCAATACCTACCAGATTGACCAAATCCGTATTGTATTACCAGAAGAAACCGACGAACTGGCTATTGTAGAGAATGAAGATTATACAACGCTTGTCACTTGTACCCCATATGGTATCAATACTCACCGTATGTTAGTACGGGCGCACCGTATTGAGGGCTTGGATGCAGTGGCTACGCCGAACGAGGCAATCCGGATTCCGACATATATCGTTGTCCCAGCTGTAGGCATCCCCATCTTGTTTGTAGTGTTGGCGATTATGCTGATTTATTATCGCAGGAAAGGGCCTACTAGGACTACGCAGGAGTTGTTGAGCCAGATCAAAAGCGGCAGTTCCAATACTGATATCA